>NZ_JAIUHQ010000021.1:0-85744 GCF_020165215.1 Mesorhizobium sp. CA15
CGTCTCACTCCGCTGGAACACCCCTCATCCGTCTCGGCGCTGCGCGCCGATCCACCTTCTCCCACAAGGGGAGAAGGAGGAAGGGCATCGCCCCAATCACGTATTCATCGAATCGAAGAAGTCCGCGTTGGTCTTGGTCTGCTTGAGCTTGTCGATGAGGAACTCGATCGCGTCGGTCGTGCCCATCGGCGCGAGGATGCGGCGCAGCACGAAGATCTTCTGCAGGTCCGCGCGCGGCACCAGCAGGTCTTCCTTGCGGGTGCCCGATTTGAGGATGTCCATCGCCGGGTAGATGCGCTTGTCGGCCACCTTGCGGTCGAGCTGGATTTCGCAGTTGCCGGTGCCCTTGAACTCTTCGAAGATCACTTCGTCCATGCGGCTGCCCGTATCGATCAGCGCGGTGGCGATGATGGTGAGCGAGCCGCCTTCCTCGATATTGCGGGCGGCGCCGAAGAAGCGCTTCGGGCGCTGCAGCGCGTTGGCGTCGACACCGCCGGTCAGCACCTTGCCGGATGACGGCACCACGGTGTTGTAGGCGCGGCCGAGACGGGTGATCGAATCCAGCAGGATGACGACGTCGCGGCCATGCTCGACCAGGCGCTTGGCCTTCTCGATCACCATCTCGGCGACCTGAACGTGGCGCGCTGCCGGCTCGTCGAAGGTCGAGGAAATCACCTCGCCCTTCACCGAGCGCTGCATGTCGGTCACTTCCTCCGGACGCTCGTCGATCAGAAGCACGATCAGATAGCATTCCGGGTGGTTGGCGGTGATCGAATGGGCGATGTTCTGCATCAGCACCGTCTTGCCGGTGCGCGGCTGCGCGTTGATCAGCGCGCGCTGTCCCTTGCCGATCGGCGCGACCAGGTCGATCACGCGCGGCGAGATGTCCTTGGAGGTCGAATTGTCGATCTCCATCTTCAGCCGCTTGGTCGGGTAGAGCGGCGTCAGATTATCGAAGTGGATCTTGTGCCGGATCTTCTCCGGGTCGTCGAAATTGATGGTGTTGACCTTGAGCAGCGCGAAATAGCGCTCGCCCTCTTTCGGGCTGCGGATCGGTCCTTCGACCGTATCGCCGGTTTTGAGCGAAAAGCGCCTTATTTGCGACGGCGAGATGTAGATATCGTCGGGACCCGGCAGGTAGTTTGCGTTGGCCGAGCGCAGGAAGCCGAAACCGTCCTGCAGCACCTCGACCACGCCTTCGCCGATGATCTCGACGTCTTGGGCGGCGAGCTTCTTCAGGATCGCGAACATCAGCTCCTGCTTGCGCATGACGCTGGCGTTCTCCACCTCGAGCGTCTCGGCATAAGCGATCAGCTCCGGCGGCTTCTTGTTCTTGAACTCTGCGAGTTTCATTTCTTGCATTAGATAGACTCTGGGTAGGCTTTGGAGAGGGAAATCGGCTGGATGCGACAAATGTCGGGCGCGGCCGAAAGCGAGAAAAGGGGCGGCGCATGACGGGAAGGAAGACCCGTCTTGTATCGTCGCTCGACTGAAAGAGCAAGCCGCCTTTTGCTGGGCCTGGCCGGATCCGGGAAGGCCTCAGAACGGCTTCACGACGACCAGGATGACGATGACGATCATCAGCAATGTGGGGATCTCATTGACGATCCGCCAGTGCCTCGCCGGCTTTTCGTTCTTGTCCTCGGCAAATTTCCTGACCGCGCCGGCGAGATAGCCATGCAGCCCCGACAAAATGAGCACCAGCGCAATCTTGGCGTGCAGCCAGCCGCCCTGGAATCCAAAGCCCTTCCAGGCAAGCCAAAGCCCGAACACCCAGGTCGCGGTCATCGCCGGATTGATGATCCCTCTGAGCAGCCGGCGCTCCATCACCTTGAAGGTTTCGGACTGCACCGAGCCCCTTTCGGCATCGACATGGTAGACGAAGAGACGCGGCAAATAGAGCATGCCGGCCATCCAGGAAATGACCGCGATCACATGGATCGCCTTGGCCCACGGATAGAAGCTGTCGGGTGCCGCGAGATAAAGCAGCGCCGTCAGCACGACGAGCAGGGCAATGCCGATCGCCATGCGCTTCATCGCCTGGCCAGTGCTGTTCTCGCTGCTTACATCGTTCATCGGCGGCTTCTCACCATTTTCACCATCGCCTCGACATGCGCCACCGGCGTTTCCGGCGTGATGCCGTGGCCGAGATTGAAGATCAGCGGCCCGTCACCCAAAGTCCTCAGAATTGCCTCGACACCGTCAGAGAGTGCCTTGCCGCCGGCGACCAGGCGCAACGGATCGAGATTGCCCTGCACCGCTCCGTCGCGCTGCAGCTCCTTCGCCATCGACAGCGGCACGGTCCAGTCGAGACCTAGACCGGCAATGCCGGTCTTTCTCCTGTAATCACGATAGCGCTCGCCCGCGCCCTTCGGGAAGCCGATCACCGGCACATCGGGGTGAACCGCCTTCACTTGGGCGACGATCTCGGCCACCGGCTCGACGCAGAAAGCCTCGAAGGACGGCTCGTCCAGCACGCCCGACCATGAATCGAAAATCTGCACCGCATCGGCGCCGGCCTCGATCTGGCGGATGAGATGGGCGGCCGAATGATCGGCCAATATCCTCAGAAGCCGCGCGAAGGCCTCGGGCTCGCGATAGGCGAATAGCCGGGCGGGGCCCTGGTCGGGCGTGCCGTGGCCGGCGATCATATAGGTCGCCACCGTCCATGGCGCGCCGCAGAAGCCGAGCAGCGTCGTCTCATCGGGCAGTTTCGCCCGCAGCCGGCGCACGGTCTCGTAGACCGGTTCGAGATTCACGTGAAACATGTCGCCGTTCAGCGCCGCAATCTCGGCCGCCGAGATCGGCTTCAGGACCGGTCCGCGGCCCTCCTCGAAGCGGACGTCCCGCCCCAGAGCATTGGGCACAACGAGAATGTCGGAGAACAGGATCGAGGCGTCGAAGCCGAAGCGCTCGATCGGCTGCAGCGTTACCTCGACGGCAAGGTCCGGATCGTAGCAGAGATCGAGGAAGGACCCCGCTCGCTTCCTGGTCTCGCGATACTCCGGAAGATAGCGGCCCGCCTGACGCATCATCCAGAGCGGCGGCGGTGAAACCGTCTCGCCCTTGAGGACGTCGAGCACGATCCGTTTCCCAGCCATCCTGCGCTGCCCTCTCTACAGCGCCGCGCGTCCTTAGACGCGCAAAGGACGCTGTAGCGCTTTCATTTAGCGCATGATCCTTTCCGAACCTCTGGTTCGGGGTCATGCGCGCCCCTCTTAAATCAAATATCTATTTTAAAAGAGTCTTCTGATTCTAAGAGTCTGTTGGTTGTGATGGTTGCGACCTGTCCAGCCTCCGAGCCGAAAAGGCCAGTCAGCATATTGTCGCGTACTCGCTTTCGCAATTTGGAGGGTTTTGGGGACGAGGCGGATTCCAGCTTTGGAGTCAAAAGCTTGGACTTACCGTTCCGAACCTCGCCCTGTGGATGAAACCGGCCAAGAAAACTTGATCCCCGGTTTTGTCCCCAGCGCCGCGACAAAGCCTACAGCGGGTCGAATTGTGGACAAGCGGCCATCTGATACAGTCGCTTCCTTGCCCAAGGCTTGCCCATCCAGCCTTGTCCACAATTGCCCACAGCCTGGACCCATTCCCTGTGAACAAACCTCAGAGCTTCTTTCATCTGCATCTGATCTCCGACGCCACCGGCGAGACGCTGCTGGCGGCCGGCCGCGCGGCGTCCGCCCAATACAAGGATGCGCGCGCCATCGAGCACATCTATCCGCTGATCCGCACGGAAAAGCAGATCGCCAAGGTCTTCGAGGACATAGAGGAGGAGCCCGGCATTATTCTCTATACGGTGGTCGACCAGAAGCTGGCGCGCTCGATCGATGAGCGCTGCGCTGCCATGGGCCTGCCTTGCGTCTCGGTGCTGGAACCGGTGCTGACCGTCTTCCAGTCCTATCTCGGCACGCCGGCCGGCCGCCGCGTCGGCGCTCAGCACGTGCTCGACGCCGAATATTTCCGCCGCATCGATGCGCTGAACTTTACCATGGAGCATGATGACGGCCAGCTGCCGGCCAATATGGACGATGCCGACATCGTGCTGATCGGTATTTCGCGCACCTCGAAGACGCCGACCAGCATCTATCTCGCCAATCGCGGCATCAAGACCGCCAACATCCCCATTGTGCTCGGCGTGCCGCTGCCCGAAAGCCTGATCGCCGCCAAGACGCCTTTGGTCGTCGGCCTGGTCGCCACGGCCGAGCGCATCTCGCATGTGAGGCAAAACCGCATCCTCGGCAACAGCGCCGCCTTCGTGCCGACCGACTATGTCGACCGCGCCGCGATCAACGAGGAGCTCGCCTATGCCCGCCAGCTCTGCACCCGGCATGGCTGGCCGATGATCGATGTCAGCCGCCGCTCCATCGAGGAAACGGCCGCGGCGATCGTTGCCCTGCGGAGCAAGACGCGCTAGGGCAAGCGATGTAAGTGAGCACTCCGTCCAACACCCCTCATCCGACCGAGCTTCGCTCGGCCACCTTCTCCCACAAGGGGAGAAGGAAGAACGCGGCGCCAGCGTCCTGCGATTACCGCCAGGCGGCGATTTGCGGTGACGTTGGACTTTCCTTCTCCCCTTGTGGGAGAAGGTGGATCGGCGCGACAGCGCCGAGACGGATGAGGGGTGCTGGACGGATCGCAACGGTTGAATGAACCATCATGCCTGAAAAGATCATCCTCGCCTCCGGCAGCCCATTCCGAAAAGCCATGCTCGTCAGCGCCGGCCTCGACATCGAGGCGGTGCCGGCAAATGTCGACGAGCGTGCGCTCGAGGCTCCGCTGAAGGACAGCGGCGCTTCGCCCGAGGACGTCGCGTCGATCCTGGCCGAGGCCAAGGCGACCGAGGTCAGCGAGCGCAAGCCGGGCACCCTGGTGCTCGGCTGCGACCAAACCCTGTCGCTGGGCGACGAGATCTTTCATAAGCCCGCCGACATGGAAGGCGCCCGCCGCCACCTCCTGGCCTTGTCCGGCAAGACGCATCAGTTGAATAGCGCCGCCGTGCTTTGCCGCGACGGCGAGGTGCTGTGGCGGCATGTCGGCGTCGTCAGCCTCACCATGCGCAAGCTCGACCCCGGCTTCATCGGCAGGCACCTGGCCCGCGTCGGCGCCAAGGCGCTGTCCAGTGTCGGTGCCTATCAGATCGAGGGCGAAGGCATCCAGCTGTTCGAGAAGATCGAGGGCGACTATTTCACCATCGTCGGCCTGCCGCTGCTGCCGCTGCTGAAGGAGTTGCGCGCATTGGGAGCCATCGATGGCTGAGAAAAAGGCCTTCGTCACCGGACATCCGATCGCCCATTCGCGCTCTCCGAAAATCCACGGCTACTGGCTGGCCAAATACGGCATCGACGGCAGCTACCAGGCGATCGACGTCGCGCCGGCGGATTTCGCCGCGTTCCTGAAATCCCTCGGCGAGCACGGCTACCGCGGCGGCAACGTCACCATTCCGCACAAGGAGGCAGCCTTCGCCGGAGTGGCCCGACGCGACCATGCGGCCGATGAAATCGGCGCGGTCAACACGTTGTGGTTCGAGGATGGCCTTCTGTGGGGCGGCAACACGGACGGCTACGGCTTCGCCGCCAATCTCGACGACCAAGCGCCTGGCTGGGCGGTCAATCGACCGGCCGTGGTTCTGGGCGCCGGCGGCGCCTCCCGCGCGGTCATCCATGCGCTGAAGGAGCGTGGCATCAAGGATATCCGCATTGCCAATCGAACGCTCGCGAGAGCTGAGGAACTCAGCCGCCACTTCGGCGCCGGGGTCTCGGCGCATGGCGCGGGCGCGCTCAGTGAGCTGCTTGCCGATGCCGGCCTGCTGATCAACACCACCTCGCTCGGCATGCATGGTGACGCCACGCTCTCCGCCGATCCGGCCGGCTTGCCCGGCCATGCCATCGTCACCGACATTGTCTATGTGCCGTTGGAAACGCCCTTGCTTGCCGCCGCCAGGACCCGCGGCCTGAAGACGATCGATGGTCTCGGCATGCTGCTGCATCAGGCCGTGCCAGGTTTCGAACGCTGGTTCGGCAGGAAACCCGAAGTGACGCCCGAATTGCGGCGCATGATTGTCGCCGACATCGAGGGCCATTGATGATCGTGCTTGGCCTCACCGGATCGATTGGCATGGGCAAGTCCACCACGGCGAAAATGTTCGCCGAAGCCGGCGTGCCGGTGCATGATTCCGACGAGACCGTGCATCGCCTTTATTCCGGCAAGGCCGCCCCTCTGGTCGAGGCGGCCTTTCCGGGCACGACGCAAGCGGGCGCGGTCGACCGGGTCAAGCTCGCCGAAAAAGTGCTCGCCGATCCGGCCGCGCTGAAGCGGCTCGAGGCAATCATTCACCCGCTGGTGCGCGCCGACGCCGATGCGTTTCTCGCAAAGCATCGCGCCGCCGGCGCGCGGCTTGCCGTGCTCGACATCCCGCTGCTGTTCGAAACGGGCGGCCGCAGCCGCGTCGACAAGGTCGTGGTCGTCAGCGCGTCGCCTGAAATCCAGCGTGAGCGCGTGCTCGCCAGGCCGGGCATGAGCGAGGAGAAGTTTTCATCCATCCTCGCCAGGCAGGTGCCCGACGCCGAAAAGCGCCGCCAGGCCGATTTCATCATCGATACCGGCCATGGCTTCGACGCCGCGCGAAAGAGGGTCGAGGCGATCGTCGCCGAACTCTCAGGGGAAAAGTCCGGCAAAGCCGGCTACTGACATTACAGCGCCGCGCCCGTTCGGACGCGCAAGGGACGCTGTAACGCTTTGATTTTGCGCATGATCCTTTTCCGAAAATCGAGTCCCATTTTCGGAGGTTAGGCGTTAGGCCGTCACCAGTCCCCATTGCCATTTTGTTCTGGTGTATGATTCTGCTCGTTTGGGAAGCGAACTGATTCGAATGCGTGAGATCATCTTCGATACGGAAACTACCGGCCTCGATTTGCGCGACGACCGCATCATCGAGCTTGGCGGTGTCGAGCTGGTCAACCGCTTCCCGACCGGCCGGACCTTCCACAAATTCATCAATCCGCAGGGGCGCGCGATCCATGCCGAGGCGCAGGCCGTGCACGGCATCAGCGCCGCCGATCTGGTCGGCAAGCCGACCTTCGCCGAAATCGCGCAGGAATGGCTGGACTTCACCGACGGCGCCAAGTTGATCGCCCACAACGCAACCTTCGATATCGGCTTCCTCAACCTCGAATTCAGCCGGCTCGAGCAAGCTGCCATCGATCCCGGCCGCGTGGTCGACACGCTGGCGCTGGCGCGCCGCAAGCATCCGATGGGACCGAACTCGCTCGACGCGCTCTGCCGGCGCTACGGCATCGACAACACCCGCCGCACCAAACACGGCGCGCTGCTCGACTCCGAATTGCTGGCGGAGGTCTATATCGAGCTCATCGGCGGCAAGCAGGCGGCGCTGGTGCTGGAGTCCGTGGCGGTGCACATGAATGGCGCCGGCGAGGTGGCCGATATCGACATCTCGATCGGCGCCCGGCCGATCGCCCTGCCGCCGCGGCTCAGTGAAACGGATCGGGCGGCGCATGCCGGGCTGGTCGCGACGCTCGGCGAAAAGGCGCTGTGGCTGAAAGTGGCGGTCGGTTGATCGGGCGCTATTCGCGCTGACGTTGGAGATAGCGCCCTTTCCAATCCGATCGCGATCTGTCGCGGCAGCCATTGAACGGTTGGTCCCGTCGAAGGATCGCGTTAGTTTGATCGCGCGCCGACCGCGCCCAAACCCGCCCGCAAAGGACCCGCGATGACCGGACCCAATCCCAACGTCAAGCATCCGATTGCGATGCATCCGCGCGTCGGTTTCCTGAAGGGACTGGTGACGTCGACCAACATCGAGATCGGCGACTTCACCTATTATGACGACCCCGACGGTCCCGACAAATTCGCCGAGAAATGCGTGTTGCATCACTACGACTTCATTGGCGACAAGCTGATCATCGGCAAGTTCTGCGCCATCGCGGAAGGCGCGCGTTTCATCATGAACGGCGCCAACCACGCCATGTCGGGCTTCTCGACCTATCCGTTCAACATCTTCGGCCATGGCTGGGAGGAAGGCTTCGACCCGAAGACCTGGTCGAAGGAGATCCGCGGCGACACCAAGATCCGCAATGACGTGTGGATCGGCATGGATGCGGTGATCATGCCGGGTGTGACGGTGGGCGACGGCGCCATTGTCGCGGCGAAATCGGTTGTCACGCACGACGTGCCGCCTTATGCGATCGTGGCCGGCAATGCGGCCAAGGTGGTGAAGATGCGCTTCGATGAATTCACGGTGCGGCGGCTATTGAAGGCAGCCTGGTGGGACTGGCCGGTCGACAAGATCAGCCGTAACCTCAACGCCATCCGCGGCGCCGACATTTCTAGGCTGGAGGCGGCGGTTTGAACGCGCCCGAAAAAAAGACAAACGACAAGACCCGGAACGAAACGGCGATTAGCCCGGAGCTGTTCACCCGTGGCTGGGTCTTCATCCGCGGCGTGCCGTCGATGAAGTTCCTGCCCTCGGAAGGCCCGCCGGAGATCGCCTTCGCCGGCCGTTCCAATGTCGGCAAATCGTCGCTGATCAACGCGCTGGTCGGGCACAAGGGCCTGGCGCGCACCTCGAACACGCCGGGCCGCACGCAGGAGCTCAACTATTTCGTGCCCGACGGCTTTTCCGGCGAGGGCGCCGACCTGCCGCCGATGGCGCTGGTCGACATGCCGGGCTACGGCTATGCCAGCGCGCCGAAGGACAAGGTCGATGAGTGGACGAAGCTGATCTACGAATATCTGCAGGGCCGCGTGACGCTGAAGCGCGTCTATGTGCTGATCGACGCGCGCCACGGCATCAAGGCCAAGGACGAGGAAGTGCTGACCCTGCTCGACAAGGCGGCAGTGTCCTACCAGGTGGTGCTGACCAAGACCGACAAGATCAAGGCCGCCGGCGTGCCGAGGCTGATCGAGGAGACGCTGGCCAAGATCAAGAAGCGGCCGGCGGCGTTTCCACTGGTGCTGGCCACCTCGTCGGAAAAAGCCGAGGGTTTGGACGAACTGCGCGCCGCCATCGCCCTGGTAGCGAACGGCGGCTGATGCCGCCCGCCAGGGACCGATCCCTCAGGATCAATCCATCTCGTCGCGTTCCGGCTCGCGATCGCGCCGGCCGCTGAGGATCTCGCGCTTGCCGACATGGTTGGCAGCGCCGACCAGGCCTTCCTTCTCCATGCGCTCGACCAGCGAGGCGGCGCGATTGTAGCCGACGCCGAGGCGGCGCTGGATGTAGGAGGTCGAGCACTTCTTGTCGCGCTTGACCACCTTGACGGCTTCCTCATAGAGCGCGTCGCCATCCTCCTCGGCCATCGCGCTTTTGTCGAAGACCGGGCCTGTGTCGGCCGCTTCCTGTTCCTCTTCCTCGTCCGCGGTGACGGTGTCGAGATATTCGGGACGTCCCTGCGCTTTCAGATGCGCCACGACATGCTCGACCTCGACATCGGAAACGAAGGGGCCATGCACGCGCGAAATGCGCCCGCCGCCGGCCATGTGCAGCATGTCGCCCTGACCGAGCAGCTGCTCGGCGCCCTGCTCGCCGAGGATGGTGCGGCTGTCGATCTTCGACGTCACCTGGAAGGAGATGCGGGTGGGGAAGTTGGCCTTGATCGTGCCGGTGATGACATCGACCGACGGGCGTTGCGTCGCCATGATCAGATGGATTCCGGCGGCGCGCGCCATCTGCGCCAGCCGCTGGATGGCGCCTTCGATCTCCTTGCCGGCCACCATCATCAGGTCGGCCATCTCGTCGACGATGATGACGATATAGGGCATCGGCGCGAGGTCGATCGCGCGCTCCTCGAACAGCGGCTCGCCCGTGCCCCTCTCGAAGCCGGCCTGCACCTGCATGGTCACGACCTCGCCCTTGTCGCGGGCGCCGGCCGCGCGCTGGTTATAGCCGTCGATGTTGCGCACGCCGAGGCGCGCCATCTTGCGGTAGCGGTCCTCCATCTCGCGCACCGCCCATTTCAGCGCCGTGACGGCCTTCTTGGGATCGGTGACGACCGGCGTCAGAAGATGCGGGATGCCATCATAGACGGAGAGCTCCAGCATCTTGGGGTCGACCATGATGAGACGGCATTCCTGCGGTTTCATCCTGAAGAGCAGCGACAGGATCATGGTGTTGATGGCGACCGACTTGCCGGAGCCGGTGGTGCCCGCCACCAAGAGATGCGGCATCTTGGCGAGCTCGGCGATGACCGGTTCGCCGCCGATAGTCTTGCCGAGGCCGAGCGCCAGCTTGCAGGAGGTGTTGCGGAAGCCGGCCGAGCCGATCAGCTCGCGGAAATAGACCGTCTCGCGCGTCTCGTTGGGCAGCTCGATGCCGATGACATTGCGGCCCGGCACCACGGCGACACGCGCCGATACGGCCGACATGGAGCGGGCGATATCGTCGGCGAGCCCGATGACGCGGCTGGATTTCACGCCCGGCGCCGGCTCGAACTCGTAGAGCGTGACGACCGGCCCCGGCCGGACATGGATGATCTCGCCCTTGACGCCGAAATCCTCCAACACGCTTTCGAGCAGATCGGCATTCTGCTCCATCCGCTCCTGCGACATGTAGAAGCCCTGGCCCTCGGGCGGCATCTGCAAAAGCTCTTCCGAAGGAAGCTCGTAGCCGCCCATCGCGGATAGCGGCCCGACCTCGCCGGCCATGGGCAACAATGGTGCCTGCCTGGCTTTCCTGGCGCTTACCGGGGCGGAGATCGGCATGGGCTTGGCAGGCGCCGGTTGGGCGGCCGCCGGAGCCGGCACGGGCGCCAAGATCGGACTTGCCTCCGCCGTGTTGGAGCGCCATTCGATGACCCGGTAAAATGACGTCGCCTCGCCCGGGAAGGCGGCACGGGGCTGGACAGGTTGCGCGGCCGGACGCTGCGCCGGCACCGGCTGCGTCAGTGGCTGCGCCGGAACGGCAGGCACCTGCCCGGCTTCAGTCAGACGCGCCCGCGCCAGGCGCTCGGCAAGAAAGGGCATGCCGAACTCGAAAAAGGCATGATCGGAAAGATAGGACCAGCGCAATCCGCTCAGGCGCGGTTTTGGTGTCGGAGCAGCAGCCTGGCTCGGCGCGGCCGCTGCGGCCGGAACGATGGCAGGGGCAACAGTGGCTGGTGCGCGGATCGATCTGGTTTGCATCGGCACCGGGGCGGGAGCGGCGGAACTTTTCCGGACCGGAGCGGCTGGCGGCGGAGCCGGAGGCGCAGGCCGGACGGGCTCGGCCGCGGATGCCTTGCCCCGAGCGGCATCCTCCGACGGGGCGGCCCGCCTGGCAAGGTCAGTGTCCGGCGTGCGCGTGAACCGCACATTGGGCGCAAGGAAGAAATAGTTCTGCCAGGCGGGGAGGGCGAAATCGTCGCCGGCCGAATCGCCGGCCGAGTCGGACGATGCGTTACGAGCGGCGGCCGATTCGCCCCCGGGCAGGACTCGCAGCGGCACGACCTGTCCTGCTTGCGGGACTGCGCCATGGCGCCCGGTTTCCCGCGGATTGCGATGTTCGTCGTCGCTGTCGTGGGCTGAGGCGCCGGGATGATTGGCACGGGGGAAACGCATGAATGTCATACTCGAGACTCGCCGATTGAACGTCTCCCGAGACATAGGAAGCGATGGTTAACAGGTTCTTCCGAAAGCGCCTGCCGGACGAAGCCGATCGATATTTTGAGAGGGGGTCTTCAGGCCGATCTTCGCGGTCGAGGCAGACCGCACCGATGGATTTCGCGGCGACGCCTCGCGACCCCTTCAGCTTCGCCCTTTGCGCTCCGGAATCCGCATGCCCGAACGGTCAGGCCGATTGCAACGCCCGTTCCTCGGCGAAGAATTTTTCCGTGGCATAGGCCTTGAGAAACACTTCGACGCCGGAGGTCACGACGTGCTCGATCTCCGCCTGGCTCGGCGCTTTGGTGCGATAGGAAAAGATGCACTGGCGGAACAGGCCGGCGAGGCAAAGCTCGGTGAACTGGTAGGCGGCAAGGTCGACGTCGGCGATCTGAAGCAGGCCGCGTTCGACGGCTTCGTTGAGGAAGGCCATGACCTTGTCGTGGCCGCGCTTGGGGCCGCGTTCGTAGAAGCGCGCGCCAAGCTCCGGAATCCGATCGGCCGCGCCGACCACGGTGCGCTGGGCCTGGATGACCTTGGCCGAGGTGATCTTCAGCGAAAGCACGGTGCCGAACTTCACCAGCGTCTTGCGCAGGTCGTCGAAATGGTCGAGCACCTCATACATGTTCTTGAAGATGGTGCCGCGCTCTTCCTCGATGAGCGCCTCGAACAGCTCTTCCTTATTTTGAAAATAGACGTAGATCGTCCCCTTGGAGACGCCGGCCTCGCGCGTGATGTCGTTCATCGAGGCGGCCTCGAAGCCCTTATCTATAAAGACGCGGCGGGCGCCCTCGATGATCTGGGCCCGTTTTACGGGATCCTGCCCGGCCGCCGGGCGGCCCTTGCGTAAGTCGAGCAGATCGCTATCGGCTGTCGTGTCGACCATGGAAGTCGTTCCTTGAAAATATTTCGAACCGCTCGGTTCGATTTCCTCTTGATATGGTCCTCTTTCCGCGCTATGTCAATCTCCAATTCGAACCGAACGGTTCAGTATGACTGACATTCCAGAGAGATCGCTATGTCCTCGAACGCGCCCGCCACCGCCGAAGTCCGCTCTTTTCCCAACGCCAAGGTCCAGCCTTCGACCGAAGCGCCGGAAGTTCCTGTCCAGCCCGCCGCTCCCATTGCGACGCCGGCGGCTGAAGCACCCGCCAAGAAGCAGCGCTCTGTCCGCTCTTTCCTGTTACCGATCATCGGCCTTGCCCTGCTCGGCGCCGGCTCCTGGTATGGGTATAACTATTGGACCGACGGACGGTTCATGATCTCCACCGACGACGCCTATGTCCAGGCCGACATGTCGTTCGTCTCGCCGAAAATATCCGGTTATATCGACAAGGTGCTGGTGAGCGAGAATCAGCGGGTGAAGGCCGGCGATCCGCTGTTCGTCATCGACAATGGCGACTACAAGATCGCCGTGGCCCAGGCCGAGGCGCAGATCGCCACCTTGAGCAAGACGCTCGACCGCATCGACGCCCAGACCAAGGCGGCCCAGGCCTCGCTGTCGCAGGCCCAGGCGCAGAAGGTCGCGGACCAGGCCGCCGCCGACAATGCGGCGCGCGCCCAGGTGCGGGCGGCGCAACTCGTCAAGACCCATGTCGGCACGCAGGCCCAGCTCGATGACGCCCAGACCGCGCTCGACCAAGCCAAGGCGGCGCTTGTCGGCGCCGATGCGCAGATCGCGGCGGCGCAGGCCAATATCGGCGTGCTGGAAGCGCAGCGCGCCGAGTCGGCCTCGACGCTCGCCTCGCTGCAACTCACCCGCGACAAGGCCCTGCGCGATCTGTCCTTCACCGTGCTGAAGGCGCCCTATGACGGCGTCGTCGGCAACCGCTCGGTCGAGCAGGGTGATCTCGTCAGCCCCGGCCAGAAGCTCGCCGTCGTCGTGCCGATGGACAAGCTCTACATCGTCGGCAACTTCAAGGAGACGCAGCTCGGCCGGATGATGCCTGGCGAGAAGGTCCGCATCACCGTCGACGCTATCGATGGCCAGACCTTCGAAGGCACGGTTTCCTCGCTGGCGCCGGCTTCGGGCGCGGTGTTCTCGCTGCTGCCGCCGGAAAACGCTACCGGCAACTTCACCAAGGTGGTGCAGCGCGTGCCTGTGCGCATCGACGTGCCGGCCGACGTGCTGAAGGCCGGCAAGCTGCGCGCCGGGCTGAGCGTCGTCGTCGCGGTCGACAGCCGCACCGCGCCGGCTTCGACGACCAACTGATTGGGGGGCGGCCCGGCGGCCGATCGAGCGCCGGGCCGTCCAGCCTGCTTTATCGTTTTCGACGCATTTCGGGACCGCCACGCGCTCGTCCCAGGAATTGCCCAGGGAGGCCATGACATGGCAACCGCAACCATCACCGCAGGATCAATGCCCGGACGTCCGGTCGCTGCCGCGCCGGCCCTGCCCGCGGACCATATGCCCGTGCGCCGCGTCGTCGCCTTCCTGGCGATGGTGTTCGGCATGTTCATGGCGATCCTGGACATCCAGATCGTCTCGGCCTCGCTCTCGGAAATCCAGGCGGGCCTGAGCGCCAGCTCCGACGAGATCCCGTGGGTGCAGACCGCCTACCTGATCGCCGAGGTGGTGATGATCCCGCTGTCCGGCTTTCTCAGCCGCATGCTGTCGACGCGCGTGCTGTTCACCACCGCGGCGGCCGGCTTCACCGCGGCCAGCGCGCTTGCCGCGACCGCCACCAATATCGACCAGATGATCGTCTACCGCGCCATCCAGGGCTTTATCGGCGGCGGCATGATCCCCAGCGTCTTCGCGGCCGCCTTCACCATCTTCCCGCCTTCCAAGCGCGCCGTCGTGTCGCCGATGATCGGCCTGGTGGCGACGCTGGCACCGACGATCGGCCCGACGGTGGGCGGCTATATCAGCCACGCCATGTCCTGGCACTGGCTGTTCCTGATCAATGTCGTGCCCGGCATCCTGGTGGCGACGGCCGCCTGGGCGCTGATCGACTTCGACAAGCCCAACCTGAAACTGTTCTCGAAGTTCGACTGGTGGGGCCTGGTCGGCATGGCCGCTTTCCTCGGCTGCATGGAATATGTGCTGGAGGAAGGCCCGAACCACGACTGGCTGCAGGAGCCGGCAGTGTTTGCCTGCGCCATCATCATGACCATCGGCGGCGTCATCTTCTTCTGGCGCGCCTTCACCGCCGAGGAGCCGATCGTCGACCTGAGGGCCTTCAGCAACGTCAACTTCGCCTTCGGCTCGCTGTTCTCCTTCGTCGTCGGCATCGGCCTCTACGGGCTCACCTATCTCTATCCGGTGTTCCTGGGACGTATCCGCGGCTACGATTCGATGATGATCGGCGAGGCGCTGTTCGTCAGCGGCCTGGCGATGTTCTTCACCGCGCCCATTGCCGGCATCCTGTCGAACAAGATCGACCTCAGGCTGATGATGATGATCGGCTTCGTCGGCTTCGCCACCGGCACCTGGTGGATGACGCATCTTACCGCCGACTGGGATTTCTATGAGCTGTTGATCCCGCAGATCCTGCGCGGCTGTTCGATGATGCTGTGCATGGTGCCGATCAACAACATCGCGCTCGGCACGCTGCCGCCGGAACGGCTGAAGAATGCGTCGGGCCTGTTCAACCTGACCCGCAATCTCGGCGGCGCCGTCGGCCTCGCGGTGATCAACACGGTGCTGATCGACCGCAACGCCTTCCACTATGCGCGGCTCTCCGAGCATGTGCAGTGGGGCAGCGAGACCGCGCAGACCAAGCTGCAGAACATGACGCAGAATTTCGGGCAGACCGCCGGTCTCGACGCCACAAGCGCTGCGATCTCGAAACTGTCCGGCATGGTACACCAGCAGGCGGCGCTTTTGTCCTTCATGGACGTGTTCATGATGCTGACGGTGCTGTTCGCCTCGCTCGGATTTTTCGTGCTGTTCATCAACAAGCCGGCCCCGCAGGGCGGCGGTGGCGGCGGAGGCCATTGAGGAGCCGGAACCCCCGCCTGGCGTCCTCAACGCGTGACCCCGGAAATCGGTGACGATTTCCGGGGTCATTCTTTTTGGAGAGATTGAAAGTGGCTCCAAGGTGGGTTGAGATTCAGGTCAGGCCGAGTCGAAAATGGTGGGTTCCGAGAACCGGAGCGGAGCGTACTTTTCGTACGTGAGCACCGGAAGCGCAGGAAGCCGCCATTTGCAGGCCGGCCTCACCTGATTCTCAACCCACCTCAGGCTGAAGCCGGCTTGAAGCTCAGCGCCACGCCGTTGATGCAGTGGCGCAGGCCGGTGGGCGGCGGGCCGTCATCGAAGACATGGCCGAGATGACCGCCGCAGCGCCGGCAATGGACCTCGGTGCGGGTCATGCCGAGCGAGCGGTCCTCGGTCTTGCCAATGGCGTTGGGGATTTCCTGCCAGAAACTCGGCCAGCCGGTGCCGGAATCGAATTTGGTCTCCGACGAATAGACCGGCAGGTCGCAGCCGGCACAGGCGAAGATGCCCTTGCGATGCTCGTTGAGCAGCGGGCTGGTGCCGGGATATTCGGTGCCTTGCTTGCGCAGCACATCGAAGGCCTCGTCCGAAAGGATGGCGTGCCATTCGGCATCGGTCTTGGTGATTTCGAACGTCTCGGCGGCGAGAGCGGGCTTCGGTCCGCCGGCACGCAGCATCGCTGCGGATCCGACGATGAGAGCGGTGGCGGCGGCCCCGCTCCAGAGAAAATCGCGACGGTTCATGGCCGTTCCTCCTGACGCATTTTGCCAAGATAGAGCCCGGGCCGGAAATCAAAAGCCGGTGACGCTCCATCTCCTCGTTCGAGCAATTCCGGACAGAACCTTCCTGGAACGCTCCGGATGCTGCTCCGCGCCGCCCTTGCGGGACGGACGCGGAGCACACCCCTGCCGGCGGCGCGGATCTTGAATGATGCGGCCAGCGCTCAGCCATGTCTTCGCCGGCCAGGCCCGCTTTGTTACATCTTCGGCAAGAGAACCTTGTCGATGACGTGGATGACGCCGTTCGACTGGCGGACATCGGCGATGGTGACATGGGCGACATTGCCGTTCTCGTCGGTGACGGTGACCTTGCCCTTCTCCGCCTTCACCGTCAGCTCGCAGCCGCCGACCGTCTTGACCTGGTGGGCGCCGCCATCGGCCTTGGCCATCTTGGCGACGTCGGCGGCCAGCGCCTTGGCGGCGACGACATGGCAGGTCAGCACCTTGGTCAGCTTGTCCTTGTTCTCGGGCTTGAGCAGCGTGTCGACCGTGCCGGCCGGGAGCGCCGCAAAGGCCTCGTTGGTTGGCGCGAAAACGGTGAACGGACCGGCGCCCTGCAGCGTGTCGACCAGGCCGGCGGCCTTGACGGCGGCGACCAGAGTTGTGTGGTCCTTCGAATTGACGGCATTCTCGATGATGTTCTTCTTGGCATACATCGGCGCGCCGCCGACCATCGGATTGGCAGCGTAGGCAACGGCGCCGAGCGCCGAAAGACCAAGTGTAGCGGCAAGCAAAAGGGTAGCGAGTTTACGCATGGTGTCAGTCTCCTCGGGTTATTTTCTTCCCGTCCTTGGGAACGCGAGGAGATACGGGTCCGAAAAACGTTAGTTTCACGAAGGGCGCGATTTTTTATTCCGGTGCTTTATTGCGTCTGCGTCACTGATGGCGGCAGCGAAATTTTCCCGCCTAGAAAGGGCAGGATATAGACTTCAGTTAGTCTTCGGTAACCGGCTGACCAGGGTCAGATGCCCTTCAGGTCACCCGCGGCGACGACCGGACCGGTAGGCTGGCCGGTCGGCGAACCGCCAGAGGGCTCGAGGCTGACGGCGAGCACGGCGCCTTGCGCCAGCTTCCGCTGGACGGCCGGCGTGACCGCCATGCGCGCGGTCGGGCCGGCGGGGATGACACCCATCGAAACCGGCGCGTTCTTGCCCTCGATCATCCACAGCTCGAAATCCTTGCCGGCGCCGCGGTCGCCGGAGACCAGCGACAGGCCGACCTCATGGCGGGCGGCGTCATAGACCGCAAGATATTTGACGTTGCTGTTGTCGGCGGCCAGAGAGGCGACCAGCCTGGTCTCGGGCGGCTGGACCGGCGGCCTGACGTAAGGCAGGGCGACATAGACGGCCAAAGCGGCGATGGCCGCGGCGGCGAGGCCGCGCCAGAAGGCGAGGCTCGCCCACAGGCCGCCGCTGGGCGCCGTGGACGCGGACGACGCGAACAGGCGGCGGTCGATTGCCACTTTCACGGAAGCCGGCGGCTCGACCGCGGCATAGGCGGCGGCCATGGGCGCGAAATGGGCTTCCCAGGCGTCGACCAGGCGGGCGAACGACGCCTCGGCATCGATGCGACGGGAAGCGATCTGGCGCTCGTCGGCTGCCAGGACACCGAGAACATATTCGGCGGCGAGCAGGTCGTCGCCTCCACGTTCCGGTCCGTTGTCCTCTGCCAGCGTCATCTTTCCAGGCATTCTCTCAGTTTCAGCAGGCTTCGCCGCAGCCAGGTCCGCATCGTGTTCAGCGGAACCTTGAAGCGCTCCGCCAACTCGGCATAGCTCTCGCCGCCCAGATAGGCGCCCCGGACGGCCGCCGCCCGGTCTTGCTCCAGTTCGTCGAGGCAATGGTAGATGCGTTCGGTCTCGCCGCCCGCCACAGCCATGGCCTCGGGTCCCGGCGCCGGGTCGGCGACGTCGAGGGCCGTATCGATGTTGGCAGAAGGACTGCGCCGCGACCGGATGCGATCGATCGCATGATTGCGCGCAACAGCCACCAGCCAGGAAATCGGGCTCAAATCGGAAACCGCGAAACGATCCGCCTTCGTCCAGATTTTGACGAAGACCTCCTGCAGCGCTTCTTCCGCATCTCCCCTGTCCCGCAAGACACGAAGGCAGACGCCGAAAAGTTTCCCGCTGGTCTGCTTGTAGAGCAGATCGAACGCCGCCCGGTCCTTCATCGAAGTCCGGACGATCAGCTTGCTGATATCCTGCGGCGCCATGCAGGCAAATTAGAAGATTGCGATCTAATTGCAACGGCGGCGGAGGCGTTGTCCACCAGCGGCCACGGGCCGATCCTACGCGGCTCGATGGAGAAGCTTTCAGGACGGCTGAAGCGGCGGGCTGAAGCCTCCCAACCTCGTCATTCCAGGGCGGAGCAGCCGCGCAGCGGCGTCGCGAAGACCCTGGAATCCATTCCGTGACCTTAGTCAAAAGTGCAGCGGAGCAGAATTCTGCACCGCGGCGGCGCTCGGACGTTACGGAATGGATCCTCGGGTCTGCGCGCGTCGCTTCGCTCCTTGCTCCGCCCGTGGATGACGAGGTTGGGCCGTTTCGGCCAATCTCCAAGGCATGCCGCCTGCCAACATAAACACGGCCTGCCCCGGGGCAAAATTACTGTGCTGGGAGCTAGCAGATTTCGTCATTGTGTCGGTGAAACCAGCGCAGGCGTTGGAGATTGGCCGAAGCCTCTCCAACCTCGTCATTCCAGGGCGAAGCAGCGCGCGTCGCTTCGCTCCTTGCTCCGCCCGTGGATGACGAGGCAGGGCCGTTTCGGCGAGTCTCCAAGGCATGCTGCTTGCCAACGCAAAGTTGGCCGGCCGGTCAAAATCCCTGTGCTGGGGAACTGGCAGATATCGTTATTGTGACCGCAAAGCCGTTTGCGACCTGCGGCAATTCCCGCTAAGAGGCCGCCATTCACGCTAGCTGGGATCGATACCGATGACGGACATCGCCGCCAACGCCGAAATGCAGGCCGCGCTGCTCTCTCGCGCGCTGCCTTATATGCAGCGCTACGAGAACAAGACGGTGGTGGTGAAATATGGCGGGCATGCCATGGGCGATACGGAGCTCGGCAAGGCGTTCGCCCGCGACATCGCGCTGTTGAAACAATCCGGCGTCAATCCGATCGTCGTGCATGGCGGTGGGCCGCAGATCGGCGCGATGCTCACCAAGATGGGCATCGAATCCAAGTTCGAGGGCGGCCTGCGCGTCACCGACCAGAAGACGGTCGAGATCGTCGAGATGGTGCTGGCGGGCTCGATCAACAAGGAGATCGTGGCGCTGATCAACGCCGAGGGCGAGTGGGCGATCGGGCTCTGCGGCAAGGACGGCAACATGGTGTTCGCCGAAAAGGCGCGCAAGACCATGGTCGATCCGGATTCCAACATCGAGCGGGTGCTCGATCTCGGCTTCGTCGGCGAGCCGGTCGAGGTCGACCGCACGCTGCTCGACCTTCTGGCGCGCTCGGAAATGATCCCGGTGCTGGCACCGGTGGCGCCCGGCCGCGACGGCCACACCTACAACATCAATGCCGACACCTTTGCCGGCGCCATCGCCGGCGCCTGCCGCGCCTCGCGCCTGCTCTTCCTCACCGACGTGCCCGGCGTGCTCGACAAGAACAAGAAGCTGATCGACGAGCTGACCGTCGCCGAGGCCAGGGCGCTGATCAAGGACGGCACGGTGTCGGGCGGCATGATCCCGAAGGTCGAGACTTGCATCGAGGCGATCGAGCGCGGCGTCGAAGGCGTCGTCATCCTCAACGGCAAGACGCCGCATTCGGTGCTGCTGGAGCTGTTTACCGAGCACGGCGCCGGCACGCTGATCGTTCCGTAAGGAAGGCAAGTTCACCATTTCCATGCAATGGTGAGCCGCCATGTCAGCCGGCTAACTTTCTTGTCGCCGGCGCGCGTCGATCTTCAATGACCGGCGCGACGGACTTGCGTGGCTGACGCCCGACGATCATCGATTCCTCCTCGGCGTCCTGCGGCGCGCCCCAGAATTCGGCTAATGTCGGCCCATCCGTGATGCGGCCGTCGCGGACCAGAAACCCCCAGACCTCGCGGAACCAGACGCGTCGGCCCATCTTCGTGTACCAGCGCATCGAATGGCGCTGCTCGGGATCAGGGTGGAACAGGATGCGCGCCAGCGCCTTCGGCCGCGACTGCACCGCCACCTCGATCAGCTTGACGGCGAAGAACAGCATCCAGGGTTCCAGCCTGGTCATGTGCAGAACCTGGTGCTTGTAATCCCACAGGCGCACGTCCTTCTGAATCACCTTGCGGTCCTTGGCGATGCGGAAGAACGGCGTCCAGCGATGCGGCGTGACATAGAGCGCCTGGATCTGGTCCGGATCGTGGGCGATGAGCTGGCGGAAGCCGCGCCAGAGATCGCGCAAGGTCTCGTCCTCGAAGCCGGCGACCCAGGTCGCCATCGACAGGATGCCGTGCCGCCTGAGCAGCTGGATCGCCTCGCGATCGGACTTCGTGCTGCCGCCCTTGCGGATCAGCGACAGCGTCTGCTCGTCGGTGTTCTCCATGCCGAGCAGCCAGCGGATGACGCCGGCCTTGCGATAAAGATGCAGGATATCGGCATCGCGCACGATATCGTCGGCGCGGGTCGAGCCGACGATCAGCACCGGCACGTTCTCGGCGATCATGGCGTCGAGAAAGGCGCGCCAGGCCTTTTTCGAGGAAGTCGGGTTCTCGTCGGCCAGATTGATCAGCTCGACGCCGTGCTCGCGATGCAGCCAGGCAATCTCCCTGGCGAATTTGACCGGGTCGCGATGGCGCCAGCGGGTCCAGAAACCGCGCTGGCCGCAATAGTTGCACAGATGCGGGCAGCCGCGCGAGAACTGCATGACCACGGCCCGCTTGCCGCCCCAATAGGAGTAGCGGCGGTGATCGATCAGCTCCCAGACGACCCGCCAGGCGTCGAGGTCGGCTATGGTCATCGCCGCCTGCGTCGCAACAGGACGGCCGAAATCGTCGCGATAGGCGATGCCGGCGACGCTCGCCACCGGCTGGCGCATCTCGATTGCCTCGACCAGCGCCGTCGCGGTCGCCTCGCCTTCGCCGCGCACGATGAAGTCGAAGACGTCGGTCGCGGCGAGGATATCGCGCCAGTGATAGGTCGGGAAGACACCGCCATAGATGACGACGACGCCCGGCGCGCGGGCCTTGATCATCTCGGCGATCTTCAAGGCGGTCGGATGCGCCGAGGTCGAGCCGGAATGGCCGATCAGCACGAAATCCGGATCGCCGCGCAGCGCCTCGTCCACCACCGCCGCAAGCGGCATCGGACCGAACTCGGCGTCGACCAGGCGTACCTGATGGCCGGAATCGATCAGCGGCCCGCCGATGGCCAAAAGACCGAGCGGCGGCAGGTGGTCGTCGGGCACACGGCTGCCGATGGCGGTGTGCGGCGGATTGATAAGCACGATATTCAAGGCGGACCTCCATATTGGTCCGCTTGTGCTAATGACAAATGCCGAAGCCGCCTTGGCGCGGTTCAGCAGTTTCCACGCAGCTTTTCGCCAGATTTGACCGGATCAGCGCCGCAAATGGCTGAGCGGCACGTGGCCGGGTCCCTTGATGTTCTGCAGCACCAGTTGCGTATGGACGTCGCGCACGCCGGGCAGACGCATCAGCCGGTGCATGACGAAGGCGTTCAAATCGTCCACCGACGGCACCAAGACATGCAGCAGGAAATCGTAGTCGCCTGTCATGGTCCAGCAGGACGAGACCTCGTCCATGCGCTGCACGGCGGCGATGAAGCTTTCGGGCGAGCCGTCGCTGTGGCTGACCAGCCGCACCTGGATGAACACCTCGACAGTCAAGCCCACGGCGCGGCGGCTGAGCACGGCGGCAAAGCCCTTGATGATACCGGCTTCCTGCAGGGCCTCGAAGCGGCGCGCGCAAGGCGTGGTCGACAGGCCGATCTCTTGCGCCAGCTCCGAGACGGGCTTGCGGCCATCGCGCTGCAGGATGTCGAGCATCCTTATCTCGAAATCGTCAAATTGAGGCATTTTTTCTCAGACTTGCGTTGAACTGAGCGTTTTTACCCCCAAAACAGCTAGTGTGCCATAAACAAAGCTGATTTGCCTCAGCGGTCGCTTCTAAACTCCCCTTCACGATCCGCCGATCACGATCTTGAGGAGGATATGATGACGATCAGCGTTGCCGATTATGCCGCCGAATGCGCGGCGCAGGGTCTGCGGGGCGACTATTCGGTCTGCCGCAGCGATTTCACCGTGGCGCAGGGCTACGGCTACTCCGCCGAGGAGCAGGCGGTGTGGCGCACGCTCTGCGACCGCCAGACGAAGCTGACGCGGAAGCTCGCGCACCGCTCGTATCTGGACGGCGTCGCGGCGCTCGGCCTGCTCGACAGGATTCCGGATTTCGATGCCGTCAGCGAAAAGCTTGCCAAGCTGACGGGTTGGGAGATCGTTGCGGTGCCCGGCCTCATTCCGGCCGGCCCCTTCTTCGATCATCTCGCCAACCGGCGTTTCCCGGTGACCAATTGGCTGCGGACGAAGAAGGAGCTCGACTACATCGTCGAGCCGGACATGTTCCACGATTTCTTCGGCCATGTGCCGATCCTGACCCAGCCGGTGTTCGCCGATTTCATGCAGATGTATGGCCGGAAGGCGGAAGATCTGATCGCGCTCGGCGGCGACGAGATGATCACGAGGCTCTACTGGTACAGCGCCGAATACGGCCTCATCCAGGAAGCCGGGCAGCCGTTGAAAGCTTTCGGCGCCGGGCTGATGTCGTCCTTCACCGAGCTGCAATTCGCGGTCGAGAGCAAGGACGCGCACCATGTGCCGTTCGACCTCGAGACGGTGATGCGCACCGGCTATGAGATCGACAAGTTCCAGCGCGCCTATTTCGTGCTGCCGTCCTTTGATGCGCTGCGCGATGCTTTCGCCCATGGCGACCTCGCCGGCATCGTGGCGCGGTTCAAGGGCCAGCCGGCGCTCGACCCGTCAACAATCTGAGGTCGGTTTTCGCCCAACCGACATTCAGCGCGGTTCAGCTGCCGACAGGCGGCTGGGCCGCTTTGTGCCTTTTTGCAATTAGTTCCCCATGGATTTTGACCGCTTGGCTATGTTTGCGTTGGCAGATGGCGTGTGCCGCATTGATGAATGCGCAGCACGGTCGAGATCAGACGGCGATCACCTTGCCCAGATGCTCGCCGAGGCGGCAGGCGAGCGCGGTGATGGTCGTCGTCGGATTGCACTGGCCGGAAGTGCAGAACACCGAGGAGCCGCCGACATAGAGATTGTCCATGCCATGCACCTTGCAATTGGCGTCGACGACGCTCTTCAAGACGTCGGTGCCCATGCGGGTGCCGCCCATATGGTGGTGGCCGGCCGTTTCCTCATTGGTCGGGTAATCGCCGCCATTGCCGATCCAGTCGTCGATGCGGACGCGGCCGAGATTCTTCTGCGCCATGGTCGTGCCGAAAAGCTTCAGGCCTTCGAGCAGCGTGCGGCGCTCGAGCGGCGATTTCTTCCAGTGCAGTTCGATACGCGGCACGCCGGCGTGGTCGACATCGGCCTTCGACAGCGCGATCTGGTTGGAGGCGAGCGGCGCCTGTTCCCAGGCGACGTAAAGCTGCGCGGCGCAGTGCAGTCTCTGGTCCAGCTGGGAAGACATCCATTCCGCCATATTGGGCGCCGTACAGGCGAGATCGGCGATCAATTTCTTGACATTGGGATAGGGCGACTCGATCAGGCGGATACCGAAATTCATGATCTGCAGCCGCTCCATCGCGGCAAGCGTCGGCGAGAAGAAGGCTTCTTTCGAGGCGTCGACCTCGAACTCCGAATAATTGGCGAGGATGGCATTGCCGCCCTGGAAGGTCGGATGCTCCATCCAGTAACGGCCGAGCGCCGCCGCGTTCGGCACCACGCCGCCATTCGAGCGCTCGTTCGACCACAACAGCAGCCGCGAGTTCTCCAGCCCGCCGGTGCAGGTGACGAAATAGTCCGCCGCGAAGGTGCCGGCATCCTGGCCGTTCGACCAGAGCTTCGCGCCGGTGACGCGCTTGCCGTCGCCGGTGAGCTCGGTCGCGTAGGTATTGAGCACGACGGCGATGTTCCTGCTCTTGTCGAGCTCGTCGGCATATTTCTCGCCGAAGCGAACCGCCGGGCTCTTGATCAATTGAACCCAGCGGATGTCCTCCGACACCGGGACGTCGGGACGGAAATCAGGCAGCTCGAGGATATCGTGGACCTCGCCAAGATAGGGCTCGATGTCGGCGCGGCCGATCGGCCAGCCGGTGTCCGGCGCCCATGCCTTGGGCTCGAAGTCCTGTTTGTCGAGCACGCGGCACCAGCCGGCCCAGTGATTGGACGAGCCGCCCATGAAGCGCAGCCTGGTGATGTCGAGGTCGAAATAGAAATCGCCAACCGTCTTGCCGCGGTAGAAATCCTGCGACTCATCGCTGAACTCGCGCGAACCCGCCTCCAGCACGACCACCGGGATGCCGGCTGCGCCGAGCTTCCTGGCGATCGTCGTGCCGGCCGGGCCGGAGCCGAGGATGCAGGCCTTGGGTCTGAAGCCGGCCTGCTTGTAGGCCTCGTAGCTGTCGAAGATCATGCGAGGTCGCTTCGCCGCAGGATCCAGCCGTTGATCTCGACGATATCATCGGCATCGACCAGGGGTTGCTGGCTGCGGAACAGCGACAGGGCAGGAAGCGCGATCAGCGCCTGCACGATCGCGCGGCGCGACATTTTTCTCATGAACCTGCTCATGACACGTCTCTCGACTATATGCCGCCTGGGAGGCCAATTCCGTGCCAGACCCAGGTGAAAACGGCGTTACACCAGGAGGTTTAGCGCGGTTGAATATGGACATGGTTAGGGCATTCCTAACGCCTGCGGCGAGGCTTCATGCCGCCTCGGGCAGCTCGCGGTCGAGGATCGAAAGATTGCGGCCGCGGTTCTTGGCTTCGTAAAGCCTGCGGTCGGCGGCGCGCATCAAATCCGAAATGGTCGCGCTCTCGCCGCAGCAGACCCCGCCGATCGAAACCGTGAGCGGCACGGTCCGCTCGTCGACCGGGCGGAAACGGATCAGCTCGACCTCGCGGCGGATGCGTTCGGCGATATGCTTGGCTTCCGGTTCGCTGGCCCCAACCAGGAAAGCCGCGAATTCCTCGCCGCCGATGCGGCCGAGCAGATCGCCGCTGCGAATGCCGCGTTCGATGGCGCCGGCGATCAAAAGCAGCGCTTCGTCTCCGGTCAGATGACCATAACTGTCATTGATCCTCTTGAAGTGATCGGCGTCGATGATGAGGAGCGCGCCGCGATCGCTCTTGCGCCGCGAACCGTCGAGCGCGGCGAAAAAGGTCTCGCGGTTGAGCATGCCGGTCATGTCGTCCCGGCTTGCCTTTTCCGACAGGCGCCTGTGCGCCGCCGCGAGCTGCGCGTGAGCCCTGGCAAGCTCGCGATGAGCATTCTGCAACCGATCGCTCTGCCAGAAGCTGCTGGCGCTGGCGGCCCAGGCGAGCACGAGCGGACAAACCGTCGACGCCAGCCAGACCGTGCGGCTCATCGGAAAGCCCATCGCCGGCATCACAATCAGCGTCAACAACAGCGAGGCAGCGACCGAAGCAAACGCCACGGCAGCGGCCCTCAAAATTATGCGACTCATCACTTGCTCCCAAGGGTCAGCTTGTGTGCCAGCAAGCGTTAAAGGCGACCTTTCCAGGACTTTTAAAATTTGAAGCGAGGCGCCATTTTCACGTTTCGTGACGCGCATAAGTTGTGGATAAATCCAGCGTCGGCATGCCATAAGAAACCATGACAACGACACCCGATCCCGCCCGCTTCGCCCATGTCACGGACTGGGTATTCGACCTCGACAACACGCTCTATCCGCATCACTCGAACCTGTTCGCGCAGATCGACGTGAAGATGACCGCCTATGTCGGCGAGCTGCTGACGCTTTCGCGCGACGACGCGCGCAAGCTGCAGAAGGAGCTCTACCTGGAATACGGCACGACGCTGAACGGGCTGATGAAGCGACACGGCATCGATCCCGACGATTTCCTCGAGAAGGTGCACGACATCGACTATTCGCGGCTGGTGCCGGATCCGGTGCTGGGCGCAGCGATCCGCCAGCTTCCCGGGCGCAAGTTCATCTTCACCAATGGCGACCGCAGGCACGCCGAACGCACCGCGCGCCAGCTCGGCATACTGGAACATTTCGACGCCATCTTCGACATCGTCGCGGCGGGGCTGAGCCCCAAGCCGGAGCGCCAGACCTATGAGCGTTTTGCCGAATTGCACTCGGTGACCGGGCACAATGCGGTGATGTTCGAGGATCTGGCGCGCAATCTGGCCGTGCCGAAAACGCTCGGCATGACGACCGTGCTGGTGGTGCCGCGCAATTTCGAGCCGACCTTCTCGGAGATCTGGGAACGCGACCCCGCAAACGAGGACGACGTCGATTTCGTCACCGACGACCTCGCCGGTTTCCTGACCGCGATCGTCGACGTCGTAGCCTAACGATGTTTGCATAGGCATGCCTTGGCGATTGGCCGAAACGCCCATCGCGATCGTCATCCACGGGCGGAGCAAGGAGCGAAGCGACGCGCGCAGACCCGAGGATCCATTCCGTGACGTATGAGCGCTGCCGCAGAATTCTGCTCCGCTGCACTCTTTGATCAGGGTCACGGAATGGATTCCAGGGTCTCCGCGACGCCGCTTCGCGGCTGCTCCGCCCTGGAATGACGAGGTTCGGGCGACTTCAGCCAATCGCCGGCGTTTGCGCTGATTTCGGAAATGGGCGGTGAATATCTGGCCTAGGCCTGCGACCTTGTATCGAAGACCTAGGGCCGTTTCACGGAAACGGCGAAACGCAATTCCGGGCGGAAGCTGCTGCGCACTTTTCCCGGAATTGCTCTAGTCGAAGTCCGGAATCGTGCCGGGCGGCAGTCCCAGCCGGCCGTTCAGCTCCTTCAAAAACCGGCACAGGTCCGGATTGCCTGCTGCTCTCGTACCGTTGCCATTGCCGTCCGACGCATAGCCGTTGCCGTGGCCATTGCCGCAATTGGCGTTGCCGTTGAAGCTGCCGCCATTGAAGTTGCCGCTGAAACTTCCAGCATTGCCGTTGCCGTTGAAATTGCCGCTGTTGCCATTGCCGTTGAAGTTGCCGGAATTTCCGTCGCCGTTGAAATTTCCGGTAGTGCCAAGACCGCTGGCGACACCGGCCCCGATTGGAAGCTCGGCAATCCTGACAAGGGTCGAGGCGTCGGCGGCCAGGAACGCGGCAAGCAGTGTGCCGAGCGCGAGGCCGTTGCCGTCAAGCAGCCTCGCCGCCACCCGGCGCCTGCGAGGCCGGGTGGATGTGCTCAAGCCGGTCATCAGCGGTTTCCCCGGCCGTTGGAGTTGCCGTTGAAGGCGCCGACATTGCCGTTTCCGTTGAAGTTGCCGCCGTTGAAGTTGCCATTGCCGGCACCGATGTTGCTGTTGCCGTTGTATTGGCCGGTGTTGGAGTTGCCGTTGAAGGCGCCAATGTTGCCGTTGCCGCTTGTCGGCGAGGTGTTGTTGTTGCCGTTGAAAGCGCCGACATTGCCGGTGCCGCTGTTGAAGGCGCCGACATTGCCCGTACCGCTGTTCTTGTAGCCGACATTGCCGCCGAAATTGCCGAGCGGGTTCATGCCCCTGACGTTCGCGCCGATGGATTGGCCGTATTTGCCGACCGCTCCCTGGACGGCCGACATGCCGAAGGCCTGGCTGCCCGTCGTGATGTCAGCCTTCGCCGCGGTTGCGCTCAACAACCCAAGGCATAGCGCCGGTATGACGTAGCGTTTCATCTGCGAGCTCCTTCCATGGCTAAGCTTTTGAAATTGGGATCTGTTGCAAAAAGGATTGGGCGAAAAGGACTGGGACCGCCGGCGACATGTCGCGGTAGCCTTGCGCGGGGGACGGGCGCTTGGCTCGACGGTCCCAGAGCCATCGGCGTCTTTCCAAACTGAAGCTTGGCGACGCCGGCGGTTGGGCGGGGACTAGTGGTTCCCGTTGCCGTTTCCGTTGCCGTTGCCGACACCGGCGTTGCCGTTGCCGTTGGCGCTTCCGTTTCCGATGCCCCAGTTCCCGTTGCCGTTCAGGTTGCCGTTGCCGAGGCCGAAATTGCCGTTGCCGTTGCCGTTGCCGTTGGCGGCGCCGGCATTGAGGTTGCCGTTATAGTTGCCGTTGAAGGCGCCCATATTGGCGTTGCCGTTCCCGTTGCCGTTGCCGAAGCCGAAATTGCCGTTGCCGTTGAAGTTGCCGTTGAAGGCGCCGGTGTTGGCGTTGCCGTTCCCATTGCCGTTGCCGACGCCGACATTGCCGTTGCCGTTGCCGTTGCCGCTACCGACCGAAAATGCGGATGCCGAACCGGTCAGAGCCGACAGCACGGCCGCGGCCAGGATGATCTTTCTCATGACGTTCTCCTTGGTTGGTGTTGAGCTTCCCGGCCAGGTCAAGGTGACCGGGAGGACGCTCTAAGGATGCACGCGGAAATAGCGCCCATGAATTCGGGCTGATCGGCAGGTGCGGCCGGTTTTTCTGCTGACCCCCGTGTCAGGAAAAGTTGAAGCACTCGGGAAAAAACTGACAGGCATAAAGGTATATGCCGGGTGTATATTGCGCGCAGCATCAACCCTTGTGCCTCTTCTCGCGGGCGCGGCGTTGACGGTGGAGGGTGGCATCGACACCGGCAAAGGTGAAAGCTCGGGAAAGCGCCGTGGTCTGGCGCGGCATCTGGTTGCCGTGCAGGAAGAGCAGCGCCTGCGCCTGTCGCGCGAGCTGCATGACGATCTTGGCCAGCTGCTCGCCAGCGTCGCGCTCGAATTGCACATCGTTCGCGCCGGCTCGCCGGAGATGGACGCCCGCCTCGAGCGCGCCGCGCTGCTTATCGACGAGCTGAGTGCCAGGGTGCATGACGCCGCCTGGAGCCTGCGACCCGCGGACCTCGATCACCAAGGCCTCAGAGCTTCGGTCGAGGACCTGGCTACCATGCTTTGCGGTCAACTTGGCATTGCATGCGAGATGGATCTTGAAGCCCTGTCGAGCCCGCCGCCTGCCGAGATCGCGCTCACTTTGTACCGCGTTGCGCAGGAAGCGCTCACCAATATCGGCAAGCATGCCGCGCCGGGCCGCGTAAGCGTCACGGCGCACATCCAGGACGATCGGATACGCCTGACGATCGAGGATGACGGCCGCGGCTTCGACGCCAGCGCCGAACCCGGTCCGGGCCATTTGGGCCTTGCCGGAATGAGGGAGCGGCTGGCACTGGTCGGTGGCAAATTGTCGGTTGAAACCGCCAGGGGCAAGGGGACAACCGTTTACGCCGACGTGCCTCTGGCCGGCTGATCGACGGTCCGGCCGACAAGACGCGAACAAGTCTGAAACGGCATCTTGGCGTCAGGTGGGGTTACGTGAAGCGCTGCACATCCCGGACATTAGCGGTGGCTTACAGTCCGGCTTCATTGGGTTAGGCGGGGGATGGCTTACCCGTTGCGGCCGTTCAGGCCGCCAGAACAGACGGGCGTCCCGCGCCAGGCGGGCCAGTTGCCTAGACCATCAAGGACAAGAGGACCCTTTCCGCGTGACAGGGCCTTTGGCAGACTGATGGAGGTTAAGGTGTGCTGCAGGCGCATATTCGTGGTCGATGACCATCCGATCATCCTGTCGGGGGTCGGCGCGATGATCGACAGCCAGGACGATCTGACGATCGTCGGACTGGCCGGAAACGCCGAGGATGCCCTTGAAGGGATCGGCAAGACGTTACCCGATGTCGCCGTGGTCGACATATCGCTTCCCGGCGTCAACGGGGTCACGCTGATCGAACGGCTTGGCGAACGCTTTCGCGAGGTCAGCTGCATAGCGCTGACGGCGCATGAGGACCCAGGCTGCCTGCGCCAGGTGCTTGCGGCCGGCGGCCGCGGCTTCGTGGTCAAGCGGTCGACGGCGACGGACCTGCTGCAGGCCATCCGCTGCGTATTGGCCGGCGACAACTATGTCGATCCGGCGCTCGCCGCGCGTATATTGAGCCCGCGCGGCGCCACCCAGGGCGATCCCGGCAATCTCAGCGAACGGGAACGGTCGGTCATCCAGCTGGTGGCGCTCGGCTACAGCAACAAGGAAATCTCGTCCCGGCTCAACCTCAGCATAAAGACGATCGAGACCTACCGCACCAGGGCAACCGAGAAGCTCGCGCTGCACTCACGGGCGGCCATCGTGCGTTTCGCGCACTCGAATGGCTGGCTGGTCGAGCTGCCGGCGTAGGCAGACCGGGCAGGTTTGTCTTCCCGCCCTTAAAGCTTGTAGAAGCGGCGGATGATCTCCCAGGCCTCTTCGGCCGTGTCGACGAAATCGATGATGTCCTGATCGCCGGGCGAGATCGTGCCCTGCTCGGCGAGGAAATCGAGATCGATCGCCCTTTGCCAGAACGCCTTGCCGAACAGGATGACCGGGACGCGCTCCATGCGTCCCGTCTGGATGAGCGTCAGCGTCTCGAAGAACTCGTCCATCGTGCCGAAGCCGCCCGGAAACACCGCGACCGCCTTGGCGCGCATGACGAAATGCATCTTGCGGACGGCGAAATAGTGGAAGTTGAAGCAGAGCTCCGGCGTGACATAGGCGTTGGGCGCCTGCTCGTGCGGCAATACGATGTTCAAGCCGATCGACGGCGCGCCGACATCGTCGGCGCCGCGGTTGCCGGCCTCCATGACGCCGGGCCCGCCGCCGGTAACGACGACATATTCACGATAATAGGAGGTGGCCGACTGCTGCGAGCACAGACGAGCGAATCTGCGCGCTTCCTCGTAATATTTGCTGTTCGCCTCGAGGTTCTTCTTCTGCGTCTCGTTCTTGGCCGCCCAGGCTTCGCCGCCGGGTTCCGGCAGGCGGGCGCCGCCGAACAGGATGACCGTCGAATGAATGCCGCGTTCGGCCAGGATCATTTCCGGCTTCAGAAGCTCGAGCTGCAGCCGCACGGCGCGCAATTCGCGACGCGTCATGAACTCGGGATCGTTCCAGGCCAGCCGGTAGGTCTCGGCACGCGTCTGCGGGGTATCCGGCACGCCTTTCGAGCGCTCCAGATCCTCGTCCGAATGCGGCAGCGGCGTCCACCCTGCCTTTTCCATGGGAGTCATCGAATCCACCCGTCCAATTCCTTCACTTGCGCCGTCCCGTGCCGCAGGCGCGATTGACCCCCATTGAGCCTTAACATAGGGTCCGCGCGACTTTTAAACAGGTTAAGGCGTGGCCCCTTAACAGCTTGGTAATGGAGCGAAATCATGTCGAAGCCCGATCTGGCGAGCCTCGAAAAGACCATCGAGAAGGCCTTCGAGGAGCGCGACGCGATCTCGACCGCGACGCGCGGCGAGACGCGCGACGCCATCCAGTCGGCGCTCGACCTGCTCGATCGCGGCGTCGCCCGCGTCGCCGAACGGCAGGACGACGGCAAGTGGCACGTCAACCAGTGGCTGAAGAAGGCGGTGCTGCTCTCCTTCCGGCTGAACCCGATGGAGATCATCAAGGGTGGTCCCGGCCAGGCGGTGTGGTGGGACAAGGTGCCGTCCAAGTTCGACGGCTGGAGCGCCGTCGATTTCGAGAAGGCAGGCTTCCGCGCCGTGCCGTCCTCGATCGTGCGCCGGTCGGCCTATGTCGCGCCGGGCGCCGTGCTGATGCCGTCCTTCGTCAATGTCGGGGCCTATGTCGATACCGGCACCATGGTCGATACCTGGGCTTCGGTCGGCTCCTGCGCCCAGATCGGCAAGAATGTGCATCTTTCCGGCGGCGTCGGCATCGGCGGCGTGCTGGAGCCGATGCAGGCCGGCCCGACCATCATCGAGGACAATTGCTTTATCGGCGCGCGCTCCGAAGTGGTCGAAAGCTGCATCGTGCGCGAAGGCTCGGTGCTCGGCATGGGCGTGTTCATCGGCCAGTCGACCAAGATCGTCGACCGTGCCACCGGCGAGGTTTTTTACGGCGAGGTGCCGCCGAACTCGGTGGTCGTCGCCGGATCGCTGCCCGGCAAGCCGCTGCCCAATGGCGAGCCGGGCCCGAGCCTCTACTGCGCCGTCATCGTCAAGCGCGTCGACGCCAAGACCCGGTCGAAGACCTCGATCAACGAATTGCTGCGCGATTGATCCTCCACGACGGAGCGGACGCCATTGGCTGAACGATCGCAATTCCTCTGGCTGTTCTTCAGCCTTTCGGGGCGGCTGAGCCCGGTCGCCTATGCGCTGGCCGGGATTTTGCTGGTCCTTGTCCAGTTTTTTCCGTTCTACCAGTTCGCGCGGGTGGAGCTGAACACGACCGCCAGTCAGAACTGGGCCATGATATGCTGGGGCGTGTTGCTGATCTCGGCCTGGGCCACGTTCGCGGTGACGGCGAAGCGCTTTCATGATTTCGGCAAGCCGACCTATTTTGCGCTGATCTCGCTCATCATCGGTCCCATCCTGCTCATCATCCTTTCCTGTTTCCGCAGCGATCCCGGACCGAACCGCTACGGCAGGCGCACCAACGCCCCGGGCGATAGCTGAGGTCGCATGCGCTATCGCACGCTCGACCCGGCGCGGATCATCGAGACTGCGCAAAGGCTGGAGGAGCGCGTCGCGGAGCGTTTCCCGGAAAGGGGCCTGCGCGCCGTTGCCGGCGAACTGGTGTCGCTGTCGCGAGACCTCGCCAAGGCCGCCAAGGAACTGGAAGCGCCGATCTGGTGGCTGCGCGGCGCCATCGTCGCGGCCTTCGTCGCCGGCGTGGCGATGTTCCTGTTCGTCGGCACCATCCTGCCGCTCGACCGCATTTCGGGCGCCGACGATGCCGTGCAGTCGATGCAAGGCATCGAGGCGACGATCAACACGGTCATTCTCGCCGCGCTCGGGCTGCTGGCGCTGATCCGCACCGAGGAGCGGATCAAGCGCAAGAAGGTTTTCCGGCAGCTGCACGGGCTGCGCTCGCTGATCCATGTCATCGACATGCATCAACTGACCAAGGATCCGGCAACCTTGTCGGCCGATTTCAAGCCGACCTCGCACTCGCCCGCCCGCATCACCGATGCGGCCGACCTGGCGCGCTATCTCGACTATTGCTCCGAAATGCTGTCGATCGCCGGCAAGGTCGCGGCGCTGTTCGCGCAATCGGTCAATGACGATGTCGTCGTCAATGCCGTCAACGATATCGAGAATCTTAGCTCCAACCTGTCGCGCAAGATCTGGCAGAAGATCACGCTCATTGACGACCACCGCCGACCGCTTCCGGCCCGAGGCCGGGCGGACCGCGCTTTTCCGCTTCCGCCTGACGCACCAGCGCGGTGACGCGTTCGTTGATCGGCGTCGGGGTGCCCGTTTGCCTGGCCAGGCGAATGACGGCGCCCTGCAATTCGTCGATCTCGGTGGGGCGGCCGCGTTTCAGGTCGTCCCACATCGACGAGCGCGCTTGAGGGTCGATCGCAAGCATGCGACGCGCCAGAAGCCCGAACAGCCAGTCGGGCAGCCGCAGCACTTTCGGCAGCAGCGATGGCGGCAGGCCGGTGATGCGCGCAGGCGCTATGCCCGCCGCTCGCATAGCGGCGAGCGCTTCGTCGATCTGGCCGGCCAGGATGACGCGCCAGCTTCGGTCGGCCAATTGCTTCGCCAGCGGCAGGTCGGAAAGCGCGACGAGGGCATTGTTGAGGTTCATCAGCAATTTGCCCCACTGCACTGCCTTCATGTCGGCGCGCGCTTCGACGGCAAGCCCGTCGACGTCGAGCAGATCGACAAGGCCGTCGACGCCGTCGTCGATCATCACCTCGCCCTGGCTGGCGCGATGCGCACGCAACGGCGCCTCGCCATCGGGCGACAGGACGACGTTGAACATCACCATGCCGGTCAGCACCCGCCGTCCGGGAAGCGCGGCGCGCAGCCTGTCCGCATTGTCGACGCCGTTCTGCAGGCTGACCACCACGGCATCAGCGCGTCCGTGGGCGGCGACCAGCCCGGCCATCTCCCCGGTCGCGCCACTCTTCACCGTCACCAGGATGACATCCGCACCCGTCAGTGCGATCGCCGGATCGTCGCTCGCCGAAATCGCTTGTGCCTCGACGGGGCGGTCTCGGCCGTCGAGATCGCTGACGCGCAGCCCGCTTTCGCGCATGGCCTCGACGACGCGGCCGCGGCCGAGGAAGACGACCTTGCGTCCGGCGAGCGCCAGGCAGCCGCCGACATAGCAGCCGATGCTGCCGGCGCCGGCTATTGCGATCGTCTTCGTTTCACGGGCCATGCGCTCGTCCTCGCGTGGCCGCCACCTTACTATTAGGCATGTCGTTCTCCCAGAACTGCCGCACACTTGCGGGCGACATGCATTTACCGTCATGAAAACCATATTGTCGGCGGCATGAGCGGCGATCATCTGCCACCGTGACACGACAAACTCTTTCGACTATCGCTTTGCCCATGACATTGCCTACCGATCCCGCCGCGAATCTTGCCGCCCTGATCCGCTGCCCGTCCGTGACGCCCGCCGAGGGTGGCGCGCTTACGGCCCTTGAAGACATGCTGAAGCCGCTCGGCTTCTCGATCGAGCGTCCAATCTTCTCGGAAGACGGCACGCCGGACATCGAAAACCTCTATGCGCGGCGCTCGGGCAACGGCCCGCATCTGATGTTTGCCGGCCATACCGATGTGGTGCCGGTGGGCGACGAGGCGGCCTGGACGCATCCGCCCTTCGCCGCCGAAATCGCCAATGGCGAGATGTACGGCCGCGGCGCCGTCGACATGAAGGGCGGCATCGCCTGCTTCATCGCCGCGGTTGCGCGCCATGTCGCGCAGAATGGCGGCCCGAAAGGCTCGGTGTCGCTGCTGATCACCGGCGACGAGGAAGGTCCGGCCATCAACGGCACCACCAAGCTGCTCGACTGGGCAGCGGCCAAGGGCGAGAAGTGGGACGCCTCGATCGTCGGGGAGCCGACCAATCCCGATGCGCTCGGCGACATGATCAAGATCGGCCGGCGCGGTTCGCTGTCGGGCAGCGTGACCGTCAACGGACGCCAGGGCCATGCCGCCTATCCACAGCTTGCCGACAATCCGGTGCGTGGCCTGATGAGCCTGGTCGACGCGCTGCTCCATCCGGTGTTCGACAAGGGCACGAAGGATTTCCAGCCGACCAACCTCGAAGTGACGTCGATCGATGTCGGCAATGCGGCGACCAACGTCATCCCGGCGAAGGCGACGGCCATTTTCAACATCCGCTTCAACGACACCTGGGACGCCGAATCGGTCCAGGCCGAGATCCACAACCGGCTCGACCAGGCCGCCGGGCGCAAGAAATACCGGCCGGGCAAGAAGGCGCCGGTCGACTACGAGCTTGTCTGGCGCGACCGGCCGAGCCATGTCTTCCTCACCCGCGACGACAAGCTGATCGATACGCTGAGCGGTTCGGTCAAGGCGGTGGTCGGCAAGAGGCCGGCGCTCTCCACCTCCGGCGGCACGTCGGACGCGCGCTTCATCAAGGATTATTGCCCGGTGGTCGAGTTCGGGCTGGTCGGCAAGACCATGCATATGGTGGACGAGCGCGTCGCGCTTGCCGATCTCGAGACGCTGACGCAAATCTACGAACGCTTTATCGAAGACTGGTTCGGACAAGGCCCTTCGTGACCATGCTTTCGGCAGACGAAACCTATGCTTCGCTGGCCGGCGCCTGGCGGCTGATGTTCGGCAAGGCTGATGGCCTGCGCCTGCTCGACCTTTCGGCCGACGGTTTCTGGAATTCCTTCTTTGCCATCGTCGTGGCGGCGCCGGCGCTGATCGTCGGCTGGGTCGGGATAGCCAATGAGGTCGGCGACCCCGATGCCTTCGCCGGGCGCCTCGGCATGCTGATAAGGCTGGCGACCGTCGATATCGGCTCCTGGGTGCTGCCGCTGGTCGCGCTTGCGCTGGTGGCGCCGCGCGCCGGCATCGGCGGCCGCTTCGTCCACTATGTCGTCGCGTCCAACTGGGCGTCGGCGATCATCGCCTGGCTGATGCTGCCCTCGGCGCTGCTCAGGCTGCTCCTGCCTTCGGCCAGCGAGGTCAGCAGCCTGGTATCGCTGGCGCTGTTCGCCCTCTCGATGGTGCTGACCTGGCGCATGACCAATACAACCATCGGCAAAGGCGCCGCGGTGGGCACGGCCGTGTTCATCGGCATGTTCGTCGCCTCGCTGCTGGTCCTGTTCGGCCTGCAGGCGCTGCTCGGCATCGACATACCGGACGGCACGACGGGTTGATCCTGCCCGACACCGAAAGATGCATCTTCAGCCGGCGGAGCAAGCCGCCTTCATCGATCAACTCGTCCGCTCGGATACCTATGCGACCAGCAGCGAAGTCATTCCGCGCTGGGCTTCGCGCCCTTCAGGAGCGCGACGCCGCGGTGGAGCGCTGGCTCCGCGAGGAAGTCGCACCGACCTATGATGCGTTGAAGACAAACCCTGGCAAAGTCATTTCGCCTGCGGAAATGGCCCAACGGGCGCGCAAGCGACATGAGACCCACTCGCAGAAGAAACCGTGAGGCGCCTGATCGAGACCGCGTTCAGACGCCTTCCGGGTAATCCACCCCGACAAGAAACAACCCGTCCGGCGGCGCTACCTGGCCGCAGGCGGCGCGGTCGCGCGCTTCGAGCGCCGCCTTGAGATCGGCGGCGCTCCAGGAGCCGTCGCCGACGCGCTTCAGCGAGCCGACCATCGAGCGAACCTGGTTGTGCAGAAAAGAGCGCGCCGAGCTGCGCAGCTCGATGAAGTCTCCATCGCGGCTGACGTCGAGGCGATCAAGCGTGCGGACCGGGCTTTCGGCCTGGCACTGGGTTGAGCGGAAGGTGGTGAAGTCATGCTTTCCGAGCAGCACCTTGGCAGCCTCATGCATGGCCTCGGCGTCGAGCCGCTTCGGCACCCACCAGACCTTGCCCTTTTCCAGCGCCGCCGGCGCCCGGCGGTTGAGGATGCGATAAAGATAATGCCGGCCGGTGGCGGAAAACCGCGCGTCGAAACCGTCGGCGACGACGGCAGCCTTCAGAATGGCGACACGCGTGCCGGCCGCATGCAGATGCGCGTTGACGGCGTCGCGCACCTTGTCGCCCGACCACGCTTTGGCCAGGTCGACATGGGCGACCTGCGCGGTGGCGTGCACGCCGGCATCGGTGCGGCCGGCGGCACGTATTCTTACCTCTTCGCCGCAGAACTTCTCGATCGCCTGCTCGATCGCCTGCTGCACCGAGGGCTGGTCGGCCTGATGCTGCCAGCCGGCGAATTGGCTGCCGTCATATTCGATATCGAGCCGAAAACGCGGCATGTCCTGCGGCGCTTGCCGCTCGCCTAGGCGGCTAAAGCGGTAAAGGCGGAAGCGTAGACCAGCCTGCCGGTCTCGGGCGCGTCGCCCCAGGCCAGCGCCTGCAGCGCCTCGCCCTGATACTCGCTCTCGAATCCCGCGGCGCGGGCATGGGTGTACCCGAAGCGGCCGTAATAGACCGGATCGCCCAGCACCACGGCCAGCATCTCGCCGGCTTCCTTGAGGCGGACATGCGCTTCGCGGATCAGCGCGCCGCCGATGCCGGTGCCGTGGAACGACGGCTCGACCGCCAGCGGCGCCAGCGCGACGGCGGCGAACTGCTTGGTGCCGTTCTGAACGAACAGTCGCGAGAAAAGAATATGGCCGACGACCTGCCCGTCTTCCTCTGCAACCAGCTCGACGACGGCATCGCCGCCAGTGACAAGCGCGTCGACCAGGCCGGCTTCTGCCTGCTGGCCAAAGGCATGTTCTTCGACGAGGCGGATCGCCTCGCGATCCCGCGGCGTCGCCGCGCGTATCGACATCATGCTCATGTGAGTTTCGTTCCTTTTTCGATCTTGGCTCCGCGCAAAAACTCCTGCGCAGTGGCAGGCTTTCCGCCCGCCCGTTGAACTTCGACCAGCCTGACCGCGCCTGTCCCGCAGGCGACCGTCAGCCGGTCATCGAGAATTCCTCCCGACTCGCCGACGCCATCCGAGAGCGTCGAGCGAAGCAGTTTCAGCCGCTCCATGCGGCCGCCAATGTCGACCTCGCACCACGCGCCCGGAAAGGGCGAGAGGCCGCGAATGTGATTGTGGACTTCGCCAGAAGGCCGCGTCCAGTCTACGCGTGTCTCCGATTTATCGATCTTTCGGGCGTAGGTCACCCCTGCCGTTGCCTGTTGGGTAAATGTCAGACAATTTATCCCCAACTGCGCGAGCGCCTCAACCATCAGCGAGGCGCCTTGAATCATCAGTCGGTCATGCAATTCGCCGGCTGTCATGTCGGGCGCGATGGCGACTTTTTCAACCATTGCCACCGGCCCGGTGTCCAGACCCTCTTCCATCTTCATGACCATCATGCCGGTCTCGCTATCGCCGGCCATGATGGCGCGCTGGATGGGAGCAGCACCACGCCAGCGTGGCAAAAGCGAGGCATGGCCGTTGAGGCAGCCCAGCCTTGGCGCGTCCAGAACGGCTTTCGGCAGCAGCAGGCCGTAGGCGACGACCACCGCGACATCGGCCTGCAAGGCGGCAAAAGCCTGCTGCTCGGCCTCGCTTTTCAGCGACGTCGGCGTCCGAACGTCGAGCGCCAGCCGCTCGGCCTCGCGCTGCACCGGCGAGGGCGTCAGCTCCAGCCCGCGCCGGCCGGCGGCGCGCGGCGGCTGGGTGTAGACGGCCGCGATCTCGTGGCCGGCCTCGGCGATGGCGCGCAAGGTCGGCACGGAGAAATCCGGCGTGCCCATGAAGATGACGCGAAGCGGCATGACGGATGTGCTCCTCTTCCTACCGCCCGCTTTGGCGCTTGCTTTCGCGAATCTCGATCAATCGTCGAAATCGCGGCCGAAATCGCGCTTCCTCTGAGCCTCGATCTCATTCAATCATATCGGCAAATTCGTCGCTGATCGCGTCTTCAGACACGAATGCGCTGCGGATCGCATCCCATGTGGAGACTTGTGGCTTTGGGCCAGGTTCAGGAATGTTGCTGATCGGGGTGTCGCCCATCGAAACCTTCGACTGATATCATGATCCAGGGTTCTTTCAGGCGCGGAAAGGCGTCGCCTAGCCCACCATCTTGCCCGGCGCCTTGTCCTTGGCGAGCTTCTTGAACTTCCGCACCACCATGTCGCGCTTGAGCTTCGAGATGTGGTCGATAAACAAAACGCCGTTGAGATGGTCGATCTCGTGCTGCAGGCAGGTGGCCATCAGGCCTTCCGCCTGCATCTCCTGCAGCTTGCCGTCGCGGTCTAGATACTTCACCCGCACCGAAGCCGGGCGCTCGACCTCGGCGTAATAGTCGGGGATCGACAGGCAGCCTTCCTCATAGACGGACCGCTGGTCGGAACTTTCGAGCACTTCCGGATTGATGAAGACATGCGGCTGAGGCTCCTCGCCTTCCTTGGCAAGGTCTATGACCAGCAGCCGCCGCGGCTCGCCGACCTGGATCGCCGCGAGGCCGATGCCCGGCGCGTCATACATGGTCTCCAGCATGTCGTCGGCGAGCTTGCGCAAATCGGCATCGACGCGCTCGACCGGCTTGGAAACCTGGCGCAGGACGGGATCGGGAAGGATGATGAGCGGCTTGATCGACATGGCGTCTCACCTAAGACCTCGCTTGAAAAGCGTCAACCGGGGCATCTTTGACCTGTTCACGTTTTGATCTGTGCCAGGAGGCCGAATCGGTTATGCTGCCCAAATGAACGACATGACCTCCGTCCTTTCCGAGCCCATCGCGCGGCTTGGCGCCACGACCGTGACGCTTGGCCAGGCGCTGGCTTTCGGCGCGATCCTTCTGCTTGCGCTGTCCGTGGCGCTCGTCGTCGCCTTGTGGCGCGCGGCCGGGGCACGCGCGGCGGCGGCCGCCGAAGCCGCCGACCATGCCCGCGATGCTGAGGCGAGGATGGCCGACATCATGCAAGCGCAGGCCGAGATGCAGGGGCGCATGGGGGCGATCGCCGAGGTGTTCGGGGCGCGGCAGGCCGAGCTCACCCAGTCGCTCGGACAACGGCTCGACGCCATGACCGGGCGTCTCGGCCAGACCATGGCCGAGCAGACCAAGTCGACGCATGAGAGCCTGGCCAAGCTGCAGGAGCGGCTGGCGGTGATCGACACCGCGCAAGGCAACATCCAGTCCTTGGCCGGCCAGGTCGTGCAGCTGCAGGCGATCCTCTCCAACAAGCAGACGCGCGGCGCCTTCGGCCAGTCGCGGATGGAAGCGATCGTCGCCGACGGCCTTCCGCACGGCGCCTACGAGTTCCAGGCCAGCCTCAGCAACGGCAGCCGGCCCGATTGCCTGGTGCGGATGCCCAACGGTGCGCCGTCACTCGCCATCGACGCCAAGTTTCCGCTGGAGGCGTGGAACGCCATCCGCGCCGCCGAGGGCGAGGCCATGCAGAAGGTGGCGGCGCAGGCTTTCCGTCGCGACATCGAGGTGCATATCCGCGATATCGCCGAAAAATACCTGATCCAGGGCGAGACACAGGACACCGCCTTCATGTTCGTGCCGTCGGAATCGGTGTTTGCCGAGATCCACGAGAATTTCGAGGCGGTGGTGCAGAAGGCTCATCGCGCCCGCGTCGTCATCGTCTCGCCCTCGCTGCTGATGCTGTCGATCCAGGTGATCCAGGCGATCCTCAAGGACGCCCGCATGCGCGAGCAGGCGCATCTGATCCAGGGCGAGGTCATCCGCCTGATGGAGGATGTGGCGCGGGTCGACGAGCGGGTACGTCGGCTGCAGACACATTTCGGCCAGGCGGCGCGCGACATCGACGACATCCTGGTGTCGACGTCGAAGGTGACCAAGCGCGGCCAGAAGATCGAGGCGCTGGAATTCGCGGAAGGCGAAACCGAGGCCGCGCGAAGCGCAGCGCCAAAGGCCGAAGGCGGTTCGCGGGTTGCGGACTCCAAGACGGGTCAGCTCAGGCTACGCGTCGTCGAGGGCGACGAGTAGTCGCTCGACGCCGATGTTGGAACGACCGATTCTTCCTTCGCTGGCGAGGTCGCATCCTTTGGAGATTGTCTGGAACGCCGATCACTTCGTCATTCCAGGGCGGAGCAAGGAGCGAAGCGACGCGCGCAGACCCTGGAATCTGTGCTGTGACGCTAAGGCGTTGAGACAGTTAAGAATTTTGCTCCGCCGAGCCCTTCACAAGGGTCACGGCATGGATCCTCGGGTCAAGCCCGAGGATAACGAAGGCGCGAAAGATTCAGCCAATCGCCGAGGCTTCCGTCAACGGGCCGATCCGACAGTGCTACTGCTCCTCGATGGTCGCCATGCCTTCAAACTCCGGCAGCCAATGCAACGCCGAGCGGTGCCAGACCTGTCTTCTCGGCACCAGTTGGTCGCGCTGGCGCGCCGTGCCCACCCTGATGCCATAGATTTTCGGTCCATCGCCAACCGACGTCGCATAAAGATGCGACCCGCATTCGCCGCAAAACCCCTGCGCGCGCTTGGCCCCGCTGGATCCGGTCTTGATATAGACTTTCGGTGTGCCCTTGGTAATCCGGTAATGCTCTTCCGGCGCGCCGACGGTCACGCGAAAGGCCGTGCCGGTCAGCTGCTGGCAGTCGGTGCAGTGGCAGATCGAGGTCTTTTCCGGATCGACCTCCGCCTCATAGGCGATCGCGCCGCAATGGCATCCGCCGTCGATCTTCATAGGCCTTCCTCCTGACAAGTTCGCGTTGTCAAAATCTATCCCTCTTCCGAGGCCTCGGCCATGGCCTTGCGCCGCCGCTCCCATGTGCCAGTTGCCTGCGGCTTGACGAAGAGCCTCGATATTTGCGGCATTTCCTTCTTGAGCCTGGCTTCCAGGCGCTCGACGCAGGCCTCGATATCGGGCGCGCTGAGATGATCCTCGAATTCGATGCTCAAGCCCGCGACGATTTCCTCCGGCCCGATATGGACGCTCAGGATTCCGTTCGCGCGCTGCACCGCCGGATCGTCCTGGACGATCGCCAGCACCTTCTTCTGCACTTCGGATGAGGCAGGTTCGCCAAGCAGCAGCCCTTTGCTCTCGCGCGCCAGGAAGATGGCGGTCGCGCCGAGGATGATGGCGATGCCGATCGAGCCGAGGCCGTCGAGCTCGGGGATTTCGAGAAGCTGGGCCGACAGGATGCCGGCGAAAGCGACTGCCAGCCCGAGCAGCGCGGCGCTGTCCTCGAACAGCACCGTATAGACGCTGGGATCCTTGCTCGATTGCACGGCCTGCAGCCAGCCTTGCTTGCCCTTCTGCTGCCGGAACTCCTTCAGCGCTAAAAGCCATGAGCTGCCTTCGAAGACGAAGGAGAGGGCAAGCACGATGTAGTTGACCTTCGCGTCGACGAACGGCTCGGGCGCCATGATGTGGATGACGCCTTCATAGAAGGAAATGCCGGCGCCGAGCGCGAACACCAGAAGCGCCACGATAAAGCTCCAGAAATAGAGCTCGCGTCCGTGGCCGAGCGGATGGGTGCGGTCGGGCGGCCGTGCGGCGCGGCGCATGCCGTGGAGGAGCAGCGCGCCGTTGCCGGTGTCGACCAGCGAATGCACGCCTTCTGACAGCATGGCGGACGAACCGGTGAGGGCGGCCGCCGCGAATTTGGTCGCCGCGATCGCCAAATTGCCGGCGAGCGCGGCGTAGATCACCCGTCTCGACCCGCTATGTCCTGCCATCCGATCTCCGAGCTGCCCCGCGCCCGAGCCTAGCGGCCCGCCTCACAGACAATGCACCAGCCCGTGCGAGGTTTCGAACCGCGCTGTGCCCGGAAATCGGTTGACAGCCGGTCGACCGGCTTCGCAAAGCGGCACAGCCTCTTGCAGCCGGGCATTTCTCTTGTTTCACTCGCACGTCCACAATCGGAGGAGCGAATCATGGCTAAAGGTGCGATGAAGGCGGGCAAGGAAGCCCGCAAGCCGAAGAAGGACGCCAAGAAGCCCGCCGCGGCCCCGGCTCCGAAGGCGCCGCCGGTCAAGGCGTTGCGTATCAAGGAAAAGTAAGCGGCCGAATTCGGCCGACCCGGCTCAATGCTGACTTTGAACCGGCGGCATGACAATGCTGCCGGTGTTTTGTTGATCGAGGCCACCCCATATCAAAGGGCGAGGACGACCTCGCTTCCCCGAAAACCGGCCGGGACGACCCGCCGCCAAGCATCTCAGGCGATGCTGGAATGACGGAGTGTCTTCGATGTCCTGGATTTTTCTTTTCTTCGCCGGCCTGTTCGAGATCGGCTGGGCCATCGGCCTCAAATATACCGACGGCTTCTCCAAGCCGCTGCCGGCCCTTCTCACCATCGCCTCGATGATCGTAAGCCTCGGCCTGCTCGGGCTGGCGCTGAAGACGCTGCCTGTCGGCACGGCCTATGCGGTGTGGACCGGCATCGGCACCGTCGGCACGGCGCTGCTCGGCATCTGGCTGCTCGGCGAGCCGGCGACGATCGTCCGGCTCGCCTGTATCGGCCTGATCGTCTGCGGCATCGTCGGGCTTAAACTGGTCGCCTAGCCTGCTATCGTAGCACAAACGCATTCAGGGCCGCTTTCGGCGACCCTGACTTAATGTTCCAACGAATCCGAACCTAGCGGGCGGAGAAGCCCGGAGGCGTACGGCCGACACGTGCCTTGCGGGCGGCGTAGCGTGCGTCACGCTTGGCCTTGCGCGCGGCCTCATCGGCAAGCTCGAAAGCGATGCGCTCGGATTCCTCGGCCTCGCGGCGCTTGGCCTCTTCGGCCGCCGCCGCTTCCGCCGCGAGACGCGCCGCTTCGGCAATCGCCTCGCGCTCGGCCTTCTCGGCCGCTTCGCGTGCCAGCTTTTCCTGCTTCAGCCTTGCCTTTTCCGCCTCGCGAATGGCGCGGGCCTCAAGGATCGCCTTGCGTTCGGCCTGGCGAGCCAGCACTATTGGATCATCCGCCGCCGGCTTTGCCTTGAAGCGCTCGAGCAGCGCCTTCTTTGCCTCGTTCGCGGCATTGCGCCGCTCGAAAATGTCTTTTTCCCTGTAGATAGCCAAGTGTACTTCCCTGCAGTCTATTCGCGACGCTTACATACGCGTGAAAGCGCTAAGTTCAAGCGCCAAAACGGTATGGCAGCCATGAAAAATCCGGGCTTGTTGCCGCAGGGATACGGCCCGGCAGCGCGATGCACTGTTCACAGACCGCGCGTCTGGCGGGCAGAACGGGGGATAGTTACCTCTAGCGCCGACGACAAACGCTGACATGAACATTGAGGACGCAACCAGATGGAACTCGGTCTCTACACTTTCGCCGATGTCAGCCCGGAGCCGGGCCCCGGCGCGATCGGCCCGCATGAGAGGCTGCGCAACCTCATCGAGGAAATCGAGCTGGCCGACCAGGTCGGCCTCGACGTGTTCGGCCTCGGCGAGCATCACCGTCCAGATTATGCCGCCTCGGCGCCGGTGGTGGCGCTGGCCGCGGCGGCCGAGCGCACGAAGCGCATCCGTCTGACCAGCGCGGTCACGGTGCTTTCCTCCGACGATCCGGTGCGCGTCTTCCAGCAATTCGCGACGCTTGATCTTCTGTCCGGCGGCCGCGCCGAGATCATGGCCGGGCGCGGCTCCTTCATCGAATCCTTCCCGCTGTTCGGCTACAATCTCGAGGACTATGACGAGCTGTTCGCCGAGAAGCTCGACCTGTTGCTGGCGATCCGCGATCAGGTGACAGTGACGTGGCAGGGCAAGCTGCGCGCGCCGATCAACGACCGCGGCGTCTATCCGCGTCCGTTGCAGGAAAAGCTGCCGGTCTGGATCGCCATCGGCGGCACGCCGCAATCCGCCGCGCGCGCCGGCGTGCTCGGCCTGCCGCTGGCGCTGGCCATCATCGGCGGCGAGCCGGCGCGTTTCGCGCCGTTGTTCGATATCTATCGCGAGGCGGCGCGGCGCAGCGGCAACGATCCGGCCAGGCTCGCCACGAGCATCAACGTGCACGGCTTCATCGCCGAGACGACCGAACAGGCGGCCGACGATTTCTACGGACCGCAGGCCGAGGTGATGAACCGCATCGGCCGCGAGCGCGGCTGGGGCCCGACCTCGCGCGCGCATTTCGATCACGCACGGGGTCCCAGTGGGGCCCTCTTCGTCGGCAATCCTGAGGCCGTGGCGGAAAAAATCGTCGCCCAGCACAAGATCTTCGGCAACGACCGCTTCCTGCTGCAGATGGCGATCGGCACCATGCCGCACGCCAAGATCATGAAGGCGATCGAGCTTTACGGCACCAGGGTGGCGCCGATCGTGCGCAAGGAGACGGCCAAAACCGCGCCCGCCACCGCGGCGCCGGTCGACTGAGCGGTAGTCGACGCCGGTCTCCAGATGCTAGGCCGCTGGATGCCCGGCGCCGACGGCCATCATTTCGGCATGAAGCGTCTCGGTTGCCTCGTCGGCCGGGAACATGCACTCGACACGCAGTTCCTGGGCAGCGACGGTTTGCGGCGTCCCGACCGTGGTGACCATCGAAAAGTAGTTGAGAACCCTACCTTCCCTGACGAACCCCAGCGGAATGACTGGCGTGAAGCCCAGTGCCACCGGGTTTTTCCATTCGTTTTCAACATCCGGATAGGCGAGCAATTCCGCCAGCAGGACCTTCGTCTTTTCGTCGACAACGCGGCCGATGGATTCGCGATAGACACGCTCGAACAAGCTCCTGGCGACATCGGGCCAATTGGCGAGGAACGGACGCATGCCTTGCGGATCGAACATCAAATGCAACATGTTGCGCGGTCCCTGGCGGGCGGACATGTCGATGAAGCAGCCGAAGAAGCGCGGCGCGGATTCATTGGCCATGAGCACGTTCCAGTAGCGATCCATCACGACTGCTGGAAAGGGCTCGTGCTGCCGCAGGATGCGCGTCAGGGCGCCGGTAACGCTTTTCATTTCCACCGAATCCCACGCGCTTTCGGAAAACATCGGCGCATAGCCCGCGGCGAGCAGCAATGTGTTACGCTCGCGTAAAGGCACATCGAGCCCCCGGGCGATAGCCATCAGGGTTTCGCGGTTGGGCACGCTGCGTCCGTTTTCGATGAAGCTGATCTGTCGTTGGGAGATGCCGGTATCAAGCGACAGATCGAGCTGGCTTGTGCCGCGCAAATCGCGCCATTGGCGCAAGAGCACACCCAGATCGGGCGTCATGCCTGTCCTGATATTCGACGGGTTCATGGTGAGCAATCCTCGGGCACCGCCGCTGCGATACGCTTCAATCCGGCTCAAGTTTTGGCGGCGCAGGGATCGTGCCGATCCATGCGCCGCCAATCACGCTGAAGTGCGTCGCGCTCCAGGTCTCGGTTTTTATGCGGGTCAGGCTGCCACCGCGAGCGGAGACCATGCCTGCGCCCGGAAGCGCTCCTCGATCGGCGTACCGGCCATGTTGGTCGTGGTTGCCGCCATGGTCGAAACGCCGACGCCGGTCACCACCTCCAGAACTTGGGCTTTCGACTAACCCGCCGCGGTGAACGCATCGATGTCGGCATCGGTGACGTTTCCCTTTTTTTCGATCAACGTCTTCGTCAACGCCGAGAGCGCCGCGTATTTCGGGTTGGCTGGCAGCCTGCCCTTTCGGATCGCTTGGACTTCGCCCTCGTCGATGCCGTCTTCGATGGCGAATGTCGAATGCGCGGCAACGGTCCAGGGGCACTTGATCGTCACCGCATTGGTAAGCAGCAGGACCTGCTTTTCGATTTCATCGAAGCTGCCGCCGTGAAAACTGCCGAAGGTGGCGACGAATCCGTTGAGAAGCACCGGACTGTTGGCCATAGTCGCCATGACGTTCGGAAGAAAGCCGAACTTCTCTTCCAACGCCTTGAGCGCAGGCCTGGATTTTTCGGGTGCCGAGCCGATCGTCTGGAGGTTGAACCTTTGCATTGTAACGTCCTCTTGCAAAATCGGATGTGATCGCGCGGACGAAGTCGTCGCCGCGCCAGCCTTCTGCTCTGTCGTCGCAAAAGCCTGCCCCGTATTAGGCCTGGCCGGCGCAGCGGCTCAATTACACGTCATGTAATAGCGCGACCGCATGTGCGATGCCGCGGACAGCCGGCTCATGGAACCTTGCCCGGAACTCCCGCGTTTCGCCCAAAAGCCTGCCATGCATATTCATTGTTTGGGTGGTGGGCTTGCAAGGGGAACCGATGAAAGCCGAGCCGATCGTTTCGGGCGCGAGCGTTGCCGAAAGCCCTGATCCGCGTGCCAGCGCCCGGGCGGACATGCGCTTGACGCGGTCGCTGGTGATCGGGATCTTCATTCTGATGACGGCGGCGGCGCTGTACTTCGCGCGCGCCTTCTTCATGCCGGTGATACTCGCCTTCCTGCTGGCGCTGACGCTGACGCCCATCGTGCGTTTGCTGCGCAAGCACGGCATCCCTGAGGTTGTCTCGGCGACGCTGCTGGTGCTGCTTTCGATCTTCGTCTTCGCCGCCGCAGGCTATCTGCTCAGCGGTCCGGTCATCGACCTCATCAACAACAGCTATTCGATCGGCCAGCAGCTCACCGAGCGGCTGGCGCCGTTCAAGCGGCCGCTCGAACGAATGATGGACCTCGCACATCAGTTGGAGGCGCTGACGGAGACGTCTCAGGAACCCGGCCTTCAGCAGGTCGCGGTAGCGCCTTCCGGCATCCTGTCCACGGCGGCCAGCAACATCCTGGAAGCAGGCACGGCGATCACCATCGTCTTCGTGCTGTCGCTGTTCCTGCTCGCCTCCGGCACGCTGTTCTACGAGAAGATCGTCCAATCCTTCGCCAGCATGACGCAGAAGAAGCGGGCGCTGCGCATCGTCTATGACGTTGAGCGCGAGATTTCGCACTATCTGCTCACGGTCTCCATCATCAATGTAAGTCTCGGGACGGTGATCGGGCTGGGCTTGTGGGGGCTCGGCATGCCCAACCCGCTCGTCTGGGGGGCGATGGCGGCATTGCTGAATTTCTTGCCCTATGTCGGCGCACTGATGACGGTCGTGATTGTCGCCGTCATCGCGCTGATCAGCTTCGACACGATCGCCTATGCGCTCTTGGCGCCGGCCTTCGTGGTGCTGTGCGACATCATCGAAGGCCAGTTCGTGACGCCGACGGTGGTCGGGCGGCGCCTCGAGATCAATGCGGTGGCGATCTTCATCGCCATCGCCTTCTGGTCATGGCTATGGGGCTTCGTCGGCGCGCTGATGGCGGTGCCGTTGCTGGTCGTCATCAAGGTCTTCTGCGACCATTTCGAGGGCCTGAGCCATGTCGGCAACTTCCTGGCGGCGCAGCAGTCCATGGCCATCGAGGAAGAGCCGGCCGAAAACAATCACAAACCGGCCTAAAGCGCATCGCGCTGAAAAGTCCGAGAACCGCTGCGCACTTCCGGGCGACATGCATTGGCATGTGGCCCAATCGCAAAGCGTGGCCGTTATTTGCAGCGTTGGCGGGCAGTGCCTATATCGGGCCGGTCAAGCCGGACCTGCCCCTGAATGAGCGACTTCGATCTCGATGGCTATTTCGCCCGCATCGGCTATGACGGGCCGACCGACGTTTCGCTCGCCACGCTGCAGGCGCTGCACGCAACCCACCCGCAGGCGATCCCGTTCGAGAACATCGACGCCTTGATGGGCGTTTCCGTCGGGCTCGATATCGCCTCGCTGCAGGACAAGATTCTTGGCCGGGGCCGCGGCGGCTATTGCTTTGAGCAGAATCTCATCTTCATGCATGCGCTGAAGGCGCTCGGCTTCACGACCAGCGGGCTGGCGGCGCGCGTGTTGTGGGGCCAGCCCGACGATGCCGTTACCGCGCGCAGCCATATGCTGCTGCGCGTCGAGCTCGGCGGCCGCACCTACATTGCCGATGTCGGCTTCGGCGGCCTGACACTGACGGCGCCGCTGCTGCTTGAGCCCGGGCTGGTGCAGCAGACACCGCACGAGGCCTTCCGCATCGTCGAGACCGGCGACGATCTTCGCCTGCAAGCAGGCATTGGCAGCGATTGGCGCACGCTCTACCGCTTCGACATGAGCCAGGCCTATGAGGTCGACTACTTGGTCGGCAGCCATTTCCTGTCGACGCATCCGAGCTCGCATTTCCTGTCGACCCTGGTGGCCGCGCTCGCCTTGCCCGACCGGCGCTATGCGCTGCGCAACAACCGGCTGTCGACACATCATGCCGGCGGCCGCAGCGAGCAGCGCGAGATCGCGACGGCTGCTGAGCTCGCCGGCGTGCTGGAGAGCCAGCTCGCCATCGTCATTCCCGACCGCGCTGCCTTCGAGGCGAGACTGCGGGAAAAACGCATCGTGGAGACCTGACCAATGACGGCCCTTTCGGTTCTCGACCTGTCGCCGATCACGCAAGGCAGCACCGCCTCGCAGTCGCTTGCCAATTCGCTCGACCTTGCCCGCCATGCCGAGCGGCTGGGCTACCGGCGCTACTGGCTGGCCGAGCACCACAACATGCCGGGCATTGCGAGCGCGGCGACGTCCGTCGTGATCGCGCATGTTGCCGGCGGGACGAAGTCGATCCGCGTCGGCGCCGGCGGCATCATGCTGCCCAACCATGCGCCGCTGGTGATCGCCGAGCAGTTCGGCACGCTGGCCGCACTTTTCCCCGGCCGCATCGATCTCGGCCTCGGCCGCGCGCCGGGCACCGACATGCTGACCGCGCGGGCGCTGCGGCGGAATCTCGAAAGCGCCGACAATTTCCCGCAGGACGTCGTCGAGCTGATGGGCTATTTCCAGCCGGCCGAGGAAGGCCAGCGCATCCGCGCCGTGCCCGGCGAGGGCCAGAGCGTGCCGGTCTGGATCCTCGGCTCCAGCCTCTATGGCGCGCAGCTCGCAGCCCTTCTCGGCCTGCCTTACGCCTTCGCCTCGCATTTCGCCCCGGCCGAGCTCGATCATGCGCTGGAGGTCTATCGCACGCGCTTCCAGCCATCGGCGCAACTCGACAAGCCTTATGTCATGCTCGGCCTCAATGTCTTCGCCGCGCCGTCGGACGCCGAGGCGAAGCTTCTGTTCAGCTCGCTGCAGCAGGCCTTCGTCAATCTGCGCAGCGGCCGGCCCGGCCAATTGCCGCCGCCGGTCGAGAATTACGACCGCGACCTCGATCCTGCGGCGAAAACCATGCTTGCCCAGGCGCTGTCCTGCGCCGTCGTCGGCTCGCCGGAGACGGTGCGCCAAGGTATCGACGCCTTCATAAGCCGCACCGGCGCCGATGAATTCATGGTGACGGCGCAGTGCTTCGACCATGCGGCGCGCGTGCGCTCCTTCGAGATCCTCGCTGACGTGCACAAATCGATGTCGAAGGCGGCCTGACGGCGCCATGGCTTCTGACATACCCATCTGTTAAGGGCAGGCTCCCCGCCAACGCGCGAGCCTGCACATGACCCATGATCTCGACGACCGCATGCATTTTGCCATCGACCTGGCGCGGCGCGCCGGCGAGCTGGGGCTGAAATATTTTCGCGACCTCGACAACCTGGCCGTCGAGAGCAAGGGCCACCAGGACCTGGTTTCCGAGGCCGACCGCGAGGTTGAGCTGTTCATCCGCGCCGCGATCGCGGAGGCCTATCCGCAAGACGGCATCGTCGGCGAGGAGCACGCGGCGGTGACCGGAACAACCGGTCATGTCTGGGTGATCGACCCGATCGACGGCACCGCCAATTTCGTGCGCGGGATTCCCGCCTGGTGCGTGGTGATCGCCTGCGCCAGGGATGGCGAGACGATCGTCGGCGTTATCCACGAACCCTCGACCGACGAAACGTTCTACGCCCGCCGCGGCGGCGGCGCCTTCCTCAACGGCAAGCCGATCAAGGCCAGCAATGCGGCGTCGCTTTCCGACGGCGCCGTCGGCACCGGGCTCTCCAACCGCGCCTCGACCACGAATGTCGTCATTCTTATCGGCCTGATCATGGGCGAGGGCGGCGTCTTCTACCGCAATGCTTCCGGAGCGCTCATGCTTGCCTATGCGGCGGCCGGCCGGCTGCTCGGCTATCTCGAGGAGCACATGAACGCCTGGGATTGCCTGGCCGGCATGCTGCTGGTCGAAGAGGCCGGCGGCACGGTGCTGAAAGCGGACCCCAAGACGGTGATCGGCAAAGGCACCCGTGTGGTCGCCGGCGGCCGGGGCATCTTTCCGAGGCTGCAGCTGCTAGGCGAGAGCTCCTTCGGATTTACGCGCTGACGCTCTGCGCGAGCGCGCCCAGCGGCCGGCAGGAATTGCGGATCATCAGCCGGCCCTTCAGGACGAGCTTGCGCGGCGGCGCCTCCCTGTTGCCGGCCAGCCGGTCGAGCAGGAGGTTCGCCGCCTGTTCGCCGATCGCCTGCACCGGCTGCGCCACGGTGGTCAGCTGCGGCACGAACACGTCCGACCAGGGAAAATCGTCGAAGCAGGCGACCGAAATGTCTTCGGGGCAGCTGAGGCCGATGTCGCGGATCGCCTTCATGGTGCCGATCACCATCGGATTGTTGGCCGAGAAGATCGCGCTTGGCCGGTCGTGCAGCGAAAGCAGCTGCATTGTGGCGTTATAGCCGTCGATCTCGTGGAAATTGCCGGAGCGTATGAGCTCCTCCGCCACGGGCAGGCCGGCGGCCTGCAGCGCCTCGCGGTAGCCGATCATGCGGTCATGCATGGGGGATATGTCGGAGGCGCCGGTGATATAGCCGATGCGGCGATGGCCGAGATGGATCAGATAGGTGACGGCGTCGAACACCGCGCGCTGGTTGTCCAGCACCACCGCATCGGTGTCGACGCCTTCGCAGAGGCGGTCGAGCAGCACCACCGGCACGTTGGCGTCCCCGACGATGCCCTTCAGGATACCGCCGTCGCCGACGCGCGCTACGATCAGCCCGTCGACCATGCGGTCGAGCAGCAGCCGGATCTGGTCGTCCTGCGTGTTCAGGTCCTCGTCCGTGCAGCACAGCATCACGGCATAGCCGGCGCGGTCGAACGCTTGCTGGATGACCGAAACGACATCGGTGAAGAACGGGTTGGTGATATGCGGCACGGTCAGGCCGATGGTCCGCGTGGTGCCCATCTTGAGGCTGCGGGCAATGGCGTTGCGCTTGTAGCCGATGTCGCGGATCGCCTGCTCGATGCGCTGGGTAAGCTCCGGACTGACGGTGGCGGTGCCGTTGAGCACTGCCGATACGGTGGCCACGGACACACGCGCCGCCTCAGCCACATGCAGCATGGTCGGCGCCGTGGATTTCCGCTGTTTTTTCCGCCCTGACACCGTCATTTTCGAAACGTTTAGCCACCCCTATTTGGCCAAACCTACGCAAATCCGGCATTTTTCGCAAGAATTGAAATGCAACAATCCTTAGTGACCAGATATGCGCTTGACACATTCGAAACGTTTAGATTAGCGTTCAAACAATCGAAGACGACGGAGGGAGGCCGTCCTTTGCCATGCAGCGCGTTGATTCCACCACGACTGGCAATGCGGCCGCCGACGGTCCAACCGTCGTCCTGAGCGCGACCGGCATTTCCAAGCGGTTCGGCGGCATCGCCGCGCTGTCCGATGTGAGCCTGGACCTCAGGCCCGGCGAGGTGCATGCGCTGATGGGCGAGAACGGCGCCGGCAAGTCGACGCTGATGAAGATCCTGTCGGGCGTCTATACCGACTACGAAGGCGCCGTGGCGATGGACGGTCAGGCAGTCCGCTTCACCGGCGTCCGCGACGCTGAGGACGCCGGCATCGCCATCATCCACCAGGAGCTCAACCTCGTCCCCGAGCTCAGCGTCGCCGACAACATCTTCCTCGGCCGCGAAAAGCTGATCGCCGGGCTGGTCGTCGACCGCAAGGCGAGCAGCCGCACTGCCAGCGCGCTGCTGCAGCGTCTCGGCATCGAGCTCGATCCCGAGGCACGTGTCGGCACGCTCAGGGTTGGCGAGCAGCAACTGGTGGAGATCGCCAAGGCGCTGTCGAAGTCGGCGCGCATCCTGATCATGGACGAGCCGACCTCGGCGCTGTCGCCGGCCGAGTGCCAGAGACTGTTCCGCATCATCGGCCAGCTCGCGGCAAGCGGCGTTGCGATCGTCTACATCTCGCATCGCATCGACGAGGTCATGCATCTGGCCAGCCGGGTGACGGTGCTGCGCGACGGACGCCACGTGCTGACGCGGGACATGGCAAGGCTGGACGAAGACGCCATCATCACGGCCATGGTCGGGCGCGATCTTCTCGCTTCCTCCGATCATGAGCGCGCCCCCGGCGGCGAAGCGGTGCTCTCGGTCAGGGACCTGTCGCTGTCGAAGCCCGACCGGCATGGCTGGCGCACGATGATCGACGGCGTCAGCTTCGACCTTGCGGCCGGCGAGATCCTCGGCATCGGCGGGCTGCTGGGTTCCGGCCGCACCGAGATCCTGGAGGCGATCTTCGGCTCCAGCGGCGGCCGCACCGGCGGCGAGATTCGGCTCGACGGCGTGCCGGTCGAGATCGGCTCGCCGCGCGAGGCCCGCCGGCTCGGCATTGCTTTGGTGACTGAGGACCGCAAGACGCAAGGCCTGCATCTCCAAGCCTCGATCACCGACAATGTCGCGCTGCCTCTGGTCGGCGCGCTGGCGCGCTTCGGCCTGCGCTCGCGCTCGGGCGAGCGCGGCCTGGCACGCGACGCGGTCGGCGCGCTCGGCATACGCTGCGAAAGCATCGAGCAGGCCGCCGGCACGCTGTCCGGCGGCAACCAGCAGAAGGTGGTGATCGGCAAGTGGCTGGCGACCCGGCCGCGCGTGCTTCTGCTCGACGAGCCGACGCGCGGCATCGATGTCGGCGCCAAGCGCGAAATCTACGACCTCGTCTTCAAGCTGGCCGGCGACGGGCTGGCGATTGCCGTGATCAGCTCCGAACTGCCCGAGCTTCTGCATCTGGCCGACCGCATCCTGATCATGGCCGAGGGCCGCCAGCGTGGAATCCTGTCCCGCGCCGAGGCCAGCGAGGAGGCGATCATGCGGCTTGCCGCGCCAAGACTTGCCACACCAAGACGGGCAGCGAGACCAGCCGCATGAACCTCATCAGCCTTGTCTCCCGCACCAAGCTTTACTGGGGCCTGATCGCCATCTTCCTGATCGGCGTGTTCGGCTCGCCGATCAGCTCCAAGGGCAACAACATCTTCCTGTCCTACGGCAACCTGCTCGACGTGCTGCGCCAGGTGTCGACCACCGGCCTCATCGCCACCGGCATGACGGCGGTGATCCTGACCGGCGGCATCGATCTTTCCGTCGGCTCGCTGATGGCGATCTGCTCGGTTGTCTGCGCCATGCTGCTCACCGTGCCGGGCGTCACGCCGTCGGCGGCGCTCGGCGTGCCGACGACCGTGCTGGCGGCGCTTTGCCTCGGCGTGCTGGCCACCCGCTTCATCCTGCTCAACATCGAGAAATCCCGCGCCGGGGCGGAAGCCGGGCGCGACGCGCGACTGGACAAGGCGCGCGGGCTGATCATTCCGGGCGTCGTCGGCGTGGCGCTGTGCTGCCTTTCGCTGTGGTACCTGCTGCCGCAGGTCGAGACCAAGTTCGGCGTGCTCGGCGTGCTGCTGGTGGCGCCTTGCGTCGGCCTTCTGTTCGGCACCATCAACGGCTTCATCATCGTCGCCGGCCGGCTGCAGCCCTTCATCGTGACACTTGCGATGATGGTGACGGCACTCGGCATCGCCAGGCTCACCGCCGGCCAGAACAACGCGGTGCTGCCGGTCTATACCGGCTCGAACGCCACCGCCGATTTCGAGATCCTGCGCTCGCTGGTGTTCGGCATCGTGCCGATGCCGGGCCTGTTCTTCCTCGGCGCGGTCGTGATCTACGGCGCGGTGCTGCGCTTCACGCCCTTCGGCCGCTATGTCTACGCCATCGGCGGCAATGAGGAGGCGGCGCGGCTTTCCGGCATCGCCGCCGGGCGCGTCAAGATCGCCACCTATGCGGTGTCGGGCCTGCTCGCCGGCATCGCGGCGGTGCTCTACGTGGCCCAATACCGCCAAGGCAAGCCCGATGCCGGCGCCGGACTGGAGCTCGACGCCATCGCCGCCGTGGTCATCGGCGGCACCAGCCTGATGGGCGGGCGCGGCAGCCTGGTTGGCACCTTCTGCGGTGTGCTGATCTTCGGCCTGCTGTCAAATATCTTGCAGCTGCACAACATCAATTCGAACCTTCAGCTGGTGCTGAAGGGGGCGATCATCATCGGCACCGTGCTCGTGCAGGAGCGCAACGCCGGCGATCTTCTCAGTTATCTGCGCCTGCCCGGCGGACGGGCGGCGCAAAAGGAAACGGCCGCAGCAAAGCGACCGTCACAGGAGACCTCGTCTCTATAATCCGGAGGAAACAGGACCATGAAACGACGTGATATGCTGAAGCTCGCCACCTTCGCGGCGGCGCTTGTGACGACCACCGCGCTCTTTTCCGGCAACCATGCCTTTGCCCAGGACAAGAAGTGGAAGATCGGCTTCTCGCAGGTGACGACCATCGAACCCTGGCGCGCCCAGTTCAACAAGGACATCATCGCGGAAGCCGCCAAGCACCCGGAGGTCGAGCTGATCATCACCGACGGCGAGGACAAGACCGAAAAGCAGGTCGCCGACGTCGAGAACCTGATCCGCCAGGAGGTCGACGCGCTGCTGGTCTCGCCGAAGGAATCGGCCGGCCTGACCGGCGTGGTGCAGCAGGCGATCGACGCCAAGATCCCGGTCTTCGTGCTCGACCGCAATGTCGAAACCAAGGACTACACGCAGTTCGTCGGCGGCGACAACAAGCTGATCGGCCGGGCGGCTGGCGAATATGCCGTCGAGCTCCTGGGCGGCAAGGGCAAGGCGGCCGGCAACGTCGTCGAGATCTGGGGCGGCATGGGCACGCAGCCGGCGCATGACCGCCATGACGGCTTCCATGAATTCACCGACAAGGAGCCGGGCATCAAGTACCTGCTCGACCAGCAGTCGGGCGACTGGAAGCAGGACCAGGCCTATAACATCATGGCCAACGCGCTGAAGACCAACGAGAAGATCGATCTCGTCTACGGCCACAACGATCCGATGGCCTATGGCGCCTATCTCGCGGCCAAGGATGTCGGGCGCGAGAAGGACATCAAGTTCATCGGCATCGACGGCCTGCCCAACGAAGGCGTGCAGATGGTGAACAAGGGCGAGCTGACCGCGACCTTCACTTATGTCACGCCGGGCGCCGAGGGATTGCGCCAGGCGATCAAGTTCCTGAAAGGGGAGAAGGTCGAGAAGACCATCACCCTGCCGACGGAAAAGATCACCAAGGACAACGCCGCCAAGATCCTGAAGGACAACGGGCTCTAGCTTCTGTTCGACGCAATTCCGAACGGAAAACCGCTGCGGCTTTTCGTGGAATTGCTTGAAGTCCGCAACCCCTGCCGGGCCACGCGCCCGGCAGGGGTTTGCCCGAGCGCCAGGCGCTCCCCACAGCTTGCCGCCGGATGCGCGAAGCGTCGCCGCAATGCTGGTTTTCCGCTCTTTCGCGACCGAAAGTCACGCCCGAAACAGCAAGTCCTGACCTTCGCGGTCGGCAGATCTGTGTGTCCTAAGCGGCACCGCTTTAAAAAACCCAAGCCGGAACAGTGAGATAGATCGACCTCGGACCGGCTCAGGCGCAGAGCGCGACGGGTGTCTTGCGGGTCGCTGCCGAGACGATGGACAGCTTGCGCAGGATGCTTGCGCCTTGTGTCGCCTGTTCTTATATACGCGCCAGCCGTCCAGCCCTAAAAAGCGGGGACCATGACGGGATTTCTTGTGAACAGGGGCTTTCGTCGGAACGCCTTTTGAAGGGTCCAGAGAGCCTGCTTAGAGGAGAGATTAGAACAATGGCAAAAGTTATCGGTATCGATCTCGGCACCACCAACTCGTGTATCGCCATCATGGATGGCAAGGACCCCAAGGTGATCGAGAATGCTGAAGGCGCGCGCACGACGCCTTCCATCGTCGCCATTTCGAGCGACGGCGAACGTCTCGTCGGCCAGCCGGCCAAGCGCCAGGCGGTCACCAATCCGGAAAACACCATCTTCGCGGTCAAGCGCCTGATCGGCCGCCGCTATGACGACCCGGTGACGGAGAAGGACAAGAAGCTCGTCCCCTACAAGATCGTCAAGGGCGACAATGGCGACGCCTGGGTCGAGGCCGGCGGCAAGAAGCAGTCGCCCAGCCAGATCTCGGCAATGATCCTGCAGAAGATGAAGGAGACGGCGGAAGCCTATCTCGGCGAGAAGGTCGAGAAGGCGGTCATCACCGTTCCGGCCTATTTCAACGACGCCCAGCGCCAGGCGACCAAGGACGCCGGCAGGATCGCCGGCCTCGAGGTGCTGCGCATCATCAACGAGCCGACGGCCGCCGCACTTGCCTATGGCCTGGAGAAGAAGGACGGCAAGACCATCGCCGTCTATGACCTTGGCGGCGGCACCTTCGATATTTCCGTGCTGGAGATCGGCGACGGCGTCTTCGAGGTGAAGTCGACCAATGGCGACACCTTCCTCGGCGGCGAGGACTTCGACATGCGCCTCGTCGAGTACCTGGCGGCCGAGTTCAAGAAGGAACAGGGCATCGACCTCAAGGCCGACAAGCTCGCGCTGCAGCGCCTCAAGGAGGCCGCGGAAAAGGCCAAGATCGAGCTGTCGTCGACGACGCAGACCGAGATCAACCTGCCCTTCATCACCGCCGACGCCAGCGGCCCGAAGCACCTGACGATGAAGCTCACCCGGGCGAAATTCGAGAGCCTGGTCGAAGATCTCGTGCAGCGCACCATCGACCCCTGCAAGGCGGCGCTCAAGGATGCCGGCCTGAAGGCGGGCGAGATCGACGAGGTGGTCCTGGTCGGCGGCATGACCCGCATGCCCAAGATCCAGGAGATCGTGAAGCAGTTCTTCGGCAAGGAGCCGCACAAGGGCGTCAACCCGGATGAGGTCGTGGCGCTTGGCGCCGCCATCCAGGCCGGCGTGCTGCAGGGCGACGTCAAGGACGTGCTGCTGCTCGACGTGACGCCGCTGTCGCTGGGCATCGAGACGCTGGGTGGCGTGTTCACCAGGCTGATCGAGCGCAACACCACGATCCCGACCAAGAAGAGCCAGACTTTCTCGACCGCCGAGGATTCGCAGTCGGCGGTGACGATCCGCGTCTTCCAGGGCGAGCGCGAGATGGCGGCCGACAACAAGATGCTCGGTCAGTTCGACCTCGTCGGCATCCCGCCGGCGCCGCGCGGCGTGCCGCAGATCGAGGTCACGTTCGACATCGACGCCAACGGCATCGTCAACGTCTCGGCCAAGGACAAGGGCACCGGCAAGGAGCACCAGATCCGCATCCAGGCTTCGGGCGGTCTGTCCGACGCCGACATCGAGAAGATGGTGAAGGACGCCGAGGCCAATGCCGACGCGGACAAGAAGCGCCGTGCCCTCGTCGAGGCCCGCAACCAGGCCGAAGCGCTGGTGCATTCGTCCGAGAAGTCGCTGAAGGACTATGGCGACAAGGTCTCGGAGGCTGATCGCACCGCAATCTCGGACGCGATAGCCGCGCTGAAGACCGCAGCCGAGGGCGACGACCCGGCCGACATCGAGGCCAAGTCGCAGTCGCTCGCCGAAGTGTCGATGAAGCTCGGCCAGGCCATGTACGAGGCCTCGCAGAAGGAAGCGGCCGAAGCCGACGCCAAGGCGGACGCGGCCAAGGATTCGGACGTGGTCGATGCCGACTTCGAGGAAATCGACGAAGACGACGAGAAGAAGAAGTCGGCCTGAGCCGGCTGACGGCGGATCATGCGAAAAGCCCGGCGGAAGGCCGGGCTTTTTTGCAACCCCAGTCGAAAAAGTGACAGAAAAACCCGGAGCGGCCCGGCTTAGTACTAGCATCCGGGAAACATCGCTCCTAAATCCAAGAACGTGCCGGCAAACGTCGCCAACAATGCTTGAAGACATTGAGCATCCGGACAGCGGGAAAAAATGAAAGCTGATTTCTACGAAACGCTGGGCGTGCAAAAAGGCGCCGACGACAAGGAACTCAAGAGCGCTTTCCGCAAGCTCGCCATGCAGTTCCATCCCGACCGCAACCCCGGCGACCACGCCTGCGAGCACAAGTTCAAGGAGATCAACGAAGCCTACGAGACGCTGAAGGACCCGCAGAAGCGCGCCGCCTATGACCGTTTCGGCCACGCCGCCTTCGAGGGCGGCATGAACGGCGCCGCGCACGGTTTCGGCGCCGGCGGCTTCGCCGACATCTTCGAGGATATTTTCGGCGACATGATGGGCGGCCGCCAGCGCCGTTCGTCGGGCGGCCGCGAGCGCGGCGCCGACCTCCGCTACAACATGGAAATCACGCTGGAAGAAGCCTTTTCCGGCAAGACGGCGCAGATCCGCGTGCCGGCCTCGATCTCGTGCTCGGAATGCTCCGGCAGCGGCGCCAAGCCCGGCACGCAGCCGGTGACCTGCTCGATGTGCCACGGCCACGGCAAGGTGCGCGCCACGCAAGGCTTCTTCTCGATCGAGCGCACCTGCCCGCAATGCCAAGGCCGCGGCCAGACGATCAAGGACCCCTGCCCGAAATGCGCCGGCCAGGGCCGCGTCACCGAGGAGCGCTCGCTGTCGGTCAACATCCCGGCTGGCATCGAGGACGGCACCCGCATCCGGCTGGCCAATGAGGGCGAGGCGGGCCTGCGCGGCGGACCGCCCGGCGACCTCTACATCTTCCTGGCGGTCAAGCCGCACGAATTCTTCCAGCGCGACGGCGCCGATCTCTATTGCAAGGTGCCGATCTCGATGACGACGGCAGCCCTTGGCGGCTCCTTCGAGGTTACCACGCTCGATGGCACCCAGACCAAGGTCAAGGTGACGGAAGGCACGCAGAACGGCCGCCAGTTCCGCTTGAAGGGCAAAGGCATGCCGGTGCTGCGCCAGCCCAATGTCGGCGACCTCTACATCCAGACGGCGGTCGAGACGCCGCAGAACCTGACGCGCCGCCAGCGCGAACTGCTGGAAGAGTTCGAGCAGATCTCCTCGAAGGACAATTCGCCCCAGTCGAGCGGCTTTTTCGCGCGCATGAAGGACTTCTTCGAGTCGTTCGGCGAAAACTGATTGCCGCAGGCGCGCATTTCGCACGGCATCGGGGGCGATCCGGTGCCCTAGTGTCATCAACACCTTATGCCAGCTTGACGCCTTGCCTTGTCCCACCCACCTGCTAAGTAGCGGAGCGGGAGGCTGAGCATTGAGGAGAGCTCGTGATGGCACGTAGTCCCGGGTTGCGCAAAGCGCTGGCCGAAAAATTCGACGACGAGCTGAAGTTCTTCAAAGGCTGGATCGACAAGCCGAAAACGGTCGGCTCGATCGTTCCCACCAGTTCCGTCACCGCCCGCAAGATGGCGTCGATCGTCAATCCGAGATCGGGCCTTCCGGTGCTCGAAGTCGGGCCCGGCACCGGTGTCATCACCCGCGCCATCCTGGCCCAGGGCGTGAAGCCCGAAAACCTCTACGCGGTCGAATATTCGACCGACTTCGTGCGCCATCTGCGCGGGCTCTATCCCGGCGTCAACGTCATCGAAGGCGACGCCTTCAATCTCAATGCCACGCTCGGCGACAAGCGCGACATGGTGTTCGATTCGGTCGTCTCCGGCGTGCCGCTGCTCAATTTCCCCGTCGCCCAGCGCATCGCCTATATCGAAAGCCTGCTCGACCGCATTCCCGCCGGACGGCCGATCGTGCAGCTGACCTATGGCCCGCTGTCGCCGATCCCGGCCGGGCGCGGCGACTACACGGTCGAGCATTTCGATTTCATCTTCCGCAACATCCCGCCGACGCAGCTGTGGATCTACCGAAGGGAGAGATAAGGCAGTAGGCAGTAGGGAATAGTCAGGAAACCACTCTCCTAATGCCTATTCCCTACTGCCTTTTGCGAAGCAATGCCCGTGATCCCAAGAATCCTCGTCTTCGCCGGCTCGGTCCGGACCGGCGCCTTCAGCGGCCGGACCGCCGACGTGGCGCAGAAGGAACTGGCCATGCAGGGCGCGGAGGTGACGCGCATCTCGCTCGGCGACTATCCGCTGCCGATCATGGACGAGGACCTGGAAAAGGAAAAAGGCATCCCCGAAAACGCCATCAAGCTCGGCCGGCAGATTGCCGCGCATGACGGGCTGCTGATCGCGACGCCCGAATATAACGGCTCGATCCCTCCATTGCTCAAGAACTCGATCGACTGGGTGAGCCGCGTACGGCGCGAGGGCAGCCATACGTTTAGGCCGCTTGCCGGCAAGCCGGTCGGGCTCTGTTCGTCCTCAGGGGGCAAGTTCGCCGGCATACGTTGCATCAACCATCTGCGCGCGGTGCTGGTGCGCTGCCAGATGGAGGTGATCACGCCCGAATGCTCCGTCTCCGAGGCCAGCGAAGCCTTCGCCGAGGACGGACAATTCAGGGACGCCAGACTACAGCAATCGATGGAGCGCCTATGCCGTACACTGATCGAAACCTCGCGCATGCTGTCCACCCGGATCGAGGCGTGATCAATTTCGCGGAGGCCGACACCATGCGGGACAGGCTGATCGTTGGGCTGGACCTGCCGACGCTGAAAGAGGCCGAGAAGGCGGTGCGCGAGCTCGAAGGCGCCGTTTCCTTCTACAAGATCGGCTACCAGCTCGCCTTCGCCGGCGGATTGGACTTCGCGCGGGAGCTCGCCAGCGGCGGCACGAAAGTGTTCCTCGACATGAAGCTGCTCGATATCGACAACACGGTCGCCAAGGGCGTCGAGAACATCGTCAAGATGGGCATGACGATGCTGACGCTGCATGCCTATCCAAAAACCATGAGAGCGGCTGTCAAGGCGGCCAGGGGCAGCGAGCTCTGCCTGCTTGGCGTGACGGTGCTGACCTCGATGGACGAGCAGGACGTGATCGACGCCGGCTATGAATACGACCCGCACACGCTGGTGCTCCGGCGCTCCGAACAGGCGCTGCATGCCGGCATGGGCGGCATCGTCTGCTCGGCTGAGGAGGCCGAGGCGGTGCGCCGCATCGTCGGACCCGACCTGGCGGTTGTGACGCCGGGCATCCGGCCGGCGGGCAGCGAGCATGGCGACCAGAAACGCGTGGTGACGCCGGCGCAGGCGATCCGCAACGGCTCCAGCCACCTGGTCGTCGGCCGGCCGATCGTCGCCGCGCCGGATCGGCGCGCTGCGGCCGAGGCGATCCTCGCCGAAATGCAATCCGCCTGAGGACCGGCCCTCTTTCGCGAAAAACAAACAGGAGAAAAAGAATGCCGAAGGGATATTGGATCGCCCGTGTCGATGTGCGCGACGCCGAGGGCTACAAGGACTATGTCGCCGCCGCGAAGCTCGCCTTCGACCGCTTCGGCGCGAAGTTCCTGGCGCGCGGCGGCGAGCACGAAAAGGCCGAAGGGCCGGGGCGCGCCCGCAACGTCATCATCGAGTTCGAATCGCTGGCCGTGGCGCATGACTGCTACCACTCGCCGGAATACCAGCGCGCCGCCGCCATCCGCCAGAAAGTCGCCGATGGCGAGATCGTGCTGGTCGAGGGCGTCTAGGTTCGGCGAAGCAGGCAGATCTCGTCGTCATCCACGGGCGGAGCAAGGAGCGTAGCGACGCAGCGCAGACCCGAGGATCCAGGCCGTGACTTCAACGCGCCGCTACGGTCCAGAATTCTGCTCCGCTGCACTCCGTGGCCAAGGTAGCGGCATGGATTCCAGGGTCTGCGCGCGTCGCTTCGCTCCTTGCTCCGCCCTGGAATGACGAAGTCGTTAGGGCTCAGCCAATCGTGAATGTCATAACGTCGACCTGTTAACCCAAGAGCCGGTTGCCAGCCGTCTCCGCCATCGCGTCCGCAAGGCTCATCCCCCACTGCTTGCGGCAATAGTCGCGGAAATCGAAGCAAGGCAGGCCGGGGCAGACTTCGAACTCGATGAGATGGACGGTGTCGTCGGCCTCGACCCTGAAATCGACGGAAAAGACATCCCGCAGCCCAAGAGCGCTTATCAGTTTCTGCGCGATGGCGCGGATTCTTCGGTCCGCCTCCGGCTGACTCGCGCCGACGGCCTCGAGCTCCGGCTCGGCATAGGTGCCGGCATCCTTCGCCGCCTGGCCGGTGTCGCCATAGAGCGCCATCGAGTCGGCCATGGTCTGGAAATCGCCGCCGGAATCGACAAAAACGATGCCGAGCGCGTCCGTGCCGGTTTCCTGTTTGAGCCCGAGGAAGCTCGCCCGCACGTTGCGGCCGGCGACATAGGGCTGGACGACGACATCGTCGCGGTAATGCGAAAAAATACGCCGGCTAAGCTCCAGCGCATGGCCGAGATCGGCGGTGCGCGAATCCGGCCAGATGCCGATCTTGGCGCCGAGCCGGTTGGGTTTCACGAACCAGCCTTTGGGCGAGGCCGGTGGCTCGACCAGCCATTCGCCGTTGCGCGCAAGGCCGGCCTGCGGCGCCGGCAGGCCGAGCGCGCCGAGCACGGCGCCGGAACGCAGCTTGTCCTGGCAGAGCGCGAACAGCGAATCGTCGGCGCCGATGGTGCGCAGCCCCTTTAGCCGCGCCAGCGCAGGTGCTGCGCCGCCACGGAAGTAGGCGATACCGTCGGTGAGCGTCCAGACCAGCGTCGTTGCCGGATCGGCCTCCGCCAGAACCGGCGCCGCGTCGTCGAGCTCGACAGGCTTGAAGGCGAGGCCGCGCCTTTCGCAAGCCTCGGCAAGCTGGCCGAACTCCGGCGCAAGGTCGGTCGACTGCGCCAGATAGGACGAGATCTCGATGGCGCGCTCCGCTGGACAACCCTGGGCGACCAGCCGGTCGAAACAGGCCTTTTCCGGTTCGTAGACAAGGATCAAGGTCGGCTGCGGCATCGAAAGCTCCGGGAAATCAGGCGCGTACCATCGCATGCCCGAAGTGGCCGGCTTGCGGGAAACCGACCGAACCGAGGCGATTGCGCGACAGTAAGCCGGCCGCCGCATCTCTTGTCTTGATGCAATTCCGGATGGAACACTCCGGCGAAGATTGCTCCCAATACCCCAGCACGGATTTGACCGCGGGCTATGTTTGCCTTGGGGAGCGGCCTTGGAGATTAGCCGAAATCCCCATCACGGTCGTCATCCACGGGCGGAGCAAGGAGCGAAGCGACGCGCGCAGACCCGAGGATCCATTCCGTTACGTCGAAGCGCCGCTCACGGTGCAGAATTCTGCTCCGCTGCACTCCACAGCTCAGGTCACGGAATGGATTCCAGGGTCTGCGCGACGCCGCTTCGCGCTGCTTCGCCCTGGAATGACGAGTTTGAGAGGCTTCGGCCAATCTCCAGGGTTTGCGCTGATTTCATGGAATGAACGGTAAAACCTTGCCTGCCGACAACCAGGACGCTTTCAAAACCCCTGTGTCGAGGAATTATGCGATCAGCACGCGCGGCTCGAAGCGCCCCTTGACTGGAATGTCGAGCAGGAAGGTCATGCCGGCCTGCGGGTCGAGCGCGCGCTGCTTCTCGTCCTTGCCTTTCCAGGCGGAGGTCACCGCCAGCCGGTCGGCCTTTGAACCGACAAAAGCGGGGCAGGAGGCCTGCGTCACCGGCATGGCGATCTCGCGCAACAGCGTGCCGTCTGGCGCATAGGCCTTAACCGCCTTGCCGCCCCAGACGGCATTCCACAACACGCCGTCGCGGTCGACGACCGAACCGTCGACATAGCCTTTCGAGGAGCGATGATCGACGAACACTTTCACTTCGCCGGCCGGCAGGCCGGTCGCCGGATCGCAGGCAACGCGCATCAGAAGCCCGGTCGCGGTGTCGGTGTAGTAGGCGATTTTGCCGTCCTCCGAGAAGCAGATGGAATTCGAGACTGTGATGCCCGAAAACAGCCGGCGCAATTCGCCCTTGAAGAACCAGTAGATCGACCCGGCGCCCTTCTGCTCGTCCTTGCCCATCGTGCCGGTCCACAAGGCGCCGCAGGGATGAACGCGCGAATCGTTGGAGCGCGTCAGCAGATTGTCGGCCTCGATCGGCGTGTGCAGCGTCAGCTTGCCGGTCTTGACGTCCCGGACTTGCAGGCCGACTTCGGTGGCAATGAGCTGCCGGTCGGCGTCGATGACCGCGATGGCGCTGGCCATGACGCCTAGATCATGCACTTTCAGCGCGCCGGCGAGCGGCTTTTCCAGAAGCTTGCCGTTGACGATGTCGAACCAGAACAGCGTGTCGGTGGCGGGATCGTAGCTCGGGCCCTCGCCGAGCTCGCAGATATGGTCGGAAAAAACCGAAACGCCATTCATCACGCCACTCCGAAAGCTTCATCCCAGGCGGCGATCGCGGCGCGGGCGCGCTGCGCCACGTCCTCGACGCTCGCGCCCGGCTTGTAGAGGCTCGATCCCAGCCCGAAGATACTGACGCCGACCGCTTTGTAGCCGGCGAAATCCTTGTCGGAAACGCCGCCGACGGCGCCGACAAGCGTCGTTGCCGGCAGCACGGCGCGGATCGCCGCGATGCCGCTCGATCCAAGCACGCTTGCCGGGAAGAATTTCAGCGCCGAGGCGCCGAGGCGGATCGCCTGGAAGGCTTCGGTCGGCGTGAACACGCCCGGCATCGTCACCATGCCGTATTGCATGGCGCGGCCCATGACCTCGGCATCGATGTTGGGGCTGACCAGCAACTTGCCGCCGGCCTTGTGCAAGGCATCGACGTCCGTCGCCGTCAGCACCGTGCCGGCGCCGATCAGCGCGCTTTTCGGCAGCGCCTTGACCAGATCGGCGATGGAGACGAACGGCTCCGGCGAATTGAGCGGCACTTCGATCGCCTCGATGCCAGCGTCGTGGACCGCCCGGCCGATCGCCACCGCCTCGGAGGGCTTCAGGCCACGCAGGATGGCGACAAGGCCGCGCTTGAGCTTCGGGAAGGGTGCGGTCTGGCTCATGAAGCGCCTCCAATCATGCCGTTCTCGCGCGCGGCCTCGACGAGGCCGGCGCGCACCGCTTCATCGGCGTCCACGCGGCGAAAGGCAAGGCCGGCGAGGTCGAGCGCTGTGCCATAAAGCTCGGCCAGTGCGCCGGAGGCGATCAGCGCCACCGGTGCATCGCTGGCGCCATAGCGGCGCCTTGCCGAGGCGATCTCGCCGCCGATCAGAAGGCCGGACAGGCAGGCCGCCGCGTCAGTGGGCTGCAGATCCTGCAGAAGCCCGGCGGCGCGGATGGCAAACAGTTTCGAGGTGACGTCGCCGCCTTCGCCCAAAGCCCGCTCGCACCACTGACGGAAGAACGGGCTGCCCGCGGCAACCGGAGCAGGATGCTCGCCCAGCGAATGTTTCAGGATCGAGTGCGTTGCCAGCACGGAGAACAATTCGCCGGTCGGCCAGGTGCCGAAGCCCGTGACCGCGCCGTCCGCGACCGCGACCCATTTCGAATGCGTGCCGGGCATGCAGACGAGGTGGCGGCCCTTTGCCGGCAAACCGGCGCCGGCAAGCTGGGTTTCCTCGCCGCGCATGACGTCCGGCGCGTCGGCCAGGCGCTGGGCGAGGCCGGGGACGATGCGAATGTCGCGGCCCGAGCCCTCGATGCGGGCGGCGCCGCGCAAGATCGCGCCGATCGGCGCCGGCACGGTGACGTAAGGCGCCTCGATCCAGCCCTGCCGGGAACCGGCCATGCCGCAGATGATGACCGGCAGCGCCTCCGGCGCGCCCATGGCGGCAAGATGGCCTTCCAGCACCTTGGCAAAACCTTTTTCGCGGGCGGTGATCAACCCGTCATCGCCGCGCCGCTCGGCAAGCACCTTGCCCGAGCCGTCGAGCAGCCAAGCCCTGAGCCTGGTCGTGCCCCAGTCGAGCGCAGCGACCGCTGGTGCCGGGCTCACAGGAAGCCTCCATCGACGATCAGCATCTGGGCAGTCAGCATGCGCGAGGCGTCCGACGCCAGGAACAGCACCGTGCCCACCATGTCGTCGGGCTGCATGACATCCTTGATGCACTGCTTGGCGACATGGGCGGCGAGCGCCTCGTCAGTGACCCAGAGCTTGCGTTGCCGTTCGGTGATGACCCAGCCTGGCGCCACCGCGTTGACGCGGATTCGGTCGGCGCCGAGCTTGCCGGCGAGGCCCTTGGTCAGGCCGAGGATGCCCGCCTTGGCCGCGGTGTAGGCCGGCATATCGGGGTGGTTGATCAGATAGGAGGTGGAGGTGAAGTTGATGATCGAGCCGCCGCCGGCGCGCTTCATGCCCGGCGCCACGGCCTGGGCGGTGAAGAAATGCGGGCGCAGGTTGATCGCAAGGTTGTTGTCCCAGAATTCGACGGTGACGTCTTCCACTGCGTGACGCTCGTCGAGCGCGGCATTGTTGACCAGCACCGTGACGTCGCCATGCGCCTTGGCCGCCTTCGCGGCGGCGGCGCGCAGCGCGTCGACGTCGCGCAGGTCGGCGCTGAGGTAGAGCGGGCGGCGGCCGAGCTCCTTCTCCAGCCGGTCGGCAAGGGCGGTGCTTGGCTTGTCGGCGATGTCGATGAAAGCGACCTTGGCGCCCTGCCGCATAAAGCCTTCGGTGAGCGCAGCACCAATGCCGGAACCGCCGCCGGTGATCAGCACCGAGGCGCCGTCGAGGTCGGCGAAACGCGCCGATGGCATCATGATCTGTTCTCTCGTTTGCCGGCGCGCATCCTAGCCACGCCGGGCCCGGGAGCAAGGACGAAATGGCGGTTTCGGTAGCTTATGTCCGACAAATGAGGTCTGCACCTCCGCCTCCCGGAAGCAGCTCAAGGTTTGTTGAGATTCAGGTCAGGCCGAATCGAAAATGGTGGGTTCCGAGAACCCGAGCGGGGCGTACTTAAAGTACGTGAGCACCGGAAGCGCAGGAGACCGCCATTTGCAAACCGGCCTCGCCTGAATACCAACAGACCTTGTCAGATCGCCTTGGCGTGCAGCGCGCCGCGATAGGAATCGCGCAGATAGCCGAGCGTGGCGTCGGCATCGGCCGGCTTGCCGAACAGATAGCCCTGCCCGCCGGCGCAGCCGAACTGGACGAGGCGGTCGGCCTGCGCTTCGTCCTCGATGCCTTCGGCGACGACATCCATGCCGAGCCCTTCGCACATGGCGAGGATGGCGCGGATGATGTGCTCCGACGGCCGGTCGTCGAGGATGGAGGAGACGAAGGCGCGGTCGATCTTGAGCTTGTCGAAATGGAACTCGCGCAGGCGGCCGAGCGACGACTGGCCGGTGCCGAAATCGTCGAGCGAGACGCGGATGCCGACGCGACGCAGGTCCTCGACGATCTTCTCGGCCGAGGCCGGATCGTTCATCAGGCCAGTCTCGGTAATCTCGATCTCCAGCCGGCGCGGATCGAAGCCGGTGCGGTCGAGGATGGCCAGGATATGCAGGCCGGTGTTCTGATCGACGAGCTGCGAGGGCGACAGGTTGAAGGACAAGAACAGCTCCTTCGGCCAGCTGCGCGCCGCCTCCGCCGCCTTGCGCAGCACCAGCTGCGACAGCGGGCCGATGATGCCGCGTTCCTCGGCGATCGGGATGAAGACGGATGGCGGCACGACGCCGAGGTCGCGGTCGGTCCAGCGCGCCAGCGTCTCGAAGCCGATGGTGCGGCGGCTGCTCAAATCGACGATCGGCTGGAAATGCGGTTCGACCTCGCCGGCCGAGACGGCGCGGCGCAGCGCCTGCTCGATGCGGGTGACGCGCTTGGCCGCCTCTTCCATCTCGCGGGTGTAGACGACGACGCGGCCGCGGCCCGAACGCTTGGCGTGATAGAGCGCAGTCTCGGCCTTGTTGAGAAGGATCTCGGTGGTCTCGTCGCCGGAATAGAACAGCGAGCAGCCGACCGAGGCCGAAAGCCTTGCGGTGCGCTCGCCGACATCATAGGGCGCCGACAATATCTCGATCAGCATGCGCGACGTCTCGGCCGCCTGCTCCTCCGAGAACACCATCGGATAGAGGTAGGCGAACTCGTCGGCGCCGATGCGGCAGACGGTGGAATAGCCGTCCATCGAAGCGCGCAGCCGCATCGCCACCTGGATCAGGATGTCGTCGCCGGCCTTGTGGCCGAACAGGTCGTTGATCGGCTTGAAGCCATCGAGGTCGAGGATGCCGACGGTAAAGGGCGCGGGATCGTCGGCGCGGTCGCTGATCAGGCGATCGACCTTGTCGAAGAAGCGACGATGGTTGCCGAGCCCGGTCAACGAATCCGTGAAGGCCAGATCCGTATTTTCCTTGCCTGGCTGGCCGGTGCCAAACGTCGTTTGCATCATGCCTCTGTTCTGATGTCGGTATTTATGGCCAGAGTGGCAGCAAAGCGTTTAGGAAAAGTATCGGAAAATCGATTTTTCCATCGTCCAGAAGCTGCTTGGCACGTCGCCGGCTCAGCTTTGGACAAGAAATGGCGGCCCAACCTCCAATATTCGTTTATGCATAATTGCTAATATGAGCATCGAACGGTCTCTTCTGGAATGCAATTGCGCAGCAAACGCCGCTTCGCACCTTCAGGAATTGCTTTAGCCAGCTTGCTTTAGGCGATAGAGCTCGATCGGGCTGCCTTTCTCGCCGATCGGCTCGAGCCAGTCCGGCACGGCGCCGCGCAGCAGGCCGGCAAGGAAACCCTGCGGCGCCTTCCGGGTCAGGATCAGGGTCTCGACATTGCCGGGGCAGATGGCGACGAGGCCGACGCGATGCGCCTCGACGATTGCCCGCGCGTCATCGGCCGAGCCGAGAAAGGCGTCCAGCGCCAGGAGATTGCCGGCGACGTTGCGATGATAGGGGCCGGCGAAAACGCGATGGCCGCTATAAGCGAGGACCGGCGCTCCGAGATTGGAGATCGTCAGCACGGTGGTATCGGCCATGCCGCCGAGTGGCGCAAAACTGGCCTTCTTCTGGCAAGTCATGTCCGAGGCGCCGCCGTCGGCGACGGGCTTGCCTCTCTCGAACGCCACCGAGGCGGCCGCGGCGACGCCCGTCCAGACCGGGTTGATCGAGACCAGCCAGACGGCCGCAAGGCGCAGCGCCACGCCGAGCGAGGAGCTGGCTTCGGCCCGCGCCCGCCATTTTGCGATCCAGGCCGACAACGGAACGACGGCAAAGGCGATCGAGAAGGTGGTGCCGCGCACCTGCCAGGCGCCGACCGCGAAGGCGACGACGAGCAGGGCCGCAACGAGGCTGTCCTGCCGCCGCCAGCCGCCGCGGCGCAAGTGCCGTACCATCAGGACGATCGCGACCAGCGGCGTCGCGTAACGCGCCGCCACGCGCGCCGGATCGCGGACAAGCAGCGCGAACAGCGACTGGGCCTCGTCGATATGGTCGAGCCACAGTTCCTTGAGGCGCGGATCGAGGGAGGCATAAGGCGCGGAGAGGCATTGCGGGAACAGCACCGCCACGACCACGCCGAGCACGACCCCCAGAAGCGCAAGCGACCCCAGCCTGCGCCGCCAGCTGCCGGCGGCAGGCTCAATGAAGGCGATTGCGGCAAGCCCCACGCCGGCGATGGCCGCGACGACGAACTGCGCGACCGAGAAGGCGTCGCACTGCGCCACGCCCCATGCGGAAGGCGGAACGGTGACGGCGAAGACAAGCGCCGCGACACCGGCGAAGCCGAGGCCGAAATCCCGGGCGATCGCACGTTCGCCGCCTGGATCGGCGACGAACAGCAGCGCCACGCACACGCCGATAGTGGCGACATAGGGCACGGTTTCCATGCCGACGGCGAGCGTCAGCGCCGCGCAGAGGCCGGACAAGAATGCGGCCCAGCGTCGGGAGGGCGCCTCGAGCAGCAAAGCGAGGCTCGCCATGGTCAGCATCAGCTGGGCGTTGTGGTGGTCGAGCGCGCCGGGGTCATAGATGCCGATGAAATAATAGCCGGCGGCGCCGATCAGGATGGCTGGCAGCACCGCGCCGCCACCGCCGAAGCTGCGCGCTGCGCGGGCGGTGAAGAACAAGGTCGACCAGAAGAGCAGCGCCGGCCACAGCACCTGCGCCACGTCCTCGCCAAGCGGCCTGCTGCCGGTGAGCGCCGAGGCCGCAAGCGCGATGGCGGCGATCGGCGCGTCGACCAGCCGCGACCAGTGCATGACGAAGCCGCCTTCCAGCCCCATCCGGTATTGGTGCAGGTCGAACCAGCCCTGGCCGGCGAGCAGGTCGCGGACCTCGACGAGGCGCAGCAGATTGTCGTTGTCGCCGCCGGCATCGGTCAGTTGGCCAAACCCGGCCCATGCATCGATAGCGAATGCGAGCAGGGCGGCAAGCAGCGCCAGCGCCAGATCGGACTTCCAGGCGGCGCCGGTCTCGGCTGTGCCCATTGCTGTGGCCTTTGACGGGAGAGGATCGGTTTTAAACCTAGCCTTAACGGCTTCAATAAATAGTAAAACGGCTCGACAGGGCCGGCATGAGCACGGCCGGAGGCTGGATCGGGCGTCCGGAGACAGACATGCCGCATGCAGTCCGCCACGAGCCGGTCATCGCCGTGCTCCTGCCTTGCTACAACGAGGAGCTGACGATCGGCGACGTCGTGCGGCGCTTCCGCGAGACGCTGCCTTCGGCCGCGATCTATGTTTACGACAACAATTCCAAGGACCTCACGGCGCTGAAAGCCCGAGCCGCCGGCGCCGTCGTCGTGCGCGAGCCGCGCCAGGGCAAGGGCAATGTGGTGCGGCGCATGTTCGCCGACATCGACGCCGACATCTATGTTATGGCCGACGGCGACGGCACCTATGCGCCGGAGGATGCGCCGCAGCTGATCAATGTCCTGCAGACCGAGCGCTCCGACATGGTGGTGGGCACCAGGCGCGGCGTGGCCGACGATGCCGGCCGCAACGGCCACGCTTTCGGCAACCGCATCTTCAACCGCCTCTACAAGGGTCTGTTCGGGACCGACTTCACCGATATCTTCTCCGGCTACCGGGTCTTTTCGCGCCGCTTCGTCAAAAGCTTTCCGGCCGTTTCCGGCGGCTTCGAGATCGAGACCGAGATGTCGGTGCATGCCTCGCAGCTCAAGCTGCCGGTGAGCGAGATGGCGCTCGATTACGGCCGCCGCCCGGAAGGCTCGTCGTCGAAGCTGTCGACCTTCCGCGACGGCGCCAGGATACTGTGGATGTTCGCCATGCTGGTGAAGGAGACGCAGCCGTTGCGCTTCTTCGGCACGTTCGCGCTGTTCTTTCTGGCGGCCAGCATCGGCCTGATGATCCCGGTACTGGTCGAGTTCGCGCAGACGGGGCTGGTGCCGCGCATGCCGACCTGGGTGCTGTCGATCGGCATGCTACTGTTGGCCATGCTGTCGATGATGACCGGGCTGATCCTCGATTCCGTCTCGCGCGGCCGGGCCGAGCAGAAGCGCATCTTCTATCTGTCGATTTCCTCCGGCCGCGCCGAGCGCGGGATATCCGGGCAGGCCTCGCCCAAGGGCGAACCGGGCAAGGCCTCGCGGGCGGCATAGTGGATCGCCTCGTCCGCTTCGCCCTTGCCGGCGGCATCGGCTTCGTCGCCGACGCCGCGGCGCTCTGGCTGCTGCTTGCCGCCACGCCGCTCGGCCCGATGGCGGCGCGCCTGCTGTCGATCGGCTTCGCGCTCTGCGTCACCTGGCAGATCAACCGCCATCTGACCTTCGCGCCGTCGAGCCGGGGCATCGCGCAGGAAGGCGTGCGTTATGGCAGCGTCGGCATCGCGACCAGCATCGTCAATTACCTGGTCTATTGCGCCGTCCTGTTCGCCCTGCCGGCGCTGCCGCCGCTGGCGGCGCTGGCCTTTGCCTCGATCGTCGCGATGGCGCTGTCCTTCCTCGGCTACTCCAGGCTGGTCTTCGACCGCTAAGCGTCTGCACCAAGCGAGCACGATTGGCAGGCGCCGCCGATTTCCTTATATCGGGCGTCTGAGTTCCCCGGAGACCGCAAATGCCGCTGAAGATCGCCGTCCAGATGGACCATGTCTCCACCGTGTCGATTGCCGGCGACACCTCCTTTGCGCTTTCGCTGGAGGCGCAGCGGCGCGGCCACAAGCTTTTCCACTACACGCCCGACCGGCTGTCGATGGTGGGCGGCAAGGTGTTCGCGCGCGTCGAGGAGATGCAGGTGCGCGACGAGAAGGGCAACCATTACGCGCTGGGCGAGAAGGTGCGCACCGACCTCTCCGAGATGGACATCGTGCTGCTCCGCCAGGACCCGCCCTTCGACATGAATTACATCACCACCACGCACATATTGGAGCGCATCCATCCGAAGACGCTGGTGGTCAACGACCCAGCCTGGGTGCGCAACAGCCCGGAGAAGATCTTCGTCACCGAATTCTCGGACCTGATGCCGGAAACGCTGATCACCAAAGACCCCCAGGAAGTGGCGGCCTTCCGCAAGGAGTTCGGCGACATCATCGTCAAGCCGCTCTACGGCAATGGCGGCGCCGGCATCTTCCATCTGCACGAGGCCGACCGCAATCTCGCCTCGCTGCTCGAAATGTTCGGCCAGCTGTTCCGCGAGCCCTATATCGTGCAGCGCTATCTCAAGGACGTGCGCAAGGGCGACAAGCGCATCATCCTGATCGACGGCGAGCCGGTCGGCGCCATCAACCGCGTGCCGGCCGAGCACGATTCCCGCTCCAACATGCATGTCGGCGGCCGCGCCGAGAAGACCGAGCTGACCGAGCGCGAGCGCGAGATCTGCGCCCGCATCGGACCGGCGCTCAGGGAGCGCGGCTTCATCCTCGTCGGCATCGACGTGATCGGCGACTACATGACCGAGATCAACGTCACCTCGCCGACCGGCGTGCGCGAAGTGCAGCGCTTTGGCGGCGCCGACATCGCCAGCCTGTTCTGGGATTGCGTTGAGGGGAAGCGGCTGAAGTCGGCCGCGTAATTGCCGCATGTTGACTCTGCAGCACGGATATCGGCCTCCTACCGTATCCGAGATTGTCGGAGCAATGTTGCGTCATCGCCGCTATCTCCGGAAAGGGTGGTACTCTTCCGCGAAGTCGCAACCTGCTCTTCAGGCAAGTTTGCTGTCGGACGATCCGTTCATATCCTATTCGGGAATGTCCGGTACGCCCCTTGGATTGGCAAGTCACATGCCTCTCCTTCCACGCAGTCACCGTGCCTGGTTTCTCATCTCGCCAACCTGGTCCATCGAAAACAATTCCAGCGTCAAAATGATCCGGACCTATGCCGTTCTGCATAGACTTGGGAACCCCCGTCACTCGCTAATCTTCCTACCCAACACACAAGCCGAGGCTGATCTCTTGAATCAGTCCGGTGAGGCCGCCGTCCTGCACAACAAGACTTCAACAACCTCCGAATACATATTCAGGCCCCTCGAGGACATCCCTGTAGAATTTGATGCAATATACAATGCGCAACTGGCTTCGTGGAAACGCCACGACTTGTCCCTTGGCATCGAGCGTTGTGCATTTGTCTTTTATCGTGATTCAGTGGGGTCATCCACGACGGAGTCGGAAAGGGCGCGGGTAAATCGCCACAGGGAGCTCGCGCCGGGTCACGTGTTTATCAATGAGTTTGACAGCACCGGCAAACCTGTTCGATTGGCGCCGGCTCATGTGAACATGCATCTAAATCGTGCAGCCGTGGGAATTTGTCTCTCTGCAATAGAAGGACCAATGTTCGCCAGCACAGAGTATCTTCTCGCGGGGCTACCTGTTGTCACGACCCCGAGCCATGGTGGTCGAGACCTTTATCTCGATGACGAATATTCGCTTACAGTTGCACCCGACCCTCGATCCATCGCGGAGGCTGTCTTAGCGCTGAAGGAGCGACGAATCCCCCGGGCTTATATTCGTTCGCAAACTTTGAAACGAGTTGAGCGAGACCGCCGGCGGTTCATGGACCTTGTAAATGAGATTTTTCTGGAAAGCGGCTCTTTGCGCCGGCTCGCCATGCCTTGGCCTTTCCGATATCCTGTTATGGAGTGGCTTCCACCCCACATCGCAATCGATCGATCGCTTTCAGGCACGGTCGATGCCTTCATCACCGCCTAGACGGCAACAGCCCGATTGCCGGAGGGACTGCTCGCCTTGTTCAACAGGTCGAGAGCACGCGGCGATAGCGGCTGCTTGGGCGCGCCTCGGCCTTTTAGTCCAGAAGAAGCTTTGGCCGAAATCCGCCATCTTCGCGGATAGATGTTCCTGTAGTGTTCTTGCTTGTTTCGAAAATCTATGGTTGTCTGCATTGTAGGCGCTCGCGGCCCGATGGTGGATACGGGCGCGTTGAGGCCGGGGGTTTTGGATAAATGGTAGCGCGGGTTCGCACGGTCGCTTTCCAGGGCATCGAGGCTTTGCCGGTCGATGTCCAGGTGATGGTCGGGCCAGGCAAGGTCGGCATGCAGATCGTCGGCCTGCCGGACAAGGCGGTGGCCGAAAGCCGCGAGCGCGTGCAGGCGGCGCTGCATGCGTCGGGCCTGTCGATGCCGTCGAAGAAGGTGACGGTGAACCTCGCGCCGGCCGATCTGCCCAAGGAAGGCAGCCATTACGACCTGCCGATCGCGCTCGGCCTAATGGCGGCGCTCGGCGCCATCCCCGGCGATATGCTGGCCGGCTATGTGGTGCTTGGCGAATTGTCGCTCGACGGCACCATCGCCGGCGTTGCCGGCGCGCTGCCAGCGGCCATCGGCGCCAATGCGGAGAGCAAGGGTCTGATCTGTCCCTTCGCCTGCGGCCCGGAGGCGGCCTGGGCAGGCAAGGATTTCGACATCCTTGCGCCGCGCAGCCTGATTGCCGTCGCCAACCATTTTCGCGGCACGCAGGTGCTGTCGCGGCCCGAGGCCGGCATCCAGCTTGCCGCGCGCGACCTGCCGGATCTCGCCGACATCAAGGGCCAGGAGAGCGCCAAGCGGGCGGTCGAAGTGGCTGCCGCCGGCGGCCACAACCTTCTCATGGTCGGGCCGCCCGGCTCGGGCAAGTCGATGCTGGCGCAGCGCCTGCCCTCAATCCTGCCGCCGCTGGCGCCGAAGGAGCTGCTCGAAGTGTCGATGATCGCTTCCGTCGCCGGCGAGCTCGGCGAAGGCAAGCTGACCGACCGGCGGCCGTTCCGCGCCCCGCATCATTCGGCTTCGATGGCGGCGATGGTGGGCGGCGGGCTGCGCGCACGTCCGGGCGAGGTCTCGCTCGCCCATCACGGCGTGCTGTTCCTCGACGAGTTGCCGGAATTCACGCCGCAGACCTTGGATGCGCTGCGCCAGCCGCTGGAAACCGGCGACTGCATGATCGCACGCGCCAACCACCGCGTCACCTATCCGGCGCGCATCCAGCTGGTGGCGGCGATGAATCCGTGCCGCTGCGGCATGTCGGGCGAGCCCGGCTATCGCTGCCTGCGCGGCGACCGCTGCCGCACCGAATACCAGGCGCGCATTTCCGGCCCGCTGCTCGACCGCATCGACCTCAGGATCGAGGTGCCGGCGGTCTCGGCAAGCGACTTGATCCGGCCGGACAAGGCCGAGACGAGCGCTTCGGTGGCGCAGCGCGTGGCGCGTGCGCGTGCCATGCAGCGCGAGCGGCTGGAAAGACTGGGCGCGGGCGCCACCACCAACGCGCACTGCCCGCCGTCGATTATCGAGGAGATCGCCAAGCCCGATAGCGCCGGGCTGACGCTGCTCAAGGACGCCAGCGAAAAGCTCGGTTTTTCGGCGCGGGCCTATCACCGCGTGCTGAAGGTGGCGCGCACGCTGGCCGACCTCGACGCCAGCGAAACCGTCGGCCGCATCCATCTGGCAGAGGCGATCTCCTATCGGATGAGCGCGGAGCGCATGGCGCAGGCGGCGTGACCGCAAGCGTGCCGGGCTTTTATCCCTCTTCAATCTTGCGCCGGGATCAGCTTCTGCAGCGTCGGTGCCAGAATCATGGCGAAGCTCGATCCATCGCCATAGGCCCGCGCGGAAATCATCGCCCCGTGCACGGTCGCCATGAAGGCTTCCGCTTCGACGCGCGGCGCGGCGGCGATCGTCAATGTGCCTTGCGCGGCGCCGCGCTCGATAACGCCGGTCAGCCACCCCGAGAGAAACCGGAAATAGGCCCGGACCTCCGCGGCCACCTCAGGCGGAAGGGCCGGAAGCTCGCTGGCAAGCAGCGCGCAGACGCACATCGGCCTGCTCGCATCCTCGATGCACTGCGCCCAGAAGTCGGCATAGGTGCGCAGCAACTGAGGCGGCGCAGGCACACTGCGCTCTAGCTCCGTCATGCCCGTCACGGCATCCTCGAGGTAGCGCCTGACCAGGCTTTGCACCAGGTCGACCTTGCTCGGGAAATGATGATGGATGCTGGCTTTGCGGATACCGACCACGTCGGCGATATCGGCGTAGCTGAACCCGTTATAGCCGCCGGCGACGATGAAGCTTCGCGCGGCGGCCAGTATGTCATCGGCGGTGTTCGAGGGCTTGTCCATGGACATGCCTAACCTCCGGCGGAGGAAATCTCAACGCACGGCCTGCGGCGACTTGCGAAGGATATCGCTGACCGACAGCCACACGGCGGACACGAGGAAGTAGAAGGCGCCGAAAGCGGCATAGGGCGCGACATTGGCGATGCCGATGGCCTCGGCGCTGCCCGCCATCTTGACAAAAAAGAGGCCGGCCAGCGCCGATTGCGCGCCGCTCAGGATCATCGCCCATTGGGCGCCGTTACTCTTCCAGCGACGCGCCGCGGTGAGAAGCTGAAACGCGCCGGAGACGACCGCCCAGACCCCATAGACTGCGAGCACCGCATTCATGCTGCGGCCAAGCGCGATGGCAACCGCGATCGCGGTGAGGATGCTGACGGCGAGATTAAGCAACTGCGACTTGTTGCGGCCCAAGCCGCCGCTGCGCTGCGCGTCGATATAGTTCGCGAGCGCGTCCCAGAGGGGATAGGCAACCAGCATGACCGCGGCGAGCGTCGGAACCGACTTCGCGACGGTGAAGGCTACCGCGACCCAGGCCGCCGACACGGCAAACCGCAGAAAATAGTAGCTTTTGAGCCAGCCGTTTGAGGACTGGGCATGGTTCATTCGTGCAGGCATGACAGTTCCTTTCATTCAATTACCTACCAACTAGTAGGTAGATTGAAAATCGTCAATGCCTTGCGGGCCGGTCGCCGATCACCTCGATATCTCGTTTACGTGATCGGCGCCCGCTTGCGCCGCGCTACTGCTCGCGCGCCTTCAGCTCCAGCCGCCGCTTATGCAGCACCGGCTCCGTATAACCGTTGGGCTGGACCGCCCCCTTGAACACCAGGTCGCAGGCTGCCTGGAAGGCGATGGAATTGTCGAAGTCCGGCGCCATCGGGCGGTAGAGCGGGTCGCCGACATTCTGGCGGTCCACGATGGCCGCCATGCGCTGCAGCGAGTCCCTCACCTGGATTTCCGAGCACACCTTGTGGCGCAGCCAGTTGGCGATGTGCTGCGAGGAGATGCGCAGCGTGGCGCGGTCCTCCATCAGGCCGACATCGTTGATATCGGGCACTTTCGAGCAGCCGACGCCCTGGTCGATCCAGCGCACGACATAGCCCAAAATGCCCTGCGCATTGTTGTCGAGCTCGCGCTGGATCTCGTCCGGCGTCCAGTTCGGCCGGCTTGCGACCGGCACCGACAGGATATCGTCGAGCTTCGCCTTCGGCCGGCTCTTCAGCGCCGCCTGCACGGCGTGCACGTCGACCTTGTGATAGTGCGTGGCGTGCAGCGTGGCGGCCGTCGGCGACGGCACCCAGGCGGTGTTGGCGCCGGCTTTGGGATGCGCGATCTTCTCAACCAGCATCGCCGCCATCAGATCCGGCATCGCCCACATGCCTTTGCCGATCTGGGCGTGGCCGGCGAGCCCGCATTCCAGGCCGGTGTCGACATTCCAGGCCTCATAGGCGGAAATCCAGGCGGCCTGCTTCATGTCGCCTTTGCGGATCATCGGGCCGGCTTCCATCGAGGTGTGGATCTCGTCGCCGGTGCGGTCGAGGAAGCCGGTGTTGATGAACACCACGCGTTCCTTCGCGGCGCGGATCGCTTCCTTGAGGTTGACGGTGGTGCGCCGCTCCTCGTCCATGATGCCCATCTTGATGGTGTTCTTCGTCATGCCGAGCAGCGCTTCGACGCGATCAAAGATCTCGACGGCGAAGGCGACCTCCTCCGGCCCATGCATCTTGGGCTTCACCACATACATAGAGCCGGCGCGGGAATTCATCCGGCGGCCGTTCGGGCCGACATCGTGCAGCGCGATCAGCGCCGTGATCGCCGCATCCATGATGCCTTCCGGCACCTCGTTGCCGTCACGATCCAGGATCGCCGGATTGGTCATCAGGTGGCCGACATTGCGCACCAGCATCAGCGAGCGGCCGGGCAGCGTAAGCGTGCCGCCGCCGCGCGAGGTGTAGGTGCGGTCCGGGTTGAGCTTGCGAACGAAAGTCTTGCCGCCCTTGGCGATCTCTTCCGCGAGGTCGCCCTTCATCAGGCCGAGCCAGTTGCGGTAGACGACGACCTTATCCTCGGCATCGACGGCGGCGACCGAATCCTCGCAGTCCTGGATGGTGGTCAACGCGGCTTCGAGGAGGACATCGGCGATGCCGGCCGGATCGGTCCGGCCGATCTGGTTGGCGCGGTCGATCACGATTTCGATATGCAGTCCGTTCTTGACCAGAAGCACCGCTTCCGGCGTGGCGGCATCGCCGCGATAGCCGACGAACTGCCTTGGATCGGCAAGCGTCGTGGCGCCGGCACCCTCGCCTGCTTTCAGCGCGCCATTCGCCACCGACAGCCCATTGACGCCCGCCCATTTGCCTGTGGTCAGCGGCACGGACTGGTCGAGGAAATCCTTGGCCCAGGCGATCACCTTGGCGCCGCGCGCCGGATTGAAACCCTTGCCCTTCTCGGCGCCGCCGGTCTCGGCAATGGCGTCGGTGCCATAGAGCGCATCATAGAGCGAACCCCAGCGCGCATTGGCGGCGTTGAGCGCATAGCGCGCATTCATCACCGGCACCACGAGCTGCGGCCCGGCAACGACGGCGATCTCGGGGTCGACATGCTCGGTCGAGACGCTGAAGGCCGGCCCTTCCGGCACCAGATAGCCGATCTCCTTGAGGAAGGTCTTGTAGGCCTCCATGTCGAGCGGTGCGCCGTTTTCGCGATACCAGAAGTCGAGCTTCTCCTGCATGGCGTCGCGTTTGGCCAGCAGCGCGCGGTTCTTCGGCGCGAGGTCGTGGACGATGGCCGAAAAGCCGGTCCAGAATTCTTCCGCGTCGATGCCGGTGCCGACTACCGCCTCCTCGGCGACGAAGTCGTGGAGCTCCCGGGCAATCCGCAACCCGGCGATCTCGATGCGGTCGGTCATCTGCTCGTCTCCAGATAGGTGGCTTGCCGGGCGTTTGGCATGTTTGGGGTTGCGGGGTCAATTCAGCTTAGGGTGTAGAGGGGCGCGGCCTTTTCCTTCTCCCACAAGGGGAGAAGGAAAAGGCGCTAGACCGCAATCCGCGGCCGTCCCGACGCCACGGCCACCACATGCGCCTCGATGAACATGCGCTGGCCCTCGATGGTCGAGACCTTGAACTCGGTGGAAACGTGGATCTCGGCGCTGTCGGTGCCCGCGTCCTTGGCGCGATCGGCGGCGAGCGCCCGCACATCGGCTTGCGCCGCCTCAATCGCCTTGTCCTCTTCGGTGAAGTCGCGCACCGTCTGCCCTGACGCCAACCGGAAAAGGCCCTCCTTGGGCTGGCTGACGCGGGCTTCGGCCGAGACGCGCACCTGGCCGACCACGGCACCGAGCGCGTTGGCGACATCCGTGTCTTCCGGCACGATGCAGCCATTGCCGATCAGCGGCGGCAGGCCGGCATAATGCAGCGGCGCGGAGGCGCCGAGGCCGATGACCGGGCGGTCGAGCGCAACGGTGAAGCGGGCGATGCCGGGATGCGCGTCGACGGCGCGCTGCACCAGCGCATGCGCCACCGTGGCGGCACCGTCCAGCCCGTCCTCGGCGAAGGCGGTCTCCAAAATATATTCGGCCGACCAGCGGGTCAGCGTGACGAGCACGCGCTGCGAAATCTCCTCCGGCGTCGCCGCGATGGTCTGGCCGCGGCCGTCGCGGCGGCGGGCGAACAACTCGGCGCCGAGCCGGGCGGTGGCGGCGTGCCAATTGGCCTGCTTGCCGAGGACATGAGCGGCATCCGACGGCGTGAAGCCTGAGATATGCACGAGACCGCGCGCGACCAGCCGGTTCAGCGTGGCGTTCTGCGCGTTGGAAGCGAGCAGCCGGTCGAGCGCCAGCGGGGTGGCGCCGATCGTCTCGTAAAGCTTCGCCTCCGGCCCGGTGAGACCGGCGGCGAGCCGGTCCGGCACGCCTGTGCGCAGGGCAAAGCGCCCGTCCATGCGGCCGGGGTTCGGCGCGCGGAGCTGTCTTTCCAGTTCGACAGTCACGGCCTCGCCATGCACCATGCCGGACAGCGCCAGCGGCACCAGGCGGCGCGGCCCAAGCAGGATTTTTGGGTCGAGCGCGCCGTCTTCCAGCGTCACTTCGGAATCGCCGCCGAGGCCGAAGGTGCGCATGGCGACAGCCTCGACCATGGTGCGGAAGCCGCCGACGGTAGCGCCTTCGGGATCGAGGCGCGGCCGGCCGCCGTCGAGCACGGCGACATCGGTCGTGGTGCCGCCGATATCCGAAACCATGGCGTCGTCCAGCCCGGTCATGTGGCGCGCGCCGACCAAGCTGGCGGCCGGGCCGGACAGGATCGTCTCGATCGGCCGCTGGCGGGCAAACGCTGCCGACACCAGCGCGCCGTCGCCCCGCACCACCATCAGCGGCGCGGCGATGCCGCGCTTGGCGAGAAACCCTTCGGTCGCCGCCACCAGCCGGTCGATCATCGAGATCAGGCGAGCATTGAGCAAAGTGGTGAGCGCGCGGCGCGGGCCGCCGAGCTTGGCGGAAAGCTCGTGGCTGGCGGTAACCGGCAGGCCGGTCTTGTCGCGGATGAGGTCGCGGGCCGCCAGCTCATGCGCCGGATTGCGGGTGGCGAAATAGGCGCAGACGGCAAAGCCCGATACCGAACGCCCAAGCTCCGGCAGCGCCGCCTCGAGCCCGGAAAGGTCCAGTTTTGCCGCATTGCCATGCACGTCGTGGCCGCCGGGGCAGAACACCACCGGATCGGTGCCAAGCGCCGTCTTCAACCCGTCGCGCGCGAGGTCCGCCTCCGAAAAGCCGATCATGACCAGCGCCACGCGCCCGCCTTGGCCCTCGACCAGCGCGTTGGTGGCGAGCGTCGTCGACATCGAAACCAGTTTGATCGAGGCAGGATCGGTCCTGGATTGTTCCAGCACCGCGTCGACCGCGCCGGAAATACCGACGGCGAGGTCATGGCGCGTGGTCAGCGACTTCGCCTTGGCCAGCACCTTGCCCTTCGGGCCGCCTTCCTCCGACCACAGCACGGCGTCGGTGTAGGTGCCGCCGGTGTCGATGCCGAGGAAGAGAGGGGGAGGCTTGGCGGTCATTTCTGTGAGGCGGTCCAGGGTCGAGGGCTTTGTTGCGAAGCCCTTAGCCGATACAGGCTGGCGGATAAAGAAGGGAGGGATGGGCCAGGGGGGGCGCCGGGGTTTATTGGAAACGTCGACGCGAGGCCCCCCTCTCTGGCCTGCCGGCCATCTCCCCCTCAAGGGGGAGATCAGATGTCGCCGGCGCTTTCGCCAATCGCCAACGTCGCAAAGGGGCGCCGGCGTCCAAGCTGCCAATCTCCCCCCTTGAGGGGGAGATGCCCGGCAGGGCAGAGAGGGGGGCCTCGCGCCGGCCTGCGCAGCAGTCTTTCAAGCGCCGGCGTTTCCTATTTCGCCGTGACGGTGCCCGTCATCGAGCTGTGGATCGCACAATGGAACGGATGCGCGCCGGCGGCCGATATCTTGACCTTGGCGCGTTTGCCCTTGGCGAGTTGGCCGGTATCGAAGGAGCCGTCATCCGCCGTGGCGGTGTGCGTCTTGGAATCGGCGTTGGTAAAGGTCACCGTGTCGCCAACGGCGACACTGATCTTGGCCGGGTGAAATTTCATGTCCTTGATCTCAACCGCGTGGTTTGCGGCGAAGGCGGGCATTGCGACGGCAAGCAAGGCAAGGGCGAGCATGGTGCGCATGGTGGATTCCTCCTGAGAGTCCTCCCCCTAAGCTAAGGCGGGCGCGGCGTTTGTCATGCCACGAACCCCACTCTTTTATGCGACCCGTCGCAAAACGGCTTGTTGGCCGAATGCCCGCAGCGGCAGAGGAAAACCTTGGTGGTCCGCGCGATGGTATGCCCGGTGCCGGTGACGATCTCCGCATTGCCTTCAACCTTGAGCGGGCCGTTGACGGTAGGCGTGACCGTCAGTGGGCCGTCCCGCGCCTCCAGCACCTGCGCTTCCTTCAGCGGCGGCTCGCCTGTGGCGGTGAATCCGGCCTTGATGTGGCTGTTGTCGCAGAACGGCTTGTTCTGCGACAGGCCGCAGCGGCAGAGCGTGGCGCGGAACAAGGATTCCTCGCCGAGCACGATCTCGGCATGCACGGCCAGCGGCCCGTTCTCGCGCAACCGCACGGTGTTGACCACCGGCGGCCTCTCCTGCGGTCCGCCATCCTTGCGGCTGTAGGTGATGGCGCCCGAGGGGCAGTTTTCCGCCAGCGCCACGACCTGCTCGACGCTGGCCGCGTCAGGGTGGATCCACTCGCCCGGCGCGTTGGGCACGAAGACATGCGGGTTGCCGAGCACGCAATTGCGCGAATGGATGCAGCGCTTGCCGCTGAAGGAAACGTCGATCTTCTCGCCTTCGACCGTGCCTGCCATGTGGGTGGGGTCTCCTGTTGGGTTGAGACGAGGCTAGGGCGATGGTGAGAGGGGCGTCAAGAATGAACTCCCCTTCTCCCTTTGTGGGGTGAGAAGCGGTCCGCGTTAGCGGACGAAAAGCCAATTGCTTGGCTTTTCGAGCTTCGAACGCCCTGAGCCTGCGAAGGGCCGGGTGGTGGCTCGGCACGCAGCGCCGAGACGGATGAGGGGTGCTCCAGCTTGGCAGGAACGCCGATGCACCGCTACCGCCAGGGTTGCAGACTCTCATCCCTCACATAGGCAATGATGGTGTCGCAGACCGCATCCAAATCCTTCAGCACATCGTCGTTCCAGAACCGCAGCACGCGAAAGCCCCTGACTTTCAGCTCGGCATCGCGTTCCTGGTCATGGCGCGATTCCGCATGCTGGCTGCCGTCAATCTCAACGACGAGCTTGGCCTCGGCGCAAAGGAAATCCGCCACGAACCGACCAATCGGCACTTGCCGCCTAAATTTGATGTTGTCGCGACGACGACCGCGCAATTCCTGCCATAGACGGTCCTCCGCGTCGGTCGACTCACGGCGCATCGACCGAGCGAAATTCCTTTTGGCCGGGGTTACGGGTTGGTGGGGCATGGCAGAAGACTGGCCGATGTAGGTGATGGCTCAAATATCCGGCGTCTCACTCAGCTGGAGCACCCCTCATCCGTCTCGGCACTGCGCGCCGATCCACCTTCTCCCACAAGGGGAGAAGGAGAAGAGCTACTCCTCCAGGTCGATCTCCTCGGTCTGGCCGCCGCTGCAAGTGTAGCAGCAGTCCTCGCAGGTTTCCTTGTTGTTGGGGCCGACGCCCCAATAGGTTTCTTCATCGCCGTCGACCCAGGCGCCGTAGCAGATCTTCTCGCCCTCGTTGCACGAGATCGGCAATTGCTTGGTCTCGCCGTCGTCGAGATAGAAATCCTTGCCCTCGCCCGGCCAGACATAGTCGCGGTCCTGGCTGTAGAGCTCGACGCGCATGGCGTTGGGATGATTGTTCTTGATCTGGAAGGTGACGTCGCCGGCGTGAGCGGCGGGCGCGATGAGGACGGCAAGCGAAAGCGCGGCGGCAACGCGGCGCGCGAAGGTGGAAGACATGAGAACCCCCGAGGTCGAATCGGCCCCCACGGCCGATGGTTGGATGATGACATGGCGGGCGCATATGCCAAGGGGCGGCGGCGAAAATGGCTGACGCAATTTGGGGGACTTCCCCTTCTCCCCTTGTGGGAGAAGGTGGCTCGGCGCGCAGCGCCGAGACGGATGAGGGGTGTTCCAGCTTGGCGAAGACGCCCGGTGGCATCACCGCCAGGGCTGCAAACTCTTATCTTTCACATACGCAATAATGGTATCGCAGACCGCATCCAGCTCTTTCAGCACATCATCGTTCCAGAACCGCAGCACGCGAAAGCCTCTCGCCGTCAATGCGGCGTCGCGCTCCAGATCACGGAGCGACTCCGCATGCTGGCTGCCGTCGATTTCGACGATGAGTTTTGCCTCGGCGCAGAGGAAATCCGCGACGAACCTGCCTATCGGCACCTGCCGCTTGAACTTGATATTGTCCAGTCGCCGGCCGCGCAATTCGTGCCATAAGCGGTCTTCCGCCTCTGTCGGCTCGCGGCGCATCGACCGGGCGAAATTGCGTTTGGCCGGGGTTACGGGTTGGTGCGGCATGGCGGAAGATTAGCCAATGTTGGTGCCCGCTCAAATATCCGGCGCCTCACTCCGCTGGAGCACCCCTCATCCGTCTCGCCGCTGCGCGCCGAGCCACCTTCTCCCACAGGGGGAGAAGGGGAAGCGCCCCGCTACTCGGCCAGATCCACCGTCTCGGTGGAATGCTCGGTGCAGATGAAGCAGCAGG
>NZ_JAIUHQ010000022.1:0-80094 GCF_020165215.1 Mesorhizobium sp. CA15
TCGCGGTGCTTGCCGATGCCACCCACAACATCGGCGACACCGATCTGGACGGCGTGTTCGACATCGGCGAGTCCTGGATCTTCACGGCCAGTGGCACCTCGCAAGCCGGGGCCTACGAGAACACCGGCACGGCCACCAGTTCCTATCAGGACGATGCCGGTCACAGCGTGCCGGTTACCGCCCATGATGATTCCAGCTACTTCGGCGCCGATCCTCACATTACGCTCGACAAGAAGACGAACGGCGTCGACCACGGCCTCAACATCTTCCAAGGTCAGGCGGTCACCTGGACCTACGATGTCACCAATGACGGCAATGTCGCGCTCACCAATGTGGTCGTGAAGGATGACAACGGTACTCCGCTCAATCCTAGTGACGACTTCAATGCTTCGGCAATCACCAGCGGCGGATTCAATACCGGCGACACCAACGGCAACGGTCTGCTCGATGTCGGCGAGACTTGGCACTACAAGGCTACCGGCACGGCGCAACTGGGCAGCTACGTCAACAACGCGACGGCCACGACCGACGCGTATACGGACACCGCCGGCCATTCGCGCACGCCGAGCGCCACCGACAGCAGCGACTATGAGGGTTTCTCCAACAAGGCCCTGACGCAGGGCTTCTGGGGAAGTCACTCGGATGCCTGGGACAATGTGGACGGCAATGAGGGTAAGCCCACCAAGAGCGCCATCGCCAGCGGAGTTCTGTCCGGGCCTGATATCAATCCGCGCAGCGATGGCTACCTGCTGCTGGGTGACAGTAACGGCAATGGCACGACAGACGCTAACGAACACACCCTGCTGATTTCGATAAGCTTGGCGAAATCCATTGAATCGGCCTCGACCAGCGGTGACGCCAGAGTGATCATGCTGCAGCAGGCGATTGCCGCTCAGCTCAATATCGACAACCACGTCGCCCAGCCTAACGATCTGGTCGGCGAGGCAGTGATGTGGCTCACCGGTCAGGGCGCCTGGGCAAACCTCGGCGTCAATGTCGACACCAATAGCGACGGCATCGTCGACCAGAACGGCTCGGCGCTAGGGGGCAGTGCTGTAAAGACCAGCTCCACGGCTTGGACCAAATATGTCGACGTTACCGACGCCAGCACGGGCATCACGGACTGGAATGGGGGCAAAGAAGCCGACGGCGAAGGGTTGAAGAACGCCCTGATGTGGTTCAACCAAGGCCAGTTGGTGACCTCCGGCCCCGGCGGCCATGTCGCCTGGTTCAACGGCACCAGCATCATCGACGAGCACCCGAATACGCTTGACCAATTCTGGGTGACCCTGCACGAAGTCGGAGGACTGACGGGCATCAGCTGAGCGGAACAATCAGGCCTGGCGAAAAACCGACATGGCAACAACCGGCATGTTCGGCACAGGGCAGGCGAGGGCGAGGCTGGCGGGCCTCGTCCTTCTCGTCCTTGGCGTGGCGATTGTTGCGGCCGGATCGCTCTCGGGGGGCACGGTGTTGGGCGCAACGGCGATCGCCGGTTTCGGTGGTCTGGTTTTGTTTCGTGCCCGTCCTGCTGATTTCGGCGAGCGTGACGCGGCTGCCAAAGTTGCCGCGTCCACCCGGCCGGCCGCAAAGCCGACTAAGCGCCCGCCTGGCTCAGAGCTTGCTGAGGCCCTTCGCGCCTGCCGCTCCGCTTTCCTTGCGGTCGGGCTGTTCAGCGGCATCCTTAACGTTCTGATGCTCGCCGGCTCGCTCTATATGCTCGAGGTCTATGATCGCGTGCTGCCGAGCCGCAGCCTGCCGACGCTGGCTGGCCTCTCCATCCTGCTCCTCATTCTCTATAGCGGACAGGGAGTGCTCGAATTCGTGCGCGGACGCGTGCTCGTCCGCATCGGCGGGGCTCTTGACGAGGCGCTCGGCGGCCGAGTCTATCAATCAATCCTGCGTCTGCCCCTCAGGACGGGCCGCGACAGCGACAGCTTGCAGCCGATGCGCGACCTCGACAGCGTCCGCGTCTTCCTGTCGGGCAGCGGGCCAACGGCGCTTTTCGACCTGCCATGGCTGCCGCTCTATCTGTTTATCATATTCATGTTCCACTGGCTGCTCGGCGTGACGGCGCTGGTCGGCGCGATCGTGCTGGTCGCGCTCACGATCATGGCCGAACGGCTGACGCGAAAGCCGGTTTCGTCGGGAACGTCGAGCGGCATCCGCCGCAACGGCCTGGTCAGCGCCGCCAATCGCAACGCAGAAGTCGTTGCCGCCATGGGCATGGCCGGCGGTCTGACCGCGCGGTGGGAAGACGCCAACCTCGATTACATCGCCGAGCAGCGCAAGGTGAGCGACGTGGCCGGCGGCTTCGGCGCGATATCGAAGGTCCTGCGCATGCTGCTGCAGTCGTCGATGCTCGGTCTCGGCGCCTGGCTGGTCATCGAGGGGCAGGCAACGGCGGGTATTATCATCACCGCCTCGATCCTCAGCGGCCGCGCGCTGGCTCCGGTCGATCTTGCGATCGCCAACTGGAAGGGCTTCGTCACCGCGCGCCAGGGCTGGCAGCGGCTGAACAGGGTGCTGGCGGCGCTGCCGGCTGAGACCGAGCCGATGTTGCTGCCGCCGCCGAGCGCGAATGTCGGCATGCAAAACGTCTCGGTCGGCGCCCCGGGCACGCAGAGATTGCTGGTTCACGATGCAAGCTTCGCTCTGGAGGCGGGCCACGGCGTCGGCATCATCGGACCGAGCGGGTCGGGAAAATCCACGCTGGTGCGCGCGCTTGTCGGCGCCTGGCAACCGGTCGCCGGCCGCATCAAGCTGGACGGCGCCGACCTCGATCAATGGTCGCAGGCGGAGCGCGGCCGCCATATCGGATACCTGCCGCAAGATGTCGAGCTCTTCGCCGGCACCGTGGCCGAGAACATCGCGCGCTTCGAGCCGGACGCGGACGCCGGCGCCATCATCGCCGCGGCGAAGGCGGCGGGCGCGCACGAGCTGATCGTCGGTTTTCGCGAAGGCTACGAAACCGAGATTGGCGAGCACGGCGAGGCGGTCTCGGCCGGTCAGCGCCAGCGCATCGCGCTGGCGCGCGCGCTCTATCGCGATCCTTTCCTCGTGGTCCTGGACGAGCCGAATTCCAACCTCGACATGGACGGCGAGCAGGCCCTGATCAAGGCCATGTTGGGCGTCCGCGAACGGGGCGGGGTTGTCGTGCTCGTCGCGCACCGGCCGAACGTGCTGGCGGCGGTCGATTTCGTGCTGGCGATGAATCAGGGACGCGTCCATGCCTTCGGCCCGAAGGACGAGGTGTTCGCCAAGATGTTCCCGACGCTGCGGCCGGTGCCGACCGGCGCGCCGCAACTGAGAGTGGCTTCCGACGGTCCCCATCTGGCCGTTGCCGACGGAACCGAGGCAGGGCGCTGACATGGCTGCATCAAGCGCCTCGCATTTATCCATCCGCTTCTACACGCGGCTTGGCGTCGGCGTGGTGCTCCTGCTTGCGGGCGGCGTCGGTGGCTGGGCATCGGTCACCGAGATCGCCGGCGCGGTCATCGCCCCCGGCGCCCTCGTCGTCGATTCCCACGTCAAGGACGTGCAGCATTCCACCGGCGGCATCGTTGCGGAGATCGATGCCCGGGACGGCGACCACGTGAAAGCGGGAGATCTTCTGGTCCGTCTCGACCGCACTGTGCCGGCAGCCAACCTTGGCGTGGTGAGCAAGGCGCTCGACCAGCTCGCCGCGCGCAAGGCGCGCCTCGATTCGGAGCGCCGCGGCAGCGACGCCATCATCTTTCCGAACGAGCTTTTGGACCGCATTGCCGATCCTGACGTCGCCGAGGCGGTGGCCGGCGAAAAGCAGCATTTCGAGACACGGCGCACGTCCCGCGCCGGCCAGAAGAGCCAGCTTGAGGAACGCATCGCGCAACTCGAAAAGGAGATCGCCGGCGACACGGCGCAGGCTGAGGCCAAGAGCAAGGAGATCGAGCTGGTGCAGAAGGAGCTTGCCTCGGTGCGTACGCTCTGGGCCAAGAAGCTCATCTCCATCGACCGGCTGACCCAGACCGAGCGAGAGGCCACGCGCCTCGATGGCGAGCGCGGCCAGCTGATTGCGGCCCAGGCTCAGGCGCAGGGACGGATCGCCGAGATCAAGCTGCAGATCATCCAGATCGATCTCGACCTCAGCACCGAAGTGAACAAGGACCTGCGCGACGTCGACGGCCAGATGGGCGAGCTTCTGGAGCGCAAGGTCGCCGCCGAGGACCAGTTGAAGCGGGTCGACATCCGCGCGCCGCAGGACGGCGTCGTGCAGCAGTCGATCGCCTATACGATCGGCGGCGTAGTGAAGCCGGGCGAGACGATCATGCAGGTCGTGCCCGACAATGACAGACTTGCGGTGGAAGCCAAGATCGCGCCGAGCGACATCGACCAGCTGTGGGTCGGCCAGCCCGCTTCGCTGCGCTTTTCGGCCTTCAACCAGCGCACCACGCCGCAGATCAACGGCGTCGTCGAGCGAACCTCGCCCGACATCACCACCGACCAGCGCACGGGCGTCAGCTATTACACGGTGCGCATTACCACGACGGCCGCCGAGGTCGCGCGGCTCGGCGAGGTCAAGCTGGTTCCCGGCATGCCGGTGGAATCCTTCATCAGGACCGAGGATCGCTCGGTGATGTCTTATCTGGTCAAGCCGCTGCAGGATCAGATCAGCCGGGCATTTAGACAGTAGGCCATCAGTACGTTTCACCGTTTCATGGAAACGGCGAAACGCCTATCTCTTTGTTTTGACGCAATTCCGGACGGAAAACCGCCGCTCTAGAGCATGATCCCGAAAAGTGGGAACCGGTTTTCGGAGAAGATCATGCTCCAACAAAGAGTTAGATCAGGATGGCGATTCAACGAAACGTCATCCTGATCTAGTCTAAGCTTTCGCGACCGCCCTGTATTCCATCGCCACCACGCCATTGCTGAACGGCACGGCCGAAACAAGCTCGAGCGCCGTCGGTTTGTCCGAGGGAAAGAGCCGTTCGCCCTGGCCTGCGGCTGCCGGATAAACGAGCAGTCTGAGGGTATCGACAAGGCCAACGCCGAGCAGTTGCCGGGCGAGATTCACGCTGCCATGCACATAGATGTTGCCGCCGCTTCGTTGCTTCAGCCGGGTGACCGCATCGGTAACGGGGCCTTCGAGCAATTCGGCCGGATGCCAATCGACCGCTTTCAAGGTCGTCGAGGCGACATATTTCGGCAGTGCGTTGAAGCGGTCGGCGAAGTCGCCTTTTTCCGCAGGCCAGTGGCCGGCAAAGATTTCGTAGGTCACGCGTCCGAGAAGCATGGCGCCGCTGTCGGCAAGCTCATCCTCCTTGAAGGCCTGCATCTCGTCGGTCCAGGCGACGTTCGGCAGCCTCTCGTGCTCGGCGATTCCGTCGATGGTGATGAATTCGGTGACGATGAGCTTTCTCATGGCATCCTCTATTGGTTAGGTCTCGCACCATAGGACGGCCACGCCGGCGCGTTCCCGACAAAATAAAAAGCCCGCCGGAATGACCGGCGGGCTTTCGCTTTGGCTGGAGGCCTTGGCTTAGTTGAACTTGTACTTGGCGTCGATCCGCACGGTGTGGAAGGACGGCGTCGCCATCGCGAGACCGCTCGGGATCGGCAATGCATCCGAGAAGTCTTCCTTCTCGAATTGCGAGTAACGGTATTCGATGCCGACGGTCATCTTGTCCGACAGGGCAGTTTCCAGGCCCGCGCCGACCGAGAAGCCACTGGAGCCCCAATCGGCGTCGAGCGGTGCCGGAGCATCGAGCTTGAAGTGCTGCCAGCTGTAGCCAGCGAGCGCGTAGGCCAGCGTCGCCTCGTTGACCTTCATGCCGATGCGGCCGAGCACGTCGAAACCATAATCGGTATTGAGGTTGATCGAGTCGACACCCAGGAACCCGCCCAGCTCAAGCTTCGACTTAATGCCGGAGAGACGAGCGTCGACGAGGCCGCCGACCACCCAACTGCCCATGTCCTGGTCGTAGCCGATGCTGGCTTCGCCGAACACGCCTTCGCCGCCGAGGCCATTGAACTTGGCGCCGGCGAGCGGCGGAATCTCGATCTGGTGCACGACCGCGCCGGCGCCGAGCCCACCGCCGACATAGAAGCCGGTCCAGTTATAGGAAGGCGTCTCGAAGCTGGCGCCGCCGCCGTCATTGGCGTTGAAGCGATAGCTGGCGGCGACTTCAAACGTATGGCGCGAGGTGTCCAGGTTGAGCGTGCCGTCCGGCACCGGCAGGCCTGCATCCGAGAGCAGGCTGTCGTTGGTGCTGAAGCGGGTGTAGCGATACTCGCCCTTCAGCGTCCAGTTGCTGTTGATCGCAGTTTCGACACCGGCACCGACAAAGTAGCCGCCCTGATCCCAATCGAATCCAATACCGGCATTGCTGTCGAGCTTGTACTTCTGCCAGGCGTAACCGCCCAGAACGTAGCCCAGCGTGCTCGGCGTCAGCAGATAACCGGCGCGCATGCCGACGTCGAAACCGTAGGTCTCCTTGATATCGGCGTTGAAGCCGCCGGCATCGAGCGAAGTCTTGATCGTGCCGACATGCGCGTCGATCAGGCCGCCGAGCAGAAAGCGCTGCGAGACCATGTAATCATAGCCGGCAGTCACCTGGCCGTAGACGCCTTCGCCACCGATGCCGTTCAGTGAAACAGGCACAAAATCGCTGCTGAGCTTGTGCACATTGGCGCCGGCGCCGACGCCGAAGCCGACATAGACGCCGCTCCAGTTGAAGCCCGGAGCCGCCTGCTCTTGGACCACGTCGGCGGCCTGCGCGGCCGACATCAAAGCGACGGCCGAAACGGCGCCCAGCAAAACGGATTTCGCAGAAATACGAAGAAGCATAGCCCATAACCCCAAGTTAAAACCCGACGAGGTTCTAGCAGGGGTTGCGGGAATTTGGGGTGGCAAAAATACCACACCTATGGGCAAACTGCCGTTACGACAGGTGCAAGCAGGCGATGTTCCCAAAATGGCCAGCCCGAGGCGGTAATCACTCCAGCGCGGGCGATGCGCAGGGCTCTTTAGACCTCGGATAGGTTTTGCCGGTATCTATCGGCAAAAAGGAGTTGGAAAGTCATGACCGAGATCTGGCGCTCACTCCTGGGCAATCTTGCCCTCGTCTCGATCCTAGTCGTCGCCTGGGACCTCGTGGCGGATTTCACCGGGCGCCTGCCGCGGTTGATGCAGTCGCTGATTCTGGGCGCTGTCATGTGCGCGGGTTCGATCATTTCCATGGCGACGGCCCTGAACGTCTCCGGTTTTGCGGTCGACCTGCGTGCCGCCTTTATCGGCGCGGCCGCCTTCTTCGGCGGATGGCCGGCGATGTTCGTCGCAACCGCAGGCTCCATTGCCTATCGCGCCTATCTTGGCGGGCAGGGCGCGAGTGTCGGCATCATGAGCATCCTGATCACGGCCATCGTCGGGCTGGCGTGGCACCACGTCGTCGCGGTCCGCTCGCGCACTATGCTCGATATACTCGGTCTGGGCGTGACGGTCGCGCTCGCCGGGCTGATCACGCTTGTGGCCATTCCCCAGCAGGTCCTCGCCACCTTCGTTCAGCAGAGCACGCTGCCGTCCTTGGTATTCCGATTCCTCGGCACCTTCATCATCGGCGTGCTGCTCGACCGGCAGCAACGGCGTCGCGATCTCGCTATGTCCAACATGATCTACCGCGCCATGGTCCGCGAGCTGCCGGATTGCCTCAACGTGAAGGATGCCGACGGCCGCTTTGTGGTTGCAAACCCGGCCACCGCCGAAATGATGCGCGCCGCCTCGGCCGAGAACCTTATCGGCAAGACGGATTTCGATTTCTATCCGAAGGACGTGGCCGAGCGTTTCAGGCAGGATGAAATGGGCGCGCTGGAGACCGGGCTGACATCGCGCATCGACCAGCCCGCGCTTTTCCCAGATGGCAGCCAGGGCTGGCTTTACACCTTGAAGGCTCCCCTTCGCGACGAGACCGGCAAGATCGTCGGCGTCATTACCTATAATCGCGACATCACCGAGCAGAAGAAAAACGCCCAGCTCAAGAACGACTTCATCTCGACGGTCAGCCACGAGCTGCGCACACCGCTGACGTCGATCCGCGGTTCGCTCGGCCTGATCGCGGCGGGCGTCGCGGGCGAATTGCCTCCCAAGGCGGCTAATCTCGTCAACATTGCCCACAACAACAGCGAGAGGCTGGTTCTTCTCATCAACGACATCCTCGACATAGAGAAGATCGAATCGGGCATGATCAGCTTCAAGATCAAGCAGATGCCCCTGCGCCCGGTCCTGGAGCAGGCCATCGCCGCCAGTTCCAATTACATGGCCGAGAGCAGGATCCGCATCGTCCTGGTCGATGATGCGCCGCGCGCCGAGGCCAATATCGACCCCGACCGCCTGCACCAGGTGATGGCGAACCTCCTGTCGAACGCGATCAAGTTCTCCGACCACGGCGGCACCGTGATGGTGAAGTTGCAGCGCCGTGACAGCGACGTGCTGCGCATCTCCGTGATCGACGAGGGCGCCGGCATTCCCGAAGCGTTCCGCAGCCGCATATTCGGCAAGTTCGAGCAGGCCGACGCGTCAAGCACACGCAGGAAGGGAGGCACGGGCCTCGGCTTGAACATCGTCAAGACCATTGTCGAAAAGCTGGGCGGGGCCGTTTCCTTCGAAACAGAGGAAGGCAAGGGAACGTCGTTTCACGTCGACCTGGCCGAAGCGCACAGGCAGGAGGAAAAACCGGTCTTTGTCGAGCGCCGGTCGCGCAAGCGCGATAGCCGCCTGCGTGTCCTGATTTGCGAGGACGAGCCCGACGTCGCCGCGGTGATCGCCGCACTTCTCGACGCCGAAGGCTTTTCCAGCGACGTCGCCCCTGACATCGGCACCGCCAAGGCTCTGCTGGCCTCCCGCGATTACGTGGCGCTGACGCTCGACATCAAGCTGGCGGGGGAATCCGGCATCAAGCTCTTTCACGATATCAGGGCCTCGCCGGTGAATTCCGACATTTCGGTGATCGTCATCTCCGCGGTCGCCGACGAGGCCAGGCGCTCCCTGAACGGCACCGCGGTCGGCATCGTCGACTGGCTGGAGAAACCGGTGGATTCGAAACGTCTTCACGCCGCTCTCGCCAAGATCGTCGGTCGCAAGGTCGAGCCGAAGCCGCGGATTCTGCATGTCGAGGACGACGAGGGCGTGCTCGCCGTGATGTCGGAGGGCCTAGGGTCGGGCGTCTCGATCACCTCGGCGAAAACGCTCAAGGACGCCCAGGCCGCGGTCGCGAACCATCGTTTCGATCTTGTCATCCTGGACATCGCGCTCCCAGACGGATCGGGATTGGACCTGCTTGCCGATCTGCCGCTCGAAACAGCAGTCATCGTGTTTTCCGCGGCGGAGCTGGACGACAAGCTGGGCGATCGGATCCAGGCAATCATGACCAAGACCAAGTCGTCGGAGATCGATGTCGCAAGGCTGGTCAGAAACATGTTGACTTCGGCCCGCGACGGCGCGGGAGCCTCCGCGCAAGCCAAGGAGTGACGGTTATGCCGGCAAGAATCCTTTATGTGGACGACGAGGACGACATCCGCGAAATCGCCCAGATGTCGCTCGAGCTCGAGCCGGAATTCGAGGTGCGGTCCTGCGCTTCGGGCGTCCAGGCGCTGGCTGATGCGGCGGAATGGCGGCCCGACCTCATCCTGCTCGACGTGATGATGCCGGACATGGACGGGCCGGAGACGCTGAGGCGTCTGGCTGCATCGCAGCCGACGGCGTCGATACCCGTGGTGTTCATCACGGCGCGCACCCAGACGCACGAGGTCGATCGCTATCTGAACATGGGCGCGGTCGGCGTCATCGCGAAGCCCTTCGACCCGCTGGCGCTTGCCGGTGAAGTCAGGAAGCTGCTTTCGTCGGCCGGCGGCCTGGCCTGACGCGCCGACACAGGTCGGTGGCAGAAGGTTGTCGGCAAGCTCTGTTTGCCGTTTACGCCTCCTATACCATACGCCGATATTCATCTACTGATTGCATCGAAATGCGATCGTCGCGAATCGGCTTATCTATGATTTGCGCGGAATGGTCCTGCTTGGGATTGCCCTTGTGGACCTTGGCATGAACCGCATTGGCGGATGTGGGTTCATGGGCGATCACTCCGGGGGGCGACGGAACCGGAGCGGGACTGGTGAATGGAGAGAAGGCAAAAGTTCTGATCTGCGACGATGATCCCTTGTTGCTCGAGCTGATGGAATTCAGGTTGAAGGCGAAGGGATACGAGGTCATCAAGGCCGCTGACGGCGCCGAAGCGCTGGCCAAGGCGCAGCAGGACGAACCCGACATCATCGTGCTCGACGCGATGATGCCGAAGGTCGACGGCCTAGAAGTGCTGGCGCGCATCAAGGGCGACCCGGATCTGTCTGGAACGCCAGTTGTCATGCTGACTGCCCGCAAGGGCGAAAAGGACATCGTCTCGGCCTTGGAAAAGGGCGCCGACGACTATCTGGTGAAGCCGTTCATCCCCGAGGAACTTCTGGCCAGGCTCGCGCGGCTGATCGCTCGCAAGAGCGGGAAGCGCTGATGCGGGGCGGCCGGCGCTTGAGCCTCGCCGCCTGCCTGATCCTGGCTGTCGCGACCGCTCCGTACGCAGCGCTGGCGCAGACGGCCGACGCACTCTACGCGTCTGCCGTGAAGGCGAGGCGGGCCCAGCATTTCGACGAGGCTGCCGACCTGCTCAAGCGCGCGCTGGCGCTCAAGCCCGACAATGCCGACGCGCTGGTCCAGCTTGGCTTCGCCGAGCTTGGCCGCAACGACCTTCAGGCGGCGCGCGACGCCTTCTCCAAAGCCCTTTCCATTGCTCCGACCTATCGCGATGCCTCTTTCGGCATGGCCGAGGTCGAGTTCAGGTCCGGCAATCTGGACGCGGCACTACCGCTTGCCGAGCAGGTCGCGCAGGCCGACCCCAGCAATGCCGACGCAGCAAAGCTGGTCGAAAACATCCGCAAGGCGAAACAGGGGGTGATCAGCAAGCCGAAGCCGGTTCGCGCAGCCCCGGCGGCGGCGAAGAAACCACCGCATCACCGGCCCGATTCCGTCCCCGGCTTGATGGAAGAGGGCAGGCGCCTACGCCAGGCAGGCAAGCTGCCCGAGGCGGAGAAGGCCTATCGCCGCGCCCTGAAGCTGGCGCCGAAGAACACCGACATCCTGGTCGCGCTTGGCTTTGTCGTCGGCTCCAGCCAGCGCTTCGACGAAGCCGGTCAGTTTTTCGACCAGGCGCTGGCCATCAAGCCCGGTCTTCTCGATGCGCGTCTCGGCAAGGTGCGCCTGGCGATCTGGCAGGGCGACACGCCGCGCGCCCGTGCGCTGGTCGACGAGGCGCTGGCCAGCGCGCCGGACAATGCCGAGGCGCTCGACCTCGATGGCAGGATCGCCCTGCTCGAAGGCGACTATCGGCGGGCCGAACAGTCGTTCCAGCGCGTACTGGCGCTTGAACCGCGCAATGCCGAGGCGCTGGTGGGGATCGGCGATGTGCGCCGCGGCGAGGGCGATGACGAGGCCGCGCGCCAGGCGTACACCCAGGCGCTCGCCATCGAGCCGGGCTCCGCCGACATCGAGCAGAGGCTCTCCGTACCGCCGCCGCGCGAATGGCGGCTCGATATCGGCAGCGAGGTGAGCGATCTCACCAATGGTCTCGGCGACTGGACCGACAGCTCGGCCGGTCTTGCCTATCGGCTTTCGCCGCGCACGACCATTTCCGGCCACACCCGGCTGGCGACCCGTTTCGGCCGCAGCGACGTCCAGCTCGAGGGCCGCATCGACCAGGCCTTCACGCCGGCCTTCTCCGCTTATGTGCTCGCCGCGGCGACCCCGGATGCCGATTTTCTGGCGCGCTATTCCGTCGGCGCCGGCACGTCCTGGAAGGTGGTGGCGCCGGCAAAGGCGTTCGGTCCACTCTCGCTCAACATCGACGCCCGCTACGACGATTTCGCCGATACCGGCGTCACCAGCATCCAGCCCTGGATCCAAGGCTATGTCTTCGACGGCCGCCTGGGGCTCTCGGCCCGCTGGGTGCATGCCGAGGACGATATTGGCACGCGCGCCGACGGCTATGTGCTTCGCGCCGACCTTGCGGTGACGGAGCGTTTCAACGTCTTCGCCGGCTATGCCGACGCCCCGGAGATCGACGACGGCGCATTGATCCCGACGCGCACCGTGTTCGGCGGTCTTTCCTTCGACGTCAGCGATCCGCTGACGCTGCGCGCCAGTATCGCGCATGAAGAACGCCCGACATTCGACCGCAACATATTCGGCCTCGGCGTGACGGCGCGGTTCTGACCATGTGGTACATCTGGGACCTGTCGATACTGCTCAGCGCGATGTCCCTGGTGATCATGCTGCTGCTGATCGCGCGCCGCGTGCTGCAGGAGCGCCGGGGCAGGGCGGCGGCCGAGCAGCGGCGCCAGATTCTGACCGCGCTGATCGCGTTCACTGAAAACCGCGATCGCGAGGCGTTGAAGGCGACGGTGCTTGGCGTGCCGGCCGGCGTGGCGATCGACGCCGGCTTCGAGTTCATTTCACTGCTGCGCGGCGAGGAGAGGGACGATGTGCTTGTCGCCTTCAACGAATGCGGCCTGCCGGCCCGTGTCGCAAGGCAGCTGCGGAAAGGCAACGTCGCCGAACGCATCCACGCCGCCGAGATGCTGGCGGCGCTGGGTTCGGACGATGCGTCGGCAAACCTGCTTTCAGCACTCGCCCAGGATCGCGCGCGCGAAGTCAGGATCGCGGCCGCCATCGCGCTTTGCGATCTCGGCAGCCTGCCTCTGCTCGGCACCGCGCTGGACTTCATCGGCGTGGCGGGGCAGCGCTCGCGGCGGCTGATCGAGCTGTTCCGGCGCTTTCCGCGCTCGCGCTTCAACGAGCTTGCGGTACACGCGTCGCGGGTCGACGCCTCGCCCTTCATCCGGGCGGCCGCGATCGACGCGCTGGCGCGGGCCGGCGGTTTCGGCTTCGCCGATTTCTTCGCCGGGCTGACCGGCGATGGCGCGCCCGAGGTTGCCGCCGCCGCGCTGCGGGCGCTGGGCCTGACGGGGCACGCCGAGGCCTCGGCCATCCTCAAGCGCGGCATGGCCAACGACGACTGGGACGTGCGCGCCGCCGCCGCCGAATCCGCGGGCCGTCTCGGCCTGCCCGAGCTTGCCGCGCCGCTGTCCACGCTGTTGGACGACGAGGTCTGGACCGTGCGCTATGCCGCCGCCAACGCGCTGCGCTCCTTCGGGCAGCCGGGAGAGCGGCTGCTGCGCGAGATCGCTTCCGCCGAGGTGTCGCGCAGCCAGCGCACCGCCTCGCTCATTCTTGCCGAGGGGCCGGCCCTATGATCGCCGACTGGAGCCACGAGGTCGTTCTTGCCGCCACCATCCTGTCCTGGTTCATCATCGGGGCGGGGCTGGCGCAGACGACGATCTATCTTTTGCAGCTCGTCGTCGCCGGCTACGCCCTGTCCCAGCGCCCGCCGGTGGCGCGCTCGGCGCTGCTGTGGCAGCGCTATGGCGACGTCGCGCCGCCGATCGCGCTCTTGGTGCCCGCCTATAACGAGGCGTTGAACGTGGTCGAGAGCGTCCATTCGATGCTGGCGCTCGAATATCCGAATTTCGAGGTGGTCGTCATCAATGACGGCTCGAAGGACGACACGCTGCAGCGACTGATCGAGGCTTTCAAGCTGGTGAAGTTCCACCGCCCTTATGAGGAGGCGCTGGCGCACCAGCCGATCCGCGGCCTCTATTCCTCGCCGATGACCGAGCGGCTGTTCGTGGTCGACAAGGAAAATGGCGGCAAGGCCGATGCCCAGAACGCCGGCATCAATGTCTGCCGCGCGCCGCTCTTCTGCGTCATCGATGGCGATTCCATCCTCGAGCCCGACGCACTGATGCGCGCCGCCCAGCCCTTCATCGACGACCCCGAGCGCACCATCGCCGTGGGCGGCACGATCCGCATCGCCAACGGCTCGAGGATCGAGGCGGGCAGGGTGCGCGAGATCCACCTTCCGCGCCGCCTACTGCCTTTGTTCCAGGTGGTCGAATATCTGCGCGCCTTCCTCATGGCGCGGCTGGCCTGGAGCAGCATCAACACGCTAATGCTGGTGTCCGGCGCCTTCGGCATGTTCCGCCGCGCCGAAGTGGTGGCGGTGGGCGGCTTCACCAAGGGCTCGATGGGCGAGGACCTCGACCTCGTCATCAAGCTGCACCGCTATATGCGCGACAGGAAGCGCAAATACCGCATCCAGTTCATTCCCGAGCCGGTGTGCTGGACCGAGGCGCCGGAAACGCTGAGCGTGCTCGCCCGCCAGCGCTCGCGCTGGCAGCGCGGCGCGCTCGAATGCTTCTTCCGCTACCGCTCGATGCTGTTCAACCCGCGCTATGGCCGAGTCGGCTTCCTCGGCTTCGGCCACATATTGATCGTCGACGTGCTGGGACCGGTTGCCGAGGTGCTGGGCTATGTCCTGATCCCGGCCTTCTGGCTGCTCGGCATCCTGTCGGCCGAATATCTTCTGGCCTTCACCGCGCTCATTTTCACCTATGGCGTCTGCGTCAGCGTCTGCTCGCTGATCCTCGAAGAGGCCGAGCTGCAGCGCTTCCCCCGCGCCAGGGACCTCGCCGTGCTGACGGCCGCCGCCGTGATCGAGAATTTCGGCTACCGCCAGCTCAACAATTTCTGGCGCGTGAAAGGCTGTTGGCAATTTTTGCGCGGCAATCAGGGCTGGGGCGAGATGACTAGGACCGGCCTCGGCGGCGCCAAGAAATAGGCGTGGCGGGCGGCGACAGCGCTGCAAGGAGGTGAGCCCCGGTCGGGAGCTCAGGCCAGCGTTCGCTCGATCTCAGCGATAAGTGCATCGAGCGCCGCGCGCATGCTTGCGCCATCCGCCTGCTCGATAAGCAGCGTCTCCAGCGTGGAAGCCCGCGCGCTGATCTCCGCAAAGCCGAACGTGCCCGCGGCGCCGGCGAGGGAGTGAGCGAGACGGATCAGCGGGTCGTTGCCGGACAGGCGAGCGGCCTGATGCGCGATGGCCTTCAGCTCGGCGAGTTGATCGGCGCAGCGGGTGAGGAAACGTTGGCGGAGGGGAGCGAAGGGGTCGGTTGGGATGGGCAGTGCTCCGGCGTGGTGGAGGCGGTATTGAAGCAGAAGGAGGGGTGGAGTGGAATGGTGTTGGGTCTACGGTTTTCTTACATGTTTAATTCTCAACGCTATCAGCCGGCTTCATCATTGCGTCCACCGCGATCCGAGAAGATCCTGAATCAGGATAATGTCGGCCGGTGCGAGGTCCATTGATTGTCGCGAAACCTGTCGGGAGCCAACCGGCATGCGCCGGATGTTTGCGAGCGCGACGATACAATAGTCCTTGCAACAATCGAATGAACTCAGTTGCCATACATCAATGGATGCCGCCAAATCAGATGATTCGCCTTTGCCTCCAGCATGGTGGGCGTCGAGCGCCGTCGATCTGCCTAACGTATTAGTGCGCTTATGCAGAGAGAGTGTTGGCTCCGATCTCTTTTGGGAACTCTTCGACTATTACAATCACCTTGTTAGCGAAGGGGTAGCTTCAAGCCTCGACATTATCGATCGCGTCGAGGTGGTCATCGCCTTTTTCAATGGCGAGAACCAGCCGATGTATGAAGTCATGTTTCTGGAGCTATTGTCGCGTGTGGCCATGTCCGCCGGTAAACTCTCAAAAGGGCTGGCAGCGTTCGAACGCATGGCTGAGATTCATACTGAGGAATATCAACGCAGAGACGTCATTGAACTGGCGGGCGATATGTGGAGCTATGCCGAACGAGGCATTTTTGGATCCGACCTCCAGCCCTTACTGTTCGCCAGCATTGCCCGGGTCTTCAAGCGGCTGGGCGATGACGAAGGGTTGGTGAGGGCTTACCTCCAAGCGTCGGCCCTGTATGCGCAACACGGAGCGCATGAGGCCGCCATGGGCGCCGTCCAGCATGCTAGGTCGATCGCGAAAGAAGCAAATCTCACACTGCTTGTTGCTCAGACGTATGAACAGGAAGCAGTACTGGCCTTTGAACGAGGTGATGCCGCCGGGTCGGTGGCTGCTGGAAAAGCCGCGCTCACGCTAAACGAGGCGAACGGGAACTCCCTTCCGGAACGACTGCGCCTCAACCTTGCCACGGCCCAGATGGAGCTCGGGCAGCTGGAAGAAGCGGCCGATATTTTGAAGTCAATGATCAACTCGTCGACCAGCGGCGACATAACAGGACACCTCTTTGCCAATCTGGCTTCCTGCTGCCGGCGGCAGGGCTGCTTACCGGAGGCCCGCGCTCACATCGCTCGGGCGCGAAGCGAATTCAACGCAGATACCTCCTATGAGAGCCTGCTGGAGTTGGAGATAATTGACGCGTCGATTGCGCTTGAGTCGGGAGATCGCCCGGCCGCTGCCGGGCGGCTGAGAGCCGCAGCCGTTATGCTCGACAACGGACTACGTGGTGTCCTGCGTCTCCATCATCGACGGGGCCTTCGCGACCAATACATTCGCCAGATTGAGAGCCGTCTCGCCCAACTTCCGGCGGACGGACTTACCGTCGACGTTCTTCCAATTATAGCAGTTCTCTACGGCAGCGTCGTTGCTGATTGGCTCGCGCTGCTGGATTGGGCCGATAGCCTCGTCGCGCGGCCGGATGGGATGGAAACCGAGTTCGCCGATCTGCGCGACCGCATCTTATCCGTCCAGGCGTTTGGCGCCCCGTTCGCACTCAGGGTTGACGAGTATAGAGATAGTCCCTGGGATCCCATGCTAACCGGCAAACCGTGGGACGACCTCGGCGAGACCATTTCCCGGATAGTCGGTCAAGGCTTCCCATCGCCGTTTGAGGCGGTTTCGATGGCTGCGGCAACTTCGCTCCTGGAAACTCGATTGGCTGAGGGGTGGTGCATCATCCTGCCGACCTTCGGAAGTGATCCGGTTCCGATCTGGGTTTTCCAGGGCAACTGCTACGCTCGATACACCCTCCCGCTTCGGTCGATAGGGCAATGGCACCTTGCACGCAGGTCTTTTGCCCAAGGTTCTGTCTCGAAGGTGGACTTCGCCAAGCAGCTCGATTGCTTCGCCGCACAGAGCCGGGACGCACTAAAAACAGTGTTTGATATGCTGCCCGCCGCTTGTCCAGGTATTCTCAGCCTCCAGGATCACGATAACATACTTCCTATTACTGCGGCCGTTCTGGGCCATGACGGTTTGCGAGCCCGCATGGCCGAAGGTAAACTTGAGGCTCGGATTGTGCCAGCGCTGTACCCGGCCTGCCCGCAATCCGCCTTGATCCAACCTAAGCTTGTCGCGCTGATCAATAGTGGGGACAATCTCGAGCTCGCGCGGATAGAAGCCGAAGTTGCAGCGGTCACGGTCGAGGCACGCGTCGTCAGTACAGCAGAGGTCGACGATGAGGCGGGCCTCGTGGCGCAGATGACGGATGCAGATTTGCTCGTGGTCTCAACACATGGAGTTTCGATTTCCAGTTTCTCAGATCCGTTCCTAGGCTCGCTCGGGGGTGCTGGAGCGCACGCCATCAACGTGAAGGCGATCCAGTCAGACTTCGTTGACTTCCCATACAGGCTTGTCATGCTCAACGCGTGCCATGCTGGGTCCACCTACACCGGCGATGAAAGGCGATTACGAACCCACGATTCAGCTAGCTATCCAGCGCTGCTGCTGTTGAACCGATGCTCGGTGGTGAGCGCGGCATCTTGGCGCATCGGCGATACCATCAGCTACCTCCATCTCGTGCTGGTTGCACAAGGCCTGAAGGAGGAACTTTTGCCGTCCGTGGCCCTGTCTCGCGCAAGCGCTCGCCTGCGCGATCTTCCGACTTCGGATGCCAAGTCCCTAGTGCAGCTTGCTCCTTCATCTCCTGGCAGGGAAGCCGCCTTGCTTCTCCTGGAGGGAGCGCCTGCTGGAGGCGCCTTCAGCGCTCTCTACACTATTGGTGGGATCGAAACCTACGGGCTACTTTGAATGCATCATGACGCTTCCTCCGTCATAACCTGAGATTCGCAAACGGCAGCTACTGAAGCTCCACCGCCACAAAGCGGTCTGACCGCAAGCGGCCCTCGCTGTGGTCATTAAGAATCCGTGGTGTTGAAATTTGGCGCGAGGGCGGCGATTAGTGTTCCCCCTTGCCAACCCCGCCACCTTCCCCTACTCTCCATCGCTGAGAAAACCTTTTCCCAACCCGCTCCGCGCTCGCTGACCTCACCCGTCGTCACCGCGCAGGGCAGTAAGAGAAAACCTTTTCCCAGCTAAGGGAATCCGCCGCGCCCATGCCTTCAGACGCCGAGCCTGCGCCAGTTTCCGCCAAGCCGCCGGTCACGCTGCGCGAGGTCGCCGCTGCGGCCGGCGTCAGCGTTGCGACGGCGTCGAAGGCGCTGAACGGGCAGGGGCGGATGACGGCGGAGACGCGTGAGCGCATCCGCGAGACGGCGCGGCTGCTCGGCTTTCGGCCGAACAGCCTGGCGCAGAGCCTGTTGCGAAAGCGCTCCTTCACCGTCGGCCTGCTCACCAACGATACCTATGGCCGCTTCTCGCTGCCGCTGATGGCCGGCGTTTCGGATGCGCTGGTCGACAAGGGCGTCTCGGTGTTCCTGTGCAATGTCGAGGACGACCCGCGGCTCGGCCAGCTGCATGTCGAGGCCATGCTCGACAAGCGCGTCGACGGCATCGTCGCCACCGGAAAACGCATCGACCGCCATCTGCCGGTCGATCTCTCCAACCTGCGCATTCCGGTCGTCTACGCCTTCACCCAGCCGGATCCCGGCGCGGTCGGCCTCGTCTCCGACGATGCCGGCGGCGCGCGGCTGGCGGTCGAGCAGTTCTTGCGGCTCGGCCGCCGCCGCATCGCCCATGTCAGTGGACCGGCGAGCTTCGCCGTGGTGCACGCGCGGGCCGAGGCTTATCGCGACGTCCTGAGGGAGAACGGCTTGCCCACAGCCGAGCCGCTGCTCGGCGCCTGGTCGGAGGCCTGGGGCCGCGATGCGGTGGCAAGACTGTTCGGCAAGGCGGGCAGGGAAGGATGGCCGGACGCCGTCTTCTGCGGCAACGACCAGATTGCCCGCGGCGTCATCGATGCGCTGCGCGAGCGCGGTATCCGCGTGCCCGAGGATGTCGGCGTCATCGGCTTCGACAATTGGGAGATCGTGGCCGAGGCGACGCGCCCGCCGCTGACTTCCATCGACATGAACCTGGCGAGCCTCGGCCGCGAGGCCGGACTTGCCCTGCTTTCGCTCGTCGACGGCCAGCCGGCCGCGCCGGGCATCAGGAAACTGCCGTGCCGGCTGGTGGTGCGTCAGTCATGCGGCAGTCCGTCGCAATGAAGCAACAAGGCTACGCGCCCGGTTAGACCGGGCGGCATGGCCAGAACAGGGAGGAGAACCATGAGGAGGAGTAAAATGAAGACCATGTTTGCCAAGCTGGCTTTAGCCGCGGCCGTCATCGGCGGCGGCCTGCAGGCGGCGTCCGCCGAGACCGCCAACATCTGGGTGCGCGCCGACGGCTCGAACTTCATGCCGCGCATCGTTGACGCCTTCAACAAGGCCAACAAGGACCAGATCAAGCTCGATATCATTCCCAACGCCGAGATCATCCCGAAATATGGCGCCGCCGCCGCCGGCGGCACCGCGCCCGACGCGCTCTCGCTCGACCTGATCTACACGCCGTCCTTCGCCGCCGCCGGCCAGTTGGAGGACATTACCGACTGGGCGAAATCCTTGCCCTATTTCGCCAGTCTGTCGCCGGCGCATGTGAAGACCGGCACCTACAAGGACCGCATCTACGGCCTGCCGTTCTCGGCCGACGCCTCGGTGCTGATCTGGAACAAGAAGCTGTTCAAGCAGGCTGGGCTCGATCCTGAGAAGGGCCCGACCAACTGGGCCGAGATCGAGGCCGATGCCGAAAAGGTCAACGCGCTCGGCGGCGACATCAAGGGCTTTTATTTCTCCGGCAATTGCGGCGGCTGCAACATCTTCACCTTCACTCCGCTGATCTGGGCCTCGGGCGGCGACATCCTGTCCGAGGACGGCTCGAAGGCGACGCTCGACAGCCCGCAGCTGCGCGGCGCGATCGACCTCTATCGCTCGATGGTCAAGAAGGGGCTGGTGCCCGAGGGCGCGCAGACCGACACCGGCGCCAATTTCTTCGCCGCCTTCGCCGGCGGCAAGATCGGCATCTCGCCGTCCGGCGCCTTCGCCATCGGCGCGCTCAACACACAGTACCCGGACGTCGACTACGGCATCACCTTCCTGCCGGGCAAGGATGGCGGCTGGTCGTCCTTTGCCGGCGGCGACAATTTCGTCGTCACCAAGGGCACCAAGAAGATCGCCGTGGTGAAGGAGTTCCTGGACTTCGCCTATTCGCTGGAGGGCCAGACGATCCTTGCCAAATATGGCAGTCTGCCGGTGCGAAACGACATCGCCAAGGACGCGCTGAAGGACCTCGACCCGCGCTATCAGGTGGCGGCCGAGGCGATGGCCAAGGGCAGGACGCCCTATTCGGTGGTGTTCAACGACCTGATCAACTCCGCCAACGGGCCGTGGACGCAGATGATCAACGAGGTGTTCTTCGGCGACGATGTCGACGGCGCCATCAAGAACGCGCAGGAGACGATGCAGTCGATCATCGACCAGGCGCCGAACAAGTAGACACCAGGGCCTATAGGCGGCGAGGATAGCGCAACGCCTCGCTGCCAAGGCTCTGACCGGCCGCCCGCCCCGTCTCCCTGGCCGGGCGGCCGGGGACTGCATCGCTGAATGGCAGGGTTTTATCGCGTTGAGAAAGCACGCTCACCAATTTGTGGCGCCGCGAGGTTCGCTCCCCCTTCCCCCCTTGTGGGAGAAGGTGTCGCCGAAGGCGACGGATGAGGGGTGTTCCAGCGGAGTGAGGCGTTGGCGTTCCCTGGAACACCCCTCATCCGTCTCGGCGCTACGCGCCGATCCACCTTCCCCCACAAGGGGAGAAGGGGGAGCCCGGCCATGACCGCCATCACCGCAACTTCCGCTCCCGCCCGCTCACGCATCGGCGTCAGCCGTCGGCAATGGGTGGGCCTGCTCTATGTCCTGCCGGCCGTCGCCCTGGTCACCGTCTTCTTCGTCATTCCGCTCGGCATGACGGCCTGGATGTCGCTGCACAATTGGCCGCTGATGGGCGAGCATGCCTTCATCGGCCTCGACAATTATTTCGCGATCCTGCGCGACACGCGCTTCTGGAATGCGCTGAAATTCACCTTCTACTACACGGTGATCGTCACCATCGCGATCTTCGCCGTCGCCTTCCCGCTGGCGATCTTCATCGAAAAGCCGCGCCCGCTCACCAATCTCTACCGCACCGCCTTCTTCATGCCGGCGGTGGTCGGCTTCGCTTCGGCGAGCCTGCTCTGGTCCTGGTTGCTCAACGTCGATTCTGGCCTGTTCAGTCCGGCCGCCTTCGATCTCGGCCTGACCGCGAAGAAGGTCAATCTTCTCGCCACGTTCCAGCCGGCCTTCTGGTCGATCATCGCCATGGTGGTGTGGAAGGTCGCCGGCTTCACCATGATCATCCTGATGACCGGGCTGCAGTCGATCCCGCAGGATCTGCAGGAGGCGGCGGTCATCGACGGGGCAGGGCCGTTCGCAAGGTTCCGGGCCATCACCTTGCCGCTGATGCGCCGCACGCTGGCGCTGGCGCTGATCCTCTCGGTCGCGGGTTCGATCCTCGCCTTCGACCAGTTCTACATCATCCTGCGCGGCGGCCCGCGCAACCAGACGCTGACGGCGGTCTACTGGATCTTCAACCAGTCCTTCGTCTCGTTCAAGCTCGGCTACGGCGCCGCGCTCTCGATGGTGCTGCTGGTTATCCTGGTGGCGCTCAGCCTCATCCAGCTCTGGCTGTTGCGCAAGCCCGAGGGGCTCGATTAATGGCCGAGGCGATGTCGCAAAAGCGGAGAGTCGGCTTCAGCCTCGCCAGGCATTCCACCGGCATCATCGCCTCGGTGTTGTTCCTGGCGCCGATCGTCTGGACGGTGCTGTCGACCTTCAAGCCGGCGCAGGAAGCGCGCCAGCCGCCGCTGCCGCCCTGGCCGACCACCGGTTTCTCGATCGAGAATTATCAGACGCTGAACTCCTTCGGCGACGGGCTCTGGGTCTCGGCGCAGAACAGCATCTATGTCTCGGTTATGACGGTGCTGCTCTCGGTGCTGGTCAGCGTGCTCGCCGGCTACGGTTTCTCGCGCTTCCGGTTCCCGTTGCGGGATTTCTTCTTCGTCCTCATCCTGTCGACGATCATGATCCCGTTCCAGTCGATCCTGACGCCGATCTTCCTGGTGTTGACGAAGCTTGGCCTGCACAACACGCTGACCGGCCTGGTCTGCGTCTATGTCACGCTGCAGCTGCCGTTCTCGATCTTCATGATGCGCAACGCCTTCGACGCCGTGCCGCGGGAGATCGAGGAGGCCGCGCGCATGGATGGCGCCAACAACGTCACCATGCTGATCAAAGTCATGCTGCCGCTCGTCTGGCCGGGCGTCGTCACCATCGCGCTGTTCGCCTTCCTCGGCGCCTGGAACGAGTTCCTGGCAGCCCTGGTGCTGATGACCGACCAGTCCAAATTCACTCTGCCGGTGATGATGACAGCGCTTCAGTCCGGCCGCTTCGGCGCCATCGACTGGGGTGCGGTGCAGGCCGGCGTCACGGTGATGATGGTGCCTTGCCTGATCCTGTTCCTGGCGCTGCAGCGCTTCTACATCCGCGGCCTCATGGCCGGGGCCGTCAAGTAATTCGAATGGAGTGAACTCATGACCGCATCGCAGCCCGCCGCGCAGCCCTCCGCCAGGCCGAAGCTCGCCTTTCGGCCGTTGCCAGTGCCGCAGGTCGATGTCCGCGGTTTCTGGGGCGACCGTGTCGACGCGGTCGCCGCCAAGACCGCCGGCATCCTCTACGACCGCTGCGTCGAGGCGCGCATGCTGGAGCAGATCGATCCAGACGTGCCGTCGCCGGGCGTCGTCATCCCCTTCCACGTCAGCGACGGTTTTACCGCGCGCACCGTGACGACGCAGATGTTCTGGGATTCCGATTGGGGTAAGACCATCGAGACCGCGGCCTATTCGCTCTACCGGCGCCGTAACCCCGATCTGGAAAAGAAGATCGATGCCGTCATCGACATGTACGGCAAGCTGCAGCAGGAGGACGGCTATCTCTCGAGCTGGTACCAGCGCATCCAGCCCGGCCTGCGCTGGACCAACCTGCGCGACTGCCACGAGCTTTACTGCGCCGGGCATCTGATCGAGGGCGCCGTCGCCTACTTTCAGGCGACCGGTAAGCGCAAGCTGCTCGACATCATGAGCCGCTATGCCGACCACATCGCCGACACTTTCGGGCCCGAGCCCGGCAAGCGGAAGGGCTATTGCGGCCATGAGGAGATCGAGCTGGCGCTGGTCAGGCTCGCGCGCGCGACAGGCAACGACAAATATATGAAGCTGGCTAAGTATTTCATCGACCAGCGCGGCCAGCAGCCGCATTATTTCGATGAGGAGGCGCTGGCGCGCGGCGCCGACCCCAAGGACTTCCACTTCAAGACCTATGAATACAACCAGTCGCACAAGCCGGTGCGCGAGCAGGACAAGGTCGTCGGCCATGCGGTGAGGGCGATGTATCTCTATTCCGGCATGGCCGACATCGCCACCGAATATGGTGACGACACGCTTAGGGTCGCGCTCGAGCGGCTCTGGGACGATCTCACGACGAAGAGCCTCTACGTCACCGGCGGTCTCGGTCCGTCGGCCGACAATGAAGGCTTCACCAACGACTACGACCTGCCCAACGAGACCGCCTATGCCGAGACCTGCGCTTCGGTCGGCCTGGTGTTCTGGGCGAGCCGCATGCTGGGCATGGGGCCGAACGCCCGCTACGCCGACATGATGGAACGGGCGCTTTACAACGGCTCGATCTCCGGCCTGTCGCTCGACGGCTCGCTGTTCTTCTACGAGAACCCGCTGGAGAGCCGCGGCGGCCATCACCGCTGGAAATGGCACCGCTGCCCGTGCTGCCCGCCCAATATCGGCCGCATGGTGGCGTCCATCGGCAGCTATTTCTACGGCCTAGCCGACGATGCGCTGGCGGTGCACCTCTATGGCGATTCGACTGCGCGCTTCGAGATCGCCGGCCGGCAGGTGACGCTCGTCCAGACCAGCAGCTATCCCTGGGACGGCGCGATTGCGATCGAGATCGGGCCGGAGGCGCCCGTAGAGTTCACGCTTCACTTGCGCATACCCGCCTGGTGCCGCAAGGCGGCTTTGCGTGTCAACGGCAAGCTCGTCGATCTGGAAGCGGCGACGGTCGACGGCTATGCCGCGATCCGCCGCGAATGGCGCCAGGGCGACAAGGTTGAGCTCGACCTCGAAATGTCGATGGCCCGCCTCTTCGCCAACCCGCAGGTGCGCCAGGACATCGGCCGCGTGGCGCTCGCGCGCGGCCCGCTGATCTACTGCGTCGAGGAAACCGACAATGGCGGCGGGCTGCATCGCATAGCGCTATCGCGCACGGCCAGGATCGAGGCGCACAAGGAGCCGAACCTGCTCGGCGGCGTCGTCACCCTTTCGGCCATCGGCAGCAGGGCCGAGACCGAGAACTGGGGCGCCGATCTCTACCGCCCCGAACCGCCGGTGACGCAGGAAACGAAGCTCAAGGCCATTCCCTATTTCGCTTGGGATAATCGGGATCCCGGCGAGATGCTGGTCTGGCTGAGGGAAGGCTGAAAGCGGCTTCTCTCAAAGATGCACGAAGGCCGTCAGCGGCAGGTGGTCGGAGGCGACGCGCGACAGCGGCGTATCATGCGCCTCGACGCCCGAAACGAGGTCGTGCCGGTTGCCCATGATGCGGTCGAGCGCCAGCACCGGCAGGCCGGATGGGAAAGTCGGCACCGCCGGCGTCGGGCCGAAGGTCGTGTGCAGCGTGTTCAACGCCGAGCGGTTGCCGAGCCGCCATTCGTTGAGGTCGCCCAGAAGCAGCGTCGGCCTCTCGTCGGCGCTGCTCATGATGTCGAGCACGACGCGGGCCTGTTCCGAGCGCGAGCGGCGCAGCAGGCCGAGATGGGCGGCAATGACGCGCAGCGACCGTTTCTCGTCGATATCGATCTCGGCGACCAGCGCGCCGCGCGGCTCCAGTCCGGGCAGCTTGAGCTGGTGGACGTCGCGCACGGTGCCGCGCTTGAACAACAGCACATTGCCGCGCCAGCCATGCCCCTTGCCGTTGCCGCTGACCGGCACTGGCACCAGCCCCGTTTCCAGCTCCAGGCGGGCCAGGTCGAGCAGCCCGGCCCTGTCGCCGAAGCGGTTGTCGGCCTCCTGCAGCGCGATCACGTCGGGGCTCATTTCGCGGATGACGCGCGCCGTCCGTTCGGGGTCGAATCTGCGGTCGGTGCCGATGCATTTGTGGACGTTGTAGGAGGCGACGACGATTTCCGTGTCGTTGACGCGCTTGCGCGGCGTCGCCTTCGCCTTGCGCGCGCTTCTGCTGCGGATCGAGAGCAGCACGGTCTCGGGCAGGCTGCGTCCTTTGATGTCGTCTATCTCCATGATCCCGATGCTCGAATTCCTGCTCTAAAGATAGGGCGATCCCAGCCACAGCAAACGGTCGAAGACGCGGATTGCAAACGGCCTTGCCCTCAGCGTCTGCAGCGTCACCGGCTGGGCGGTCGAGATGGCGGCCGCGATACGGGCGTCGATCTCGGCGGCGAAATTTTTATCCAGCACTTCCAAGTCGATCTCGAAATTCAGCCTCAGCGAGCGGGCGTCCAGATTGGAAGAGCCGATATAGGCCCACACGCCGTCGATCGCCATCAGCTTCGAATGATCGAACGCGCCTTCGTGGCGCCAGACGCGGCAATAGTGCTTCAAAACCTGGTCGAACTGCGCCGTCATCGCGTGGTCGACGAGAAAGAGGTTGTTCACCGCCGGCACGACGATGTCGATTTCGACGCCGCGCCGGCCGGCCGTGGTCAGCGCGCTGATGAACTCCCGGTCCGGCAGGAAATAGGGCGACATGATGCGGATCGACTTGCGGGCGACCGAAAACGCTCCCATCAGCAACTTGAGATTGGTTTCGTTGGACGCGTCCGGCCCGGTCGCGACCGCGCGCACCAGCATCGGCTGCCCTGGCGGCGGCACGACACGCTCGACCTGCCAGGGCCCGTCCTTCAGGGCCTCGTTGCCGGCGAAGCGCCAGTCCTCGGCGGCCACCGAGAACAGATCCGCCACCACCGGCCCGGTGACCTCGAAATGCGTGTCCCGCGAACTGCCGGAACCGGCGAGCTCGGCCGAGAATCCTTTGCGGATGTTCATGCCTCCCGTGAACGCCACCGTGCCGTCGACGATCAATATCTTCCTATGGGTCCGGAGGTTCGCATAAGGAAGTCTCAGGCCCATGACGATGTTGCCGTTGAAGAGGTCGACGGTGACGTCGGCCTCCCTGAGCTGCTTCAGGATGCTGGGCACCGAGTAGCGCACGCCCACGGCGTCGATCAGCACGCGCACCGTGACGCCGCGCTTGACGGCGTTGCCGAGCGACTGGACGAAAAGCGCCCCGACCGCGTCATTGTCGAAAATATAGGTTTCCAGAAGCACGCTTCGTTGCGCCGCATCGATCGCCCGGCACATCGCCGTATAGGCTTCGTCGCCTGTCTTGAGCACGGCGATGGTGTTTCCCGAGGTGAGCGGGCGCCGCGCCACCCTGTCGCCAAGCGTCTTCAGCCCGGTGAAACGCTGGCCGAATTCGGCGTTGATCAAGGCTTCCAGCGCGACGTCCCGGTCATGCCTGGCGGCAGCGGCCTCGGGCGAGACCGGCCGCATGGCGCTGATCGTCGCGCGGCGGATGCGGTTGATGCCGGCGATGGCGTAGATGATCGCGCCGAGGAAGGGCGACAAAAGCATCACGCCCACCCAGCCGGTGGCAGCGCGCACGTCTTCCTTCGTCATGATGGCATGCACGATGCCCACCGCCGCCATCGCCAGCGACAGGATCAGGATAAGCGTCGACCAGTGACTCGCAATCGCCTCGAACATCGGCCCGACTATTGTGCGAGCCGGCGCGGAAGGCAATGCGGACGGTGAGGCTGGTCCGAAACTCGCCCCGTCGATGGCCCCCCCGCCGCACACCCGGCAAGGTCAGGCTTGCCAGGTGTGCCCGCGTTTGCCCTTGCCGCCACGCGGTCAGCCATCGGTCGAGACGGTTACGGCCTTCCAGGCATCGATCTCTTGCTGCAGCCGCTGGATTCGCTCGGAGACGAGCTTGAGGGCGTCGCTGCCAAGCAGAAGCTGCGGCGGCGGGGCTTCGGTTTCGACCAGGGCCAATACGGCCGTCGCAAGCTTGTCCGGATCGCCAAGTTGCTTGCCGCTTTTCGCCTGTCGGGCCTCCCGGATCGGATCGAACAGCGCATCGTAGTCGCTGATGGACCTCCCGGCCCGGACCATGGAGCGTCCGGCCCAGTCTGTCCGGAAGGAGCCTGGGCAGACGGCGGCAACGCGAACGCCGAATGGGGCCATTTCGGAACGCATCACTTCCGATATGCCCTGGAGTGCGAACTTGCTGCCGCAATAGTAAGCGATGCCCGGCATTGTTATCATGCCGCCCATCGACGTGACGTTGACAATGAAGCCGCGGCGTCGCTCGCGGAACTTGGGAAGAAATGCCTTGGCGACCGCCACGGCGCCGAAGACGTTCACATCGAACTGACGCCGCATCTCTTCCAGTGACGACTCTTCAAGCACCCCCTCGTGGCCATAGCCGGCATTGTTGATCAGGACGTCGACGGGCCCGTGCTCTTCCTCCGCCTGCGCGACGACGTCCGGCACGCGGTCGAACTCCGTGACATCGCAGATGACGGTGCGGATCGCTGGGAGGGATCCGGCAAGCGCCGCGCGTGACGTCTCGGAGCGGATGGTGCCAATGACCGTATGGCCCATCTGGACAGCGGCGGAAGCGATGGCGAGGCCGAAGCCCGAATTGGCGCCGGTGATGAAGAATGTCTTTGTTGCCATGGCCTGCGGTCCTTCATTGATGGAGTGCAGCTTGACAAATAGTATGGTGCGATAGCGTCCACGATTGCGGTTTCTATGAATAGATTGCCAAATCCTATCAGAGCGGACGTTGGGCTAAGACGAAAGCTGGTCGAGTTGGCCGGAGCTATCGCCGAGCGCGTTGGATATAATGCGACCGCGCTCGAGGGTGTGCGCGTGCTCCGTACCGAGGCGGTGCTTCACGACGTTCCGGTACTTTATGAACCGGGCGCGGTGTTCGTCCTGCAGGGAAGCAAGCGAGGCGTCCTCGAACGGGAGGTCTACCTCTACGATGAAGACCATTATCTGGCGGTGTCGGTTCCTGTTCCGTTTCGAATGGAGTCCACGGCCAGCCCCGATCGCCCGCTGCTTGCGGTCTATGTCGAGTTCGACATGCGGATTGCGGCCGAGATTGCCGCGCAGCTGGAGATGCATTCGGCTGTGGGAAGCGACCGGCCGCGAAGTCTCGTATCGAGCAGGATGGGGTCCGACATCGAGGATGTCCTGCTGCGCCTGCTGACGGCGCTTCGCAATCCCGCCGAGACCGCCATTCTTGGATCGAGCCTTCTGCGCGAGCTGCATTACCGGGTCCTGATTGGCCCGCAGGGCGGCGCGATGATCGCTGCCTTGCGGCAAAGAGGCAGGTCGGGAAGGATCGTGCGGAGCCTCGCATGGCTGCGGGAAAACTACAGCGCTGAAATCTCGGTCGCCGATCTCGCGGGACAAGCAGGCATGAGCGTGCCTTCTTACCACGTCCATTTCAAGGAAATGACCGGAAGCAGCCCGATGCAGTACGTGAAAGCCATGCGGCTGCACGAGGCAAGACTGATGATCGCACGCAAGACAACGATCGCTCAGGTCGCGGCTTTGGTCGGATATGCGAGCGCAGCTCAGTTCAGCCGCGACTTCAAGCGGCATTTTGGACGCACGGCTTCCGAAGAGATGAGCTGGGTCCGTCGCCATCTGGGCGAACTCGCCTCGGAAGAGTAGTTCCCTATTGCCGCTCAGCGGTCACGGATCGGCACGCGGCGCGCTAGTGCCGGTCGGCAAGGCCGCCGGCCTAAAGCTTCCTGAAAAAACCCGACAGAATGTTCGGACCTGCTTCTCCTGGCCGCAGCCTGATCCCGTCCTCGAAGCAGTTCAGCGTCACGCATTCGAAACCGTTGGCCGCGAGGAGCGCCACCAGCGAGTCGCGGTCGAAATGATGCAGGTGCTCGTTGGGCAGACGCATGCGCCATTTGGCGAACCACGCGTCGCCCTCGGCGCCGAGCTCGCGCCAGCGGCAATAGGGGACGGCGACAGCCAGGTGGCGGGCCTGAAGCCGGGAAAGGAAGCCGAGATCGGGGATGTGCTCCAGCACGTCGAACATGGCTACGAGGTCCCAGGCGCCGGCGAGCGCCTCATCCCAATCGACGAACCGGACACCCTTGGGCAGTGGGAATTCAGCGATATCGCAGCCGGCGCAATCGGCGACGCCGGTTATCTTCGCGGCTTCGATGAACGTGCCCGTGCCATATCCGATTTCCAGCACGGAATGAGGAATCTCGCCGGTGATGCCAAGCACCCAGCCAAGCCGCTGATAACCGAGCTTGATGGTCCGCTCGCTCAGGTCTTCATAATAGGAGATGTATTTCTTGTCGTATTTGATCGGTGTGAAGTCGATCTGGTGGATCACGCCGAACCCGTCCAGCTCATAATTGTCCAACATTGTCCGCGCGGCCTCCGGGTGCCTAATTCCTTATAAGATCAATTGCACGCAGCCACGGTTCTAAGCGCTTCGGCTCGGGAAGGTGCGGGCAAATTTCCGATCCGTCGAACAGAAGCGTAGAACCTCGGGTAGTCGCCGGAGCACAAGTCGAACAAGCGAAGAAACGCCGGAACCTGTTCGCCGTAGACAGCGGTCGCGGCAAGCTTTGCGTTGTTGATAGGGCTATCGAACCAGGCATCATATCCCCGGGATCCAGCCCATCGCCTGTCGCGCATTTGCCGGTAGCGCATCCGCAGCCTGTCGATGGCGGCTGCTTTGGCGGCCGCCATCTGCTGCGGGCTGCGGGGACTTCCATAGACCTGCCTCAGCTCTTCCCGGGTTTTCGATATCAGTCCGAGAAAATCGGCCTTGCGCTTGCGGTCGATTTCGTAGCTGCGCAATCCGGCGCGATTGCCGGTGGCGCGAAGCCATTTCCTCGTACCGGTGGTTTCGACGGAAACCGCGAAAGCCTCGTTGAATGCGGAGTCGCCGTTCACATAGACTTTCTGATGCGCCAACTCATGGAAAATAAGGCTTGCGAGATAGGTGTCGTCCTGACGCAGCATGGTGCTGAGCAGCGGATCGCTGAACCAGCCCAGCGTGGAATATGCGGTGACGCCCGACACATAGACGTCCAGCCCCTGCCGCTGCAGTTCAGCGGCACTTTCGAGCGCGTCTTTGCGCGAAAAATAACCCTTGTAGGGAACGCAGCCGAAGACTGGAAAGCACCAAGTTATCGGCGCAAGCGAGAATTGCGGCGCAGCAAACACGGCCAAGGTCACATTGTTTCGACCGACGTCGACATAACTGCGGTAGCTGTTGTTATCGGGCAGCGCCAGCTCTTCCGTGGCAAAGCGGCGTATGGCGCTGGCGGAGGTCAATTTGGCGCGCAACGCCTGTGGCGTCGACGGATCGCGGATCAGTCTTCCAACATTCTTGCGCGCGGCCATGATCTCGACATGGCCCTCCAACGACTGCGCGTAGTAGGAAATGCTGGTGCATCCAGTCACGCCGGACGCCAGGATCGCCGCGGCAAGCAATCGAAAAACGCGCTTCACAGCCTGCCCACCGCCCGCCCGTCTCCCATGGAGCAAATGTCTGCTCCCGTGTCTCAGGCGCGCCTATTTTCGTCAAGACCTGGAGGGCAGGTCGGACTTTAGATTGCTCAGCGGCCATCACCTCCGCCGCGCCGCCAGCCGCAGCCACGGCGCCAGATGGAACGCTGCCATCAACAGATACATCGGCACCATGCCGCTGAGCGCCGAGGCGCCCGACATGCACATCATGTCCTGGCCCCCATAGGCCGCCGTGAGCAGCGCCATCATGGCGAAGGTAGGAGTCGCGGCGAGGCAAAGCCAGTCGGCGAGGCCGAAGCCGCTCAGGCCGTTTGGGCGAGGGGCAGGATTGTCGATGCTCATGATATCCACCTTCTGATGCGGACAGGGTTCGAGCCCGTTGGAACAAGCACGAGGCGATCGGCTCCGGCGGCGCGCGGTTTGCGCCGCCGGAACCGCTTCACGCTCAGGCGTTCTTGTTGCGGAACGCCGCTTCGCCGGCATCCGAGACCTCGACCCATCTCTGGTCGGGGGCGGCGCCTTCCTCGTAATTGTCGTGCCAGTTCCACCATTTGTAGGTCTGGGTCTGCGGATAGCCCTCGGGCGAATCCTCCCATACCTCCTGGCGGCCGAGCGGGGTGACGTCGAGATAGCTCCAGACGGTGCCAAAGGCTTCGTCGCCGCGGTTGTTGACGAAATAAGTGCGGAAGATGCGCTTGCCGTCATGGATGAAGACGTTGTGGCCATGCCATTCGTCGACGCCGAAATCCTTATCCCAGCTATCGGTGATGGTGTACCAGGGCATCTTCCAGTCCATGCGCTGCTTCAGCCGCTGGATGTCGGCCTGCGGCGCGCGCGAGGCATAGGCAAGCGTGGTGTCGCGGGCGTTGAGATGGGCAAGGTTGCCGACCATGTCGGCGCCGAGCGAGCAGCCGCGGCACGCATGTTCGGGCCAGCCATAGACGCCGGGCTCGAAGAAGGCGCGGTAGACGACGAGCTGGCGGCGGCCTTCGAAGAGGTCGAGCAGGCTCATCTTGCCGTTCGGACCTTCGAACACATAGTCCTTCTTGACTTCCATCCACGGCATGCGGCGGCGTTCGGCGGCCAAAGCGTCGCGGGCGCGGGTGAGCGCCTTTTCCTTCACGAGCATCTCTTCATAGGCGCCTTCCCACGCTTCCTGCGAAACGACCGGCGGTGTCTTCATATGTTGGGTCATTGCTCTTGTCCCGTTCTTGGGTTTGGTTGGGGTGACGAGGACAGACATAGGACAGCGCACTGCGATGGTGAGAGTTACAAGTGTGACGCGATTTGCTGCGGCGGGCGCTGAGACGGTGGCATGGATTCGCTGATCAATGCCGCCGGCCGCGCGCTTGCCGCGGGCGATCCGCTCGGCGCCTTGAAGCGCGTTGCGCTGCGCGACGACGCGCCGGCGCTGGCCCTGCGCGGCATCGCGATGGCGCAGCTCGGCGATTTCGCCAAGGCCAAGGCACTGCTGAAGGACGCCGCCCGCGCCTTCAGTCCGAGGGAGGCGGTGGCGCGCGCCCGCTGCGTCGTCGCCGAGGCCGAGATCGCGCTGGTCTCGCGCGACCTCGGCTGGCCGGAGAAGGCGCTGCGGTCCGCCCGCGCGACGCTCGCCGCGCATGGCGACCGGCTGAACGCCGCCTATGCCGGCAGCCTCGAGGCGCGCCGCCTCATCCTGGTCGGCCGCCTCGACGAGGCCGAGCGCCTGCTTGCGGACTTCGATCCGACGCCGCTGCCGCCGGTGGCGCGCGTCGCGCATGAACTGGCCGCGGCTGGCATCGCCGTCCGGCGCCTGAGAACAAAGGCGGCGCGCTCGGCATTCGGCCGGGCATCGCTTGCCGCCTATCAAGCCAACATCCCGGCATTGAAGGCCGAAGTCGAAGCGGCGTCCCTGGTGCTGAACACGCCGGTGGGCCGGCTGATCGCGCGCGGCGCGGAGAAAGAGTTGCTGCTCGACGAGGTCGAGGCGCTGCTGGGGTCCGGCGCGCTGGTCATCGATGCTTGCCGCAACGTCGTGCGCGAAGGCGGCGCCGTGGTCTCGCTGGCGACCCGGCCGGTGCTGTTTGCGCTGGCGCGCACGCTCGCCGAAACCTGGCCGGCGGATGCCTCGCGTGAGACATTGCTGAGGCGCGCCTTCCGGGCGAGGCATGTCGATGAATCGCATCGCGCACGGCTGAGGGTCGAGATGGGGCGGCTCCGCGCCGAGCTCGCCGGGATGGCCGAGATCAATGCGACCGCCGGCGGCTTTGCGTTGACGCCGCTGAACGCCGCCGAGATCGTCGTGCTGGCGCCGCCTGTCGAGGATGAGCATGGCGCGGTGCTTGCCTTCCTGACCGATGGCGAGGCCTGGTCGAGCTCGGCGCTGGCGATCGCGCTTGGCGCCAGCGCGCGCACCGTGCAGCGGGCGCTGGAGCAGTTGTCGGCCGAGCATAAGGTGCAGACGGTGGGTCGCGGCCGGGCGCGCCGCTGGATGATGCCGCCGGTCACCGGATTCCCGACTGTCTTGTTACTCCCCGGTCCGCTGCCGAGCGACTAGTTTGCCGGTACTCGGCATCGAGGGAGAGACGTCATGAAACTGATCAGATTAAGAGCGCCCGGCGGCCTGGAACAACTCACGCTGGTCGAGGAGGATCGGCCCGAGCCCGGACCGGGCGAGTTGCTGGTCCGAATCCGGGCATGCTCGCTGAACTTCCACGACAGCATGGTTGCAACGGGCAAGAAGCCCTGCGCCGACGGCCGCATTCCGCTGTCCGATGGTGCTGGCGAGGTGATTGCCGTCGGAGAGGGCGTCGACGCATTCGAGACCGGCGATGCCGTTGTCAGCTGCTATTGGCCCAATTGGCTGGGTGGCGAGGCTACGCCCGCCACCAAGCAGGGCGAACTGGGCGATGATGTCGATGGCTATGCAAGGGAATATGCCTCGATGCCGTGGCATGCTTTCACGAAAGCGCCGGCGGGTTACACCCATGTGGAGGCGGCTACACTCAGTTGCGCCGGGGTAACCGCCTGGAGGGCACTGGTGGTGTGCGGTCAGGTGAGGGCTGGCGATACGGTGCTGGTCCTCGGCGCGGGCAGCGTGTCGTTGTTCGCGCTGCAGTTTGCCAAGATGGCGGGCGCCCGTGTCATCGCGACATCTTCCTCCGATGACAAGCTCGAAAAGCTCAGGCGGCTCGGCGCCGATCATCTTATCAATTACAAGGCCGTGCCGGACTGGGGGCGGAAGGCCAGGGACCTGACCGATGGACGCGGTGTCGATCACGTGGTCGAGGTCGGCGGCCCCGGCACGCTGGCGCAGTCGATAAAGGCCTGCAGGATGGGCGGCCACATCGCGCTGATCGGCGTGTTGACCGGCTTTGCCGCAGAAGTGTCGATTCCGGCGCTGTTTTCCAATCAGATCCGCATCAAAGGAATTTCCATCGGCAGCAGAGCTGACCAGGAAGATATGATCCGGGCGATAACGGCCAACGGCCTGAGGCCTGTTATCGGCCGCAGCTTTCCGCTGCGCGATATTGCCTCGGCTTTCCGGGCGTATGGGAGCCAGAAGCATTTCGGCAAGGTCTGCATCGAGCTTTGAGGCGGTTCATAAATTCCCGACTGTGTTGTTGCTCCCCGGGTTGCAGCAGAGCGGCTAAAGTCGAAGCTGACACAAGAGACCGATGAGGATTGGAAGATGAAAAGAGCCGCTGCCGAAATCCTGCGCGAATATGGACCCTTTCCGGACGCCGAGCGCGTCAATGGCGTCACCTACGATGGCAAGAATGTCTGGTTTGCCACCGGCGACAAGTTGAAGGCCCTCGACCCGGAGAGTGGCACCATCGTGCAATCGATCGACGTCGCCTCGCATGCCGGAACCGCTTTCGACGGCGAGCACCTCTACCAGATCGCCGAGGATCGCATTCACAAGGTCGACCCAAAGACCGGCGAGGTCGTCGCCACCATTCCCGCGCCGGGCAATGGCGGCGATTCAGGTATGGCCTGGGCCGAAGGTTCGCTCTGGGTCGGCGAATACAGGGCCCATAAGATCCACCAGATCGATCCTGAAACGGGCGAGGTGATCCGTAGCATCGAGTCGAAACGCGTCGTCACCGGCGTCACCTGGATCGACGGCGAACTCTGGCATGCCACTTGGGAAGGTGAGGAGGGCGATCTGCTGCGCATCGATCCCGAGACGGGTGACGTGCTGCAGGAGGTAGCAATGCCCTCCGGTGTGTCGGGACTGGAATCCGATGGCGACGGCTGCTTCTTCTGCGGCGGCGGCAGCAGCGGCAAGATCAGGGCCGTGCGCCGGCCGGGATACGACGCTAGCAAATAACGGATGGCCGGAACGGGCGGCCCGGTCAGGCCGCCTCGCGTGCCGGCCGGGTCATGGGCTTGCTGGAGGCCTTGGCAGCTGTCGGCCTGTCGAAATGCGCCCAGGCCGGCCGCTCGAACAGGAAGGTGCCGAAGCCGACGCGCTGGACGATGAAGTAGAGCACCACCGGACTTATGACCGAGACCAGCAGCACCGCCAGGCTCAGCATGCCGGTATCAGTCAGGAGACCGCTCGCCAGCATGACGCCCCGGAAGATCGACATCGGGATGGTGAAGGCGACATAGACGACCAGCGAATGCTCGCCGAGCCAGCGCAGCCATTCCATGGAAGCGAATTTCGACAGGAAATCGCCGGCAACGCAGAGCGCCACGGCGCCGGCGACGGCAAGCGACAGATGCAGCGGCGGCCATGCCGCCAGTCCCATCTGCATGCCGACCGGCTGCATCGCATAGCCCGGCGAATAGACGAGCAGGCCGTTGACGATCGCCCAGGCGAGCAGGCCGAGAACGGCGATCGCCGGCCGTGCCTGCGTCCACTCCACCAGCCGGAATATCAGCGGCGCGAGCACGAAGCCGAGATAGAAGAACACGAAATAGGCCGCGAACTGCTCAAGCGCGTAGCTGTCCGGCTTCGGCGCCCACATCTGCAGCGCAGCCGCAGCCAAGATGACGACCCAGTGCGGCACGCGAAGCTCGCGCAGCACGCGGATGACGATCCCGAACACCGCCAGCATGTAGATGAACCACAACACGCCGTATGGCTGGACGGCGGCCATCGCGAGATCATGCAGCATGCCGGCGGGGTCGCGGCTGAAGATGCCGATCTTCAGCCCGATAGAGATGATCGCCCAAAGCACGTAGAAATAGAAGTAGTGGACGACGCGGCGGTCGATATAGCGCCGCCATGGCCGGTCGATCACCTGCGACAGGAACAGGCCCGAGATCAGGAAGAATTCCGGCATGCGGAACGGTGTCGCAAAGCCGATGACATAATGCAGGAAGCCGACGCCGCCGGTGTATTCACCGGTGTTGTAGGCGGCATACATCATCACCACCAGGATGATGGAAAGACCTTTTGCCGTATCCACCCACGGCATGCGGTTCGGGTTGCTCATGATCGATCTCGAGGAAATGTACCTGTTCAGATTGTAGCGGACAGGCACATCCCGCGCAGCATCAAGCTTCCATTAACGTAAACACGGCCTTCGTTTCCGAGGCGGTCTCAACGATCGCCCGATGTCGGAACCACGGTGGCGGAACGCGGCTCGCGCATCGTCACCGCGACGATCGCGCCCGACAGGAAGGTCAATGCGGCAATGGCCGCGATCGCCGCGACGAAGCCGAAGAAGTCGACGATCAGGCCGGCGGACAGCGCCCCGATCGCATAGCCGAGGTCGCGCCAGAAGCGATAGACGCTGAGCGAGCGCGCCCGCCAGGAAGGGTGCGATGCGTCCGACACCGCCGCGATCAGGCTCGGATAGACCATCGCGGTGCCGAGGCCGAGCAAAAGGCTTGCCAGCAGCCACCAGCCGAAATCGCGCGTCAGGGCGGTCAAGAGAAGCCCCGCCGCCTGCACCCACATGCCGGCGACGATCAGCCCCTTGCGGCCCCATCGGTCGCTCAACGGCCCGGTGGCGACCTGAAGGATGCCCCACACCGCCGGATAGACCGCCTTGAGGATGCCGATGCGCTCGACGCCGAGCCCGTTGGCGACGAAGAAGAGCGGAAACAGCCCCCAGCTCATGCCGTCATTCAGGTTGTTGACCAGGCCGGCCTGCGAGGCCGCGAACAGATTGCGGTCGCCGAACGAAGTCAGCATGAAGATCTCGCGGAAGCTCAGCGGCGAAGCCTGTTTTGGATGGTTGGCCAGCTCCAGCCGCACATGCTCGCGGGTGTCGCGCACGAGCAGGATCGACAGCGCCGCGCCGAGGACCGCGTGGCCGACGCCGAGATAGATCGGCACTGGACGCAGCCCGTAGCGGCTGGCGAGATAGCCGGTGAGGAAGGCCGTGACGCCGACGGCGAGATAGCCGGCGAACTCGTTGAGACCGACGGCGAGCCCGCGCGACTTCGGCCCGACCAGGTCGACCTTCATGATCACCGTCATCGACCAGGCGAGCCCCTGGTTGATGCCGAGCAGCGCGTTTGCGGCGACGATCCAGGCCCAGCTCGGGGCCCAGATGATGATGAAGGGTACCGGCAGGCCGAACAGCCAGCCGAGGATCAGCACGCGCTTGCGGCCCCATGTGTCGGCAAGCGGGCCGGAGACGAGGTTGGCGCAGGCCTTGACCACGCCGAAGCTGACGATGAAGGACGTGACGAGCGTGGTCGATGCGACGCCGAATTCCTCCGCGCCGATCAGCGGCACGACGGTTCGCTCGATGCCGACCATGCCGCCGACGAAGGCGTTGATCAGCACCAGGAGCGAAAACTGCTTCCAGTTGGCCTTGAGGCCGAGCGCGACGGCCGACGCCGCTGCGCTCAAGATTTTGCTCCGGCGTTGAGCGCCCGGGTCCGGGCGGCCTCCGGCGGCGAGGGAGGGATATCGGCGGTCATGGCGGCGATGAACTCATCCTCGTCCTCGATGCGGAACGCCTTGTTGAAGCGCCGCTCGAAGCCGATGGTCGATGTCGGCTTGCCGCTCAGCGATCTCCCGCAGACCGAACCCGAATAGGCGCCGGGCAGCACCTCGATATGGTCGGGCAATTCTTTCAGCCGGCGCACGGAGGAGAACAGCGCGCGCGCCCCGTCTTCAGCGCTCGAGGCAAGCTCTGTGCGGCCGAGATCGCCGACCATCAGCGTATGCCCGGTGAGCACGAACCAAGGTTCGCTCGCCCGCGTCCGGTCGGTGACCAGAAGGCTCAAATGCTCCGGCGTATGGCCGGGCGTATGCATCACCGTCGCCGTCACATTGCCGAGCTCCAGCATCTCGCCGTCCTTGACGCGCCGGAACAGGAAGTCTGCCTCGGCACCCTCGAACAGCACGTATTCCGCGCCGGTCGCCTCGGCGAGCGCGCGCCCCGCCGAGATGTGGTCGGCATGGATGTGCGTGTCGACGACATAGAGGATGCGCATGCCCGTCGCGCGCGCCGCTTCGACATAGGGCGCGATGTCGCCGACAGGATCGACGACCGCCGCGGACGCCTTGCCGCCGCAGCCGAACAGATAGGAGGCCGCAACCGGGTCCGTGTGCAGGAACTGCCTGACAATCATCGCTTTCCTCCGAACGAGCGGCTGCGCCCCGGGGAGCCGCTCTGCTTGACAGCAATGGTCGAAACCGTCATTCAATTATTCCATTGAATGACGGCAGAAAGGTCGATGTCAATCCGCAATCCGAAACAGGCGTTGTACGAGCAGTTCGCGATCGTCGCCAAGGCGCTCGGGCATCCGCTGCGCCTGGAATTGATCGAGCATCTGGCGCAAGGCGCGCGCAGCGTCGAGGCGCTCGCGGCGAAGCTCGGCCGGCCCGTCGCCAACATCTCGCAGCATCTGCAGGCGCTGCGCCGCGCCGGCATCGTCTCGGCCGAGCGCGACGGCAAGTTCGTGCATTATTCGCTCGCCGATGACAGCGTGCTTTCCGCCTTCGCCGCCGTGCGCGGCGTTGCCGAGCGGCAGCTCGCCGAGGTCGACCGCATCGTGCGCGGCTATTTCGACGCGCGCGACGACATGCGGCCGGTCACGCGCGACGAGCTTGAGAGGCTGATGCGCGACGGACTAGTGACGCTGATCGACGTCCGCCCGGCAGACGAGTTCGCGCTCGGCCATGTGCCGGGCGCCATCAATGTCCCGCTGGGGAAAGTCAGGGCCTGGTCAGCCGACGCCGCTATCGGCCGCGAAATCGTCGCCTATTGCCGCGGCCCGTGGTGCGTGATGTCCTTCGAGGCGGTCGCTGCGCTGCGCGCGCTCGGCCATTCGGCGCGCCGGCTGGAGGACGGCATGCCGGAATGGAAAGCCGCCGGCCTGCCGGTGGAAGTGGTTACCTGATCGTGGCCAGTTGGACAGCGCCGAACGCTCGCGCGTCGACGTGCCACTGAGCGCCAGTTGCAGACGCTTGATGACAACATCGCGAATGCCTTAAGCGGAGCCGTGAGCGGATTGGCAGGTCTCCACCCTTTTCCGCAACGCCAGACTCCTGGCCAACCATCTCGACCGCTTAGTGGGTGACCTTCGGGTACCAGTCGGTCCCGCGACCTTCCGGCGTCCAGTCCAGGACGTTCCACAGCATCATCAGGTCCGGCTCGGTTGTCGGGTCTTTGCCTGGATCGGCTGACTCGAAACCCAGCTCCGCCGCCGAATGGTTCCGTCGTGCGATACCCAGACTGTCGTATAGACGGCACTTTATTGCGCTTCGTAGAGTTCCAACGGCAATCCATCCGGGTCGCTAAAGAAGGTGAAGCGCCGATCCGTATATGGGTCGATCCGGATTGGCTCTACGGCAACGCCGGCGGCCTCCAGGCGCGCAACTACGAGGTCGAGGTTCCCCACAGCAAATGCCAAGTGCCGCAGCCCTGTCGCCTCTGGATAAGACGGCCGCGGCGCTGGGGCCGGGAAGGAAAATAATTCCAGCTGGGCGGATCCGATCCGCAGGTCGGCCTTCCAGGACTGCCGCTCCTCCCGATAGACCTCGCGGATCAGGTCCAGGCCGAGGAGCTCGACATAGAACCGTCGCGACCGATCGTAGTCGGTGCAGATAAGCGCGACGTGGTGAATGGCGTCCAGCATCTTTCGAACTCTAGCCAAGCTGGGCTTTGGGGCCAAGGTCACCACTTTGTTGCTGTCGTCGCTGACAGACGGCGGACGACCGTGCTGACCGTTGCCCGCTTAGTTCTGCAGTGCCTATCCTCGCGTTTCATTGTCCACCCTGCACGTCTACCGCGGCGGGATAATCGCGCAGCCAGCCAGCCAGCCTTCTCGATCGGCGTCGGGAAGCTCTCTGTTATCGGCATTACGCAGCTGCCCCGCCGGAGCGCCGCGCTCCAAAAGGCCTGACCTCAGTAACCGAAAATTGGCGCTCGTACTCCACTGCAAGTTTTACAGGCGCAACTTTCTACGCGAAGAGGAAGTCTGATTCGGTAATGTGAGCTGCCGCCGTCTCGCCCACCGCCACGTTTAGGTCGATTGTACCGGCGTCGTCGCTGAAACCGACAATGAGCCCGCTGCTGCCGGTGTCGACTTTCACCACTGCTCCCTCGGCGGATATGTTGTGTGCGTGAAGATAGTCGAGAGCTGCCTGAGACGAGGCGAAAGTTCCGCTACTACCGGGAGCGTCGTTAAGGATCAAAGCGACGTGCCGCGATTCATGCAGATCGATTTTATCCTCGCCATGCTTGAATCCCTGGATGGTGTCCTGCACGGTCGCCGATGATTCGCCCGAGAAGAAGACAAAGGTGTCCCGGGCGCCGTCCCCCGTGGTGACGCCGTTGTTCGCCGACATCCAGTCCGCGCCTGCGCCGCCGAGGATGATGTCGGCGCCTTTGCCGCCATAGATGGTGTCGTTCTGGTCTCCACCCAATATCAAGTCATTCCCGGCATCGCCGTACAGGGTGTTGGTACCGCGACTATCTTCTACCACGTCATCGCCTGCACCGCCGTGGATAGTGTCGTTACCGCTGGTGGGGGAGGTGGCGGTGTCGTCGCCGTAGAGGGTATCGTTGCCGGCACCGCCCTCGATATAGTCGTCCCCGGCGTTGCCGAAGATCGTGTCGTTGCCGGCACCGCCGTAGAGTGTGTCGTTCGTGTCGCCGGGAGTGTGATCCTGACCGTCGCTCGGGCGAATCCCGCTGCCGCCGTAGATAGTGTCGTCCCCGGTGCCGCCGTAAATCACGTCGCTGTCGATCCCGCCTCGGAGTGTGTCGTTGTCAGCGCCGCCATTGATCGTGTCGTTGCCGGCACCGCCGTCGAGAAGATCATCCCCGGCCCCGCCGGTGATAAAGTCGTTGCCGTCATCGCCGTTGAGGGCGTCGGCACTGGCGCCGCCGTGGAGGAAATCGTTGCCGGGGCCACCGGAAAATAGGTTGGTGAGATCATCACCGATCATTCGGTCGGAGAAAGCCGAACCGAACCAGGTGCCGGTGTATGTGAAGTCGGTGGTGTATGCGGTCCCGCCGGCGAAATAAGCTGCCTCGTTGGTGACTGTCGCGCTCGGCGGGATGTTCTCTTCGAGTTGGACTGTTTGGGTGTGCAGATTCAGATCGACACTCGCCGTCGACTGCGAGAAATCCGGGCCGACTGATACTAAGACTGGCTTTTTAGTCATGGTATTCATCTCCCTGTTGTGCACAAGATTGTGCGCGTTGTGGCGCTACACTGCGGATATGAAATATGTGTCTTTGGTCTGGGTTCTCCTTGGTTGTGAAAAGGATGCGTACGGAGCTGTCGAAGATTTCATTTCTCGCGCAATGAGCGACGGATGTTTTGCGTGAGCGGTTCGGCGAGATAAGCCAGCACGGTACGGGTGCCGGTCTTGATCATGGCCTCGCTTGACATACCCGGCAGCAGACTTTGTCCACGCCGCCGAGCCCGTCGGAGATTTGGAAGCCGTCTGTATTATCGCCGCCCGAGGCCGAGGTGTATGGAGGCGGCCAGGTCGGCTCTGATACCGCTTCGGGCACCCTCTAAACCGCGCACTCCCTACCTCTGTCCGCATACGTGTGTCTCACTATCAGGTGTTGGGGGGCGACTTGTGCGCCGCCCCTCACTGTAGGTTACACCAGAGCGCCGAAGAGGAAGTCCGCCTGTGTGATATGCGCCGCCGCCGATGCGCTTACCGACACGTTGAGGTCGAGAGTGCCGGCGTCGTCGCTAAAACTGACGAGGTCGACGGCAGAACCGTCGATGACCTTTACTACTGTACTCTCGGCAGAGAGATTGTGCGCGTGGAGATAATCGATAGCCGACTGTGCCGAGTCAAAGTTGGGGCCTTGCAGGAACGCGGTGTCGTGAGTGTCCCTCAGGTCGAACTTATCGTCACCGTGTTTGAAATCGGTGATGACGTCATGTTGGCCGGCGACGAAGGTGTGGCTGTGGAAGACGAAGGTGTCGCTACCCCCGCCGCCCGTCAGGGTGTCGCTGCCGGAATTGATCGAGAAATTTGCCCTACCCCCTTCGATAGTGTCGTTGCCGGCCCCACCGTTGATGGTGTCGTCACCGATAAACCCGACGATGGTGTCGTTGCCCCCGTCACCGTACAGGAAGTTAGCTCTGCCGGACGGGAGAAACATGACGTCACCTTCGATATAATCATCACCGGCACCGCCGTGGATGGTGTCGGTGCTGTTGCGATTCATAGCGCCGTTGTCGCCGTAGAGGGTGTCGTTGCCGGCCCCGCCGTTGATAGTGTCCTGGCCCTCGCTGCCGGTGATGGTGTCGTTGCCAGCGTCGCCATTGAATATGCCGCCGTCACGGCCGGCCCTGATAAAATCGTTGCCGCCACCGCCATTGACTATGTCGACACCGGGGGAGTAGTGGGCTTGGCTGTCGTCACTGGTATAGATGGCGTCATCACCGGCCCCGCCGTTGATGATATCGTTGCCGTCACCGGCTCTGATAAAGTCGTTACCGTCACCACCTTTGATGGTGTCGTCGCCGGCGTTGCCGTAGAGGGAATCGTCGCCGGCGTCACCGGCAATAGAATCGCTACCGTCACCGCCTTCAATCCAATCGTCACCGCCGCCGCCGTACATGAAATCGTTGCCGCCGCCGCCGAGAAGATGGTTGAGGAGATCGTCGCCGATCATTCGGTCCGAGAATTCCGAGCCGGTGTAAACACGGAGATAATCCCCGGTGGGGTTGGTGAAGTCGGTGGTGTAGGCGATGCCGTTACTGCCGGCGAAGTAAGCGGACTCGTCGACGACTGCCGCGCTCGGAGGGTTCTCTTCGAGCTGCACTGTGTGGTTATGCAAGTTAAGGTCGACGCTGGCCGCTGACAGTGAGAAATCGGGGCCTATTGTTATAATTACTGGATTTTTCGCCACGGTATTTCCTCCCTACTGCACACGCAATTGTGCGATTTATAACTCTGTAGTGTGGGTATGGACATAAATGAGCGAGGTGTAAACTTCTGTCTTTAATCTGGATCCTCCCTTGTTATGACATGGATACGCATGTGAGCCACTGATGTTTGCATTATTTCTCACGCAATGAGCGACGGATGTTTTGCGTGAGCGGTTCGGCGAGATAAGCCAGCACGGTGCGGGTGCCGGTCTTGATCATGGCCTCGCTCGACATGCCGGGCAGCAGCTTGCGACCGTCGAGCTTGGCCAGTTCGCTCTTGTCGATCACCACCGTCGCGGCGAAGTAAGCAGCGTTGGTGCGCTCGTCCACCAACCGGTCGGCCGACACCGTTTCCACGATGCCGTCTAGCTGCGGCAGGTTGTATTTGGCGAAGGCCGGGAAGCTGACATAGGCTGTCTGGCCGGGGGCGATCGTCTCGACGTCCTCGGGCTTGACCATGGTCTCGATGACCAGCTTCTCGCCGAGCGGCACGACCGTCATCAGCGTGTCGCCGGGTTTCACCACTCCGCCCGCCGTGTGGACTTTCACGTCCATTACGATTCCGTCGACGGGCGCGGTGATGTCGGTGCGCTTGAGGACATCCTCGGCCGCGCGCGCTTGCTGCCGGAAGTCGAACAGCTCCGCTTCGACCTTGCTCAATTCGTCAACTGATTCGTTCAGTTGTTGAGTTGTAAGGTTGAGGATTTGCATGTCGATCTCGGCGATAGAGCTGCGGGCGCGGGCGATCGATGCGACATTCGTGGCGCGTTCTCCCTCGGTCTGGCGTTGTTCCTGGGTGAGCGTCAGGTTGCGTTCGCGGGTGGTGAGCCCCTTGCTGAGCAAAGTCTCGAGGTCTTTGTTCTCATTCGCGAATGCCGCGATCCGCTTGTCCTCGGTCGCGATAAGCTGTTGCAGTCCGGTAATTTGCTCGGCGGCCTGCTGGCGGCGTTCGTCGAGGATTGCCTTCTCGTCCTTCAGGTTGCGGTGCTTCGCGTTGAAGACGTCACGTTGGGTGGCCACCGCGTCCTTGACGGCAGGGTCCGGGTTGTCGAGCAATGCCTGGTCGAACTCGATCGTGTCCTTGCCGTCGCGTTCGGCCCGGAGACGGGCGACGAGCGCCTCTCGTGTGGCGATCTTGTTTTGAATCGAGTCCAGTTGAGCCTTGGCTTGCGTGTGGTCGAGGCGGACGAGGACTTTGCCTTTCTTGACGACATCGCCGTTGACGGCGTCCAGTTCGGCGATAATGCCGCCCTCGAGGTGCTGGATGAGTTTGCGGTCGCCGTCGACCTTGACCACTCCGGTCGTCACCGCCGCGCTGTCGAGCGGTGCCAGGGCCGCCCAGCCGCCGGCCACGCCGAAGAACAGGAACATGATTGAGAAACCGGCGTTCGTGACGGCTCTGAGACGGAGCGGTTGCAACGTCGGCGGGGGTGGCAGTGGCTGGGGGAGAGCGACTATGTTCATATCGTTGTCTGCTGGGTTTGCGCGGGTCATGACGTGACCGCCGTGACGTGAGTGGTGTTGGGCAGCTGAGCCACTCTCCTGGCGCGGGCGGCGAGTTCGTTGAAGACCGTGTCACGCGCCCCGAATAATTCTTGTCTGCCCTGATTGAGCACCAGCACCTTGTCGACTTTCTCCATGATGCTTGGGCGGTGTGCGATTAGGATCATCGTAGTGCCCGTCGCCTTGACCGCGCCGATCACGGCCATCAGGGCGTCTTCGCCCTCGCGATCGAGGTTGGAATTCGGCTCGTCCAGGATGATGAGTGTCGGATCGCCGTAGAGTGCCCGCGCCAGCCCGATTCGTTGGCGCTGTCCGCCTGACAGCGATGCGCCTGAATCCCCTACTTGAGTTTCGTAGCCTTTCGGCAAGCCCTTGATCAATTCGTGAACGCCCGCCAGTTGCGCGGCCTTGATCACGCTGTTGAAGACCGCGGGACTGAGCTTCGCGAAGCGGGCGATGTTCTCGGTGATCGTGCCGGCGAACAACTCGATGTCCTGCGGCAAATACCCGACGTGCCGACCACGGTCCTCGGCGGGCCACTCGGCGACGTCCATGCCGTCGAGCAAAGCGCGACCGGCTGATGGGCGCCAAGCGCCGGCGAGAACGCGGGCCAGGCTTGTCTTGCCGGATGCGCTCGGGCCGATGAGCGCCATCACTTCACCGGGCTTGAGTTGGAAACTCACGCCTTTCAAGACAGGCTCGCCGCCACCCTGCCGGGCGAGGACAATACTCTCTGCCTCGACCTTTCCTTGTGGGCGTGGCAAAGACCACACTGCTTTGGCCTCAGGGCGTTGGCCGACAAACGCGGTAAGACGCTTGTAAGCGGCGCGTGCCCCGAGCGTCGCCTTCCACGTGCTGATCGCTTGCTCTACGGGGGCCAGCGCGCGACCCATCAAGATTGAGGATGAGATCATGATGCCGGGAGAGGCCTCGTTTTGCAGCACCAGGTAAGAGCCGAGGCCGAGCACCGCCATTTGCAAGGCCATCCGCCAGAAACGTGCGACAGACGCGATGGCGCTGGCGCGGTTACCGGCGGCGACTTGTCCGGCGCTCACTTCATCCTGCTGATCTTGCCAACTGTCGAGCAACGGCCGCAGCATGCCCATGGCCTGGACGACCTCGGCGTTGCGGACTGCCGACTCGGCTTGGGTGAAAGCCCGTGCCTGCGCGTTGCCGGCCTCTGTCAGCGGTTTGCGGGTGGTGAGTTCGTTGAGCAATGCCAGCGCAAACAACACGCACCCGCCGGCCAGCGCCAACCAGCCGAGCCACGGATGCATGAAGAAGATGGCGATGAAGAAGATTGGCGCCCACGGTGCGTCGAGGATTGGGTAGATGCTCGGGCTGGTGAAGAAATTCCGCACTTGGTCGAGATCGCGCAGAGACCGTGTGCTGCCTTGACCCGGCGTGGCGGCCGACTGCTCTACTGACGCGGTCAACAGGACTGGGGCCAGCCTCGAGTTCATCCAGGCGCCTACGGTTGACAGCAGGCGGGCGCGTACCATTTCGAGCCCTGCCATTGTCAGGATCGCCGCGCAAGCCATCAACGACAGCGCTGCTAAAGTTTCCACGCTGTGGCTGGATAGCACCCGGTGGTAGACTTGAAGCATGTAGAACGAGCTGGTGAGCATCAATATATTGATGCCGCCGCTGAACCAGATGAGCGGCGTTATGGCGCGTTTGGCCTCTTTCATCACTGCCTGCAGAGCAGGAGCCTGTTTGTTGGTTATTTGCATGACGGCGACCGCGCCCGTTCCGCGCGCCGCACGCTATCTTGCTTTTTGGCCTCTGAAATCCATCAAAGGAATGATGCGGCGATACAAGCGTGCCTCGCCTTTCGCTAAACGTTCGGGGTGTAACTGCCTTTTACAAACGCAGCGTGCGCTGGGTATTTGGGCAATCAGCAGATGCACATGAGGCGGCGCGGGCCTTTGGTGCCAACACTATTTCAGCTTTCGGGTGTCGGCATTCGTGGTTCGCGCGGCTGAAGTGAGGCGTAAAGCGATCGTCAGCAGGCGAAACTGGCGGATACGGTTCAAAAAAGCCAACTATGGTGATTGCAGGCCCGCCTGTGCTCAGGCGAGCCATTTCAAATCGCCCTAAAATCTCAGTCCTTGGCGCGCTCGACGTAAGAACCGTCGGCGGTCATCACCACCACGCGCGTGCCGGCCGAGATATGTGGCGGCACGGCCGTGCGCACGCCGTTGGAGAGTATCGCCGGCTTATAGGACGAAGACGCCGTCTGGCCCTTGGTGACCGGCTCGGTGTCGACCACCTCGAAGGTGGCGCGCTGCGGCAGCACCAGCGAGATCGGCACGCCGTTGAACTGCGCGAGCTGCACGGCCATGCCTTCCTGCAGATAGGGCGCCATGTCGCCGACCACGGCTTCCGAGGCCACGACCTGGTCGTAGCTTTCCGGGTTCATGAAGTGAAAACCTTCGCCGTCGGAATAGAGGAAGGTGTGCTCGCGCTCTTCGACATAGGCGCGCTCGACCATTTCGGTCGTACGGTAGCGCTCCGAGACCTTCACCCCGTCGCCGATGCGGCGCATGTCGAGCTGGGTCACCGGCGTGCCCTTGCCAGGGTGGATGTTTTCGGCAAAGAGGATGACATAAAGCTTGCCGTCCTTATCGACGACGTTGCCTTTGCGTAAGGAACTGGCGATGACCTTGACCACGATATTCGATCCCGTTCGAGTTTTTCGGCCTGCAAGCGTCGATTTCCGCGAAGCGGCGACGGCGGCCATCGCGTGCGCCCTAGCGCATCTTGCGCCGAACCGCCAGCCTGTCGGGCGATTTTCCTGCCCATGACCGCCGCTTCGCCCTGGTGGACGCCGCATATTCATGCCGACCGCCGGCCCCGGCTGATGGCGCGCAATGCCATCGCCGCCGCCCTGCGCGGCTGGTTCGCGCAGCGCGATTTCGTCGAGGTGACGACCTCGGCCCTGCAAGTTTCGCCGGGCAACGAGGCGCATCTCGCCGCCTTCGTCACCGAGGCGATCGGGCCCGACGCATCGCGCCGGCAGCTCTATCTCCACACCTCGCCGGAATTCGCCTGCAAGAAGCTGCTCGCCGCCGGCGAGGAACGCATCTTCAGCCTCGGCCCGGTCTGGCGCAACCGCGAGCGCGGGCCGCTGCATCACCCCGAATTCACCATGCTTGAATGGTACCGCGTCGGCGATACAGTTGAGCGTCTGATGGCCGACTGCGCCGAATTCCTGGCGCTCGCCGCGGAAAAAGCCGGCGCCAAGAGTTTCCGTTTTCGCGGCCGCGAGGCCGATCCGTTCGCCGAGCCGGAGCGGCTGAGCGTGGCGGAGGCTTTCCTGCGCCATGCCGGCATCGACCTGCTCGCGACCGTATCGGCCGACGGCAGCACCGACCGCGACGCCCTTCACGATGCACTGGTCCGCGCCGGCCTGCGCACTGCGCCCGACGACAACTGGGCCGACCTGTTCAGCCGGGTGATGGTCGAAAAAGTCGAGCCGGTGCTTGGGCAGGGGCGGGCCACCATCTTATACGGCTATCCGATTTCGGAAGCGGCGCTCGCCCGGCCGAGCGCTGAAGATCCGCGCATCGCCGAGCGCTTCGAGCTCTATTGCTGCGGCGTCGAGCTTGCCAACGCCTTCGGCGAGCTGACCGACGCAGCCGAACAGCGCCGCCGCTTCGCCGCCGAGATGGATGAGAAAGAGCGCGTCTATGGCGAGCGCTATCCGCTGGACGAGGATTTCCTCGCCGCTTTGGCCATCATTCCGCAAGCCAGCGGCTCGGCGCTCGGCTTCGATCGGCTGGTGATGCTGGCGACGGGGGCAGCAAGGGTCGACGACGTGATCTGGGCGCCGGTGGCGTGATTTTAGCCGCCGTCGGCACTCGAGTCAGGTCGGGATTTTCTCTGACCCTGCAAGGCCAGGAATTGCTTATAGCCTTTGCGCCCCATGCGAGCGCGTAACGCCTCGCGCGTCTCGGCCTCTCCGCATGCTGCCAGGATCTCGTCGAAGTGATCAGCCAAAATATCCTGAATTGCAGGGTCGTTGAAATATGCCTTCAACGAAATCCCGTCCGGCACGCTGGGAGCATCCATCAGGGTCCAGAAAGCATGTCCGTGTGTCGACACAAAATCCCGGGCACGTGAGGCCAGTTCGCGCACCATAGCATTTCGCCGCACGCGCGAACGCTGATGGGCGGCTTTGCTGAATGTCCTCAAGTTCGGCAAGGAGGGCTGCGCGCCATGCACGTTGCCTCCGTGAATTCGGTAGGCCGAAAGCGGAAGGTCTATGCAGGCCGAACCAGCCAAGGCATGCACGAACGGCATGAAATAATTGTCGGTCGCGGCATTGCCGACCACAGCCAGGGATGGCTTGCATCGGACGAGATAATGCCGCTTGTACACGTTCGCCGTACCAGGCGACCAGTGCCAGCCGGCTTCGTGAGGCTCTATCACCGTGGACTGTTGCCAGAGCAGCTCGCGCTCCCGTCGTCCCAGAATCATGTGATCTGAGTGTGAACGGTCGGGATCAAGGGGGCTGCCCACTCTGCGGTGCAGCAACCATGCGAAACCAGAAGACAGCGGCCGCCCGGCATGATCGGTTTCAAGAACGCCGCCCGACGTGGCGCCGATCGTCGGGCAATCGCAATGAAGCTGAGCGTGAAAGGCCGCGAAGTTCGCGAACAGGAAATCGTCGGCGTCAACGATACAGACCAATTCGCCCGCCAGGCGATCCAGAACGTGAAGGAACGCGCCCATCTGGTGCAGGTTGTCATCCAGATATTCAAACGCCAGCCTGGGGTCGGTATTCTCGAATCGCGCGATGACATCGCGGCTGTCGTCGGTCGAGGCGTTGTCGAGGACAACGCATTCGAACTCGGCGTAATCCTGCGACAGAACGCTCGATATCGCCTGGCCGACATACTGGCCGTAATTGTGGTTGATGATGACGAAGCTGATCTTCGGCGCGGTCATTGTCGCTTCCGTCCGATCCTCAGAGAGATGCGGACATCGCGCAACAGCGACTTCGAGAGGACGCGCATTGGAATTCGGCCTCCGAAACCGGCTCTGAGGATGGATCTTGCCTGGGCTCCAGAAAACCGGGCCAGCACCTCTCTGCTGAACCTCCTGGCACCGAAAACAGACCTCAATTGCAGCGCGTTGCGCTTGAATATCTCGACCGCGATCTCGTCGCTGAAATAGTCGCGCAACCTGTCGGGGTTTTCTCGTGTGACCCGGTCCACGACCGGCCAGAACTCGTCCCCTAAAAGCCAGTCGAACCTTTCGCTTCCTTCGATCAGATACTTGACGCTTTCATATGTGAATTTCCGCAATTTGGCCGCGTATTCCCTGGTCCCGGTGCGAATGCCCTCCACGCTTTCGCCGGTGGCGAAATAATTGCTTGAATGCAGGCGATAGCCGGACAAGGGCATGTCGATCAACGCGCTGCCGGCAACCGCATGGCATATTGTATTGAAATAGCCGTCGGCCGACGTCATCAAGGGTTTGCTGCCATCGTCCAACCGCAGCAGATGCAGGACCGAGGTGCGGAACATGTTGGCGCTGCCCGGCGCCCAGAACCAGCCGACGTGCGCACGCGGTATGGTCGCCGTGCTGGCGTCGAGGAGCCGGTATTGCGACGGGGAGACGGTCGGCAGTCGCAGCACGGTCCGCTCACCTCGGAGGCCTCGCTGCGCGCCCGGTCTGTTCAGCCGGAGTTGCTGGTACGAGGCCGTCAGGGCTTTGCCTGTCGAGTCCATCTCTGCGACGTTGGCCGAAGTGAAACCGACGCTTCGTTGCAATGCCATATGCACCTGAATGTGCGTTGAAGCGTAGTTGTCGAACAGCACGTCGTCCGCGTCCACGAAGGTGACGAATCCGCCGTTCACCTTGTCCAGAGCCCACAGCGCGGCGCCGAGCTGGCCGTGGTTCTGCGCCAGCGTCTCCACCCGGAAACGCGGATCGCCTTCGACATGCCGGGCAATCACCTGCGCGCTGTCATCGGTCGAGCCGTTGTTGATGACGATGCACTCGAAATGCGGATAGTCCTGTCTGCGTATGGAATCGATCGTCGCGCCGACATAGCCGCCGTAATTCCAGTTGATGACGACGAAGCTGACCAGCGGCGGCGACAGCGCGCCGCCGGCGAGCCCGTCAATGTCGCGGCCGGCGATCGTGAATGACTTGGCCGCGACGATCTCGCTCTTGCGAATGACGATCTGCTGGCCCCGGTGCAACAGCTCGTATTCCCCGGCGACCTGGCTCAGGAAGGCTTCTATCCCTGCCTGGGGACGCCTGGCCATCGGCAGATCCGGCCCCCACCGGTAATCGTCCAGGATCATGACACCGTCATTGTCAAGCACGTCCCAGGCCAGTCGGGCATCGCTGTAAACGGAGGTGGCGGAATGGTCGCCATCGACATAGACCACGTCATACAGCCGTCCTTCGCCGGCAAGGCCTGGCAGGATCGTCAACGAATGGCCTTTGCGTTTCTCGACCCGGCCGGCGAAGCGCTTGAGGTTGCGGTCGAAGCGTCGTTCGACCTCGGCCATATCAGATTCATGCTTCGAGCCAGGCTCGAGATGCTCTTCGCTGCCCTGGAAGCTATCCACGCAGGTAATGCGGGATTTTGGCAGGAATTGCAGGAAAAAAAGCGCGGAACGCCCCTCGAACGAGCCGATTTCGAGCACAGCCGTCGCCGTGCCGGCCTTGTCGCCGAGAAGCTCCTCCCAAAGCTTCAGGTGATGGGAGGTCCAGTCATGGGTAAACTCTCCGTCGACAAAATAATCCATCCTTCCCCCATTAGCCCGGCGGCGAAGCGCGCGCGGCCAAGCCCATTTCGTCAGAACGAGACACTGTTCCAGCGATCGGAACCCCTTCCGGTCGCTTTGGACGGTTTGGCCGCGGTATCCTGATTGTCCTGAGCCCATTGCACAAGCGGCAATGGAACAATAGATGGTGCATGAGCATCCAGCAGATAGTGCGTGAGCATCCGCAGACGGTGCGTGAGCATCAATGGATGGGTGCGGGCGTGATCCCGACCTGACAGACTGCGTGAACACACAGGAACAAACGCATGACCGATAAGCTCGACGCAGCGAAATTGACCGATCGCGTCGCGGCGCTCGTCGAGGCCGCCAGGCGCGCCGGCGCCGATGCGGCCGACGCGGTGGCGGTGCGCGGCCGTTCGGCCGGCGTGTCGGTTCGGCTGGGCAAGGTCGAAGGCACCGAATCGTCGGAGAGCGAGGACGTGTCGCTGCGCGTCTTCATCGGCCAGCGTGTGGCGAGCGTCTCGGCCACCGCCGCCGCATCCGACCCGAAGGCGCTCGCCGAGCGTGCCGTGGCGATGGCCAGGGTTTCGCCCGAAGACCCGTTCCAGGGCCTCGCCGACCCCGCGCTGCTTGCCCGCAATTTGCGCGATCTCGACCTCTTTGACCCGACAGAGGTATCGGCAGACGAGCTGAAGGAAGCTGCACTTGCCGCCGAAGCGGCGGCGTTGGCCGTCAAGGGCGTCACCAATTCCTCGGGCAGCAGCGCCGGCGCCGGCCTGGGTGGTATGGTTCTCGCCACCTCGCATGGCTTTGTCGGTCAGTATGTCGCCTCGCGCTTCTCGCGCTCGACCAGCGTCATTGCGGGTGAGGGAACCGCGATGGAACGCGACTACGAATTCTCGTCCCGCCAGCATTTCGCCGACCTCGACACGCCGGAAGAGATCGGCCGCAAGGCGGGCGAACGTACCGTTCGCCGCCTCGGCGCCCGCAAGGCGAAGACCGGCCCAGTCGACGTAGTGTTCGATCCGCGCGTCGCGCGCGGCATTGCCGGCCATCTCGCCGGCGCCATCAACGGCGCCGCGGTCGCCCGCAAGACCAGCTTCCTGCGCGACATGATGGGCAAGCAGGTGGCGTCGGCCGCGATCACCGTCACCGACGAGCCTTTGCGGCGGCGCGGCCAGGCCTCGCGCCCCTTCGATGGCGAGGGCATCGAGGGCGAGAAGCTGCTGATGGTCGAGAAGGGCATCTTGAATCACTGGTTCCTGTCCACCTCGGCCGCGCGCGAGCTCGGCCTTGTCACCAACGGGCGCGGCTCGCGCAGCGGCTCGTCGGTTTCGCCGTCCTCGACCAACCTTGCCATCGAGCCCGGCGAGCGCTCGCCGGAAGATCTGATCGCGTCGTTGAAGAGCGGCTTCTATGTCACCGAGGTATTCGGCCAGGGCGTCGACATGGTGACCGGCGAATACAGCCGCGGCGCTTCCGGCTACTGGATCGAGAACGGCGCATTGGCCTATCCGGTCGCCGAGGTCACGATAGCCTCGAACCTGAAGGCCATGTTCCTCAACATGGTTCCGGCGAACGATCTCGACCGTAATTTCGGCACCGCGGCGCCGACGCTCCTGATCGAAGGGATGACCCTTGCCGGCGCTTGACCAATTGACCTCGAGCGAGGCCCGCGACGATCTTGCTTTGCTGCGCGACGCCGCCCGCGAAGCCGGCGCAATCGCCATGGGCTATTTCGGCAAGAACCCGCAGGTGTGGATGAAGGGCGGCACCTCGCCGGTGAGCGAGGCCGATCACGCCGCCGATACCTACCTGCGCGAGACCTTGCTCCGGCTGCGTCCGGATTATGGCTGGCTGTCGGAGGAGACCGCCGATGACCATGCCAGACTGTCGGCCCGCCGCACCTTCGTGGTCGACCCGATCGACGGCACGCGCGGCTTTCTCGACGGCCTGCATTCCTGGTGTGTCAGCGTCGCAGTGGTCGAGAACGGGCGCTCGCTCGCCGGCGTGCTCGAATGCCCGGCCAAACGCGAGACCTATTGGGCGCTGCCGGGCGAGGGCGCCTATCTCAACGACAAGCGTATCTATGTGCGCCCGCTGGGCGAAAGCGTCGATATCGGCGGACCCAAGCCGCTGGTCGACTTGATGCCGCCGGCATGGCAGGACAGGCTGCGGCGGACGGCCTACATCCCTTCGCTTGCCTATCGGCTGGCGATGATCGCCGCCGGAAAGCTCGATGCGACCTTCGTCAAGCCGAGCGCGCATGACTGGGACATCGCCGCCGCAGACCTCATCCTTGCCGAGGCGGGCGGAGCATTGCTCGACCGCACCGGCAAGCCGCCGCGCTATGCCGGCGAGGTGATCAACCATGGTGCGCTCGCCGCGGGCAGCGGCGAGCTGCTCGGCGTGCTCGCCAGGGTGATCGCTGGGATTGACCAAGGGTGAGTCGGCCCGCAGTTCCAAAATCGGCTGCTTTGGGCTAAACGTTTCACAAAATTCATGAATCTGCGAAGGATCGGCATGGCCGTGGAAGACGGAAAGAAGCAGCTTTTGCACCTGGTGTTCGGTGGCGAGCTGAAAAAGCTGGGTGGAACCGAGTTTCGCGACCTGGACGCGCTCGACATTGTCGGCATCTATCCCGACTATCAATCGGCGCACGCCGCCTGGAAGGCGAAGGCGCAGGCAAGTGTCGACAATGCTCATATGCGCTATTTCGTTGTTCATCTGCACCGCTTGCTCGATCCAGAATCGAAGGTCGGCGGTTGACGTCGATGGAGCATGAAGCGGTGAAAGGGGCGACTCGGCCGCGCGCCGCCAGACGCGGCGGAACGCGCACGCTGTGGCGGCGCATCCGCGAGCCTTTGGCGCAGTCGAGTTTCGTCAAGAACTTCATCGCCAGCCTGTTCGCCTGGTTCTTGCGGTTGATTCGCGTCACCAGCCCGCTCGTCGAAGGCTCGACCCGGGTAGCCGGCGGCGCTTATGCGCATCTTGAGCCGGGCATCATCGCGCTCTGGCACGGCCAGCACCTTTTGACCCCTGCCTATTACCCCGAGGGCCGGCCGCTGGTCGCCATGGTTTCGCGCAGCGCCGACGCCGAGCTCCAGGCGCTGATGATCGAGAAATTCGGCATCGAGGCAGTGCGCGGCTCCGGCGGCCGCGACAATTCGAGGCATTTGGACAAGGGCGGCGCCAAGGCCTTGATCGCGCTGAGGAAGGCGCTTGCCACCGGCAAAAACGTCGCCATGATCGCCGATATTCCGAATGGCACGCCGCGCGACGCTGGGCTTGGCATCGTTCTCCTGGCAAGGCTTTCCGGCCGGCCGATCCTGCCATCGGCCATCGCCACCAGCCGCCGCAAGGTGCTGGAGAAGAGCTGGGACAAGACCACCATCAACCTGCCGTTCGGCCGCTCCGCGGTCATCGTGGGCCAGCCTGTTTTCGTGCCCGCCGATGCCGATGACGCCGAGATGGAGCGCAAGCGCCAGGAGGTCACGGCCTCCCTCAACGCCGCGACGGCTGAGGCTTATCGCCTCGTGGACGGCGGCAAATGAGCGAGCGCTGGGCGCGTGCGGCCCTGACTGCCTATCGCTATGCGGGGGCGGCCGCCTATCCGCTGATTGGCCCCTATGTCGCCTGGCGCGCCTCGCGCGGCAAGGAGGATCGTGTCCGCCGCCGAGAACGCTATGGCATCGCCGGCCGTCCCCGTCCGGAAGGACCGGTGATCTGGATCCATGCCGCAAGCGTGGGCGAGACGATCGCGGTGGTGCCGCTGGTCGAGAGCATCCTCGACTATGGCGTCAACATCGTTTTGACCACGGGCACCGTGACCTCGGCCAAGGTCGCCGAAGAGCGCCTCGGCAGCCGCATCATCCACCAATATGTGCCGCTCGATCTCAAGCCCGCGGTAAGCCGTTTTCTTGATCACTGGCGGCCGGAACTGGCGATCATCGCCGAATCGGAAATCTGGCCGATGACCATCCTGGAGCTTGGCGCCCGCAACGTGCCGCAGGTTCTGGTCAACGGCCGGCTGTCGGACCGCTCCTTCATGTCCTGGAAGAAGCGCGCCGGCGTTGCCGAGGCGCTGTTCGAGAATCTTGCCCACGTCATCGCCCAGTCGGATGTCGACGGCGAGCGGTTCCGCGCGCTGGGCGCCCGGCCGGTCACCGTTTCCGGCAACCTCAAGGTGGATACCAACCCGCCGCCGGTCGACGAGCGGGCCTTAGCCACCCTGCAGCGCCAGATCGGCGGCCGTCCGACCTGGGCTGCGATCTCGACTCATGATGGCGAGGAGGTCGTGGCCGCGGAGGTCCACGCAAGCCTGCACAGGCGCCATCACGGGCTCTTGACCATCGTCGTGCCGCGTCACCCCGATCGCGCCGATGCGCTGGCCGCGCAGATTTCCGGCATGGGCCTGTCCGTGGCAAGGCGCGGCAAGGGCGACCGCATCTCCCACGATACCGACATCCTGCTCGGCGACACGATCGGCGAGATGGGCCTTTATCTGAGGCTGACCGAGATCGCTTTTGTCGGCCGCTCGCTGACTTCGCAAGGCGGCCAGAACCCGCTCGAGCCGGCGATGCTCGAAACCGCCGTGCTGGCCGGGCGTAACGTGCAGAATTTCCGCGAGGCCTATCAGCGCCTGCTCGACAGCGGCGGCGCCAAGTTGGTGCGCGACCGTGACATGCTGGCCGGCGCCGTCAATTTCCTTTTGACCAACGAAGTGGCGCGCCACGAGATGATGGCGGCGGGTGCCGCCACCGTCGACGAAATGCGCGGCGCGCTTGCCCGCACGCTGAAATCGCTGGAGCCCTATATCCAGCCTCTGGTCGTCAAGGCGCGCCTGAAAGGCGCAAACGGGCGCTAGATCATGACCCCAGAAATCGGATCCGATTTTTGGAAAAGTCCATGCGCGAAGCCGAGACGCATGGGGCAGGCGCGATGACCAGCGAAGCGCCACCCTTCTGGTGGGAAAAGCCGGACTGGCGCGTGCTTGCGCTGTCGCCCGCATCGGCGATCTACGGGCTGGTCGCCGGCCGTCGCATGCGCCACGCGCCGCGCGAGAAGGTCGCAGCGCCGGTCCTGTGCGTCGGCAACCTTACCGTCGGCGGCAGCGGCAAGACACCGGTCGCCATCGCTTTGGCCAAGCAGGCCAAGCGCATGCAGCTCACGCCAGGCTTCCTGTCGCGCGGCCATGGCGGCTCGTTCGCCAGGCCTCATGTCGTCGATGCGCATCACGACGCCGCCAAGCATGTCGGTGACGAGCCGCTGCTCCTGGCCGAGCATGCGCCCGTCGCGGTGACGGCCAACCGCGCCGCCGGTGCGAAGGTGCTCATCGAAGAACGTGGCTGCGATTTCCTGATCATGGATGACGGGTTCCAGTCGGCGCGCGTCCATATCGACTATGCGCTGGTCGTGGTCGACGCCCGCTTCGGCATCGGCAACGGCCGCGTCATCCCGGGCGGGCCTCTCCGCGCCAAGGTCGTCGACCAACTCGTCTTCACCAGCGGCTTGCTGAAGATGGGCGAGGGGACCGCCGCCGACGGCGTCGTGCGCCAGGCGGCGCGCGCCGGGAGGCCGATCTTCCTGGCGCATGTCGAGCCGGCCGACCCGTCGCGTTTCGCCGGCGGCCGCTTCCTGGCCTTTGCCGGCATCGGTCATCCGGAGAAATTCTTCGACACGGTGCGCGGCGCGGGCGGCGAAGTGGCTCAGTCGCGCGCTTTTCCGGATCATCATTTCTACGCCCAGGACGAGCTTGCCGACCTGCTGGCGCTAGCGCGGCAGGAGGGGCTGCGCCTCGTCACCACCGCAAAGGACGCCGCGCGGCTGCGCCATGGCGAGACGCCTGCCGGTTTCCTCGCCCAGCTGGACGTGCTCGACATCGAGGCCGTGTTCGAGCTCGATCATGTGCCCGAACGCATCGTCGACGAGACGCTCGATGCCTGGCGCCTGCGCAAGATGCGGGGCTAATGCATGTCGCGCAAAAGTGTGCAGCGGTTTTGCGATAACGACATGCATGAAGACAAAGACTTAAAGGGGCGCGCCCGCCGTCAATTGCCGTTGATGAGGCGGCGGAAGTAGCGAACCGTTTCGGTGAGCCCATCCTCGAGAGCGACGCGAGGAGACCAACCCAGCGTCGACCGCGCCAGACCTATGTCGGGTTGGCGCTGGCGGGGATCGTCCTGCGGCAGGGCCTTGAACTCGATTTTGGACTTGCCGCCGACAAGGCTCAATACAAGTTCGGCCAGTTCCAGGATCGTGACTTCCGTCGGGTTGCCGACGTTGAGGGGGCCCACGAAATCGTCGGGCGTAGCCATCATCCGAACCATCGCATCGACGAGATCGTTGACATAGCAGAAGCTGCGGGTGTGGCTACCGTCGCCGTAGATGGTTATAGGATCGTTCTGCAAGGCCTGGACGATGAAATTGCTGACCACCCGTCCGTCAGACGGGTGCATGCGAGGCCCGTATGTATTGAATATGCGCACCACCTTGATGGGTAATTTCGACTGACGCCGGTAGTCGAAGAACAGCGCCTCGGCGCATCTCTTGCCTTCGTCGTAGCAACTGCGCGGCCCGATCGGATTGACGTGGCCCCAATAGGCCTCGGTCTGGGGATGGACTTGCGGATCGCCATAGACCTCGGATGTCGATGCCTGAAGGATCCTGGCCCCCGAAGCGCGTGCAAGATCGAGCATGTTGATCGCCCCATAGACGCAGGTCCTGGTCGTCTCGATCGGAATGCGCTGATAGTGAACAGGCGAGGCCGGGCAGGCGAGGTTGAAGATTTCATCCGTTTCGACTTTGAGAGGCACGGTAACGTCGTGCCTCAGAAACTCGAAATGCGGATTGCCCAGAAGATGACCGATATTTTCCGCCGAGCCGGTGGAAAAATTGTCGGCACATAGTACCTGCCGGTCTTGTGCCAGCAGCAGGTCGCATAGATGCGAGCCGATAAAGCCGGCCCCACCCGTCACAAGAACCTTCACAATAAACCCCCGTACCCGTCGCCCTTTGCTGTCTATAGCCCCAGAAAGGCGAAAGTGTCAGCACTGAAACGACGGAGTGGGACCATCGATGAGAAGGGAAGAAGTGGCTACGGCTATCCTGCGCGCCGCATCGCCTGCAGGATCGCCTCGTCGCGCTCGACATTGACTTTGCTTTCGAAGTCGAAATGCCAATCCCTGTCGCGCAGCGCGGAAGTCGAGGCGTCGCCGCGCCGGATTTTCTGGTCGAGGTCGGCGAGTGATCGCGACCAATAGTGATTGATCCTCAGGATATCGAACTGGGGAGGCATGCCGGGCGCGATGGTCCGTCGACGGGTGTCCATCCCTTCACCGGACAGGAATTTCGACTGATGGACGCCCACCCTGTAGACCATGCGCGGGTTGAGGATTGTCTTGACCGTCGTGATGTCCGGCCCGGCTCGCATCGTATAGGCCTCGACCACCGGCCGTTCTGGTCGCTCCGCTTGGCCGGAGGAGCCATAGAAAGCTTGCCAGACGCAAACGCCTGGCAGGTCGCGATAGTCCCTCAGAACCGAGGGTACGTCACGTCCGTCGGGCGCGAAAAGAAACTCATCGATGTCGAAGAATCCGATCCACAACGCTTCGCGCCAGCGCCTGCGGATGCAGTCCCTATAAGCCGACAGCTGCCCCACCGGCCGCGGCCAGTCGACCACCGTGACCAGGCCCTCCTGAATGAACGGATTCAATACGGCTTTGAAGTCGTCGGTCGAGAAGTTGTTGTAGAGATAGAAATGCTCGAATCCCACATTCTGATGGAACCTGATCCATTCGGCCAGGAACGGCGCTTCCTCGCGGAAGATGGCGCAGGCCGTCAGCTTGAATCGGGGCGCCCTCGACACCGCCCGATCGCGCCATCTCGCGCGCATGACAAGCGGCATGCGAAGAAGTGTCTTGAGAGATTTCCTGAAGTTTTTCAATGTAGTACCCTGAGCGGTCGAGCTTGGCTGCCAAGCGCCATGGGCTCGCAAGGCTTATCCCCGCTTGCGCAATTCCGGGTGCATCTCGATCTCGCGGGCAAGCGACACCGCGGCGTTCACATAGGGCTCCTGTCGGGCGACGCTCCAATATTTGAGCTCGTCGAGCGGAATGTTCTCGCCCGTCACCGCACAGCGCACGAAGGAGCCGGGACTGGTGACTTGGAAGTCGCCGTCGAGATAACGGATCCGGGCTTCCCTGCCGCCCGGGCCTTCGAAACGGTTCATCATGAAAGGACGCTGCAGTTCATCGGGTTTCAATCGCCATAAATCGCAAGCAACGTCAAGCTTGACGCAATGCTCATCCGGTATGGCTGCAGCGACAAATGATTCCCGGAGCCCCGGCATGGACATCACTCCGCCCCGCTTGAACACGCTGATCAATGAGGCGCTCACCCCGCATGCGGTGCCTTCGCCCAAGGCCGATCCGGCGACGGCGGCTTTGATCAAGACGCTGGTCCAGCCGCCGGCGCCATCAATGGTGCAGGCGGCGCAGTTCGCCGCGCAGGCGCTGCAGAGCGCACAGCCGCGCCCTGCGGCTCAGGCATCGCCACGCCTGTCGTCCTCCGAGGCCGAGGACGCTTACCGGGCCGTCATGGAGCCCGATGCTGCCTTGGATGACGCGCCGGCAAGACCTTCGACGGGCAGGGCGGCGACGGACACCGATCAGGCACCGCGCGGCTTCGCCTCACCGCAGGCAGCGGTCGCCGACAATGCGCCCAGGGCCCCGGTTGCGCCTGCATTGTCCACATTTTCGCCGGCCATCGCTTCCGCCGCGATGCTGGTCGCGGCCAACGCCAATGCACCGCAGCCTCGCGGCGCCGCGGCTCGTCCGGCTGGTCACGCGCCGCGATCCGATTCTGTTGCGGTATCGCTCTGGACGATTTCGGTCGTCACGGCAATCGTCTCGGCCGTGACCGCCACCATCATGGTTCTGTTGCTTCGATAGGCCCGCTCTAGACGTCGTCCTGAAGGAAAGCCTCGAGCTTTTCCGGAGCAAGCCCTGCCTGTTCGGCGATGCGCCTGGCAAGGTCCGCCGCTGCCGCGCGCGGCCGGCCGACCGGGCGGTCCATCCAGTAAGACACCGGATTGAGCGCAGCGCGCTCGTCGACGGCAACGATGCGGCCGGATTGGAGTTGGTCTGCCGTCAGCGGTGGCCGCGCCAGCGCTATGCCCAACCCATGCGCGGCCGCATCGAGCACCAGATTATAGTCCTCGAAACGCCGGTCCTGCGGACGCGGGCGATAGTCCATGTCCTGCGCCGCGAGCCAGGCGCGCCAGGCGGATGCGTCGGAATCGTTGATCAGCGGGAATTTCAGCAGCCGGGCAGGGTCGCCTCGTCCGATCTCCTTCGCCAGCTCCGGCGAGGCGATCGGGAAAATATGCTCCTCGAACAGCTGCACCGAGATGCGGCCCGGAATGCGGCCGCGCCCGCAGCGCACCGAAAGATCGATGCCTTCGTCGGCGAGATCGGCCTGGCGGTTGTCGACGTCAAGCACGATGCGCAGCTTGGTCGGATGGTTCTCCAGCGCGGCCATGCGCGGCATCAGCCACAGTCCGCTCACCGACGGGATCGAGGCCAGCCGCACCACGGCCGTGCCGCGCGGCTCGACCCAGCGGTCGGAGTTGAACGAGATCAGCGCGAAGGCTTCGGCTGTCCTCAAATGCAGCCGGTTGCCCTCGATCGTCAGCGTCACGCCACGCGCGTTGCGCTCGAACACTTTCAAGCCAAGCCAGTCCTCCAGCTTGGCGATCTGACGGCTCACCGCGCCATGAGTGAGGTTGAGCTTTTCAGCCGCCGCGGAAAAACTTCCCATGCGCGCCGCCGCATCGAAGGCGCGCAGGGTTTCAAGCGGCAGTATCTGGTCAGAGCTGTGATCCATGCTCACAGCTGACTCTCGAATTGGTCGTTTGTCAATTGGCCGGCAATGGCGTTCTCTGCATCCATGACGCAGAAAGACGAGGCTACGGCAATGAGCGCTTACACCGGCACGTTGAATGAGACACAGCGCATGGACACCGCGGCCGCAATCGCGGTGACGCTGACGGTCATCGGCTGGGCTTCGGCTTTCCCGGCGATCCGCGCCGGCCTTGCCGCCTTCCAGCCGCTGGAGCTCGGCGCGCTGCGCTTTGCCATCGCGGCGGTTCCGGCCGCCATCTTCCTCGCGGTGAAGCGCCCGGCACTGCCCCGAGTGGACGAGCTGTGGCGCTTCGGCTTCGGCGGCGCCATCTTCGTCGCGCTCTACACCGCCATGCTCAATTTCGGCGAGCTGACCGTCTCGGCAGGTGCGGCTGGCTTCATCATCAATGTCAGCCCGATCTTCACCGCCATCATGGCGATGGCGCTGCTTGGCGAGCGCTTCTCGGTGCTTGCCTGGCTGGGCACCGTCATTTCCTTCGCCGGCATCGGCATCATCGCGGTGGCCGACGGGCACGGCCTTCATTTCAACGCCGGCGCTCTGCTGGTGCTGGGCTCCGCGCTCTGCTCCGCCGTCAATACCATTGTGCAGAAGCCGCTCTTTGCCCGTCATCATCCTCTGACGATATCCGCTTCCAACATGGTGCTCGGCGCGCTCTGCCTGTCGCCCTTCCTGCCCGAGGCTTTTTCGCAGGCAGCGGTCGCCGACACCGCCGGTCTTGGCGCCGTCATCTATCTCGGCATCGTGCCCTCGCTGATCGCCTATGCCGCATGGGCGACCGCGCTGTCGCGCCTGCCCGCCGCGCGCGCCTCGAACTTCCTCTACCTCGTCTCGCCGACCTCCGCCTTGATCGGCTTCTTCTGGCTGGGCGAAATGCCGTCGCTGCTCGGCATCCTCGGCGGCGCGCTGGCGCTGGGTGGCGTGATCGTTGTGAATTTGAAGCGGTAAATCAACGGGTTGCGATCGTTTCCAGACTCGAATTGACAAGTTGGGCTCGGTAACCGGGCGCCCCCCTGTGATGCGGACGTGAGGCAAGCTATCCTGATCCGCCTTTGATGGAGGGGATCGGGATGGGAAGAGGCTTCATTGCCACGGTTTTCTGCCTGCTGATGCTGAGCGGGAAAGCCTTGGCGGGCTGGTACCAGGTGGAAAACTACGAGGGCTCCATCGGACCGAACCCGGTTCACGTCTCCCTGCAGCGCTATGCCAGCTTCGGCAGCGGCATCAGTGTCAAGGGAAGCTATTTCTACGACGCCAAGCAAAGCCCAATCGCGATCTACGGCAAGGCGGAGGGCTCAAAGCTCACGCTGTGCGAGATCGCGGACGACCAGGAATTTCAACGCGTCCTCGTCATGGGGTCGAAAACACCCGTCGACACCACCGGATGTCCTTTCTCTATCGAAATCAGCGAAAGCGGCGCGGCGGGAAGCTGGAGCAAAGGCGTGGACAAATTTCCCGTTACGCTCAGGAAGGTCGCAAGTCTTGACAATACAGGCGACCTGAAGATCGACGGGACCGTCGAAATTCCCTTTTGGGCTGAGACGACCCGCGACAGATTTGCTGGGATTTACACGAAGTCCGACGCCGGCATCTGCATGACGAAAATGCTGGTGATCAACAAGAAGAAAAAGACGGCCATTCAGGAGATCGGCTTCGACGATGAGGACTGCAACGCCGGTATGTCGACGACGCCCATTTATATGAACGTGCAAAAATGGGTGGAGGCAGGCAAGGACATCATTTCGGTGGAATTTGGAGGCGGCAAATTCGCAGGCGCGAACGACTATGTTCTCAACCCGAAGACAGGAAAATACCACCTCAAGAAATGATATTTAGCGTATGGCGCCGACCCTTGCTGTTGCAACGAGCCAGGGGACGCTCACCGCCGCCCGAACAGCCTTTCGATATCGGCGAGCTTGAGCTCGATATAGGTCGGGCGGCCGTGGTTGCAGGTGCCGGATCCGGGCGTCGCCTCCATCTGGCGCAGCAGCGCGTTCATCTCCTCGGCCTTGAGCAGGCGCCCTGACCGCACCGAGCCGTGGCAGGCCATGGTCGCGGCTATTCTGTCCAGCCGCTCCTTCAGCGTTTCGACCGTGTCGTTGTCGGCGATCTCGTCGGCAAGGTCGCGTACCAGTTGCTGCACATTCGTCTCGCCCAGCATCGACGGCGTCTCGCGCACCGCCACGGCTCCCGGCCCGAATCGTTCGAGGCCTAGGCCGAATTTGGCGAGCGTCTCGGAATGCATCGCCAGCCGCTCTGCATCCTCTTCCGGCAGGTCGACGATCTCGGGCAGAAGAAGCATCTGCGAGGGCACGGCGCGCGAGTGCAGCGCATTCTTCAGCGCCTCGTAGACCAGCCGCTCATGCGCGGCATGCTGGTCGACGATGACGAGCGAATCCCTGGTTTGGGCGACGATGTAGTTCTCATGCACCTGCGCGCGCGCCACGCCCAGCACCATGCCGAGCAGCGCTTCGGTCGGCTCGGCCATGCCGGCGCGGACATCGGCGCTGGCGAGCGGCCCGGTGTCGAAGGCCGCCTGCTCGTTCTCGGCGAAGCCGTTTCGTGGCGCCCGTGCTTCGCCCATGTCGAGCGGCCGCTGCGCCGAGCGCAACGGGTCGAAGCCTCCGGAGGCGGAAGCGTGATAAGTGGCCTCGTAGCTGCGATGGCCGTTGGCCGGGCCGGCATGCGAGTAGGGCGCCGCGCCCGGCCGGAATGCCGCCATCATGCCGGCGGCGCCCGTTGTTGCCGCGCGGATGCCGGCGCCGGCCAGCGCCTCGCGGATGGCGCCGACGATCAGCCCGCGCACCAGGCCGGGATCCCGGAAGCGCACGTCGGCCTTGGCGGGATGGACGTTGACGTCGACGATCGAGGGATCGAGCGACAGGAAGAGCACCGTCACCGCATGCCGGTCTCGCGGCAGCACGTCGGCGAAGGCGCCGCGGATCGCGCCGGCGATCAGCTTGTCGCGCACCGGCCGTCCATTGACATAGGCATATTGCTGCAGCGCATTGGCACGCGTGTAGGACGGGATCGAGACGTGGCCGGCAAGGTGAACTCCCTCCCGCGCGGCATCGATGGCAATGGCATTGTCCGGGAAATCCTTGCCCATCACTTGCGCGACGCGGGCAAGCCGGCCCTCCGGCGTGTCGCTGGTTGCGGGCAGTTCCAGCGTCGAGCGGTCGGCGCCGGCCAGCGTGAAGCGGACAGCGGGAAAGGCGATGGCGATACGCTTCACCACGTCGCTGGTGGCCGAGCTTTCGGCGCGCTCGCCCTTCATGAATTTCAGCCTGGCCGGTGTGGCGAAGAAAAGGTCGCGCACCTCGACCGTGGTGCCGCGGTTTGCCGCCGCCGGCTTCACCGCCGAGACGCGCCCGCCGTCGATGCCGATCTCGGCCGCGCTGTCGCCGCCAGCCGTGCGCGAGCGGATCGACAGCCGGGCCACCGAGCCGATCGAGGGAAGCGCCTCACCGCGGAAACCCAGCGAGCGGATGTCGTGGATGCTGTCGGACAGCTTGGAGGTGCAGTGCCGCGCGACCGCCAGCGCCAGTTCCTGTTCCGGAATGCCCGAGCCGTCATCGGTGACGCGGATGAGATTGAGCCCGCCGCCGGCGGTGACGATCTCCACGCGCGATGCGCCGGCATCAAGCGCATTCTCGACCAACTCCTTCACCACGCTCGCCGGACGCTCGATGACCTCGCCGGCGGCGATCTGGTTGATCATCGTTTCGGAAAGCTGGCGGATGGGCATGAGGCGACTATAGGCGGATTCGACCGGCGTGGGGGAGGGGCAGGATGAAGTTGGCAACAATTAACGCCGCGATCCTTCGCACCCCCCTCTGTCCTGCCGGACATCTCCCCCACTTGGGGGGAGATTGGCAGCTTCGCCGGTGGCGCTTCCCTTGCAACGTTGGAGATTGGCTAAGGTCGGCGCGAAATCTGATCTCCCCACTCGTGGGGGAGATGGCCGGCAGGCCAGAGGGGGGCGCTGTCCCGCCAGCGTTGCCTGCATCGCCGAACGAATGCAAATCTAAGCCTGCGCCACCAGCCAGTCCCTGACCCTGCGCGCATTGTCGCTGAGGTCGCGGTTCTTCGGCCAGATGACATGGAAGCCGATGCCGGTCCGCATCACATGATCGGTCACCGGCACCAGCAGCCCTGATGCCACCAGACGCTCGACCAAGTGCCGCCACCCAAGCGAGATGCCTTGCCCTTCCATCACCGCCTGGATCACCAGGGCATAGTCGTTGATGCGCAACCCGCGCTCCGCATTGCGCAGGCTGGTTCCGGCCGAAGCGAACCATTCGTCCCAGTTCGGCGCCTCGCGATAGGGCTCCTCGAGATGGATCAGCCGGTGCGTTGCCAGTTCCTCGACCGTCTTCGGCTTACCGAATTTCGCGAGGTAGTTCGGCCCGGCGACCGGGAAGATCTCCTCGTCGGAGAGCGACAGCGAGTGGTAGTCCGGCCAGTCGCGCGGCACCCCGCCGCGCACGCCGAGCGGAATCCCTTCGGCGATGATGTCGAGGTCGCGGTCGGCGGTCTGGATGCGCAGGTCGATACCCGGCAGTTCGTCGCGGAACTGCTGCAGGCGCGGCATCATCCAGAACGAGCCGAAAGCCGTCGAGGCGGCCAAAGTCACATGGCCGCCGGTTGCCTGCAGGCGCAGGTCCTCTGCCGACTTGCGGATATGCGACAGGCCGAGCGAGACGTCGGCATGGAAGCGCTCGCCGGCTTCCGTCAGAAGCACCTGGCGGTGGCGCCGCTGGAAGAGCTTGGCGCCGAGCTGCTCCTCCAGGCCGCGAACGGCATAGGAAACGGCGGCCTGCGTCATGCCGAGCTCGCGCCCGGCGGCAGTGAAGCTCGACAGCCGGCCGGCGGCTTCGAAGACGATGAGGCTGCCGGCGGAGGGCAGGAGGTGGCGCAGGCTTCGCATAAGGTGAACTTATACAGAAGATCAGGATTTTCCAGCGTCACAGCCATATTTTGCCTCGCTAACGTGAGTGGCGGGAAGAAGGAGCCTCCATGAACGCACCGGCCGTTGAATTGACCGAACAGACCCACCGCCGCGGCGGCGGCCGTCTTGGCCGCAAGGCGCTGAGAAGCGCGCCGATCGCGTCCTTCCCCACCCTTGTGCGCAAGATCCCCGCCTATGAGATCGTGCCCGACGAGGCGGTGGAGTTGATCCACGAGGAATCGCTCAAGATCCTCGAGGAAGTGGGGTGCGAATTCCGCGACGACGGGGCGATCGAGCTCTGGAAGGCCGCCGGCGCCGATGTCAGGCAAACGCGCGTCCGCATCGACCGCGCACTCCTGATGGAACTCGTCTCGAAAGTTCCGCCGGAATTCACGCTCAACGCGCGCAATCCGGAGCGCACGGTGCGCGTCGGCGGCAAGAACTCGATCTTCGTGCCGATGTATGGCGCTCCCTATATCCGCGACTTCGACAACAAGCGCCGTTACGGCACGCTGGCCGACCTCAACAATTTTCACAAGATGGCCTACATGGCGCCGGCGCTGCATTCGTCGAGCTCGGTCATCTGCGAGCCAATGGAAATCGCCGTGCCGAAGCGGCATCTCCACATCATCCATTCGGCGCTGAAACATTCCGACAAACCGTTCATGGGCATCGTCACGTCGAAGGAGCGCGCCGAGGACACGATGGCGATGGCTGGCATCGTCTTCGGCGAGGACTTCGTGCGCGACAACCCGGTGCTGGTGGCGATCACCAACTGCAATTCGCCGCTGGTCTGGGACGCCACCATGATCGACGCCATGCGGGTCTATGCGAGCCACAACCAGCCGCTGATCCTGGCGCCTTTCGCGCTATGCGGCGCCTCGACCTCGGCCTCCGCCGTCGGCGCGGTGGCGCAGGTCAATGCCGAGGCGCTCGCCGGCGTGGCTTTGACCCAGCTCATCCGGCCCGGCTCGCCGCAGCTCTACGGCCAGTTCATGGTCACCGTCGACATGAAGACCGGCGCGCCGATGGGCGGCACGCCGGAAGCCGCGCAGATGATGTATCTGATGGGCGCCCTGGCCAGGAAATACAAGCTGCCCTGGCGCACCTCCGGCTTCCATGTCGGCTCCAAGCTCAATGACGCCCAGGCCGGCTATGAGGCGAACATGCTGATGCATGCCGCGATCCTTTCCGGCGCCAACTACATCTGGCATTCCGCCGGTTGGCTGGAGGCGGGCCTCACCTGCGGTTATTCGAAATTCGCCACCGACTGCGAGCAGCTGGTCGGCTGGTACAAATATGCCGGGGGCGTTCCCTTCGACGATTTCAAGGAAGCGATGGCGGCAATCCGCGAGGTCGGTCCGCAAGGGCATTTCCTCGGCACGCAGCACACGCTCGAGCATTTCGAGAGCGCCTTCTTCATGCCCAACATCATGGACTTCAATTCCTTCGAGCAGTGGAGCGCCGAAGGCGCCAAGGATCATGACACGCGCGGCCGAGAAAAGGCGCGCGCCATGCTCGCCGACTACCAGGAGCCGAAGCTCGACGAAGGCATCGCCGAAGGTCTCAGGGATTTGATCGCCCGGCGTGAGGAAAAGCTGCCGGACAGCGTTAGTTAATAGACGAAAGTTCAAGCAAAAGGGCAAAAGACCCGCTCAAACCAATGGGAGAAAGAGAATGACACTGTTCAGAAGCAATGGCGACCGGGTTCCGGCCGCTATCGAAGCGATGGCCGAGGAGGCGCGGGCAGGGCGTGTCGACCGGCGCGAATTCCTGGCTCTGGCAAGCGCTTTCGGTGCATCGACGGCTTTCGCCTATGGCATGCTCGGCCTTGCCGCGCCGACCAAGGCCCTTGCCGATGAGCCCAAGAAGGGCGGTACGCTACATGTCGCGATGTCGGTCAAGGCGCAGAAGGATCCGCGCACCTATGACTGGACGGAGATGGCAAACGTCACCCGCACGTGGCTGGAACCGCTGGTGCGCTACACGCACCAGTTCACTTTCGAGCCGGTGCTGCTCGAAAGCTGGGACGTCAATGACGACGCCACCGAATACACGCTGCACCTGCGCAAGGGCGTGACCTGGAACAATGGCGATGCCTTCAACGCCGATGATGTGGTTTTCAATCTGAACCGCTGGTGCGAGAAGGGGGCGTCCGGCAATTCCATGGCGGCTCGTGTCGGCGCGCTGATCGATGCCAAGACTGGCAAGGCCAAGGACGGCGCGATCACCAAGGTCGATGACCACACGGTCAAGCTGAAGCTCAACGAAGCCGACATCGCCATCATCCCCGGCCTCACCGACTATCCGGCCCTGGTCGTGCACCGCGACTTCGACAAGGACGGCGCCGACCCGATCAAGAAGCCGATCGGCACCGGAGCTTTCGAGCTGGTGTCCTATTCGGTTGGTCAGAAGGCGGTCGTCAAGCGCCGCGAGAACGGCAAGTGGTGGGGCGGCGAAGCGCCGCTCGACGGGGTCGAGTTCATCGACTACGGCACCGACTTCAACGCCACGCTCAATGCCTTCGATTCCGGCGAGATCGACCTCGACTTCGAAACGCCGGCCGACTACATCGACCCGCTAGACAAGATGGATCTGGTGAAGTCGGAGGTCGCGACGGCGACCACGCTCGTTGCCCGCACCAACATCACGCATAAGCCCTATGACGACAAGCGGGTGCGCAACGCGCTGCAGATGGCGGTCGACAACAACCAGGTGATGCAGCTCGGCTATAATGGCCGCGGCACGGTCGGCGAGAACCACCATGTCAGCCCGATACATCCTGAATACTACCCGCTGCCCAAGAAGGAGCGCGACGCCGCCGGCGCCAAGAAGCTGATGGCGGAGGCAGGTCAGGCCGATTTCGAGCATGAGCTGATCACCGTCGAGGACGAATGGCAGAAGAACACCGGCGATGCGATTGCCGGCCAGCTGCGCGACGCCGGCATCAAGGTGAAGCGCACGGTGCTGCCCGGCTCGACCTTCTGGAACGACTGGACGAAATATCCTTATTCTATGACCATCTGGTACATGCGCCCGCTCGGCGTGCAGGTGCTGGCGCTCGGCTACCGCACCGGCGAGGCCTGGAACGAGACAGCCTATTCCAACCCGGAGTTCGACGCCAAGCTCAAGGATGCGCTGTCGCAGATCGACGTCGCCAAGCGCAAGGAGGTGATGAAGGATGTCGAGGCGATCCTGCAGGATTCCGGCGTCATCATCCAGCCCTTCTGGCAGAAGCTCTACTGCCACATGAACAAGAAGGTGAAGAACTATTCGATGCACCAGACCTACGAAATGGACTTCCAGAACGTCTGGCTGGATGCCTGAGCGCGACTGGACTTCATGAGCCGCAAAAAAGCCGGTATGCAGGATGCGTGGCAGCGAGCTTGCCGCCACGCACCGAACCTCCGGAGATCCTGCATGAAGCCGATAGTGCTTGCCGCTGCCATGTCGATAGCCTTGCCCGGCGCCGCGCTTGCCGGGCCGGCTTCCAACACCGTGAAGTTCTTCTACGTGCCGGAGGTGAAGTTCGAGGCGGACGCCAAATACCGCGACCGCTTCACCGAGCCGGTGACCAAGCTGTTCGAAGCCAACGACAAGGCGCAGAAGGAGAAGCCCGACGAGGTATCCTGTATCGACTTCGACCCGGGCCTCGACGCCCAGGATTTCGACCAGAAGACCCTGTCGAAGACGCTGAAGCTCACCGAAGCCGTCAACGGCGACACCGCCGAGGTGACGGCAAGCTTCAATCTTTTCCCGGAAGGCGATGACTCCAAACGCGAAATGGTGTGGTCGCTGAAGAAAGTGGACGGCAAGTGGAAGATCGCCGATATCACCTCCAAGACCAGCGACTGGAAGCTCAGCGCGCTGGAATGCGGCGCCTCGACGGAGTGACGCCGTGCTTCGCTGGTCCGTCCTCGTGCTGTCGAGCTTGTCGATGCTGGCCGCGGGGCTGAGCGGCGGAGCCTCGGCGCAGGCGCTCTTCGGCTCGCCGCCCCCGAACGCGTCTTCAGGCGACAAAGCGCCCGAGATCGACAAGTCGCCGCCAGCGGTCGACAAGTCGCCGCCTGCCGCGGCGCCGGAAATCAAGCCGACCGAACCGGCGCCCGTCGCACCTGTCCTGCCCGGATCGCCGACCGCGGTGGTGAAGCCGTTCTACGAACATGTCGGGTTGGAACTCGACCCTTCTCAGCGCAAGAACTTCATCGATCCGGCGAAAACCGTGCTCGACAAGAGCGATGCGCTACGCGTCTCGGGGCAGGGCGAATGCCTCGACCCCAACATGGCGCTCGACAATGTAGATTATGACAAGCTCGCCATCGACCGGAGCCTGCGCACCATCGAAGCCGTCAATGGCGACGAGGCCAAGGTGGTCGTCGCCTTCGTCGTCGAAGGCCACCAGCACCGGCTGGAATGGAAGCTGAAGAAGGTCGGCGGCGCCTGGAAGGTCTCCGACCTTCTGTCGGTCACCGGCGAGTGGGCGCTCAGCCAGTACCAATGCGAATGAAAGTGACTAAAGATCAGCGTCGGCGATCCTTCGCGCGCTTTCGCGCCAGCCCTTCGCAACAAATCTCAACCGCGCCCGCGATAGGGCGCAACGCCGGTATCCGGCAGCCAGGCGTCCTTGGGTGGCGCGCCGGTCTGCCAGAAGACGTCGATGGGGATGCCGCCGCGCGGGAACCAGTAGCCGCCCACGCGCAGCCAGAGCGGCTTGGTGGCCTCCACGATGCGGCGGCCGATCATCACAGTGCACTCCTCATGGAAGGCGCCGTGGTTGCGGAACGAGGTCATGAACAATTTCAGCGACTTCGATTCCACCAGCGTCCGGTCAGGCGCGTAGTCGATGACGATGTGGGCGAAATCCGGCTGGCCGGTGACTGGGCACAGCGAGGTGAATTCGGGGCAGGTGAAGCGCACGATCGCCGGCGGGCCGTCGCCGCGATTGAAAGGCACGGTCTCCAGAACCGCCTGTTCGGGGCTCTGTGGCGTCTCGACGTGCTTGCCGAGCTGGGTGAGGTTTTTGGCGTCGGTCATGGGCGGGCTCCTTGCTCCCGGCCGTTAGAAGCGCAGTTCAATGCGGCGGGCGCGAAACGAAGGTTGAAAGAAGCGTTGCAGTCCTCTCGGGCGCAGCGCGTTTGACCGCTCATTAGCATCGGACCGAAAAGTGCGCAGCGGTTTTCGGATGAATCCGATGCGTGAAATGGAAGCGGGAGCGCTCCGCTCCCGCACAATTTGAAACGGCAGGAAGACAATGACCAGCAACGACCCGCTTCTCCAACCCTATCAGCTCAAGCACCTGACGCTGAAGAACCGGGTGATGTCGACGAGCCATGAGCCGGCCTATTCCGAGGACGGCATGCCGAAGGAGCGCTACCGGCTCTATCATGCCGAGAAAGCCAAGGGTGGCATGGCGCTGACCATGACGGCGGGCTCGGCGATCGTCTCGCGCGACAGTCCGGCTGCCTTCGGCAATCTGCATGTCTATGACGACAGGATCGTGCCGTGGTTGGCCGAACTCGCCGATGCCTGCCATGAGCATGACTGCAAGGTGATGATCCAGATCACTCATCTCGGCCGCCGCACGGGCTGGAACAAGGCCGACTGGCTGCCGGTGCTTTCGGCCTCGCCGGTGCGCGAGCCGGCCCACCGCGCGTTCCCGAAGACCATCGAGGAGTGGGATATCGAGCGCATCGTCGCCGACTATGCTTCGGCCGCGCAGCGCTGCCAGGCAGCCGGGCTCGACGGCATCGAGTTCGAATCCTATGGCCATCTGATGGACGGCTTCTGGTCGCCGCTCACCAACCATCGCGACGACGAGTTCGGCGGCTCGCTCGACAACCGGCTGCGCTTCACCGACATGGTGCTCGACGCCGTGCGCGCAGTGGTCGGTAAAGAATTCATCGTCGGCATCCGCATGGTCGCCGACGAGGATGTCGAAAAGGGCATCTCGAAGGAAGTTGGCGTCGAGATCGCCAGGCGCTTGGCCTCATCCGGCAAGGTTGATTTTCTCAACATCATCCGCGGCACGATCGAGACCGATGCGTCGCTGACCAAGGTCATCCCGGTGGCCGGCATGCGATCCTCGCCGCATCTCGATTTCGCCGGCGAGGTGAGGGCGGCGACGAAATTCCCGACCTTCCATGCGGCGCGCATTTCCGATGTCGCCACGGCTCGCCACGCCATCGCCACCGGCAAGCTCGACATGGTCGGCATGACCCGCGCCCATATCGCTGATCCGCATATCATCCGCAAAGTGATGGAAGGCCGCGAGCACGAGATCCGCCCCTGCGTCGGCGCCACCTATTGTCTCGACCGCATCTATGAGGGCGGCGAGGCGCTGTGCGTCCACAACGCCGCGACCGGCCGCGAGGCGACCATTCCGCACGTCATCGCCAAGAGCGAGGGACCGAAGAAGAAAGTCGTGGTGGTGGGCGCTGGCGCCGGCGGTCTGGAGGCCGCCCGCGTCGCCGCCGAACGCGGTCATCAGGTGACTGTGCTCGAAGCCTCAAGCCAGGCCGGAGGACAGGTGCGCTTGGCAACCCAGAACCCGCGCCGCAAGGAGCTGATCGGCATCATCGACTGGCGATTGGCCGAGCTCGACCGTCTCGGCGTCGAGATCCGCTACGACACTTGGGCCGAGAAGGATGACGTGCTGGCGTTGGCGCCGGATGTGGTGATCGTGGCGACCGGCGGCATGCCGCAGAACCCGCCGCTGACGGCCGGCGACAATCTTGTCACCTCGAGCTGGGACATCATGGCCGGGAGCGTCAAGCCGGCCGAGAACGTGCTGCTTTACGACGACAATGGCGGCCATCAGGGCATGGGCGCCGCCGAGCTGATCGCCAACAGTGGCTCGAAGCTGGAATTGGTTTCGCCCGAGCGCTTCTTCGCGCCGGAAATGGGCGGTCTGAACCACGTGCCCTATATGCGCGCCTTCCACGAAAAAGGCGTCACCGTCACCATCAACACCCGCCTGCGTTCGGTGCGGCGCGAGGGCAACCAGCTCGTCGCCGAGCTGGCGTCGGACTTCGCAGACGGCTGGCGCGGCGAGCGGCGCATCGACCAGGTGGTGGTCGAGCACGGCACCGTGCCGCTCGACGATCTCTACCTTGCGCTCAAGCCTTTGTCGAAGAATGGCGGCGCGGTCGACTATGAGCGGCTGGTGAGCGGCGGCGACATCTTCCCCGCTCGCAATTCCGAAGGCGGCTTCGTGATGTTTCGCATCGGTGACGCTGTCGCCTCGCGCAACATCCACGCCGCCATCTATGACGGCATCCGGTTCGGGATCAGGATCTGACGGTTGTGGCGCGCAACGGACCTTTGCCAGGAGAGCCATCTGCCGCTTTGGTCCGTTGCGCGCCGCGCCCGGTCGGTTTTGCCGGCCGTGCGATTTCAAAACAGCTTGGCAGACGCCATGCAAAACACGGTGATGACCAGCAGCCCGCCGGCAATGCGTTCGCCTCTCGTCATTTTCGCCCGCAGCTGGGTTTGCGTCGCCTGATCTGCACCGGCCAGCTGTCTGCTGGCGGAGGCGACAAGCGCGCCCTGCACGCCGGCGGCGACCAGCGCCGTCAAAATGCCCAGCGCCAGCACCTTCTCCATTGAGCCGAAAGCCCCTTCGTGGAAGAAATACCAGAGCAATATGCCGGTCAGGAACGCCAGGCCGGAGGCGCCGAGCTGCGGTCGGATGAAGCGCTCCGCCTTGATCTCCGGATCGCGGGCAACCGCAATGGTTGTGCCGGCCCAGAACACGCCGGCCATGACGTGCAGACCGATGGTGACGATATAGACATATTGCATGACCGCATTCCTCTCTGCCGCCCGCCGCGCGTCGCAGCATGCCGACGCCATCAATAAGACAAAGTTAGATATCTAACGGTTAGATGTCAATCATGAAGCCAGGTTTCATGTTCCAATCGCTTTGCTCTACTGTCAGGTCATGACACCGTTTGACCGTCCGCCCGTCGGCATGACTCTGGCTCGCACCTCGAAAGTGGTGGCGCAGGCTTTCGATGCCGCGATGGTTGAGGCCGGCGGCACGCTGCCGGTCTGGGTGACTTTGCTGTCGGTCAAGTCGAAGGAACTGGCGAACCAGCGCGAGCTTGCCGGCATGATCGGTATCCAGGGCGCGACTCTCACCCATCACCTCAACGGCATGGAGGCGCAAGGGTTGCTGACACGTCGCCGCGATCCGGAAAACCGCAGGGTCCACCAGGTGGCGTTGACGGAAGCCGGCGAAGCGCTGTTCGAAAAGTTGCGCCTCGCGGCGGTAGCCTTCGACAAGCGTCTGCGGGCTGGTATCCCCGATGACAAGCTCGCCGAGTTCACGCAGGTGCTTGCGGCCCTTAGGCGCAACGCCGAGCCGCCTCAGTCGTAGTCCGATATCGCGCCGAAGGTGTAGCCTCGCCGTAGCCTTCATAGGGCGGAGATACCTATGAGGGCTTCGGCCGGCGAAAGCCGGAGGGGAGCGTACTTAACGTACGTGAGCACCGGAAGCGCAGAAGGCCGCTGTTCACGGGCCGGCCTCACCCGAATAGCAACTGACCTTAGGCCAAGCTGCCCTGCAGCACCTTCAGCTTCGTCTTCTTCGGGCTACGCGCCAAAAGCCATTCGCGCGCCTTGTCCTGCGGCATCGGGAAGGCGATGGAATAGCCTTGCACCTGATCGCAGCCGATCGCCATCAGCGAGTCGAGCTCGGCCTCGGTTTCGGCTCCCTCGGCGACGATCGAGATGCCCAACCCCCGCGCAAGCTCGGTGATGGCGCGCACGATCTTGGAGTTGTCGCCGTTCTCGTTGATGTTCTGGACGAAGCGGCGGTCGATCTTGAGCCGGTCGATCTCGTTGGGGTTGACGTGGCTGAGCGAGGCATAGCCGGTGCCGAAGTCGTCAAGCTCGAGATGCACGCCGGCGGCGCGGATGTGGCGCAGCTTGGCGGCGATCCCGGTCTTCTCGTCATCGAGGATGACGGATTCCACGATCTCCAGCGCCAGCTTCTGTGGGGGCAGCCCGGCCCGCTCCAGCGTGCCGAACAAGAAGGCGTCGAAATCGAGCTCGCGCAGCTCCGTGCCCGAGACATTGACGGCGATGCGCCCGAAATCGATGCCGGCGCGGTTCCATTCGGCGGCTTCCTCGATCGCTTTGGCGATAACGATGCGGCCGACATCCGGCATGAAGCCGCATTTTTCGGCGACGGGAATGAATTCGCCGGGCGAGATCATACCGCGCGTCGCGTGCTTCCAGCGCACCAGCGCCTCGATGCCGCTGATCTTGCCGCTGGTCAGCGATACCTGCGGCTGGAAATAGACCTCAAAACTCTTGTTGGCGATCGCCGTGCGGATGTCCTGTTCGAGCTGCTTGCGGTAGTCGAGCTCGCGGCGCAGTTCCTCGGAGAAGAAGGAGAAGTTGCCGCCGCCGAGCTTCTTGGCGGAATAAAGCGCGAGATCGGCATGGACGAGCAGGTCCTGCGCGTTGTCGGCGTCGACCGGATAGACGGCGATGCCGGCGCTGGCGCCGGGCATGATGGTCGTGCCCTGGAACGTGATCGGCTCGTTGATCTCGCCGAGAATGCGCTTGGCCAGCGCATGGATGTCCTCGGTGCTGCCGGCGCCGTTGAGGATCATGACGAACTCGTCGCCACCAAGCCGCGCGCACAGATCCGACGCGCGGCAGGAATCGCGCATGCGCTGCGCGGTCACCACCAGCACGTAGTCGCCGGCAGCATGGCCAAGCGTGTCGTTGATCTGCTTGAAGCGGTCGAGATCGAGCTGGATCACCGCCAGGCGCTCGCGGCGGCGGTGAGCGCCTTTGATCAGCGTTTCGAAATGGTCGGTAAGGAAGGTGCGGTTGTGCAGCCCGGTCAGGCCGTCATGCACGGCGATGAAGGCCATCGAGTTGCGCGCGTCGACCAGCTCGCGTGTCTTGCGCAGGATGGCGTTGGACATCGGCCGGAAAATGAACAACGCGACCAGCACGATGACGCCAAGGGTGGCAAAGAAAAGGGTGCGGTGCAGGTTGAGCAATTGACCGGAGCGTTCGTCTGCAAAGGCGCTGATGCGCTGGCCGAGCGCGGCATAGCCGGACAAGGTCGCATTGGCGAGGGAGGCGTCGAGGCCGGCGCGCTCGGTGCCGCCCTTGTAGCCATCGCTTTGCATGCCGAGTTGGGATCCGAAGGACGAGGCCAGTCGCTCTCCGTTGGCCACCAGACCGACGGAGAAATAGTCGAGATGGAACGGCTTGCTGAACAGCACGTATTCGATCGATTTGGGATCGTTGCGCGCCGGCGACAGCGGGTCGGCGCCGGTCTCGGTGAGCAGCCGGTCGTAATTGGTTTCGAACTCGCCGGTCGCCTGCTTGAGCGCGGTCACCAGCGCCGGCTGCTTGTCGCGCGAGGCAGCACCCGTGGCGCTGGCCAGGAAGACGATGCGCTGCGACAGCGCCTTCTGCGTCTGGACGATGTCGAGCAGCGCATCATTGTGCTGTTGCTGCGCCATCAACTGCTGCAGAAGGATGAAGGAGGCGATCACCATGGCGGCGATGATCGTCAGCGCCAGCCAGTAGCCGGTCTTGATGAGCAGGATCAGCTTGCGCGAAACGCTCTGCACTGGCTGCTGCGACATAACTGGGTGACCCCTCCGGTCGACGGATACCTGCCAAGGATTCGTGGCGGGAAAACGATTAACTTGAAAGGGTTAACGGGTCGGCAAGGTGATCGCGGCAGCGCGGAAAAGCTCGCAAGATGGTTATCACGTCCTTTCTTGCACATCTCTTTTTTGATCCTATTGCCGCTACGCCATCGCAGGGATTGCGACCGGGCTTTCGCAGCGCCACCGAAGCGGTCGCTTTTGCGATGGATTTTTCGTGCCCGTAGCGCGACAGTCCGGCCTCGAACCGAACAGGGCCGACCATGAGCAAAGCATTCCTTTCCCATATCGACAGCGAGCTTCAAGGGCTGAAATCGGCCGGACTCTACAAGTCCGAGCGGGTGATCTCCTCGATGCAGTCCGCCGAGATCGAGGTCGGCGGCGAAAAGGTGCTGAATTTCTGCGCCAACAACTATCTCGGGCTCGCCGACAGCCCGGATCTGCGCGACGCGGCAAAGCACGCGCTCGACCGCTACGGCTACGGCATGGCCTCCGTGCGCTTCATTTGCGGCACGCAGGAGGAACACAAGCAGCTTGAGGCGACCATCTCTTCCTTTCTGGGCATGGACGATACCATCCTCTATTCTTCCTGCTTCGACGCCAATGGCGGCCTGTTCGAAACGCTGCTCGGCGAGGAGGACGCCATCATCTCGGATGCGCTGAACCACGCCTCGATCATCGATGGCGTGCGGCTCTCGAAGGCCAAACGTTTCCGCTACGCCAACAACGACATGGCCGATCTCGAGGCCCGGCTGAAGGAGGCCAAGGACTGCCGCTTTCGGCTGATCGCCACCGACGGCGTGTTCTCGATGGACGGCATCATTGCCAATCTCAAGGGCGTCTGCGACCTCGCCGAGAAATATGACGCCATGGTCATGGTCGACGACAGCCATGCGGTCGGCTTCGTCGGCAAGAACGGCCGTGGCTCGGCCGAGCATTGCGGCGTCGAGGGCAGGGTGGACATCATTACCGGCACGCTTGGCAAGGCGCTGGGCGGTGCCTCCGGCGGCTACACGTCGGGCAAAGGCCAGGTGGTCGACTGGCTGCGCCAGCGCTCGCGCCCCTATCTCTTCTCCAACACGCTGATGCCGGCGATCGCCGGCGCCTCGATCAAGGTCTTCGACCTGATCCGCCATGGCGACGCGTTGCGCGAGCGCCTATATGCCAATGCGGGCCGGTTCCGTTCCAGGATGGGCAAGCTCGGCTTCACGCTGGCTGGCGCCGATCATCCGATCATCCCGGTGATGCTGGGCGACGCGGCGCTGGCGCAGGAGATGGCGCAGCGCATGCTGGAGCGTGGCATCTACGTCATCGGCTTCTCCTTCCCGGTGGTGCCGAAAGGTCAGGCGCGCATCCGCACGCAGATGTCTGCCGCCCATTCCAGCGCCGACATCGACAGGGCCGTCGCGGCCTTCGGCGACGTGGGAAAAGAACTGGGTGTAATCGCTTGACCCACGCCGAGGAAAACAGAAGTCGGCCATGACGATCGATGTCACGAGCAGGATCGAGATCGCCAGGCCCCGCGCGGTCGTCGCCGCCTTTTCCGCCGATCCGGACAACGTGCCCCGCTGGTACGTCAATATCAAATCGGTCGAATGGAAGACGCCCCGACCGGTCCAGGTAGGATCGAGAATTGCATTCGTAGCGCAGTTCCTCGGACAGCGCCTTGTTTACACCTACGAAATTGTCGATCTCGTGCAGGGCGAGCGGCTGGTGATGCGAACCGCCGAAGGACCGTTTCCCATGGAAACGAGTTATGCATGGCGCGATACCCGAGAAGGCGCTACCCATATGGCGCTCCGGAACCGCGGTACCCCGACAGGCTTTTCCCGTCTTGTGGCGCCGTTTATCGCCCTGGCCGTTCGGCGTTCGACCGATCGAGACTTGCTCCGGCTGAAGAACATTCTGGAGGCGGCGCACTGATGAAACCGATCCCATCGAGACAGGCAAGATTTTTGAGGAGCGTCTGATGTCGAATATGATGAAGGCGCTGGTGAAGGCCAAGGCCGAGCCGGGCATCTGGATGGAAGAGGTGCCGGTGCCGGAGATCGGCCCCAACGACGTGCTGATCAAGGTCAAGAAGACCGCGATCTGCGGCACCGACGTCCATATCTACAATTGGGACCAGTGGGCGCAGAAGACGGTGCCCGTGCCGATGGTGACGGGCCACGAATTCGTCGGCACGGTCGCTGATTTCGGCTCCGCGGTCACCGAATACAAGGTCGGCCAGCGCGTGTCGGGCGAAGGCCACATCGTCTGCGGCCATTGCCGCAACTGCCGCGCCGGCCGAGGGCATCTCTGCCGCAACACGCTCGGCGTCGGCGTCAACCGTCCCGGCGCCTTCGGCGAGTATCTGGCGATCCCACAGCACAATGTCGTGCCGATCCCCGACGATGTGCCGGACGAGATCGCCGCTATCTTCGATCCGCTGGGCAATGCCGTGCACACAGCCTTGTCCTTTGATCTGGTCGGCGAGGACGTGCTGGTCACCGGCGCCGGGCCGATCGGCATCATGGGTGCGCTGGTGGCGCAATGCGTCGGCGCGCGAAAGGTCGTCATCACCGATATCAACCCGGTGCGATTGGATCTGGCGCGAAAACTCGGTGTCCAGCATGTCGTCGACGCCTCGAAGGAAAAGCTGCGCGACGTTATGCCGTCGATCGGCATGAGCGAAGGTTTCGACGTCGGGCTGGAGATGTCGGGCGCGGCTCCCGCTTTCCGCGACATGATCGACACCATGAACAATGGCGGCAAGATCGCCATCCTCGGCATCGCGCCGACCGGCTTCGAGATCGACTGGAACAAGGTCATCTTCAAGATGCTGCATCTGAAGGGCATCTACGGCCGCGAGATGTTCGAGACCTGGTACAAGATGATTGCGCTCGTGCAGGGGCCGCTGGATGTTTCCGGGTTGATCACGCATCGGATCGGGATCGACGATTTCCAGGTCGGATTCGATGCGATGAGGAGTGGGAGTTCTGGGAAGGTTGTGATGGATTGGTAGGGGCCGGGACTATTAGAGAAGCACGGCGGGACAGCACTCCCCTCTGGCCTGCCGGCATCTCCCCCGCAAGGGGGGAGATCAGACTTTACGAAGGCCTCGCCAATTTCTGACGTTGCATAAATGAGCGAGGCGTTGAAACAGCTAATCTCCCCCCTTGCGGGGGAGATG
>NZ_JAIUHQ010000023.1:0-71385 GCF_020165215.1 Mesorhizobium sp. CA15
GACCGCTGCATCCCACGGCAAAGGTAACGGAATGGATCCTCGGGTCTGCGCGCGTCGCTTCGCTCCTTGCTCCGCCCTGGAATGACGATGCTGAGGTGCTTCGGCCAATGTCCGCGGCAGTGTGTTGCTTCGAGCTAAAAATTGAATCGGAGAAACACGTTAGCTGTCTATGCGCAACACTTGGTTCAACAACCTCGATCAGCGATTCAAACGAAAGGAAACACCATGGCCACCACAAAACTCCTCAGCGATGCCGAGGTCGAAAAGATCCCGGCGGTGAAGGCCGTGTTCGACGATATCCGGGCGACGCGAAAATCCGACTTCGTCAACAATTTCTGGCGCGGGCTGGCCAATGATCCGGCGGCGCTGAAGCGGGTGTGGGAGCAGCTCAAGGCGGTGATGGTCGCCGACAGCGCCATCGATCCGCTGACCAAGGAAATGATCTATATCGCGGTCTCGACCGCCAATGGCTGTTCCTACTGTGTCCACTCGCATACCGCCGCCGCACGGGCCAAGGGCATGACCGACGCGCAGCATGGCGAGCTTGTGTCGATCATCGGGCTTGCGGGACAGACCAACCATCTGGTGACGGCAATGCAAATCCCGCTCGATCCGCAATTCGAGGTCAAGTGAAGCGCCAGCTTCTCCTTCTCCCACAAGGGGAGAAGGAAAAGCCGCACTACACCGGCCGATAAACCTTTTCCGCCGTATTCCAGAAAATATCCGCCTCGGCCGCCGCGCCATGTTTCGCCACCGCCGCGCGGTGCGCCTGGATCAGCTCGGCGTGACTGGTCCAGAGCTTCTCGATCGGGAAGTTCGAGCCGAACATCAGCCGGTCGCTGCCGAGAATTTCGACCGCGTTGTCGACGATGTAGGCGATGAGCTCCGGGTCGTTGCGGTGGACGAAGGTGCCGAGCCCCGAAAGCTTGGCGTAGAAATTGGGCGCCACTGCCAGCGTGCGCAGGCCCGCCTTCCACGCTTCGGTGGTTTCCGGCTCCATGCCGGTCAGCATGCCGGCATGGGTGAGGATGAAATTCGTCTGAGGGTTTTCGCCGACTAGTGTCAGCCCGTCCTTCATCTGCGCGGGAAAGAGCTGCAGGTCAAAGGAGAGGCCGTAATCCTTCAAACGCGCCACGTTCTTCCGCACTTTCGGATCGATCACCTGGTCAGCCGAAGCGGCGAAACGGAAGGCGGGCGTCTCGTGCCAGTGGAGCTGCATGCGCACGCCGCGCAGCAGCGGATACTTTTTCAATCGGTCGATCTGCGGGCGGACGTCGTCGACCGTCATGTCGGCATAGCCGACGATGGCATGCGGCCAGCCGGTTTCTTGCGCCGTCTTCTGCAGGAACGCGACCTCCTTTTCGAAATCCTCCTTGGCCCAGTTCGTCTGGACATAGACGGCCTTCTCGACGCCCGAGCCTTTCTGGTCCTCGAGAAACTCCGTGATCGGATAGTCACGGCGGATCGGCTCGTAGGGGCCGAAGATGCGCGGCACCATCGGTCCGACCAGCCAGGGCTGGTCCTTCTGGCGCCAGATGTGGAAATGCGCGTCGATGGCTTTCTGCATCACGATATCCTTTTCCAGATGGAAGCGGCCGCAGGCGCAGGACGGGCGAGCGACAGGATGAAATCAGTCAGACTCTTGACCGACGAGCCGTCGACCAGATCGTCAAGCGCCGGCAAGATGGCGCGGAGCGCCGCAGTTTCCGGGCGGAAGCGCGGATCGCCGGCGAGCGGGCTCGCCAGCGACAGCCGGAAGGCGCGGGCGCTCAACCGCCGCATCGCGATCTCCAGCTCGGCATGGCTGCCGCGTTCCAGTCCGTCGGACAGGATGACGATGCAAGCGCCGCGCGCGAAGGCGGAAAAGCGCGGGACCGACAGGAAGGCGAGCAAGGTCGGGCCCATGCGCGTGCCGCCATCCCAATCATCGACGAGTGCTGCGGCGCGGGCGAGCGCCTGCTCGTGGTCGCGGATGCGCAGCGCGGAGGTGATGCGGGTGAGCCGCGTGCCGAAGGTGAAGACTTCGGCGCGGTCGGCGCCTTGCACCGCCGCGTGCGCCAGCTTGAGATAATCGGCGGTGTGCAGCTTCATCGAGCCGGAGACATCGATGAGCAGAAGCAGTTTGCGCGATACGGCCTGCCGGCGGCGCAGCAGCGGCGAGGGGATGTCGCCGTCGGCACTGACGATTTCGCTGAGCGAACGCCTGAGGTCGAGCGTGCCGCGCGAACGCGTGCGCATGGTGCGGAAGGAACGGCGCGCGGGGAGGGCGGAGGCGAGCTTGCGGCGGAACTGGCCAAGGCCATCGGGATCGCGCTGGAAATCGCGGCTGCTCAATTGCTCGAGCGCCGAGGACAGCTCACCGCCTTTCTCCTGGCGGATGGTTTGCTTCTCTTCCTCGCGCGTGCCGCGATCGTCCTTGACGCGGGTCTCGTCGTCCTTCTCGCCTTCGATCGAAGGCTTGGCGTCGCGGTAGAAATGGGCGCGGAAATGCGCTTCGAATTCGTCGCGGCGATCGGGCGAGGGCGCAAGCGTCGCGAGCGCTGCTTCGCGGATGTCGTTCATCGAGCGCGGGCCGAGCAGGGTCACGGCCTGCATGAAGCTGGTGATTTGTTCGGGCGCGATGGCGAAGGCGTGATGGCGCAGCAAGCGGGCGAAGCCGAGGAACGGCGCGGCGGCACGAGGCAGGTTTTCCGGACGCCTCATTCCTTCGCGCCCCCCTCTGTCCTGCCGGACATCTCCCCCTCTAGGGGGGAGATTGGCAGCTTGGGCGCTCTGCTCAATCCTGCGAAGTCGAAGATTGGCGAAAGCCGCCGTGACGTCTGATCTCCCCACTTGAGGGGGAGATGTCCGGCAGGACAGAGGGGGGTGCTGTCCCGCCAGCGCTGGAAGATCGGCAGGCGATCCCTAAAACGCATCACCCTAGCGCCTCCTCGACAATCCTCCCCAGTTCCGGCGCGATCGCCGACAAATCCTCCTCGTCCTTGATCAGCACGCCGATGGCGCAGCGGAAGGCTTGCGGCCACGGGGTGCCGCCTTTTTCGAGGATGGTAGCGGCATTCGCCCATTCGACCGCTTCGGCGATGCCGGGCGGCTTGGCTAGCGGACGCGCGCGGATCTCCTGCACGGCATTCGCCACCGCTTTTGCCGTCGCTTCCGCAACATGGCCCGCGCGCAGCATGATGATCTCGGCCTCGCGCTGGACGTCGGGATAGCCGATCCAATGATAGACGCAGCGGCGGCGCAGCGCCTCGGCCAACTCGCGCGTGCGGTTCGAGGTGAGGATGACGATCGGCTGCGTGGCGGCGCGGATGGTGCCACGTTCGGGAATGCTGATCTGGAAGTCGGAGAGGAATTCGAGCAGCAGCGCCTCGAACTCGTGATCCGAGCGGTCGATCTCGTCGACCAGAAGAACGCGCTGCTCCGGCGCTCGCAGCACCTGCAACAGCGGCCTGGCGATCAGGAAGCGGTCATCATAGATGTCGATCTCGTGCTCGCCGGCATGGCGGATGGCGAGCAACTGCCGCTGGTAGTTCCACTCGTAAAGCGCATGCCCGGCGTCGATGCCTTCATAGCATTGCAGCCGCACCAGCTCGCGGCCAAGCAGTTCGGCCACCGCCTTGGCGGCCTCGGTCTTGCCGACGCCCGGCGCGCCTTCGAGCAGCAGCGGCTTGCCCAGGCGGATCGCGAGGAAGATCGCCGTCGCAAGGCTGTCGTCGGCCAGATAGCGCGAAGCGGCAAGGCGCGCGGCGATCGCTTCCGGCGAAGCCGCGACAGCAACGGCGTCGGGGTTTGCCATCTTCCCCTCAGCCCGCGGCCTGCGCCTTCAGCGCGCGCAGGATGCGCTCGGGCGTGATCGGCAAGGTGTCGATGCGTACGCCGACGGCGTCGAAGACGGCATTGGCGACGGCCGGGATCTGCGGGTTGGCGCACATCTCGCCCGGACCCTTGGCGCCGAACGGCCCATCGGCAGAAGGACGCTCCAAGACGATGATCTCGGTCTCGGCGAGGTCACCCGGGCCCGGCATCAGATACTGGTTGAAGTCGGTGCCGCCATGGTCGCGGCTCGGATAATAGGGTTCGGTCGTTTCGTAGAGCGCATGGCTGATGCCCATCCACGAGCCGCCGACCAGTTGCTGCTCGACCATCTTCGGGTTGAGCGCACGGCCGATCTCGAAGACGTTCTTCACGGTGAGCACCGTGACCTCGCCGGTCTCGTCGTCGACCTCGACCTCGGCCACCGTGCAGGCATGGGCGTAGCAGGTGGAGGGCTTCATCGCGCCGGTCTCCTTCTCCGGGTAGGAGCGCGGAATGAGAAACATGCCGCGCCCCGAGATGGAGCGGCCGCGCTTGAAATGCGCCGACAGCGCCACGTCGAAGATCGAGATCGATTTCTGCGGCGCGCCCTTCACCTGTATGTTGCCCTCACCGTCGGTCTCGAGGTCGGATGCATTCACCTCCAGCTCCTCGGCCGCCACTTCCAGCATGACCTGGCGCGCCTCCTTGGCCGCCTGGATGACGGCGTTGCCGGCGCGGTGCGTGCCGCGCGAGGCGAAGGTGCCCATGCAGTGCGGGCCAGTGTCGGTGTCGGCGGTGTCGATGACGACACGGTCGGTCGGCACGCCGATCGTCTCGGCGCAGATCTGCGCCATGATCTGCTTCATGCCCTGGCCCAGATCGACACTGGACAACGTCACCATGAAGTTGCCGGTCGGGGTCGAATGGACCAGCGCCTGGGTCGGGTCGCCGCCAAGATTCATGCCGGTTGGATAGTTGATCGCGGCGACGCCGCGTCCACGCCGGATCGCCATCTCAGGCTCCCTTCCTGTAGGAGGACATCGCCATGTACTTTTCCGCCACCGGCCAGTTGGCGACGCGCGAGGCCTCCTGCATGCATTCGATCAGCGCCGCACCCTCGGTCGGCTGGCGATGCGCCTTCATGTCGCCGTCGCGATAGGCGTTGATGAAGCGGAATTCGAGCGGATCCATGCCGATCAGCCTCGCCAGCTTGTCCATCTGCACCTCGAGCGCGAAGTCGCCGATGGTGACGCCGAAGCCGCGCATGGCCGACGAAGGGGTGCGGTTGGTGTAGACGCAATAAGTGTCGATCCAGACATTCGGGATCGTATAGGGGCCTGGATAGTGGGCCGCGCCCTTCTGCGCGCCATAGGGCGAGTGGCGCGAATAGGCGCCGGCGTCGGTATAGCCGGTCACCTTGCGCGCGACGATGCGGCCGTCCTTCATGACGCCGTCCTTGATGATCACCTTCTCGGCGGCGCGCGGCGAGGAGATCTGCATTTCCTCCTCGCGGCTGTAGATAAAACGGACCGGGCGTCCGGTTAGCTTGGCCGCGAGGATGGCGATCGGCTCGACGATGACGTCGACCTTGCCGCCGAAGCCACCGCCAACGGTGCCGCCGACGAAATGCAGCTTCGAGCCCGGCATCTGCAGGATGATCGAGGCGTTGTCGAGGGTGAAGAACATCGCCTGCGTGTTGGTGTAGCAGGTGAAGCGGTCATTGCCTTCCGGCGCCACCACGCAGCCCGTGGTTTCGGTCGGCGCGTGCTCGATCGGCGAGGACTGGTAGGACTGTTCGAGAATGTGGTCGGCCTGGGCAAAGCCTGCCTCGACATCGCCGAAGCGCACCTTGCGGCATTCGCCGCTGTCATAGAGGTAGTAATTCTGGCCGTGATATTCGTTGACCAAAGGCGCGCCGGGCTTCAGCGCTTCTTCCATGTCGAAGACGGCCGGCAACACATCATAGTCGACCTTGACCTTGGCGGCGGCTTCCTGCGCGGCGCGCTCGGTCTCGGCCAGCACCGCCACCACGGCCTCGCCCTTCCAGCGCACCTTGCCGTCGGCGAGCACGGTTTCGTCCTCGGGCCCGATCTGGATCAGGATCAGGATGGTGTAGACATTGTGCGGCACATCCCTGGCAGTCAGCACCTTGACGACGCCCGGATGCTTTTCCGCTTCCGACGTATCGATCGAGCGGATGCGGGCATGGTGGTGCGGGCTGCGCACCATCTTCAGATGCAGCATGCCCGGGAAGTTGCGGTCGGCGAAATAGGCGGTCTTGCCGGTGACGTGGCCGGGCGAGTCGAGCCGCGGGCGGCCCTGTCCGATCTCGTGCAGGCCGTCCTTGCGGACATCGGCGAAATAATCCTTGCGCAGTTCCATGGCTCGTTCCTTCAGGCGGCGTTCTGCGAGTTGGCGCGCGCCGCAAGCAGCACCGCCTGGATGATCGGCTCGTAGCCGGTGCAGCGGCAGATGTTGCCGGACAGCGCCTCGACCACATCCTCGCGGCTTGGGTTGGGTGTGCGGTCGAGAAGCACTTTTGCGGCCATGATCATGCCCGGCGTGCAGAAGCCGCATTGCGTTGCGAAGGCATCGAGGAAGGCGCGCTGCAGCGGATGCAGCACACCGCCTTCGGCAAGGCCGGCCGTCGTTTTGATGTCGGCGCCGCCGCAGGTCTCGGCCAGCGTCAGGCAGGAGAGCCGCAATTCGCCATCGATGATGACCGAACAGGCGCCGCAGGTGCCCTGGTGGCAACCCCCCTTGGGCGAGGTGTCGCCGATCTTGTCGCGCAGCGCATTGAGCAGCGTCGTGCCGCTTTCGACGAACTCGGCTTTTTCGGAGCCGTTGAGTGTGAATTGAACCGGAACCTTCGCCATTCTTCCTCCCTGCGCGCCTGCCCGGATCGGCCGGACAGACGCGCGTCCCCCACGAATATTAGTCAAGCAGCAGCCGGCCGAGATGGACCGGCAGAACCTCGGCGCGATACCAGGCGCTGGCGATCGGGTCGGTGATCGGCGCGATGCCTTCGCTCGCGGCGGTCAGGGCCGGCGCGATCTCCTGCGGGGTGAGCTTGCAGCCGAGCAGCGCCTTTTCGGCCGCTAAAGCGCGCATTGGACGATCGGCCATGCAGCCCAGCGCGATGCGCGCCGAGGTCACCGTGCCGTCCGATGCGAGCTCCAGAAGCGCGGCGATGCTCAGCACGGACACACCCTTGGGCTTGACCCGCGATACTTTCAGGAAGCGGAAGCTCTCGGCTTTAGGCAATGAAAAGCCGACAGCCGAGACGATGGCGCGGCTGGCATCACGGCCGACCAGGAAGGTCTTGATCGGCACTTCGCCGTCTTCGGTGAAGACGGTCGCGTCCAGCGCCAGCAGCGCCACCGCGAAATCGCCATAAGGGGCAGGGGCGAACAGATTGCCGCCGACGGTCGCCATGTTGCGGATCGCCGGCCCGCCGACGGCGCGCGCGGCCGGCGCAAGCGCGGCGAGCTCGGGATGGCGGGCAATCGCGGCCATGGTGACCGAAGCGCCGAGCCGGACCTTGCCGCCGGAAACCGCGATCTGCGAGAGGTTGGGATCGTTGACGCGGATCAGGTTGGAGACGGCAACGTCGCCTTCATTGGCCGCGCGGACGACAAGCGTGCCACCGCCGAGATAGCGTGTCCCAGCGGCCTGCAAGGCGGCATTGGCGTCTTTCACGCTCGAAAAAGTCTGCAGCGCAAGCGACATGGCGCGCTCCCGTCAGCTCTGGCCGGCGAAATGGGCCTTCAGGGCGTTGAAACCGCCCTGGAAGACGTTGGCGCCCATGCCCTCGGCCAGCTTGTCGGCCTCTTCGGGCGCTGCGTCGAAGCTCGCTGTCCATTCGGCATAGGTGCGGTTGCCGTCGGTGACGCGCCGCAACTGCAGCGTCGCCTTGTGATTGGTGAGCGGCTGCGGCGTCTCGAGGAGCGAATAGCTGACCAGGAAGTTCTCATCCGAGAAATCGAGCAGCTTCTCGCGCAGCCGCGCGCCGCTGACCAGTTGGAAGTTGCGCACGCAGCCGATCGCGGTGGCGTCCTTGCCGTCCTCGATATGGCTTTCCACCATGCGCGGATGCCAGCTGGGCAAACCGTTGAAGTCGCGGATGCGCGCCCAGACCTGCTCGACCGGCGCGTCGATGACGCTGGAAATGGTGACTTTCGCCATAGACTGGTTCCCTTGCAAAGATCGGGAGCAGGCTAGAGCGGCCGACGGGCCGGCGCTTATCAATGCGTCTTGAGCGCGTATCAACCAGTCGGAAAATGCGGCGACGGATCAGCCTGCAAAGGCGCTCACGACATGGCCTGAGCGGCTTCGCGGTAGAGCGTCGGCGGCACGCCGACATGGTCGCGGAAAAAGCGCGAGAAATTGCCCTGGGTGGTAAATCCGAGATTGCAGGCAACGGAGATCAGCGGTTCCTGCGACCACTGCAGCTGGCGCACGGCTTCCTCCATGCGCAGCGTGTTCCAGTAGACGTTCGGCGTAAGGTTGGTCTGTTCCTTGAAGAGCGCGAAGAAATGCGGCCGTGAGAGCCCGACCGAACGAGCCACGTCGTCGAACGAGATGCGCTCGCAGACATTGGCCTTCATCAACTGGATCGCCTTGCGGACACGGAAGTCGAGCATAGTGTTGATGCGCGCGCGGACTACCTGTGGCGCCGAAGCATCCGCCGCGTCGAGAACGCTGTCGATGAAACGCTCGATCTCGTAGTTGGCCACGTCGTCGATGCTCTCATTGTCGGCCAGGTGATCGAGCAGGTTCGCCGCCGCTTGGTGCAGCCAGGGCTCCAGCGTGATCGCCGCTTGCGCGAACAGCGGCGCGGAGGAGGGCAGGTCGCGGCGCCGGCGCGCCCAGTCCGGGTCGATGTAGAAGGCGAGGAACAGGCCGGGCTTACCGTCGCGGGAAAGGGCGTGGCTGTGCGGCTGGAACGAGTTGATGCCGGCCGCGGTGCCAGGCCCAAGCCGCACCGTCTCGCGGCCGATGGTCATTTCGCCTGCCGTGCCTTCCAGCCAGATGATGAGATGGGCCTCGCCATGGGCATGGGTGACGAAGTCGTTGGCGACATTCAGCACGGAAACATGTCCGAACCGGCCCCAGTAGAGCCTGATCGCGTCCGTCATGGCTATCGTTCCTCCCGCAGGCGACTGGCCTCCCTTCGCCTGCCGGGGAATAGTGCGGCTGGGGTGAGGCTGCGTCAAGACAGGCAGGAATGGTGGCCATCTCGCATCGCCCGTCCGGACTCGATTTTCAGACTGGGCGATAGGCGCGGCTTTCCCTTCTCCCTTTGTGGGAGAAGGTGTCGCCGAAGGCGACGGATGAGGGGTGCTCCAGGGAAAGCCAGCGTCTCACTCCGGTGGAACACCCCTCATCCGTCTCGGCGCTATCGCGCCGATCCACCTTCTCCCACAAGGGGAGAAGGCGAGGCGGCGCGCTTCAGTCACTACGCCTGAAATTGCGGATGCGGTCGAACAGAACCGCCAGGATGATCGCGCCGCCGATAAAGGTGCCTTGCCAGAAGGCGTTGATGCCGAGCAGGCCAAGGCTGTTGCGGATCACCTCGATGAGGGCGGCGCCGACGACGGCGCCGAGCGCGGTGCCGACGCCGCCGGCGAGATTGGCGCCGCCGATGACGGTGGCGGCAATCACCTGCAGCTCCATGCCGTTGCCGAGATTGGTGGTGACGGCGCCCAACCATCCGGTCTGGATGATGCCGGCAAGCCCTGCCGACAGCGCCGAGATCATGTAGACGACGACCTTGATCTGCTTGACGGGAACGCCGGTCAGCGTCGCCGCATGCTCATTGCCGCCGATGGCGAAGATGTGCCGGCCGAATTTGGTCCAGCGCAGGATGAAGCCGGTGATCGCCGCCAGGAGGATCATGTAGAGCACCGGATTGGCGATGCCGAAAACCCAGGCGCCGCCGCCCAATGACAAAAGCTTCTGGTGGTCCGGCCCGAACTGGAACACCACGGTGTTGTTCGAGGCGACCATGGCAAGGCTGCGCGCCACCGACAGCATGCCGAGCGTGACCACGAAAGGCGGGAAGCCGAGATAGGCGATGAGCAGGCCGTTGAAGGCGCCGATCGCAAGCGCGGTGGCGATCGAGGCCAGGATGCCCACCTCGATCGAATAGCCGGCATGCATGGTGACGGCGAGCACCATCGAGGATAGGCAAAGCACCGAGCCGACCGAAAGGTCGATGCCGCCGGTAATGATGACGAAGGTCATGCCGAGCGCGACGATGGCGACGAAGGTGATATTGCGCGTGATGTTAAAGATGTTCTTCGACGTGGCGAAGGAATCGGTGGCGACGGACAGGAACAGGCAGGCGAGGATGACCGCGATCACCACCCAGAAAGTCTGGTTGGCAAAGAGCCGCGACAGGAAGGTGTGCTGCTTCTGCGCGATCGTCTGGTCAAGTGTGACTGCCATTATCGACCTTTCCTGAGGCGTGGACGCCCGATCCACGCGACTACGCAACCTGTTCGATGGCGCCGGTGATCAGCCCGGTGACTTCCTCGGGCGAGCTCGAGGCGATTTTCTTGTCGGCCACCTTGCGGCCGCGCCGCATGACGATAACACGGTCGGCGACGTCGAACACGTCGGGCATGCGGTGGCTGATCAGCACCACGGCGATGCCCTGATCACGCAGGTGGCGGATGAGATTGAGCACTTCGGCGACCTGCCTGACCGAAATCGCCGCCGTCGGCTCATCCATCAGCACGATCTTGGCCTGCGACAGCATGGTGCGGGCAATCGCCACCGCCTGGCGCTGGCCACCCGACATCTGCTTGACGAGGTCGCGCGGCCGCGTCTCGGATTTCAGCTCGGCAAAGAGCTGGCCGGCACGCTTGTACATAGCGCCATAGTCGAGAATGCGCAGCGGACCGAAGCCGCGGCGCAGCTCGCGGCCGAGATAGACGTTGGCCGCGGCGGTCAGGTTGTTGCAGAGCGCAAGGTCCTGGTGGACGATCTCGATGCCGTGCTGGCGCGCATCCGCCGGCTTGTGCATGACAAGGTCCTTGCCCTCCAGCCGCATGGTGCCGTGGCTCGGGTGGAAATTGCCAGCGATCATCTTCACCAGCGTCGACTTGCCGGCACCGTTGTCACCCATCAGGCCGACGACCTCACCAGCTTCCAGCGAAAACGATACATCGTTGACCGCCTGGATGGCGCCGAAATGCTTCGAGATGTTGGCGAGTTCCAGAACCGACACCAGCCTTAAGCCTCCCCGTTGTTGGCGCAACTGGCCACCGAACCCGGCGGCGGCGCTTGCGTCTCGCCCCGTCCATCTCCTCCCGAACGGTGCGTCCACGCATTTAGGCAAAAGCGGACGGGGGCGTCAATCAATTGTCTGACGATTAATTTCGAGACTCGACGAAAAATCGGTTTTGTAGGACAAATAGCAATTGACGCTGGCGAAAAGCCGATATTAGCTAAGCTTCGGAACAAGACTTTGCCAATCGTCCGTCTATCCGGCGGAGGCAGGCAGATGGTTTGAGGGTAAAGGATTCGGCTGCATCGGTATTCGGGCGGACGGATCGGCAAATGCTTATCAGCCCGGCGCGGGGCGCGAACATCATGAGATGCTCGTCGTGGTTCTTGTGTATCCGGGTTGATCAGTGTGGCGGGCACGCGGTGTCCGTCTGTTTCAAGGGAGGACTGACATGAGGAAAACACTTTTGCTTGCCGCCGTCGCCGCCATGGCGTTGGGCGCCGGGCCGGCTTTGGCCAAGAAACAGCTCGTCATCGTTGTGAAGGGTCTCGACAATCCGTTCTTCGAAGCCATCCATCAGGGCTGCGAGAAGTGGAACAAGGAAAACGCCAGCTCGGAATATGAATGCTTCTACACCGGCCCGGCATCGACTTCCGACGAGGCCGGCGAGGCGCAGATCGTGCAGGATATGCTGAGCAAGCCAGACACGGTGGCGATGGCGATCTCGCCGTCGAACGCGCCGCTGATCGCGCAGACGATCAAGAGCGCCAATCCGTCGATCCCGATCATGACGGTCGACGCCGACCTTGCCAAGGAAGACGCCGCCCTTCGCAAGACCTATCTCGGCACCGACAACTACCTGATGGGCAAGAAGATCGGCGAGTACATCAAGAAGGCCAAGCCGAATGGCGGCACGATCTGCACGATCGAGGGCAATCCGGCGGCCGACAACATCCTGCGTCGCGCGCAAGGCATGCGCGATGCGCTGACCGGGAAGGAAGGTCTTGCAGCACTTGCCGGCGAAGGTGGCTGGACCGAAGCTCCCGGCTGCCCGGTGTTCACCAATGACGACGGCGCCAAAGGCGTGCAGGCGATGACCGACATCCTCGCCGCCAACCCGAAGCTCGACGCCTTCGGCATCATGGGCGGCTGGCCGCTGTTCGGCGCGCCGCAGCCTTATCGCGACCTGTTCAAGCCGATGGCCGACAAGATCGCCAAGAACGAGTTCGTCATCGGCGCCGCCGACACGATCGGCGACGAGGTGGCGATCGCCAAGGAAGGCTTGGTGACCGCGCTGGTCGGCCAGCGGCCTTTCGAGATGGGCTACAAGGCGCCGGCAGTGATGCTCGACCTCATCGGCGGCAAGAAGGTCGACGATCCGGTCTTCACCGGCCTCGACGAATGCACCAAGGAAACGGCCGACACCTGCATCCAGAAGTAGGCTCTGGCTCCATCCAGAAGTGTCAAAAAAGGGGCGCCCAGTGGGCGCCCCTATCCTTTTCGGCGCCTGCTCCCGCCGTCGAACAGGGCAGGGCGGCTCCCGCCTAAATCTTCTGCTTCACGCCGTCTTTCGAAGGCATCAGGTCGACGCCATTGAGCTTGCCGATATGCGTGGCGAGCATCGGCACATACTGTTCCGTGGGACCGGCGGCGAAGGCTGTCGCAAAGGAATTCTTGGTCGCGTTGCCCAGAGGATTGGCGATGCCGGCCGCGCCCGCCATCGATTCCAGATAGGTCAGGTCCTTGAAGGCATTGGCGATGGTGAATTTGTGGGCGTCGCGGTCGCCCTCCAGCGTCCAGCGCATGAAGGTCTGGTAGAAGCCGCAATCCATGCGGCCGTTGCGAATGACGCTGTCGAAGCGGGGCGGCGAGATGCCGACCTTCTCGGCCAGCGCCAGCGCCTCGGAATAGATCGCGGCGTAGCCCAGCGAGATGAAGTTGTTGAGCAGCTTCATGCGGTGGCCGTCGCCGGTATCGCCGATATGAACGATGCGGCCGGCCCAGGTCTCGAGCACCGGCTTCAGCCTGGCGAACACGGCGTCCGGCGCGCCGACCATGGCGTCGAGCGTGCCTTCCCAAGCCTCCTTCGGCGTGCGGCTGAGCGGCGCATCGACATAGTCGACGCCGAGCGCCTTGAGTTCGGCGGCCAGGGCCACTGTCGAGACCGGATCGGAGGTCGAGCAATCGACGACGACCGAGCCTTGTTTCAGGCCCTCCTTCAGCCCGTCGGGGCCGCGGATGATCGCCTCCACCTCGCGCGAGCCGGTGACGCAGATGAAGACGATGTCGGAGGCCGCGGCCACCTCCTTGGACGTGGCAACTTCCTTGGCGCCGCGTCCGGCCAAGTCTTCCGCCGGCTTGCGGTTCTTGCGACCGAGGAAGGTCAGCGGATAGCCCTTGTCGACGATGTTCTTGGCGATGCCGTGCCCCATCAGGCCAAGGCCGATGAAGCCGATGTTGTCGCGGGCAGCGGTGGTGCTCATGTCGTCTCTTCCCTGTCTTTCATGGTGATGGGCGGCCCGCGCGGCGGGCGATTGTCCAGAAGGTTTCCGCGGATCGCGGGTGGCGGGCGATCGCGGAATGTCATATTGTCTGACAATACACATAATTACCTAGCATTGTGGAGAGCAAAATGACGAAGCGGATCATGTTCACCGGCGGCAGCGGCAAGGCTGGCCGGCATGTCGTGGAATATCTGGTCGAACATGGCTGCCAGGTGCTCAACATCGACACCAAGCCGCTCGACAATCCGAAGGTGCGCACTTTGATCGCCGACATCACCGACAGCGGCCAGGTTTTCAACGCGCTGTCGAGCTATATGGGCCTGCACGAGTTCGACCCGTCGCTGAGGGCGCAGCCGGTCGACGCCGTGGTGCATTTCGCGGCGATCCCGCGCATCATGATCACGCCGGACAACGAGGTGTTCCGCATCAACGCGATGGGCACCTACAATGTCATCGAGGCGGCGGTGAAGCTCGGCATCCGCAAGGTTATCATCGCTTCCAGCGAGACGACCTACGGTCTTGTCTTCGCCAACGAGCCTCGCAATCCGACGCATTTCCCGCTCGACGAGGATTATGACGTCGACCCGATGGACTCCTATGCGCTGTCGAAGATCGTCAACGAGAAGACCGCGCGGGCTTTCGCGTTGCGCAGCGGCTTCGACATCTATGCGCTGCGCATCGGCAATGTCATCGAGCCGCATGAATATTCGCTATTCCCGAAATGGTTCGCCGATCCGGGTTTCCGCAAGCGCATCGCCTGGAGCTATATCGATGCGCGCGATCTCGGCCAGATCACCTTGCGCGCCATCGAGAAGGACGGCCTGGGCTATCAGGTGTTCAACGCGGCCAACGACGACACCTCATCGGACCTGCCGACGGCGGAGCTGTTGAGGCGCTTTTATCCGGGCGTGCCGGTCAAGGCCGAGCTTGGCGAATATGAGACGCTGCTTTCGAACCGCAAGGCGCGCGATGTGCTTGGCTTCCGGCCCGAGCACAGCTGGCGCAAATACGTCAAGACGGCGTGAGCCGGCGGCAAATGCCGGTTGATCTGTGCACATCCTCGCGCATTGCGGCAAAGCGGGCTTGCCCTGCTTGACAGCTTCTGAAAACGGGATTTTGTGGAACCATGCGGGACGCTAAGCCGAACAACGAAAAGAGGCCGACAAAAATGGTAGCGGCGGAGCGTCCGTCCGGCGTTCGCCGGGCCAACGCGTCACGCATCCCGGGCGCCAGCGTGCATGCTTCGCTTGCGAGTGAAATCGGCCTTCGGATCGTGCGCGGCGACTATCCGCCGGGCACCATCCTGCCCAATGAGGCCAAATGGTCGGAGACCTTCGACGTCAGCCGCTCGGCGGTGCGCGAGGCGATCAAGATGCTGATGGCAAAGAGCCTGCTGGCCTCGCGACCGAAGATCGGCAGCTGGGTCGAACCGAAGGAACGCTGGAACCTTCTCGACCGCGACGTGCTCGCCTGGTACGCGACCTCGCCGGACCGCGAGGTGTTCCTCAAGACCGTGCAGGAGTTCCGCCACATCATCGAGCCGGAGGCAACGGCCTTCGCGGCGATGCGGCGCACCCGCGAGCAGATGGCCGAGATCAGCCAGGCCTGTCGCGAGATGGGCGAGGCGACCAACCTGCAGGAGCGCACCCGGGCCGACACGCGCTTCCACCTTGCCATCCTCAGGGCTTCGGGCAACGACCTGCTGGTGCCGCTGGGCGTCCTGATCGAATCTGCCTTCGACCATCTCTTCACCTATACGACGCGCGAGCTCGACAATCTGCAGCACGCCCAGAAACTGCATGAGGCGATCGAACGCAGTATCCGCCTGCAAAGGCCGGACGCGGCGCGCAATGCGGTGCGAAAGCTGCTGGCCAATACCGACGAAGTGATCCGGTCGCGCTGAGGTCTTGTACCGGACCAGTTCGCCAGTACAGAAACTTTGACCGCTGCCCGTGCGTGCGTTGGCAGATCCCATGCCTTGGCGATTGGCCAAGACGCCTATCGCGGTCGTCATCCACGGGCGCAGCAAGGAGCGAAGCGACGCGCGCAGACCCGAGGATCCATGCCGTGACTTGGAAGCGCCGCGGCGGTCCAGAATTCTGCACCGTTGCACACTTCGGTCGATGTAACGGCATGGATTCTAGGGTCTACGCTCCGCTTCGCGTAGCTCCGCCCTAGAATGACGAGGTTGGGGGGCTTCAGCTCATCGCCAGCGTTTGCGCTGAACACCCCAAACGGATGCTGATAGCCTTGCCCGACAAGCCTGCAATCTTTCCAGATCCCTGTGTTGAGGAACTGGTGCTAGCGCTCCCAGCAACCCTTAATCCTGCTTTTCGCGACCGAAGGCGACACGCAGCTCGTCCTTCGCCTTTTCCAACACCTTCTTGCGCTCGTCAGGCAGATTCTTGCCGGCCCGGTTGATGTAGAAATTCAACATCGACATGGCGGATTGGAACGGCTCTGCCTTGCGGCGGTGGCTGTGCTCGGCCGAGCGCTTGAGCGAGGCGGCGATCTTCTTCGCGTCATCGGATTCGAAGACGTGCTCCTCGAGATCGAGGGCGTCGCTGTGTTCGGTCACGTCGGCCGACCATTTCTTCTTGGCGCTCATGACAAACTCCTTCCTTCAGAGAAACCCCATGAGGTGAGGCGGGTTCCCGGTTCTGGAGCCACGGATTTGCCGGTCGTGGCGCTGCTCGGCTCAGGAAATGGGCCGATAGTGCGCTCAAACGCGCGATCTCGAAGAAATCGCGAACAGGAGACGCCGTGACGACAATTCCAGGAAACGCGGCAAACAGCGCCGGCATCGATAGCTTCTATGCATGGACGCGGCTCGGGATCTCCTTGCTGCTGGCGACGATCGGCGGCGTCGGCATGTGGGCCGTAGTCGTGGTCCTGCCCGCCGTGCAGGCCGAGTTCGGCGTCGATCGTGCCGCCGCCTCGATGCCTTACACCGCTACAATGGTGGGATTCGCCGCCGGCAATGTGCTGGTCGGCCGCGCCATCGACCGTGTCGGTTACTGGATCCCGGCGCTGGTTTCCTCGATGGCCCTGGTTGCAGGCTTCGCGCTGGCGTCGCTCTCCACTTCGATCGTGCAATTCACGCTCGCCCAAGGCTTGCTCATCGGGGTGGGGACATCGGCGATTTTCGGGCCGCTGATCGCCGACATCTCGCACTGGTTCAACCGCCGGCGCGGCGTTGCCGTGGCTACGGCGGCGGCCGGCAGCTATCTCGCCGGAACGGTCTGGCCAGCAATCATACCGCCGCTGATGAAGGCGGAGGGTTGGCGCTTCACCTATGTGGCTATCGGCATCGCTTGTCTGGTGACTATGGCGCCGCTGGTCATAATGCTGCGGCGTCGCGCCCCGGTGGTCGTCGCAGGCTCGCCAGGCGCACGCCCGGTCCAGCCGATCTCATTGTCGCCGGCCGCCCTTCAGGCGCTGCTCGTCATAGCCGGTCTTGGCTGTTGCGTGGCGATGTCGATGCCGCAGGTGCATATCGTCGCCTATTGCATGGACCTCGGCTATGGTGTCGCCCACGGCGCCGATATGCTGTCGATCATGATGGCCGCCGGCGTCGTCAGCCGCCTTGTTTCCGGCTTCGTCGCCGACCGTATCGGCGGGGTGAGGACCTTGCTGATCGGTTCGGTGCTGCAGTGCCTGTCGCTGTTCTTCTACATTCCCTTCGACGGTCTTGCCTCGCTCTATGTCGTCTCGCTGGTGTTCGGCCTGTCGCAAGGCGGCATCGTGCCCTGCTATGCGATCATCGTGCGCGAGTACATGCCCGCCAAGGAGGCCGGCCAGCGCGTTGGCATCGTCATCATGGCGACCATTTTCGGCATGGCCATCGGCGGCTGGATGTCGGGCTGGATCTACGATCTCACCGGATCTTACGCGGCCGCGTTCCTCAACGGAATTGGGTGGAACCTGCTCAACATCCTGATGATGGTCGTGGTGTTCTGGAGGGCAAGGCGCAGCGGCGTCGTCATGGCCTGACGGCTCGCGCCGGCGCTTCTCCTGAAATGCCCTCAGCTTGACAACAAATCGCGGCTGCGCGACGCCAAGGGCAGGGAACGTGGTACAAGCCTGCGAGATGGCGACACCGGGGTCAATGGCATTGCAAGCGCGCAGCAGGCGGGATTTGACGCACGAGGCTCGCCCTTGACCAAGCCGCGCTCCCGTCGTGGCGGCGGCCGTCCGACCATTGCCGACGTGGCGCGCAAGGCCGGTGTCGGCGCGATCACCGTGTCGCGGGCCTTGCGTCAGCCCGGGCGGGTGTCGGAAGACCTTCGACGGCAGATACAGGCCGCGGTCGACGAGCTCGGCTACGTGCCCGACCCGAATGCCCGCGCGCTTGCCTCGGCGCGCGCCGAGGTGTTCGGCGTGCTGGTGCCATCGCTGACCAACAACGTCTTCGCCGAGGTGGTGCGCGGCATCTATGACAGTCTTTCCGACAGTCCGTTCCGCATCCAGATCGGCAACACCCATTATTCAGGCCTGGAGGAAGAGCGGCTGCTGCAGGTCTTCGGATCGCAACGCCCGGCGGCGCTGATCGTGGCCGGCATAGACCAGACGCCCAGCGCGCGACGACTGCTGGAGAATGCCGGCTGCCCGGTGGTGCAAGTGATGGAGACCGGGCCGGACCCGGTCGACATGATGGTCGGCTTCTCGCATCTCGACGGCGGCAGGACCGCCGCCGAACACCTGCTGCAAGCCGGATACCGCAAGATCGGCTTCATCGGCGCGCGGATGGATCCGCGTTCGCAGCGGCGCCTTGCCGGCTACCGCGCCGCGATGGAGGCCGCGGGCCTGTTCGACGCGCGGCTGGTCACCACAACGCCGGTGCCGTCAAGCGTGACGCTCGGGCGCGAGTTGTTCCGCGACGCGCTGGCCAAGATGCCGACGCTGGACGGCGTGTTCTGCAACAATGACGATATCGCGCTTGGCGTTCTGTTCGAATGCCATCGCGCATCGATCGACGTGCCGAAGCAGATCGGCATTGTCGGTTTCAACGATCTCGACATGATGCAGGTGTCGTTTCCTTCAATCACAAGCGTGCGCACCCATCGCTATGAAATCGGCACCCGTGCCGTCGCCATGGCGTTGTCGGCGATCGCCGGAAACCGGCCGGAACAGCGGATCGTCGATCTCGGTTTCGAGCTGATGCGGCGCGAGAGCACCGGGCGCTGACGCGGTACTGTTGGTTCCTTAAGATGATGCTTTACAGCCTGAGATGGTAGCGCTACCATTTGCATGCCGGTAAAGGCTCGGCGAGGCGGGAAGGCTGTTTATTATACATAAGCAACAGCTCGTACTTGTTTATTATGTATAATATGATAGTTTTCTAAATTGCCAGAGAGCTGAGGGGGACGAGGAGGATCTGGGCGGCGCGGCCGTCCTGTGTGGGTGTCTGGTTGGCCGGAGGGTTGCCGACCGTATCGCCAAAGATTCATAACAAGCAGAACTGCAACTGGGAGGAATATCGATGATCAAGTCACTCGTTGGCGGCGTCATTGCCGCCACCGCAATCGTCATGCTGAGTTCGTCGGCGATCGCCGGACCCGAGGTCGTCAAGGGGCCCGCGGCCGAGCCGGACTGCTTCGCGCCGTGGTCGGCCGACACGCAGTTTTTCAAGTATCCGAAGAAGGACGGTCCCTACCGCATCGCGCTTGCCAACGGCTACATCGCCAACACCTGGCGCATCCAGATGATCCAGACGGCCAAGGCTTATGCGGCGCAGCCGGATGTCGCCAAGAAGCTCAAGGAATTCAAGGTCGTGTCGACCGGCGAGGATGTGCCGGCGCAGATCTCGGCGATCAACAACTTCATCGATTCCGGCTTTGACGCCATCGTCGTCAACGCGCAGAACCCGACCGCGTTCGGGCCGGTCATCAAGCGCGCCAAGGAAGCCGGTGTCGTGCTGGTCGCCTTCGACAACATCCTCGACACCAAGGACGCGATCAACGTCAATGTCGATCAGAAGGGCCTCGGCGAGCTCTGGGGCAAGTGGCTGGTCGCGCATGTGCCGAACGGCGGCAAGGTGCTCGAGGTACGCGGCGTCGCCGGCACTTCGGTTGACACCGACCGCCACAACGGCATCCATGAGGTGCTCGACGGTTCCGGCAAGAAGTGGGCCGTCACCGAGGTGGTCGGCAAGTGGGATGACGGCGTGGCGCAAAAGGCCACGGCCGACGCGATCGCCACCAGCGGCCCGTTCGACGCCATCACCGGGCAGGGCGGCGACACCGGCATCGTGCAGGCGATGATCGACGCCAAGCATCCGTTCGTGCCGTTCGGCGGCGAGACGGAAAACGGCTTCCGCAAATTCTGCGCCGCGCATGCGGCCGACGGGCTGAAATGCTCGTCCGCCGGTACCGGCCCGGCCCAGGTGGCGGTTGCCATCAAGACTGCGATTGCCGCGCTCGAAGGCAATGTCGTGCCGCAATCGGTCAAGCTGCCCTTGGCCATCGTCGAGGATCCGAACTTCAAGGCGGGTCAGGATTTCTTCCCCGACCAGTCCGACAATTTCTTCGTCGGCAATTCCTTCCCGACCTGCGGCATCAATTTCACCGCGCAGGAAATCATGGGCCAAACCAAGGAAAACAAATAGTCTGACCGGACAGTGCCGCGGCGAGCCCGCGGCACTGTCTCCCCAATCAAAACCGGCCGGGAGGGCTGATGGACGGCACGGCTCCGCTCTTCCGCATGGAAGGCATATCCAAGCGCTATGGCGGCGTTCGGGCCCTGGAAAAGGCCGAGCTGACGGTCACCGCCGGCAGCATCCACGCCATCCTCGGCGAGAACGGCGCCGGCAAATCGACGCTGATCAAGGTCATGGCCGGCGTCGTGGCGCCGGATGAAGGGCGCATGACACTGGACGGAAGCGAGGTTACCTTCGCTTCGCCTGCCGCCGCCAACCAGGCCGGCATCGTCTGCATTTTCCAGGAGCTGTCGCTGATTCCGGAGCTCAGCGTCGCCGACAACATCGTCATTTCCAATCCACCCAAGCGTTTCGGCATGATCGACCGCAAGGCGCAGCGGAAGATCGCTGAGGAAGCGCTGGCACGCGCCGGCGCTTCCGACATTCATCCCCGCGCGCTGGTCAAGGACCTGCCGCTGTCGCGCCGGCAGATGGTGGAGATCGCCAAGGCGCTGGCTCGGAAGCCGCGCATCCTGATCCTCGACGAGGCGACCTCGGCGCTGACGGCGGCGGACGTCGCCAAGGTCTTCGAGGTGTTGAAACGGCTGCGCTCGGAAGGGCTGGCGCTGCTCTATATCTCGCACCGCATGAACGAGATCGCGGAACTCGCCGATCATTGCACGGTGTTCCGCAACGGCCGCAACGTCGCCAGCTACCCGGCCGGCTCGAAGAGCGACAATGAGGTGGTCGAGCTGATGATCGGCCGCGAATACAGCCACATCTTCCCGCCGAAACCCGCTTCCGCCCCGGCCGCTGCGACGGTGCTCGAAGCGCGCAATCTCTCCTGGGCCGACCGGCTGGACAATATCTCGCTGAGCGTCAGGGCAGGGGAGGTTGTGGGCCTGGGCGGTCTCGACGGGCAGGGTCAGCGCGAATTGCTGCTTGCCTTCTTCGGCGTGCTGCGCGGCCTGCGCGGCGAGGTGCTGATCGACGGCAAGCCGGTTTCGATCGCCAGTCCGACCGCGGCCAGCCACGGCCGCATCGGCATGGCGCTGATCCCCGAGGATCGCAAGACCGAAGGACTGATGCTGCCGATGACGGTGCGCGAGAACCTGTCGTTTGCAGCACTCGACCGGTTGTCCAAGGCCGGCATCATCGACCGCGCCGCCGAACAGCGCCTGATCGACGACATGGTCGGGCTGCTAGCGATCAAGACGGCGGGCCTGGACATTCCGGTCGGCGCGCTTTCCGGCGGCAACCAGCAGAAGGTGGTGATCGCCAAATGGCTGATGCGGCAGCCGCGCATCATCCTGCTCAACGATCCGACGCGCGGCATCGATGTCGGCACCAAGCAGGAGCTCTACCAACTGATGCGCAAGCTCGCCGATGCGGGTGCTGCGATCCTGTTCTATTCGACGGACTATGACGAGCTGATCGGCTGCTGCGACCGCGTGCTCGTGCTCTATGACGGCGCGGTCAAGCGCGAGCTGGTCGGCGCGGGGCTCACCGAGCACGCGCTTATCGCCAGCGCGCTCAACATCCACGGCGATGATGTCCGCATCGGGCAGGGAGAGCGCGCGTGAAGGATTGGCGCTACCGGCTGGCCGAACAACGCGGAACGCTTTTGGCCTTCGGCATCTTCATCGTCATGTTCGCCATTTACAGCGCGAACCATCCGGCCGGCTTCACCGCCAATGTCGTGCAGACGGCCGCCAACAAGGGCGTGCTGCTCGCCTTCGTCGCGATGGCGCAGACATTGGTGGTGATCACCGCCGGCATCGATCTGTCGGTTGGCATGATCTTCACGCTGACCAACTGCATGGCTTCATGGCTGGTGGTCGGCACCGGCCTGGAAACGGCGTTCGGCGTGCTGGCGGTGCTGGGCACCGGGCTCATCTGCGGGGCGGTCAACGGCGCCATCGTCATCTACGGGCGGCTGCAGCCGATCGTGGCCACCATCGCCACGGGCGCCGTCTATTTCGGCCTGGCCTTGCTTTTGCGCCCCGTTCCCGGTGGTTCGGTCAACGAGGACCTTGCCGATTTCCTGACCGGACGTTTCTTCGGCATCGTGCCGGCGAGCCTCGTGGCGCTGCTCGTCATCGTGCTTGTCGTCTGGGTGCCGTTCAGTCGCTCCGAACTTGGGCGCGCCGCTTATGCCGCGGGCTCGTCGGAGACGGCGGCCTACATGTCCGGGGTGCCGATCCGCAGAGGCAAGTTGCTGGCTTATACGCTTGCCGGCCTGCTTGCGGCGATCGGGGGACTGTTCCTGACCTTCTTCACCTATACGGGCGAGGCGGCCTATGCCAGCGGCAACGCCTACACGCTGTTTTCAATCGCCGCCGTCGTGCTCGGCGGCGTGTCGCTGTTCGGCGGCAAGGGCAGCGCCATCGGCGCGATCTTCGGCGCGCTTGCCTTTCGCACCATAGGCGACCTCTTATTCGTCTTCGATTTCGATCCGCTCTGGCAGCCGTTGTTCCAGGGCGTTATCCTGTTGATCGCGGTCAGCCTTGGCGCCTTCGCGCTGTTTCGGGTACGCAACCGGCTGGAGTGGTTCCTGTGAGCGAAACGACGCATGGCGGCATCATGGGCGGCATCGCCGGCCGCATGCCCAAATTCATCCGGCGCGCCGACCCGGCGGTGCTGACGGCCTTTGCCTGCATCGTGGTCCTGCTCCTGCTCGGCAGCCTCTATTCGCGCAACTTCCTGTCGCCGGAATATCTCCTGCAGCAGTTGAAGGTCGCGTCTTTCCTCGGCGTCATCGCCACCGGCATGATGCTGGTCATCCTGCTTGGCCAGATCGATCTTTCCGTGCCATGGGCCGTGGCCGCCGGCGCCATGATGGCCTGCGCGGCCGCGGCTTACGGGTCGGTCGGCGTTGCTCTCGCCATCCCCTTCGGCGTCCTGTGCGGCGTGGCGATAGGCATCGTCAACGGCATCGGTGTCGCCTATCTGCGCATTCCCTCGATGATCATTACTTTAGCCACCAATGCCGTGGCGCAAGGGCTGATGGTGGTCTACACAGGCGGCTTCTCGCCACAGGATTCGGCGACCGCCGCGATGCGCTACCTGGCAACCGGTTTCACCATCCCGGGCGTTCCCAATGCCGTCATCATCTGGGTGCTGATCGGCGCCGCGATGGTCTTCGCGCTGACCCGCACAAGCTTCGGCCGCGCCGTTTACGGCATCGGCAACCGTGAGCGCGCCGCCTACCTGTCCGGCATCGATACGCGTCGCATCGTCATGATCGCCTTCGCCGTCTCCGGCGGGCTGTCGGCCTTTGGCGGCGTGCTTCTGGCGGGCTATGCATCCAAGGCGGCGCAGTCCATGGGCGATGCCTATCTCCTGCCGTCGATCGCGGCGGTTGTCCTGGGCGGCACATCGATCCTGGGCGGGCGCGGCTCCTATCTGGGCACGGTGGCCGGCGTGATCCTGATCACGCTCCTGCAATCCATCCTCTCGGTCATGCAGATGCCCGAGGCCGGACGGCAGATCATCTATGGCATCGTCATCGTCGCCATGCTCCTGCTCTACGGGCGCGCGCCGGCAAGCCGCTGACCGTGGACGAGGCGCACGCAAGACCCAGATCCCGGAGCCTGGCATGAACGATCTTCGGACGGCGCCCGCCATCGTCGTCATGGGCGTTGCCGGCTGCGGCAAGACCGCCGTCGGCGAGGCGCTCGCCGAGGCGCTAGGCGCCGACTTCATCGAAGGAGACCTGCTGCATCCGCCGGAGAACGTGGCGCGCATGGCGCGCGGCGAGCCGCTGACCGATGCGTTGCGCGCGGGCTGGCTCGACGCCATAGGCGAGCGTATCGCGACCTCGGTTGCCGATGGGCGGAAGGCGGTGGCGGCGTGCTCGGCGCTGAAGCGAAGCTATCGTGACCGGCTGAGCCGCTTCTGCCCCGACACAGTCTTCCTCTATCTCAGGATCGATCGGGAGACCGCCTGGCGACGGGTCGCCGATCGCAAGGGCCATTTCATGCCCGCCAGCCTCGTCGACAGCCAGTTCGCCACGCTGGAAGAGCCTGCGGCGGTCGAACGAGCCGTGACGGTCGACGGAACGCGAAGTGTAGCGGGAATCCTGCAAGAGATCATCCGCTAGATCAGTTGGTAATCAGGCTTCGTCGTTGCCGATCGCGGCTTCGGCTGGCTGCTCGGTCAGCCGCACGGCGCTCGACCAGGCCATCATCTGCTCAGGACAGAGTTTGAGCGTCTCCAGCATCCGGTCGCGCTTCGACAGGATAAATCCCGCCTGAACGACGAGGTTCTTCCCTGTCATGTCCTTGGCAGGCGATGCTGGCGCCTCTGGAGTCGCGCTCAGTTCTTTAACGATCGCCCTATATTCGCGAAAGGGCACCGTCTCGATGGTCGCCATATGAAACAGCGCAGCGCCGGCGCGCGCGGCGAAGTTTGCCGGCGCCGAGGCGAGGTGGGTCCAGCCGCGCTCGCCCATGGCGGCCTCGGTGAAGGCGGAGCCGGCATAGACGGTGTTGGTCATCAGCACCACGCCATTTGCTTTCAGCACCTTCTGGATACGCGTGGTGACCTGATAGGCGTCGGTGCGCTCAAAGACGATCCGGCTTTTCAGGAAGCGGTTCTCGAGCCTGACCAGCGGCGGGTTGATCACGCGCAGGCCGAACATGCTCGGCGAGAAGCCGTGGTAGCGTGCGCTCACCTGATGGGCATCGACGCCGGCCTCATGCAGGGCGCGCTTGCCCATGATCGTCTGCGCCGTGAACTGGTCGCACCACACGATGGCGCCGCGCCCGTTGCGCAGGGCTTGTTGCAGAGCCTCGAGGCCTTCGAGTCGGATCGCCGGCGACCAGCGCCAGCCGGCGACGAGATGCGCCGCAAGCGTCAGCCGCCGGCGGTGAACGGCGGCGAGTTGCGCCTCGAACATGCTTTTCGTGTCGACGGCATCGCCGAGCACGGCCTTCACCGCGACGTCGTAACGGGCAAGCTCCTTGCGGAAGTGGCGCTTGCGCCTGAGCCTGGACACCCAGCCGCAGATCGAGCTCCACCAGGAGACCGGCAGCATCGCCGCGACGCCGAGATAGAAACAGGACAACAGGCTCTCGCGCGGATCCCGGTTGGTGAAGCGACGCAATTTGCCGGGGCGCACCACCTTGCGGCTGAAGAAGCGAACGGACTCGCCGCGCACCGGCACGTCGGCCGTGATCTCGGTATGATAGATGTCGTTCGACGATGGTTGCCGGCTGGCCTTACGGGAATTGCCAAGCCAAGGCAGCCTCATGCGTCAGAGCCCCGTTTCATCCTCCAGCCGCTTTACTGCGTGGAAAGCAGACAAGCAACCGACGGGACTGCCGTCAGGGCCGGGTCGCTTCAAATCTGAGACGTGAGCTCCGCCGGGAAATCGTCGTTGTCGGCGTCGCGCATGGCGGCGAGGCTGCGGTTGTCGAGCACCTCGGCGATCGCCTGGCGCACTTCCAGCATCATATGGCGGACCTGGCAGGTGGCCTCGTCGCAGTCCTCGCAGCGCTGGTATTGCGTGCGGCTGGCGCAAGGGATCGGCGCCAGCGGCCCGTCGAGCACGCGCACGACATGGCCGATCTTGATCTCGGAAGCGGGACGGGCAAGGCGATAACCGCCTTCCTTGCCCTTGCGGCTCTGGACGAAACCGGCATTGCGCAATTCGCCCAGGATCGCATCCAGGAATTTCTTCGGGATGTTGTTGGCGACGGCGATGTCGTTGACGAATGCAAGCTGGCCAGCCGGCAGGCCGGAAAGATGCACGAGGGCCTTGAGGCCGTATTTGCCTTTTTTGGTCAGCATGCCCGATTCAGTTCATCAACCCCAATGCGCCTGCATCTGGCGGTTGTTTGTGTGCAAATCATGACAGTTTGACCGCCTGACGCCGCCTGGCCCAATAATTCGCACCACAGCTTAGGCACAAACGCGTTGATTCTTCGTAACGTTTTTCACATTGGGGGTTGGGATTTCCCCGCGAACTCATGCAGCCCCGCTTACATGAAGAAAGCCGGCAAAGCCGGCTTTCCTGCTCTTCCTGATTGCGGAGCTTTTCAACGGCTGCCGTAGGCCTGATCGAGCAGCCCGCCGGCGGCGAAATGCTCTTTCTGCACCTTGTCCCAGCCGCCAAAGACCTCCTCCACGGTCAGCAGCCGGACATCCGGGAAGTCCGCCTTGTGCTTGGCGGCGACCGTCGCGTCGCGAACCCGCAAGCCGTTCCCGGCGGCGATCTCCTGGCCCTCCGGCGTATAGAGGAAGTCGAGATAGGTCTTGGCGAGATCGCGGCTGCCATGCTCGTCGGCGACCTTGTCGACGACCGCTACGGGGAACTCGGCCAGCAGGCTGACCGAAGGCGTGACCTGCTCGAACTTGTCGTCGCCATACTCCTTGCGAATGCCGCGCGTCTCAGACTCGAAGGTGATCAGTACGTCGCCGATCTCGCGCTGAACGAAAGTGGTGTTGGCGGCGCGGCCGCCGGTGTCGAAGATCGGCACGTTGTTGAAGAGCTTGGTGATGAACTCCTTCACCTTGGCGTCGTCGCCCTTGAAGGCTTCCTTGGCGTAGGCGGTGGCGGCGAGATAGGTGTAGCGCGCATTGCCGGATGTCTTCGGGTTCGGGAAGATCACCTGCACGTCGTCGCGCACCAGATCGTTCCAGTCCTTGATATGCTTGGGATTGCCGGCGCGCACCAGGAAGGACGGCAGCGAATAGAAGGGCGAGGCGTTGTCCGGGAAATTCTTCTGCCAGTCGGCCGAGACGAGGCCCTTCTTGACCAGGAAGTCGACATCGGTGACCTGGTTGAAGGTGACGACATCGGCGCCAAGACCTTCGGCGATCGCGCGCGCCTGCGCCGAGGTGCCGGCATGCGACTGATCGACTGTGACGCCGGGGTGCTTGGCGATGAAAGCCTTGTTGATGTCGGCGAACAACTCGCGGCCGACATCATAGGATGCATTCAAAAGCTTGTCGGCCGACCAGGCTTGGGAGGACGCGAGGACGAGACCGGCAACAGCCGCGATGCCGAGCAACAGACGCTTCATGAAAACGGACTCCGAGGAAAATATGGCAATGGCCGATGATAGCCGTGGCGCTGTTGAGCGGCGAGACACGCGCGCCGGCTAGACGGCGTCAGGTGAAAAAAGTCACCGCCGGAACAGTCGGTTGTTAGGATTTCTTTCCAGCAAGAGTCATTGTGGAGCGATATCCATAGGCAAAAAGATTGCGCTTCGGCGCCTTGGCATATACATATGGCATATACAAGGGAATACCGTGATGAGCCAACAACGCCATGCAGCGACGCCGCCGAAAGAGGCAAAGCTGTTCCGCAACAACCGCAGCCAGGCGGTGCGGATTCCAGTCGAGTTCGAACTCCCCGGCGACAAGGTCCTGATCAGCCGCGAGGGCGACCGTCTTGTTATCGAGCCCATTCGTAAATCAGGTCTCACGGCGCTGCTCGCCCAGTGGGCGAAGGAAGCCCCGCTGGGTCCTGAGGATGACTTCCCCGAGATCAAGGATAGTCCTGTCGGACCCGAGGACATTCTTTGATGCGGTTCATGCTCGACACAAACATCATTAGCGACATGATCCGAAACCCAGCCGGCAAGGCCGCCGCTGTCATGGCGCGCGAGGGGGACGCTGCCGTGTGCACCAGCATCGTCGTCGCTTCGGAACTGCGGTATGGCTGCGCCAGGAAGGGATCGGCCAAGTTGCTCAAGAAGGTCGAGGAACTGCTGGCCGAGATTCCGGTGCTGCCGCTCGATGTGCCGGCGGATGCCGAGTACGGCGCGCTGCGCGCCGAACTCGAAGGCAGGGGCGAGACCATCGGCCACAACGACCTCTTTATCGCTGCTCACGCCTGCGCGTCAGGCCTAACGCTGGTGACGGCCAACATGGCCGAGTTCAGCCGGATCGGCAAGCTGAAGCTCGAGAACTGGTTGGAATAGCGCTCGACGCGACGATCACGCCGCCGGAAAAAGCTTCCAGCGTCGCGGCCTGAAAGCCACCCGGCTCTTCTGCGCCGCGGGATGGTCGACCGGCAGCTCGATCTCGACGCGCTGGCGTTCACCACCGATCTCGAGCTCGACGCGCCTGGTGCCGGCGACGCGGCGGCTGGCGGCAACCGTGCCGGCGATGCAGCCGCTGCAGCCGTCGACCAGGTCGACGTCATGCGGACGGAAGTGGAGGACTGCCTCGCCGGACGGCGCGTGCGGCGCCGAGAGCCCAATCGGCCGGTCGGCGATCCACACCTCGCCGTTCTCGACCTTGACCGGCAGAGAACTCGACTCGCCGATGAAGGAGTAGACGAAGGGCGAGTTCGGCGTGTCATAGATATCGTCGGCGGTGCCGACCTGCTCGATGCGGCCCTGGCTCATGACCACGACGCGGTCGGCGAGCTCCAGCGCTTCTTCCTGGTCATGCGTGACGAAGACGGTGGTGTGGCCGGTGCGGTCGTGGATCTCGCGCAGCCAGCGGCGCAGCTCACGGCGAACCTGCGCATCGAGCGCGCCGAACGGTTCGTCGAGCAGAAGCACCTTGGGCTCGATCGCCATGGCGCGGGCGAGCGCGACGCGCTGGCGCTGGCCGCCTGAAAGCTGCGCCGGATAGCGCTTTTCCAGTCCCGACAGCTGGACGAGATCGAGCAGTTCCAGCGCCCGGCGGCGGATTTCCTGCCCCGACGGCCTTGCGGCGCCGTGCCGGACCTTCAGGCCGAAGCCGATGTTGTCGGCAACCGTCATGTGGCGGAACAGCGCGTAATGCTGGAAGACGAAGCCGACATTGCGCTCCTGGATCGACTTCTGCGAGGCGTCCTCGTCGCCAAAGAAGATCGCGCCCTTGGTCGGCCGTTCCAGGCCGGCGATCAGCCGAAGCAGAGTCGTCTTGCCGGAGCCGGATGGCCCGAGCAGCGCGATGAGCTCGCCAGACCTGATGTCGAGCGATACGTCGTGGAGCGCTGGAAACCGCTCGAACTCCTTGCGCACGTTGACGACGCGAACTTCCATGCAAATCCCTCGGTTCGTTGATGCTGTCGGTGTTCCCAAACTGCCAGGCACTCTCGGGCGACAGGTAGTGTTCAGTGTCCGCGTGTCGCGGCAAGCTCGGCGCCGTAGCGCATCTCCAAAAGCGTTTTCAAGACCAGCGTCACCAGCGCCAGGCCGGCCAGCAGCGAAGCGACGGCAAAGGCGCCGACGGCGTTGTATTCGTTATAAAGGATCTCGACATGCAGCGGCATGGTGTTGGTGAGGCCGCGTATGTGGCCCGAAACCACCGAGACCGCGCCGAACTCGCCCATAGCGCGCGCATTGCACAGAAGCACGCCATAGAGCAGTCCCCATTTGACGTTGGGCAGCGTCACATACCAGAAGGCCTGCCAGCCGCTGGCGCCCAGCGAAAGCGCCGCCTCTTCGTCGCCATTGCCCTGTTCCTGCATCAGCGGGATGAGCTCGCGGGCGACGAAGGGGAAGGTGACGAAGATGGTGGCCAGCACGATGCCGGGCACGGCGAAGAGGATGACGATGCCATGCGCCTTCAACCAGGCGCCGAGCAGCCCCTGCGCGCCGAAGAGCAGCACATAGACCAGGCCGGAAATGACCGGCGAGACCGAGAAGGGCAGATCGATCAGCGTGGTCAGGAACGCCTTGCCCTTGAATTCGAACTTGGCGATGGCCCAGGCGGCAGAGATGCCGAAGACGACGTTGAGCGGCACCGAGATCGCCGCCACAAGCAATGTCAGACGGATGGCGGAGCGCGTATCGGGGCTGGAAAGGGCTTCCGTGTAGGCGCCGATGCCTTTGGCAAGCGCCTCATGAAAGACGACGATCAGCGGCAAAAGCAGGAAGACTGCAAGGAAGGCGAAGGCGATGGCCATCAGCACGGCCTTGACGGGCCGGCTTTCGGTCACCGCGGCCGACTGGCTCTCGTGATGCGGCTCGTAGGATTTGATCTCGGGATCAGCCATAGCGCTTGCGGCTCCATGTCTGGACGAGATTGACCACCAAAAGCATCACGAAGGACAGCGCCAGCATGATCGCGGCGATCGCAGTCGCCGCCTCGTAATTGTATTCCTCGAGCCTGATCACGATGAGAAGCGGCGCAATCTCGGACTTGAAGGGCAGGTTGCCGGCGATGAAGATGACCGAGCCGTATTCGCCGACGCCGCGCGCGAAGGCGAGCGAGAAGCCGGTGATGATCGCCGGCGCCAGGCCTGGGAAAAGCACCCGGGTGATGATCTGGAAACGGCTGGCGCCGAGCGTGGCGGCTGCTTCCTCGACCTCCTTGTCGATCTCTTCCATGATCGGCTGGACGGTGCGCACGACGAAGGGCAGGCCGATAAACACCAGCGCGACGACGATGCCGAGCGGCGTGTAGGCGACCTTGATGCCGAGCGGCATCAAAAGCTGGCCGATCCAGCCGTTCGGTGCATAGAGCGTGGTGAGCGCGATGCCGGCGACGGCCGTTGGCAGGGCGAAGGGCAGGTCGACCATCGCGTCGGCGATGCGGCGTCCAGGGAAGCGGTAGCGGACCAGCACCCAGGCGACGATGGTGCCGAACACGACGTTGACGACAGCCGCCAGGAAGGCGGTGCCGAAGCTTATCTTCAGCGCGTTGAGGGTGCGTCGGTCGACGGCGATCGCCCAGAAATCGGCCCAGCCGAGCGCTGCCGAGCGCCAGACCAGCCCCGAAAGCGGGATGAGGATGATGAGCGTGAGGTAGGCAAGTGAGAAGCCGAGCGTCAATCCGAACCCCGGAATGACACTCGGCTGTCTGAATCGCCACCCCGCCTTGGCGGGTGCTGTGGTCATGCTGTTCTGGATCGTCCCTTCTATTCAAACCAGAATGGCTTTGCGCAGTTGCGGTCCGCCGGCATGCCCGAGGCTCACCGGCCGTCCGGCCTCACTGCGCCGGCTTGTAGATCTGGTCGAATATACCACCATCGCCGAAATGGTAAGGCTGCGCTTTCTTCCAGCCGCCGAACTGCGGGTCGTCGATGGTGACCAGCTTGATTGCCGGCAGCTTGGCAAGGTCCTCGGCCGGCACCAGGTCGGGCTTGGCCGGGCGATAGTGGTTCTTGGCGATGATGGTCTGCGCTTCCTTGGAATAGAGCCAGCCCAGATAGGCCTCCGCGACCTTGCGCGTGCCCTTGGCGTCGACATTGGCGTCGACGACCGCGACCGGCGGCTCGGCCAGGATCGAGGTCGGCGGGTAGACGATGTCGAAATTGTCGGCGCCGAATTCGTCGAGCGCGAGATAGGCTTCATTCTCCCAGGCGATCAGCACGTCGCCCAGGCCCTTCTGAGCGAAGGTCACCGTCGAGCCGCGCGCGCCGGTATCGAGGACCGGAACATTCGCATAAAGCTTGCCGACGAACTCCTTGGTCTTGGCTTCATCGTTGCCGTCATTGGCGTTTGCGTAGGCCCAGGCGGCAAGATAGTTCCAACGGGCGCCGCCGGACGTCTTCGGGTTCGGCGTGATCACCTGGACGCCGTCCTTCACCAGATCGCTCCAGTCGTGGATGCCCTTGGGATTGCCCTTGCGCACCAGGAAGATGATGGTCGAGGTGTAAGGTGCCGAGTTGTTCTCGAACTTCGAGCGCCAATCCGGGTTGATCTTCTTCGTCTTTGAGACGATGGCGTTGATGTCGCCTTCGAGGGCCAGCGTGACGACGTCGGCGTCGAGGCCGTCGATCACCGCCCGGGCCTGCGCGCCGGAACCGCCATGCGACTGCTGGATGGTGACTGTTTCGCCGGTCTCAGCCTTCCAGTGCGCGGCAAACGCCTCATCATAAGCTTTGTAGAGTTCACGTGTCGGGTCATAGGACACATTCAGAATGGTCGTGTCGGCAAACGCGAAACCGAGCGTGCCGAACTGGACAGACGTGGCGACCAGCGCGCCGAGCAGTTTCCTGAAATGAGGTTTGGTCATTCCGGCCTCCGTTGAACTGCACGAACTCTACCGAGTTTATAGAATTTAGATGCATTGAATGTTGCCTTTTTCATCTCCTCGAAGCAATTTTTCGCCGAGCTTAGGCCGGTTGAGGAAATAACTTCCTCAGCCAGCGGCCGCAGGGCTTCATCCGCCGGCCCTAATTAGAAGCGGTCAGGGTGATGACAACCCCGGGCGCGTCAATTGGCGTTAACCGGGAAATCGAAGCGCTGTTTTGGGAAAGGCTCTTTGGCCAGGGTGAAGTGCCACCATTCACGCGCATAGTTGCGAAAGCCGGCGGCGCGCATTGCGATCAGCAGCGTCTTGCGGTTTGCGGTGGCTTCGGCGTCGATCAAGGCGCTAGCGGTTTCGCTCTTTGGGTCAAAGCAGTCGAAACCGGAGCCGAAGTCGAGCGTGTCGCCGTCCGGCGCACCGCAGGCCGGATGAACCGCGCTTTTATTGCCGGGCTCGGCGATGGCAAGGTCCACCGTCGAACCTCGAGAATGGCTGGAGAACTCGCCGATATAGCCTTTGGCGATGAGATCGCCACGCTCGGCGGTCGGATACCATTGCGGGTCAGGCCGGCCGCCTTCTCTTGTCCACCTGCCCATATCGGCAACCGCTCGCGCCGGGCGGTAGCAGTCGAACACGACCAGCGTCAGGCCTTTGGCGGTCATGGCTTTCTGGACGCTGGAGAGCGCCTTCGCGGCTTGCGCGGTAAGGATGCAGACCGGCGCCTCATTAGCCATCGGCTTTGCGGTGCAGGAAATTTTCCAGGCCGGCGTAGCGGATATCCTGGCGAATGGTCGGGTCGATATCGGCGAGCCTTACGAAGCCGGCGGGCAGGGGGTCGGCGCGGACTGAGAGAGGGCTCGCGATTGCTAGCGCAAGCGCTGCGAAGAATGCTCTCGACAAAAGTCGGTGCGAGGCCCCCCTCTCTGCCTTGCCGGGCATCTCCCCCTCAAGGGGGGAGATTGGCAGTTTCGGCGCTGGGCCCGCCTTTCCAACTTTGAAGATTAGCGAAGGCCACGAAGCGAATAATCTCCCCCCTTGAGGGGGAGATGGCCGGCAGGCCAGAGAGGGGGGCCTCGCGCCGGATATCACGCCGAGAAACGCCATCCCCTGAATCGCTTGCCGCATCCTATTCAACGAAAATCTTCACGCTTGCCGCCCGCCCAACAGCGTCGATCACCGTCAGCGTCGAATAGCCGGCGCCGTCGGGTTGCCAGGTCGCGGTGCGGCGGCGGTCGATGCCGGCGAGCGGCTTGCCGTTGGCGAGCCAGCGGAACGGCGCCCGGCCGCCCTGTAGCTTCAGCACCAGCGGTGTGGCATCGGCCGAATTGGTGCCGAGGTCGACGCGGGCGCCGTTGGGCGGGAAGATGATGGTCGGCGCCGGCTCGGTGGCGGTGGCCTGCACCAGACCGTCGGCGCCGGCGCCGAAGCGGGCGAGCGTCACCGGCAATTCCTCGCGCTTGGGGTTGAAGACGCCCGGCGGCCGGCCGGGCAGCGGCACGCCGGCAAGACCGGAACGGACGAAGCCTTCGAACAGGATGGGTGCTGCCGAGACATAGCCCGACAGGCCAGGGACAGGGCTGGCATCGGCGCGGCCGACCCACACACCCAGCACGTAGCGGCCGTCAAAGCCGACGGACCAGGCATCGCGATAGCCGTAAGAGGTGCCGGTCTTGTAGGCGATGCCGCGCTGCATGGCGCCTTCCGGCGGCTTCACGCCGGACAGGATGTCGTTGATCTGCCAGGCCGCCTGGTCTTCGAGGATGGTGGCGGTGGTGCGCTCGGCGTCGGCCGGCTCGGTGCCGTCACGCAGCGTATGCATCTTGCCGCCATTGGCCAGCCCCGTATAGAGCTGCACCAGGTCGCGCAAGGTCACGCCGACGCCGCCAAGTCCGATCGCCAGGCCCGGCGCTTCGTTGACCGGCAGGATCGGGTTGACGCCCGCCTGGCGGAAGCGCGCGGTGAGCCGCGCGGGGCCGACAGCGTCGAGCACGCGGATCGCCGGCACATTGAGCGACAATTGCAGCGCCTGGCGGATCGAGACGTCGCCCTGGTAGCCCATGTCGAAATTCTTCGGACGGTAGCCGCCGAAATCGGCGGGGCTGTCCTCGATGATCATCTCCTGCGCCACCAGCCCCTGCTCGAAGGCCAGCCCATAGATGAAGGGCTTCAGCGTCGAGCCGGGTGAGCGTACCACCTTGGTCATGTCGATCCAGCCGGAGCGGCTGGCATCGAAGAAATCGGCCGAGCCGACCTCGCCCAGAATGTCGCCGGTGCGCGCATCGGCCATGACCATGGCGACGGAAAGTTTCGGCCCGAGCTTCCTGGCGGCATCCCTTGCCACCTGTTCCAGCCCCTGCTGCACGCTTTTGCGGATGGTGAGCTGCAGCGGCTTGCCTGGCACGGCCCTGGGCAGCATGGCATAGGAAGCATGCGCGGCCAGCGTCGGCAATTTTCTGCGCAGGCCGGAGACGTCGTCCAGCGCGGCGCGCGCGGCTTCGCGTTCGCCGAGCAGACCGGCCGAGACCATACGGGTGAGCACGCGGTCGCGCGCGGCATGAGCAATGCCGAGATTGCGGTCGGGCCGGCGCTTCTCCGGCAATTGCGGCAGCGCGACGAGCAGGGCGGCTTCCGAAACCGTAAGCCGCTTCGGCTCCTTGCCGAAATAGGCGAGCGATGCGGCGCGCACGCCTTCGAGATTGCCGCCATAAGGCGCTAGCGTCAGATAGCGCTCGAGGATTTCCTGCTTGGTGAGCCGCCGTTCGATCTGGATGGCGCGCAGCATCTGCTTGATCTTGGAGCCGAGGCTGCGGCCGTCGCGCGGTTCGATCAGCCGGGCGAGCTGCATCGACAAGGTCGAGCCGCCGGAAACGATATGGCCGCTGGTGACGAGCTGGCCGGCGGCACGGCAAAGCGCCAGGACATCGACGCCGCGGTGATCCCAGAAGCGCTTGTCTTCGTAAGCCACCAGCATGTCGACGAATTGCCGGTCGACCTGGTCGAGGCGGGTCTCGAGCCGCCAATAGCCGTGCGGCGTGGCGAAGGCGCGCAGCAGCTGACCGTCGCGGTCCTGCACCTCCGTCGAGACCGTCAGCTTTGCCGGCAGCGGCGGCGGGAAAGCGCGGTCGAGCTCCCAGAGCGCGGCGACGGAAAGCGCTGCCAAGCCGGCGAGGCAAAGACCTGCGATCGCGGTGCGTCTGAGAAATTTCCTGGAAAGCATGGCGCTGACCCTCACCCGCCTGCCCGTCCTTCGCAGCAGCTACGCTGCAGCTTCGGAGGGTCAACCGGCCCCTTCTCCCGGTATGGAGACGGGGAGAAGGGAGATATCGGCGACCTTGTCATCGCTACTTCGGCCTTCACCTCCATCACGCCGGTGGCGGTGCGGGCCGAGTATTGCGGCCGGTACATGTCCTCCACCGTCGCCGCCGGATGGGCGTAGGTGCCCGGCGTCACGGCGCGCACGACGTAGGCCAGCGTGATGTTGCGGTCGCCGTCGCCTTCGTTCGGATTGAAAGCGGCGACGAAGCGGTCGTTGCGGAACTCAAGATGTGCGGCGTCGGTTTGCGCCAGCCAGGAGAAGTTCGACAATTGCGCGCTGGAAACCAGGCTCGGATTGTCGATCTCGAAGCCGGCCGGCAACAGGTCGGTGATCAGGAGCCGCGACGGCCATTTGTTCTGCTCATAGACCTTGAGCACGACCACGTAGCGCTCGTTCTGCTTGGCCTCGGTGACATTGGCCTCGGTGCCGTCGAGCTTGTAGTAAGTGCGCGCGATGGTGAAGCCGTCGCCGCCGGCCGGCAGCGGCTCGACCGGCGCGGCGACCGCGGTCACCACCGCCTGCAGCGGCGTCGCGCCGGTATTGGCGATGGTGAGCGGGCTGTCGACAAGGTTGCTGCCGGCGACCTGGTCGGAATAGCCGCCCGAGTGCGGCGCACCGTTGACGGAAAGCGTGATGGAATCATTGCCTTCCTTCAGCGCCCGCGCGGCCAGCAGCATCCAGGATTCGTCCTGCGTGCTCGTCCAGCGGGCGTCCGCGCGTGCCACGCCCACCAGCTTGATCAGCTGCGGCATGATGCTCGGCATCGGCTTCGATTCCGCCGCCAACGCCAGCATCGCCGCGCCGTCACGCAGCCGCGAGCCGTAGTCCGAGCGGTAGTAGTCGTAGTCGGTTTCCGACTTCGCCAGCCTGAGCGCCGTCTGGAAGGTGGCTTCCGAACGCTGCGCGTCGCCATAGAGCGCCAGGCTTGCCGCCAACTGGGCGACGGCCATCGGGCTGGAGAAGGCTTCGAGCTGCGTGTCGGCATAATAGCGCAGGTCGCCGATCGAGGCCTTCTTGTTGCGGGCGAGCACGTAGAGCGCATAGGCGATCTCGCTGCCCTTGTCCTGGACGTCCTGGTCGTAGCCGAGTGCGTTCTGCAGGTTGTTGAGCGCCTGGTTCATGGCCAGCGCCGGCACATCGTATTTCTGCTCACGCGCCCGGGTCAGGAACTCCGTGACATAGGCGTCGAGCCACAGATCGCCGGAGCCGGGGCCCCATAGGCCGAAGCTGCCGCTTGCCGCCTGGTAGGACAGCACCTTGTAGATGGCGTCCTGGATGCGGCCACGCAGGTCCGGATCGCTCTCCATGCCGATGCTCTTGGCCATGTCGTTGACATAGAGCAGCGGCATGGCGCGGCTGGTGGTCTGCTCGGCGCAGCCATAGGGGTAGCGGTCGAGCGACATCAGAAGCGACGGCACGTCGAGCGCGGACGACTGCGAGACGCCGACGCTGACCGAAGCGCCGTCGAGCACGCTTGCGGCAAGCAGTTCCTTGTCGACGCGCAGCGAGCCGCCATTGGGCTTCAGGTCGACAACCATGCGGTTGGTGACCGGAAGCTGCGCCGGGCGCACCGGCAGATAGAGCGTCTGCTCGACTTCCGTGCCATCGGCATGCGCGAGCTTGACCGCGACCGAGGCGTCGCCCGCGGTCTTGGCGACCAGCGGGAAGGAGAGCGACTGCCGCTTGCCCTGGGCGAGCGTCAGCTTCTCGGGCAGTGGCGTGTCGCCGGTCGACAGGTCGCCGGTCGTGGTGACCGAGAGTGCATAGTCGCCGGCCGGGCCGTCGGTGTCGGCGATTTCGAGGCGCATGGTCGCCGCATCGCCCGGTGCCAGGAAGCGCGGCAGGCCGGCGGTGATCACCACCGGATCGCGAACGATGACGTCGGTCTGGGCATTGCCGACCGCATCCTTGGTCCAGGCGACGGCCATGATGCGCACGGTGCCGTTGAACTGCGGAATGTCGAAATCGACCCGGGCCTTGCCATTGGCATCGAGCTCGACCGGGCCGGAGAAGAAGGCGACCAGCTTTTCCGTCGGCGGGCTGCCTTGCGCCTGCATGTTCGCCCCATCACCGCCGGTGCGTATCTTGCCCATGGCGCCGAGCGAGCCGTCGATCAGGCGCCCGTAGAGGTCGCGGATCTCCAGCCCCAGCATGCGCTGGCCGAAGAACCAGTCCTCCGGATCGGGCGCCTTGTAGTTGGTGAGGTTGAGGATGCCGACATCGACGGCAGCCACCATCACATAGGCGTTGCTGCCGGCCTGCGCGCCGTTGACCGCAACGGGGATCGACAGCTGCTGGCGCGGCATCGTCTTTTCGGGCGGTGTCAGGGAAACCGCCAGCTTCTTCGAGCCCGGATCGACCGACAACCATTGGATGCCGATGGCTCGGGCCGGCATGCGCGATTCCTGCGCGTCGCCGGGCCGGAACAAGGTCGCCGTGACATAAGCGCCGGCGCCCCAGTCGTCGCCGACGGGGATGTCGACGGTGCTGCCGCCGGCCGGCACCGAGGCGGTAACGGTCTTCAAGAGCTTCTCGGCGCCGATGGTGACCAGAAGTTCGCCGGCAAAATGCGGCGAGACCTTCAGCTTGGCGACCTCGCCGGCGGCGTAGCTGTCCTTGTCGAGCGCGATCTCAAGGCCGTCGGGCGTCTCGGTGGTGGTCGAGGCGACATACCAGCCGGCATCGAACTCATAGCTGGTGGCGGGACCATCCGGATCGGCGGTCTCGACCTCAAGACGGTAACGGCCCCAGTCGACGGGCAGCGATACCGTCGCCTCGCCATCGGCCTTCAGGTCGACCGCGCCATTGGCGACGGCCTTGGTGAGGTTCACAGCCTCGTAGTTCCAGGAATTGTTGGAACGGTACCATTGATAGTTGCGCTCGACCTTGACCAGCGACCATTGGGCGCCTTTCAAGTCCTCGCGCTTGCCGTTCGGGTCGACGGCGATGATGCTGAACTTGGCGGTTCCGCCTTGCGGCACCTCATCGCCCTCGAAATCCGGCCGAATGCCGATGACGTCGCGCTGCGGGCGAACGCCGATATCGAGCGACCGCTCGACGGCGCGGCCGCCGGCCTCGCGCATGCGCACGCTGACCTTGGCGTTGACCAGCTTGGTGGTCGACGGCAATTGGTCGATCGTGATCGGGAAGGTCGCCTTGCCGTCGTCGCCGACGACGGGAAGATTGGCAAGAGGCGTCACGGTCGGCTCGCTCGACTGCTCGTCGGCCAGGCCGAAGGTGAAATCCTTGAAGCTGTCCCAGGTACTGGTGGTCGACAGCGTCAGCTCGCCTTCCAGCGCGAGGCCCGCGGCCGGCGCGCCATAGAGGAAGCGGCCGTCGACGGTAGCGTTGGCGGTCTCGCCCTGGGCGATCTCCTTCTTGTCGGCGGTCAGGTCGAATTCGATGCGATCCGGCACGAAATCCTCGACCAGGAACATCTGGCTGGCGACCGGCGACTGCTTGGGGTCGGTGTAGATCGACACCGTCCAGGTGCCGCGCATGGCGTTGGCCTCGAGCGGCAGGTCGACGGCGTGGCCGCCGGCGGACTCGCCATTGCTGATTATGCGGCGGTTCTCGACCCCGTCTGGTCGTGTGAAGATGAAGGTCAGCGGCAGGTTCTCGACCGCTTTTGCCGCGCCGTCGCGGGCGAGGGCCGCGACGTGAACGTCCTCGCCGGCGCGGTATATGCCGCGCTCCGTCCAGGCATAAACGTCGAGGGCGCCTGGCGAGGCGCGCCCCTCGACGCCGCGATCCGACAGGTCGAAGCCGGCCTTGCCCATGTCGAGGAAGACGAAGTCGTTGTCGCCCTGCTTGGCCATCAGCACGGCCGGCACCATGCCGTTCTCGCCGCGGGTGAGGCCCGGATTGAAGACGGCGTGACCCTCGGCGTCGGTCGTCGCCGTGCCGAGAATCTCGTTGTTCCTGGCAAGCAGCGTCAATTCGGCGCCGGAGATCGGCTTGGCCGAGCCCAGCGAACGGGCAAAGACGTTGAGGCCGTCCTGGCCGGTATAGGTGGAAAGGCCGATATCGGAGACAACGAACCACTGCGTGGCGCGTGAACCATAGTCGTCGCTTTTGTCGTCGACCGGCTGCGCGGTCAGCACATAGACGCCGGGCTTGCGCTGCGGGATCGCCTCATCCACCGGGAACGAAGTGGTAACCTCCTTATTGAGATCATTGGCGATTTCGAGCGTGCCCGACCAGACGGGCGAGCCCATTTGGTCGGAAATGGTGGAAATGTCATAGCCGTCGAGCTGATGCAGGAACTGATAGCCGGACAGAAGCTGCGCCAGCGAACGATCGCCGATGCGATAGAGCGTCATCTTGGCGGCGTTCATGTTGACAGTGACGACCGGGATGCCGCGGCGCGCCCCGGCCGGCAGCACGAAGCTGTCGCCGGTGAAGCGGGCGGAGGGAGCGCGGTCCTGGACGTAGATCGACAGCACGACGGGCGCGGCGATCGTCTCGCCGATCGCCGACGGCAGGCCGGCGCGGAAGGTCACGTCATAATGCTGGCCGTGTTCCAGGCCTTCGACGCAGATCTGCTTGTCCTTGGCCTCGACGGCCTTGGGCGCGGCGTTGTCCACCGTCACGAATTGCGAATAATCGACCCCGGTCTTGACCAGTTGCTCGGAAAACTGGGCGCAGATGCGCGGCGAGGAGGAATCGGCATCGACAGTGTGCTCGACGACGCGAAAGCCCTTGCGCGCCTTGAGATCGGCATAGTCGGCCTGGACGGCCGGCGAGCTCACCAGCGCAAGGCTCGCCTCATAGGCCTGCAGCGAGGGCCGGTAGAGGTCGCGCTTGTCGAGGCCGGCGCCAAGCAGCGCCAGCGCCTCGGCACGAGTCTTTGCCGTGCGCACCAGCTTGTAGGCGTTGAAGGCCGCCGAGGTGACATTCATCGGCAAAGTCGAAGGTTCAGTGGTGTTCGACGCCGGCTGCACGGCAAGCGTCTCGCGCGCCAGCGCCAGCCACAGCGCGCCGTCATCGGGCAGCACCGAGACCGCGGCCTGGTATTTCTGCATGGCAAGACGATGGTCGCCGGTAAGCGATGCCTGCTCAGCGGCGGCCTGCAGGGCGGCAAGCCCTTCGGTCGGCTTGTCATAGGCCGGATCGGTCAGCTTGTTGCGGAACTGCTGGGCCTGGTCGGCCATCCAGTTGGGGAAAAAAGCCAGTGCCGGCGGAGCGCCGATATCGGGATCGCCCTCGACATTGGCGACCTTGCCGGCGACTGCGCCGGTGAAGGATTTCAACTGGTTATAGTCGGATTTGAGAAAACACCATTTGGCCTTGGTGTTGTAGGTGAAGGCGCGGCAGGCGGGATCGCCGAGACATGCGGTCTTGCACTGGTCGAGGCTGACATTCTGCTCCGACCTCAGGTCGAAGCCGAAATAGTCGGAATTATCGGTCGTCACGATTCTCCGGGCTTCGGCCGCAAAGGCCGCTCCGCCCAGGGCGAAAAAGATGAGAAGAAGCAAAGAGAGACCACGAGCCGCGCGCATTGCCATACCACCCTCCAGACATCGCCAGCGTCCGGGCATGATCAAGCTTCGTGCAGGCTTGTCAACGCCGGAGCGCCGCAGGTTTATCACCCGCGAACGGTTTCCATGCCGGCCAAAGGCCGGTATTTCGACAGAACCTCTGTGAGACGGATCACACATTCTTGCGAAAATGCAAAAGGTGTGAATTCCAAGCCCGGTCTATTTCAGACAATTGGATTGTGGCCCCTTTACGAACGTTGCGGAACTTCATTCCAATTTTAGTTTTGTCGACTAGGTTGTCTTAATGCCGGCGCATGAAACGCAGATGTCAAAGGGGATCGCGCCAGGGCGCGGGCTCCCGCGCGCCCTGTTTTTCGCGCTCGTCTGCTCGGCCGTGCTGACCGCAGAGGTACGGCAGGCGGCGGCTTTCGAGATTTTCGGCATCAAGCTTTGGGGCTCGTCCAAGGACGAAGATGCCGACATCGTCGATCCGCTGCGCTACTCGGTGATGATCAATGCGCCTGATGCCGACAAGGATCTGATCAAGAGGCTCGAAAACGCCTCGGCGCTGAAAAATGACGAGGATCATCCGGTGTCGGGGTCGCTCGGCCTGATGGCCAAGGCACGCGGCGACCGCGAACAGCTCGTCGCCGCCCTCTACGCCGATGCCCGCTACGAAGGCGTGGTCACCATCACGATCGAGGGCAAGTCGATCGACGAATTGCCGCCGGATGCCGAGTTCAAAGGGCCACAGCCCATTCCGGTGGTCATTACGGTTTCCCCCGGGGCGAAATTCACGCTTGGCAACATCCGGCTGAAGGGCGATGCGGCGGGGTTGGCGGCAGCCGATTTCGGCCTGATCGCCGGCGGCGATGCCGGTTCAGGCGCGGTGCTCAAGGCCGAACTGCTGATCGTGCGGGCGCTGAAGGAAGAGGGCAGGCCGCTTGCCAAGGTCACGAACCGCGAGATCGTCGCCGAGCACACCAGCTCGACGCTGGACGTGACGTTGACGGTGGCCGCCGGCCCGGTCGCCGGCTATGGCGACACGACGGTCGAGGGCACGGAAAAGGTCGATCGCGACTTCACCGAATACATGACCGGGCTGAAACGGGGCCAGCAATATTCGCCGCAGGAGATCGACGATGCGCGCGACCGGCTGCTCGGGCTCGAGGTCTTCAACAGCGTGACGATCAAGGAAGGCGGCAGGCTCGACGCCAACGGCAACATTCCGATCGGCGTCCAGGTGAGCGAGCGCAAGCCGCGCTATTTCGGCGTCGGCGGCAGCTTCTCGAATACGGAAGGCCTGGGGCTCGAGGGCTATTGGGGGCATCGCAATCTGTTCGGCCAGGCGGAGAAGCTACGCATCGACGGATCGATCAGCGGCATCGGCAGCAACAGCCTTTCCGCACTCAACTACAATGCCGGCGTCATGTTCGAGAAGCCGGGCGTGCTGGGGCCGACGTCGAAATTCTTCACCGGCGTAAAGACGGTGTTCGAACACCCCGATGCCTACGACCATTTCTCGGTCAAGGGCGACGTCGGCGTTTCCTACGACCTCGACAAGAAACAGCGGGTGTCGGCCGAATTCGATCTCGATTATTCGAGGATCACCGACGCCTTCGGCAAGCATACCTATCTGATCGCCAGCGTGCCGCTGCAATATGTCTATGACAGCCGCGACAACAAGCTGAACCCGACCAGGGGATTCCGCTTCTTAGCCTATGCCGAGCCGAGCTACGACATATTGAATGGCGCGACGTTCCTGAAGCTGAAGGGCGAGGGCTACACCTACCAGTCGCTCGACACGGCAAGCCGGTTCGTGCTCGCCGAGCGCGCGACGCTGGGCTCGATCGTCGGCACCGGGCTGCAGAACGTGCCGGCCGACCGTCGCTTCTATTCCGGCGGCGGCGGCTCGGTGCGCGGCTATGCATATCAGGGCATCGGCCCGAAGGATATCAACGGCCAGCCGATCGGCGGTCTCTCCTTCTTCGAAACCTCGGTCGAGATGCGCATCGGCGTCACCGACACGATCGGCATCGTGCCCTTCGTCGATGCCGGCACCGTCTCGACCAAATCCTTCCCCGATTTCTCGAATGTGAAGGTCGGCGCCGGCGTCGGCCTGCGCTATATTACTCCCTTCGGGCCGTTGCGCATCGACGCTGCCGTGCCGCTCAACCGCGATCCGGGCGATCCGCATTTCGGCATTTATGCCGGCATCGGCCAGGCGTTCTGACGATGAAGATGGTCTGGCGCATCCTCCGTATCTGCCTCTACGCGCTGCTTGTGCTGCTCGTGGTGGCGATCGGCGCGCTTGTCGTTCTGACCGACACCGAAGGCGGCCGGCAGAATCTTGCCGGCCTGATTTCGAAGGTGGCTTCGAGCGAGGACCGCAAGGTGACGGTCAGCGGCATCGAAGGCATCTGGTCGGGCGCGCTCAGGGTCGACCACATCGTGCTGGAAGACCGCGCCGGCCCCTGGATGGTGGCGCGCAAGGTAGCGCTCGACTGGTCGCCGGCGGCGCTGCTGTCCTGGAATTTCAATGCCGATCACTTAGCCGCCGAGCGCATCGAGCTGGCGCGGCTGCCGCAGCCGAGCCAGCAGCCATCGCAAGGTGGCTCATCCAGCCTGCCGGTGTCGATCGACGTGAAGCAGATCGACCTGCCGGAGATCGCGCTTGGACAGGAGCTTGCCGGCAGCGGCATCGCCGAACTGGCCGCCAAGGGTTCGCTCAAGGCCGATCCGTCGCCGCTGGCGATCGAAAGCGTGCTCAACGTCAGCCGCCATGACGGCAAGCAAGGCAATGTCGACGCCAAGATCCACTTTGCGCCGGCCGACAACAAGCTCGACCTCGACCTCAAGGCGTCGGAACCGGCCGGCGGCATCATCGCCAACTTGCTCAAGCTGCCGGATGCGCCGCCCGTCAACATCGTCGTGTCCGGCGGCGGGCCTTTGGCCAACTGGAGCGGCGTCGGCACCTTCATGGTCGACGGCCGGATCGTCAGCCAGTTGACCGGCCGGCACCAGCTCACTGACAAGGGCCACCGCATCGAGGCCAAGGGCGACGGCCAGTTCGAAGAGTTCCTGCCGGAGAAGATAAAGGCTCTGTTTGCCGGCAAGACGAGCTTCGACCTCGCCGGAACGGCGACCGCGTCGGGTGGGATCGATATCGAGCAGGCCATCATAGAGAGCGATGCGGTGCACGGCACTGCCACCGGCAATATCGATCCGAAGGGCGCCAGCGACCTTGCGGTCGAGCTCTCCGCAAAGGACAAGCCGGTCACCGTCGATGTCGGCAACAGCTCGGTTCCGATCCTGGTCGCGGTCGAAAAGGCCACGGTGCGCGCCTTCGGCGAGGGCAAGGCGCCGATGCTCGATATCGGCACGTCGCTTACTTCGGTCGCCGTCGGCGGCACGCAGCTCAACAATATTACGGGCGAGATCCATTCCGACGGCTTCGACGTCGAGACCGTTAGCGGCCCGGTCGCCATCAGGCTCGCGGCCGCCGGCCTGAAGACCGATGTCGCGACGCTGGCGCCGCTGGTGACCGGCAAGCTCGCCGCGGATCTTTCCGGCACGATCAGCCGCGAGACCGTGACCATCGACAAAGGCACCTTGCGCAGCGATGCGCTCAATGCCGGGCTGACGGCAAATGTGGCGCTGGCCGACCTTTCGATGACGCTGAAGATGAATGCCGACACCGTCTCGAAGGCATTGCCGCCGCAGATCAGCTCGCTGCTTGGCGAGCGGGTGAAATTCTCGGCCACCGCCACGCGCGATCCGCAAGGCGCGTTCGCCGCCAATTCGCTGGAGATCAGTTCCGGCTCGCTCAGCGCCAGCGGTACCGGCAGCATGCAAGGATCGGATATCCAGGCCAGCGTCAAAGGCACATTGGGCGATGTCTCGCCACTGTCGTCGCTCGCCGGCACGCCGCTTGCCGGCGGGGTCAATTTCGCGCTGACCACGAGCGGCCCGCGCTGGGCGCCGGATTTCTCCGTTTCAGCAGACAGCGCCAGCCTGACGGCCGCCGGCCGCACGGTGAAGGACATCAAACTCTCGGCCAAGGGCAAGGCCGACATCGCCAATCCCACGGCCGAAATCTCGCTGACGGGCAGCGCCGAGGGGCAGGCGCTGGACATCGCAGCCTCGCTGGTGACGGCCGACGGCAAGCGCTCGATCAGGGGCCTCAGCCTGGCGCTTGGCGACAACAAGGTGTCGGGCGATCTCGCGCTCGACGACAAGTTCCTGCCGCTCGGCACGCTGACGCTTGCCGTGCCCGACATCGGACCGCTTGCGGCGCTCGCAAATCAGAGCGCGACCGGCGATATCAACGGCACGATCGCCTTCGCCAAGGACGGCGAGGCGCCGACTGTCACCATCAATGCGGCCAGCAAGTCGATCGCGCGCGGCGATCTGGCGGCGAAAGCCATCACCATCAACGCGCTGATCGCCAACTACCTGAACGGGCCGGCGATCTCAGGCACGATCAAGGCCGATAGCGTGACCTCCGGCGGCACGGTCATCAGCGGCATCGGCATCGATTTGAAGCGCGACGGCGATTGGACGAACTTTACCGGCGGCGCCACGGCGTCCGGCATTCCGGCCACTGCCACCGGCCGGGTGAAGATCGCCAACGGCACGACGAGCGTGGAAATCGCTTCCGGCGAGGCGACGGTGCGCGGCATCAAGGCGGCCATCGCCGAGCCTTCCAGCCTCTCCATCACCAATGGCGTGACCGCCATCGAGAAGCTCGCGCTCAATCTCGGCGGCGGCTCGGCGACGGTTTCCGGCAGCGCCGGTCAGGCACTGGACCTGACGGCCAATCTCGCCAACCTCCCGCTGGCACTCGCCAATGATTTCGTGCCCGGCCTCGACGGGGCCGGAACGCTGGAAGGCACGGCACACGTCACGGGTCCATCGTCCAATCCCGACATTCAGTTCGACGCGAAGTTGGCGGGCGCCGAGACCAGCCAGACCCGGCAGGCGGGGCTCGGGCCGCTGGATCTGGACGCTGCCGGTACCTACACGCTGGCGGGCGGCGTCGCCCTGGACCACGCCACGCTTTCGGGCGAAGGGATTTCAGGCAAGGCCGCCGGCACTCTCAACCCGAACGGCGCCAGCGATTTCTCTCTCGATCTTACCTCATCCGGAGCCAGCCTGCCGTTGACCGTCGGCAGCGCCCAAAGCCCGATCAAGATCGCCGTCCGGTCCTTGTCGGCAAAGATGGCGGGCGAAAGCACGCAGGCGCGGCTCGATGTGTCCGCGATCCTGCCTTCCATTGCCGCCAGCCAGGCGACGGCCGACGGCCTCATCCTGGCGCTGCATTCGGACGCCTTCGACCTCAGGGGGCGGGCTGGTCCGGTTTCCGGCACGGTGTCGGTGGACAGGATCGGCCTCGACAATCCGACGATCGCGCCGCTGATCGCCGGCAAGGTCACGGCCAAGGTCAATGGCCGCCTGACGACCGATGCCGTTGCCGTCGACAGCGGCTCCTTGAGAAGCGATGCACTCAACAGCCAGGTCGCCGGCCGGATATCGCTGGGCGACGGTTCGGTCGACCTCAATATGAACGCCAATGTCGCCTCTTCAGCCTTGCCGGCGGCGGTGCGCGGCATGCTTGGCGAGAGCGCTGCGTTGAGCGCCTCGCTGAAGCGCGATGCCAATGGCAATGTCAATGTCGACGGGCTGAAACTGAATTCCGGCGCGCTCAGCGCCGACGGGCAGGCGAGCCTTGCCGACGGCAAGCTGGCCGCCGGGATCAGAGGCGCGTTGAGCGATGTTTCGGGGCTGTCGAAAGACGCCATGGGCGCCATCGCCTTTGTCTTGAACGCGCAAGGCCCGGTCACCACGCCGGACCTGTCGATGACGGTGAGCAGCGACCGGCTTTCGGTGGCGGCGCGCGAGATCACGGGACTGAAGCTTACGGCCAGCGGCAAGGCCGATGCCGCCAATCCGGCGGCCAATGTTGAACTCACCGGCAATGTCGCTGGGCAGAATCTGCAAGGCAGCGCGGTGCTCGCCACGACCAATGGCAGCCGCGCGATCAATGGGCTTTTGCTGTCGCTCGGTCCGAACAAGATTGCCGGCGATCTCACTCTCGACGATGCCTTCGTGCCGGTCGGCACCGTTTCGCTCGACTTGCCCGATATCGGGCCGCTGGCCGCGCTGGCGCTGGAAAAAGCCGAGGGCAATGTGCGCGGCACGATCGCTTTTACCAAGGCAGCCAACGGATCCAATGTCGCCGTCAAGGCGAACACCTCCGAGATCAAGCGCGGCGATCTTTCCGCCAGGAATGTCGCCATCGACGCGCAGATCGCGAATTACATGGCAGCACCGGTTATTGCCGGCACGGTACGCGCCGAGAGCGTGACTTCCGGCGGCACGGCCGTCACCGGCATCGATGTCGACCTCAAGCGCGACGGCGACTGGACCGGCTTCTCTGGCGGCGCCACCGTCAAGAATATCCCGGCGAAGGCAGCCGGCCGGGTAAGGATCGCCAACGGCACGACGACCGTCGAGCTCGCGTCGGGCCAGGCGACGATGCAGGGCATCAAGGCCGCGATCGCGCAGGCCTCGACCGTGACCATCGCCAACGGGGTGACGACGCTCGACCGGCTGGTGCTGAATCTCGGCGGCGGCACGGCGACGGTGACGGGCAAGGTCGCGCAGACGCTCGACATCAACGCCAATCTGGCTCGGGTGCCGATCTCACTCGCCAACAGTTTCTCGCCGGGTCTCGACGCGGCCGGCTCGGTCTCGGGCACGGTCAAGGTCACCGGCGCGCCGGCGACCCCATCGGCGGCCTTCAAGATCGACGCTTCCGGCGTGCAGACCTCGCAGACGCGCGGCGCCGGCCTCGGCGGCATGAATGTGTCGTCGTCGGGAACCTTCGCCGGCAACAAGCTCGCTTTCGATGCCGACATCAGCGATGGCGCCGGCCTCGGTCTCAAGGGTGGCGGCACGGTGGCGACGGCAGGCACGCCCACCTTGGCGCTCGACTTCAAGGGCAAGGTGCCGTTTTCCTTCCTTGCCGCCAAGCTCGCCGCGCAAGGTCTGGCGCTCAACGGCACTGCCAATGTCGATGTGCAGGTGCGCGGTCCCGCATCCGCGCCGGTGATCAGCGGCAAAGTCACGACATCCGGCGCGCGCCTTATCGATGCGCGTTCCGGCCTGGCGGTCAACGATATCGACGCCGACGTTTCGATCGGCGGCGGCGTCGCCAGGATCAATCGCTTGACCGGAAAGCTGTCGACGCGCGGCAGCCTGTCGGCCAGCGGCACGGTGGGCATCACGCCGGCGCAAGGCTTCCCGGCCGACCTGTCGATCAAGCTCAGCGATGGCCGCTACACCGACGGCCGGGTAGTGACCGCCAATCTCGGCGGCGACCTGACCGTCAAGGGGCCGCTGGTCTCGGCACCGGTGATCGCCGGCACCATCAATCTGGCGAGGACGGTCATCACCGTTCCGGACAAGCTGCCCGGGTCACTCTCGGAACTCAACGTCAAGCACAAGAACGCGCCACGCGCCGTGCGGGCACAGGACAAGGCGCTGCGCCCGCCAACGTCCAGCGGCAGCAGCAAGGGCGGCAGCGGCCTGACGCTTGACGTGACGGTCAACGCGCCGAACCAGATCTTCATCCAGGGCAGGGGCGTCGACGCCGAGCTCGGCGGCTCGCTCAAACTAACCGGCCCGGCGTCGTCACCGCAGGCTGTGGGCACTTTCACCTTGCAGCGCGGACGGCTAACGATCCTTGCAAAACGGCTGACATTCACGGAGGGCACGGTCGGGTTCCAGGGATCGCTGGTGCCTTACCTCAATCTCACCGCGACCACCACGACAAGCAGTGCCACCGTGACAATCGTGGTTTCCGGCGAGGCGACCGATCCGAAATTCAACTTCTCCTCAGTGCCGGCGCTGCCCCAGGACGAGGTCCTGGCGCAGCTCATCTTCGGTCAATCCATGTCCAGACTGTCACCGCTGCAGATCGCCCAGCTCGCCGACGCCGCCGCGCAATTGGCAGGCGCCGGCGGCACGACCTCGCTGCTCGACAACTTGCGCAACGCAATCGGCGTCGACGATCTCGACGTGACGACGGATGAGAAGGGCGGCACCGCGGTTTCGGCCGGCAAATACCTTAACGACCGCACCTATGTGACCATACAGAAGGGCGACAAGCCGGGCTCCGGCAAGGCCACGATCGACCTCAATGTCGGTCGCGGCGTGAAGCTGCGCGGCGAGGCCAATGATGCCGGCGAAGCCAAGGGCGGCGTCTTCTACGAACGCGAATATTGAGGCCGCGCCGGCGCTTCTGTGTCTGCCCAGCAGGCTGGCCGCCGCGGGGACGGGGCCGTTATCCGTATAAAATGTATTGATTTAATCGCCCGCGACGATTTTTTGGGAAATCCGCCTCGCGATAACAAATTTGCGTCAAGACTGTCGCTAACGCGCGAACCGGGTTGTAGCCAAAGATGCACATTCCCTGGCATGTTCCTACTCCACACCGTGTTTTGACATCACGGTCTGGATGCGGAATGTTAAAAGGCGGAAAGCCAACAATGGGAGTAAGTCATGGCAATCTATAAGAGCAATGGTGATCGTGTTCCCGATCACATCCTGAAAATGGCTGAAGAAGCCAAATCGGGCGGCGTGGACCGCCGCGAATTCCTGGCTATGGCCAGCGTCTTCGGCGCATCGACGGCAATGGCCTATGGCATGCTCGGCCTCGCCGCGCCGACCCCGGCCCGGGCCGAGGACGTGCAGGGCAAGAAGGGCGGCGTGCTCAAGGTCGCGATGTCGATCAAGGATCCGAAGGATCCGCGCACCGCCGACTGGTCCGAAATCTCCAATGCCGAGCGCCAGGCGCTCGAGCCGTTGGTGAAATACACGAAGGAATATACCTTCGCGCCGTATCTGCTGGCGAGCTGGGACATCAACGACGACGCCACCGAATACACGCTGCATGTGCGGCCGGGCGTCGAATGGAACAACGGCGACAAGTTCACGGCCGACGACGTGATCTACAATTTCACGCGCTGGGCGGATAAGGGCGCGGAAGGCAACTCCATGCCTGGCCGCCTCGGCAGCCTCGTCGACGACACGACCAAAAAGCTGCGCGAAGGCTCCGTCGTCAAGGTCGACGACATGACCGTCAAGCTCAAGCTGACCAAGCCCGACATCGCCATCATCCCGAACCTTTGCGACTATCCGGCGCTGGTCGTGCACAAGACCTTCGACGAGAAGGGCGCCAACTTCAAGAGCTGCCCGATCGGCACCGGTCCGTTCGAGCTCGTCTCCTACGACGTCGGCCAGAAGGTGGTCTACAAGCGCCGCGAGACCGGCAAGTGGTGGCAGGGCGAGGCCTTCCTCGACGGCGTCGAGTTCATCGATTACGGCACCGATCCGGCCGCGACCGTCTCGGCCTTCGAGTCGGGCGAAGTCCAGACCAACCACGAAACGACCGCCGACTACATCAAGATCATCGCCGACGTCGGCGCTCCGGTCTCGGAAGTCGTAACGGCTGCCACCGTGGTGTCGCGCTTCAACATTACCCACAAGCCCTATGACGACCAGAAGGTTCGTCAGGCGATGTTGCTTGCCGTCGACAACGCCACCGTGCTGCAGCTCGGCTACGGCAATGCCGGCACGCCGGCCGAAAACCACCACGTCGCGCCGATCCATCCGGAATACGTCAAGCTGCCGGAGGTCAAGCGCGACATCGCCAAGGCCAAGCAGATGCTGACGGAGGCCGGCGCGATCGATTTCGAGCACGAGCTGATCAGCAACGACGAGGACTACCACAAGAACACCACGGACGCGATCGCCGCCCAACTGCGCGAAGCCGGCATCAAGGTGAAGCGCACCGTGCTGCCGAGCTCGACCTTCTGGAACGACTGGACGAAGTATCCGTTCTCGGAAACCAACTGGAACATGCGCCCGCTGGGCATCCAGGTGATCGCCATCGCTTACCGCACCGGTGAAGCTTGGAACGAGACGGCCTACGCCAATCCGGACTTCGACAAGAAGGTGAACGAGGCGCTCGGCATCGCCGATGCGGAGAAGCGCAAGGTTGTGATGAAGGATATCGAGCAGACCCTGCAAGATTCCGGCATCATCATCCAGCCTTACTGGCGCAAGCTCTACATCAACATCAAGCCCGAGGTGAAGAACCACTCGATGCACCCCACCTACGAGCACGACTTCGGCAAGGTCTGGCTCGAGCAGGCATGATCCATAGCGCGATGGATACGAGGGGCCGCGGCCCCTCGTATTTGCAGCTTCGTCGCCGTTGCATATCCTGCAGCGGCGGCGGGGCGTCATCCGCTTTTCGAAACAGGGTTGAACGTATCTGACCCCAACCCGGCCGGCAGGGGGGCACATGTTCTCATTCATCGCCAGACGCATCGGCACGATACTGCTCACGATGCTGTGCCTGACGCTGGTCGTCTTCTTTCTCGTCAATCTCGAGCCCAACCTGAAGAAACTGGCGATCAGCCAGACCGAGATGCATACGCCAGCCGACCAGCTCGAAAGCTGGCTGGTCAATCATGGCTACCGGCAGAACTTCTTCGTGCGCTACGGCCAGTGGCTGGGTGTCCTGCCGAAGCATCCGATCACCGATCCGGCGACCGGCAAGACGACGCAACGCTTCTCGTTCTGCAACGACCCGGCCGAGCCGCAATTCTCCGGCGTCCTGCAGGGCGATTTCGGCTGCTCGACCAAGTTCAAGACGACGGTCGCGGCCAAGCTGTTCCCGGCCCTCGGCGCCACCGGATTGCTGATGTTCTGGGTGCTGGCGGTGATGGTGCCGATCTCGCTGCTGATCGGCATTCTTGCAGGCATGCGCGAGGGCTCGCGCACCGACCGCGTGCTGTCGGTGGCCTCGATCGCCTCGACGGCGACGCCCGAATATGTGTCGGGCGTCATCTTCACCGTCATCTTCGCATCCTGGCTCGGCTGGCTGAACGGCTCGGCGGCGTCCGCCAGCCAGGGCATCACCTTCTACAATTTCACGCTGCCGGTGATCACGCTGGCGATCTACGGCATCGGCTATATCGCGCGCATGACACGCGCCTCGATGGTCGAGGTGATGACGCAGCAATATATCCGCACCGCCCGGCTGAAGGGCCTGTCCTTCAGCAGCGTGGTCATCAAGCATGCGTTGCGCAACGCGCTGATTGCGCCCTTCACCGTCATCATGCTGCAGTTCCCGTGGCTGCTCACCGGCGTCGTCATCGTCGAGGTGATGTTCCGCTACCAGGGTTTCGGCTACACGCTGGTCGAGGCCGCCGGCAACAACGACATCGACCTGCTGCTCGGCTGCTCGCTGGTCTCGGTGTTCATCGTGCTGATCACGCAGCTGATTTCCGACGTCGGCTACGCGTTTCTCAATCCGCGTATCAGGGTTCAGTAGAGGCAGGGGCCGATGCAAACCGAATATATCAGCGCCTTCAACGTGGTTATCGGCGTGCTCTGGCGGTTCTGGCCGGTGTGGGTCGGGCTCATCCTAGTGATGGGCGCCAGCTTTACCTACAAGAAGCGGCTCGGGCTCTACGGCCAGCTCTTCGACAGCGGCGTCGGCATTGCCGGCGTCTTCATCTGCCTGTTCTGGCTGTTCACGGCGATCTTCGCCTCCACCATCTCGCCCTTCGATCCGCTGGCGCAGGTCTCGGTGATGAAGGACACGCTGCCCGGGGCGATCGAGCCGGCGTCGAAGCTCGTCTATTATTTCGGCGGCGACAAGCTCGCCCGCGACGTGTTCTCGCGGATGGTCTATGGCAGCCAGATCGTGCTGATCATCGCGCCGGCCGCCACCGGCTTCGCGCTGATGGTCGGCATCACGCTCGGCCTGCCGGCTGGTTATTATGGCGGCAAGATCGACACGCTCTTGTCGTTCCTTGCCAATCTGGTGCTGGCCTTCCCGGTCATCCTCTTGTTCTACCTACTGGTGACGCCGGGCATCATGGACACGCCGATCCCCTATGGGATGGCGGGGCTGTTCTTCCTGTTCCCGATCATCTTCTTCTGCGTGCTGTTCTGGACTCGCTACAAGAACCGGCCGGACCGGCTCTATATCCTGCTCGGCATCACGCTGGTCCTAGGCGGCTGGATCTATACGGGCCTCGTCTTCGACAAGGATCCGCTGCGCATCGTCCATATCGATCCCAACCAGCTCAACATCTTCGTGGCGGTGGTGTTCGCCTCCAGCCCGGGCGTGTTCCGCATCGTGCGCGGGCTGACCATGGACATCAAGACGCGCGACTATGTGGCGGCGGCGCAGACGCGCGGTGAATCGCCCTGGTACATCATGCTGTGGGAGATCCTGCCCAATGCGCGGGGTCCGCTGATCGTCGATGCCTGCCTGCGCATCGGCTACACGACGATCCTGCTCGGAACGCTTGGCTATTTCGGCCTGGGCCTGGCGCCGGAAAGCCCCGATTGGGGCACAGCGATCAAGGACGCCAGCCGCCTCTTGCGGTCCTTCATCCACCCGGCGCTGCCGCCGACCATCGCGCTGATGTCGTTCGTGCTGGGACTGAATCTGTTGGCGGATTCGCTGCGTGAACAGTCGATGAAAGATTGATGGCGGGGTTTTCGGCCCCATCTTCCAAGGACCAAGGATTGGAGCGACCCATGAACGAGGCAGTTCGAGATCCAGCCAAGGCGACCAGTCAGCCGATCATCGAGATCGAGAACCTCTCGATCTCCTTCTTCACCCGCAAGGGCGAGATCCCGGCCGTGATGGATTTTTCCTGCACGGTCATGCCCGGCGAGGCGATGGGCATCGTGGGCGAGTCCGGCTGCGGCAAGTCGACCGTGTCGCTCGGGATAATGCGCGACCTCTCCAACATCGGGAAGATCGTCGGCGGAAAGATCAAGTTCCAGGGCAAGGACATGGGCGAGCTCTCCGAAGATGAGCTGCGCTCGATCCGCGGCAACAAGATAGCCATGATCTACCAGGAGCCGATGGCGAGCCTCAATCCGGCGATGAAGATCGGCCAGCAGCTGATGGAAGTGCCGCTGATCCACGACAAGGTGTCGAAGGAAGAGGCCTACAACCGCGCCCTGGAGATGGTGCGGGCGGTGAAGCTGCCCGACCCGGAGCGCATGATGCGCTCCTATCCGCACCAGCTGTCCGGCGGCCAACAGCAGCGCATCGTCATCGCCATGGCGCTGCTTTCCAAGCCGGCGCTCTTGTTGCTCGACGAGCCGACGACCGCGCTCGACGTCACCGTCGAGGCCGGCATCGTCGAGCTGGTCAAAGGTCTGGGCGAGAAGTTCGGCACCTCGATGATCTTCGTGTCGCACAATCTCGGCCTCATCCTCGAGACCTGCGACAAGATCACGGTGATGTATTCCGGCGAAGCGGTCGAGACCGGCAAGATCGAGGACGTGTTCGACCGGATGCGCCATCCCTACACGCAAGGGCTGTTCCGCTCGATCCCGCTGCCTGGCGCGGACAAGAACTCGCGGCCGCTGATCTCCATTCCTGGACAGTTGCCGCTGCCGCATGAGCGGCCGAAGGGCTGCAATTTCGGGCCGCGCTGCCACCATTTCGTCGAGGGCGTCTGCAACGCCGCGGAAATCCCGATGATCCCGGTCGAGGGCCATGAGGGCCATTTCTCGCGCTGCGTGCGGTTCAACGAGATCGACTGGGAGGCGCTGCCGCCCGGTGCCAAGAAGGTTAACGAAAAGGTCGAGCCCGGCGCGCCGGTGCTCAAGATCGACGATCTCAAGAAATACTACAAGGTCGGCGGCAGCGAGGTGTTCGGCTCCAGCGAAGGCCGCGTCGTCAAGGCCAACGAGACGATCTCGTTCACCGCGCGCGAATCCGAGACGGTGGCGATTGTCGGCGAATCCGGCTGCGGCAAGTCGACGCTCGCCAAGGTGTTGTTGGGCCTCGAGACCGCAAGCTCCGGCACCGTGACGCTGGGCAACAAGGAGATCCAGTCGACCGGCATCGAGCGCCGCAATGTCGAGACGGTGTCTTCGATCCAGATGGTGTTCCAGAATCCGTTCGACACGCTGAACCCCAGCCACACGGTCGGCTCGCAGATCATCCGCACGCTGGAGAAGTTCAAAGTCGGCAGGACAGTCGCCGAGCGGCGCCAGCGGATGCTGGAACTGCTCGACCTGGTGAAGCTGCCGCGCGCCTTCGAAACGCGCAAGCCGCGCCAGTTGTCGGGCGGGCAGAAGCAGCGTATCGGCGTCGCGCGCGCCTTTGCCGGCGACGCCAAGGTGGTGGTGGCCGACGAGCCGGTCTCGGCGCTCGACGTCTCGGTGCAGGCGGCGGTGACCGAGCTGTTGATGGACATCCAGCGCAAGAACAAGACGACGATGCTGTTCATCAGCCACGATCTGTCGGTGGTGCGCTACATCGCCGACCGCGTCGTCGTCATGTATCTCGGCTACATCGTCGAGCAAGGCACGACCGATCAGATATTCTCGCCGCCTTACCATCCCTATACAGAGGCGCTGCTGTCGGCTATCCCGATCGCCGACACCAGCGTGGTCAAGAAGCACATCGTGCTGGAAGGCGACATCCCGTCGGCGATGAACCCGCCGACCGGCTGCCCGTTCCAGACGCGCTGCGGCTACAAGAGGCTGGTGCCCGACAATCTGTGCGAGACGAAGGTGCCGCCGGTGAAGAATCTCGGCAACGGCCATATGAGCCTGTGCTGGCTCTCGGACGATGTCCTGGCCAAGATGGAACCGGTCATCAAGTTCGACAGGGAACATGCCGCGCGTGAAGGCGTGCCGGATGATGCGCCGCACGGCGAGGGGCCAGGCTTTGCCGGTTTGCCGCCGCAGCGTCCCGACGGCAAAAACGCCAGCGCGGAGGCCGATGCGATCGGAAAGGGCGTCGAGGAGAACGACGAGGTGCTCAAAGCCCGTCGCCACGAAGTGCGCGACGAGGATTCGGAAACCGGTGTCTCAAGGCCGAAGGACACGACAAGGCGGCACTAGACCCGGTTCCTTAACATAGAAGTTTTGACGGGTTGGTTATGTGTGCGTTGGCAAAGCCCATGCCTTGGCGATTGGCCGAGACGCCTATCGCGATCGTCATCCACGGGCGGAGCAAGGAGCGTAGCGACGCGCGCAGACCCGAGGATCCATGCCGTGACATGGAAGCGCCGCGGCGGCAGAAATTCTGCACCGTTGCACACCTCGGTCTAGGTAACGGAATGGATTCTAGGGTCTGCGCGCGTCGCTACGCTCCTTGCTCCGCCCTAGAATGACGAGGTTCAGGAGCCTTCAGCTCATCGCCAGCGTTTGCGTTGATAGCCTTGCCCGACAAGCCTTCAATCTTTCAAAATCACCGTGTTGAGGAACTAGTTGCCGCACTGCCGCATCTGCGCGGCGTAATCGCGCGCCATCTGGTCGGTGGCGCGCGCGTAGTTTTGAACGCCGCCATCGCCGCGGTTGCCGCGGCCATAGGCGGTCCAGCCGAGATAATAGGCCAGATAGAGATTGTAGGTGTCGTTGCGGGCGACGCCGAACGTGTCGGCCGTCTTTGAGTGGTACCAGCCGACGAAATCGATGGCGTCGGCAAAGCGCGTACGGCGCGCCGCCCAGTTGCCGGTCTCGCTTTGATATTGCGACCATGTGCCGTCGAGCGCCTGCGAGTAGCCGGTGGCGCTCGAGACATGCGTCCACGGGATGAAGCCGAGCAGCTTGGTGCGCGGCGGGCGGGCATTGCTCTTGAAGCCGGATTCCTTGCGCACCGTCGCCATCAGCACGGGGACGGGAACGCCGTATTTCCGCTCGGTCCGTTCGGCGGCGGACTGCCAGTTGTCGAACCAGCCGTCATTCTGGTCGAAGACGGCGCAGACATTGTTGATGTGACTGGGCGCCGTCGCGCAGGCCGAAAGCGCCAGCAGCACGGAGACAGCGACAATTTTACTAAAACTCGACCTACGCATTGGAAGACGAATAGGCCGAAATCATAAAAGGAGTGTTGCGCGCTTTCTTAACGAGGGGTGGGAAGCGCGAAAAGCTAAGTATCGATATAACGACTACTCGTGTCGCTATTCTTTTCCTCGATTTTGAAAAATGCCGCCTTGGCTAAAATCACGCCGGCAAATGGCGAATTCCTGACAGCTCGCATGCGATGCCGGCGCTCTGATGCGCGCATGAGCGAACCAAGACGCAAGCGCGGCGCCGAGCGCACCAGCAACCGGGGACCAGCCGCCATCCCGCAACTGCCGGCGCGGCGGGTGGAGAATCCCTATCCGCCGATGGCGCTGCTGTCGGCCGAGCAGATCGAAGCCATCCACCAGGCATCGATGCACATATTGGAGAATTTCGGCATCGAGGTGATGAGCGCACGCGCCCTGTCGCTGTTCGAGCGCGCCGGCGCCAAAGTCGACCACGGCTCGATGAATGTGCGCATCGATCGCGGCATGGTCGAGGAGGCGCTGAAGTCGACGCGCTCGGCCTATACGCTGACGCCCCGAAACCCAGACCACGCCATCCATCTTGGCGGCAGCACCATCAACTTCACGCTCGTCGCCGGGCCGCCCAATGTGCATGACATGGAACGCGGCCGCCGCGCCGGCAACCTCGCCGACTACTCGGACCTCGTCCGGCTGGCGCAGCATTTCAACTGCATCCACATGCTGGGCAACCAGGTCTGCGCCCCGGTCGAGCTGCCGGCGAACACCAGGCATATGGATACCTATTTCGCCAATCTGACGCTGACCGACAAATGCTTCCATGTCTCGGCGATCGGGCGGGGCAGGGCGCTGGACGGCATCGAGATGATGGCGATCGCGCGCGGGCTGACGCTTGAGCAGATGGGAGAGGACCCCGGCGTCACCACCATCATTTCGGTCAACTCGCCGCGCCGCTTCGACGAGATGATGGCCGAAGGGCTGATGACGATGGCCGAATACGGCCAGTCGGTGGCGGTGACGCCGTTCACGCTGATGGGGGCAATGAGCCCGGTGACATTGGCCGGCGCGCTGGCGCAGCAGAACGCCGAGGCGCTGTTCGGCATCGTACTGACGCAACTCGTGCGTCCGGGCGCGCCGGTGATGTATGGCGCCTTCACCTCCAATGTCGACATGAAATCGGGCGCGCCCGCCTTCGGCACGCCGGAGAACACCAAGGCCAACATCGCTTCCGGGCAGTTGGCGCGGCGTTACAAATTGCCTTACCGCACGACGCCTGGCTCGGCCTCCAATGCCGCCGATGCGCAGGGCGCCTACGAGACGATGATGGCGCTATGGGGCGCGGTGCTCGGCCACGGCAATCTCGTCTACCACGCCGCCGGCTGGCAGGAAGGCGGGCTGACGGCGTCGTTCGAAAAGCTCATCATCGATGTCGAGATGATCCAGCACATGATGGAGTTCCTGCGGCCGATCGTGGTCGACGAGGCGGAGCTTGCGGTCGAGGCGCTGGGCGCGGTGCCGACCGGCGGCCATTTCTTCGGCGAACCGCACACGCTGGAGCGCTACGCCACCGCCTTCTACCAGCCGATGCTTTCCAACTGGCAGAATTACGAGGCCTGGCAGGAGGCGGGTGCGCTCGACACGACGGCGCGCGCGACGCGGCTGTGGAAGAAGGCGCTGGAGGAATATGTCCAGCCGGCCATGGATCCCGCGGTGCGCGAGGCGCTCGAAGCCTATATGGCGCGCCGCAAGGAAGCGATCGGGCAGGGTGAGCCGTGAGGGAACAGCTTCCCATCCTGATTCATTTCAATCTCTCAACTCACTGAACCAACGAGAAAAGTCCATGAAGTCGCATGCAAAGGTCGTGGTCATCGGCGGCGGTGTCGTCGGATGCTCGGTGCTGTTCCATCTTGCCCGCCATGGCTGGACCGATGTCGTGCTTCTGGAGCGCGACGAGCTGACGTCCGGCTCGACCTGGCATGCGGCCGGCGGCATGCACACCATCAACGGCGACCCCAACGTCGCCAAGCTGCAGAAATACACGATCTCGCTCTACAAGGAGATCGAGGAACTGTCGGGGCAGGCCACCGGCGTGCACCTCACCGGGGGCGTGCTTCTGGCCGCGACCGAAGCGCGGCTCGACTGGCTGCGCGGCGTGGTGTCCAAGGGCCGCTATCTCGGCATCGACCTCGAGGTGATCTCGGCCCAGGAAGCGGCGGAACTGATGCCGCTCATCGATCCCAGCCAGTTTGTCGGCGCCGTGCGCAACAAGGAGGACGGCCATCTCGACCCGTCCGGCGTGACGCATGCCTATGCCAAGGCGGCGCGGAAACTGGGGGCTGAGGTCGAGCGCTTCACCAAGGTCGAGGACATCGTGCGCCGTCCCGACGGGCTGTGGCGGATCATCACCAACAAGGGTGATATCATCGCCGAGCATGTCGTCAATGCCGGCGGGCTGTGGGCGCGGGAGGTCGGCCGCATGGTCGGGCTCGAGCTGCCGGTGCTGGCCATGGAGCACATGTATCTGATCACCGAGGACATGCCGGAAGTCGCCGATTGGAACAAGAAGACCGGCACCGAGATCATACACGCGGTCGATTTCGACGGTGAGCTCTATCTGCGCCAGGAGCGCGGCGGCATGCTGATGGGCACTTACGAGAAGGCCAACAAGGTCTGGTCCGAGTTCCAGACACCCTGGAATTTCGGCCATGAGCTCCTGGAGCAGGACATCGACCGCATCGCGCCGTCGCTCGAAGTCGGCTTCCGCCATTTCCCCGCTTTCCAGAAAACCGGCATCAAGCAGATCATCAACGGCCCCTTCACCTTTGCGCCGGACGGCAATCCGCTGGTCGGCCCGGTGCGCGGTCTGCCGGGCTTCTGGGTCGCCTGCGGCGTCATGGCCGGATTCAGCCAGGGCGGCGGCGTGGGGCTCGCGCTCTCCAACTGGATGATCGAGGGTGATCCGGGCGCCGACATCTGGGCGATGGACGTGGCGCGCTACGGCGACTGGGCGACGATGGCCTACACCAACGCCAAGGTGCGCGAGAATTATTCGCGCCGTTTCTCGATCCGCTTCCCGAATGAGGAACTGCCGGCCGGTCGGCCGCTGAAGACGACGCCGGTCTATGACACGCTGTCGGCCAAGGGCGCGCAATGGGGCGTGTCCTATGGGCTCGAAGTGCCGCTCTGGTATGCGCCGGACGGCGTCAAGGACGAGTTCTCGTGGCGGCGCTCGACCGACTTCGAGCATGTCGCCAAGGAAGTCGCGGCGGTGCGCGACGGCGTCGGCCTGTCGGAGATCTCGAACTTCGCCAAATACAAGGTGACGGGCGAGGGCGCGGCCGCTTGGCTCGACCGCATGCTTGCCTGCAGGCTGCCAAAGCGCGGCCGCATGACGCTAGCGCCGATGCTGAAGGACGATGGCAGACTGATCGGCGATTTCACTTTGGCCAATATCGACGACGCAGAGTGGTTCATCGCCGGCTCCGGCATCGCCGAGCAATACCACATGCGCTGGTTCGAGGCGCATCTGCCGAAGGACGGCTCGGTGCAAATCGAGGCGCTGGGACAGAAGCTCACCGGCCTTGCGATCGCCGGACCGAAGGCCAGGGAAGTGCTCGCCAAGGTCACCCGCGCCGATGTCTCCAACGCGGCGTTCCCTTTCATGGCGGTTGCGCGGATGGATATCGGCATGGCGCCGTGCCTGGTCGGCCGCGTCAGCTACACCGGCGATCTCGGCTACGAGATTTGGGTGGCGCCCGAATATCAGCGCGCCGCATACCAGGCGCTGCTGGCCGCGGGCGAAGCGTCAGGCATCGGCCTGTTCGGCTCGCGCGCGCTCAATGCGCTGAGGCTCGAGAAGAACTATGGCTCATGGGCGCGCGAGTACCGGCCGACCTATGGGCCGCTTGAGGCCGGGCTCGACCGCTTCGTCGCCTATGGCAAGGAGGCTGATTTCATCGGCAAGGAAGCAGCACTTACCGAGCGCAAAGACGGCGGCAAGCTCAGGCTGCGCAGCTTCATCGTCGACGCCACCGATGCCGATGTGATCGGCGACGAGGCGATCTGGCATGACGGCGTTGTGCGAGGCTGGGTCACCTCGGGCGGCTATGCGCATCACTCGAAGAAGTCGGTCGCTATGGGCTATGTGCCCAAGGAGATCGCCGACAGACCGGACGGTTTCGAGATCGAGATCCTCGGCAAGCGCCATGCGGCGCGCATCCAGGCGGCGCCGCTGTTCGACGCCAATTTCGAGCGGATGCGCGGCTAGAGCAGGATGACGTTTCGTTGAATCGTCATCCTGCTCTAACTCTTTGTTGGAGCATGATCTTTTTCGAAAACCGGTTCCCACTTTTCGGGATCATGCTCTAGAGCAATTCCAGGAAAAGTGCGAAGCGGTTTCCGATCCGGAATTGCGTCAAAACAAAAAGCCTCCAGGCGCGCACCCTTCGATGCTTCAGGCGCTGCGGCGGTTATCCAGCGCGAAGGCGCCGGCCCCGGCGAAGATCAGATAGAGGAAGATGAAACAGAAGGAGATCGCCGCGTCGCCGCCGTTGTTGACGGGGAAGAAGTCGCGCGGCATGTGCGCCATGAAATAGGCGATCGCCATTTCGCCGGCCAGGAGAAAAGCGACCGGGCGGGTGAAGAGGCCGAGCGCCAGCAGGATGCCGCCGGCGAATTCGAGAATGCCAGCAGCCGTCGTCAACCCGGTGAGGGCATGTGGCTCGGCAGCGGCCGGGAAGTTGAACAGCTTCTGCGATCCATGTTCGATGAACTGCAAGGCGGTCATGATGCGCAACACGCCCAACGCTTGCGGACGGTACTGGGCAAGGCTTTCGAAAAGCTTCATCTAAAACTCCATTGTACGCCGCTCGGGCCTTAAGTTATCGCCCGGCGACGGACCACTCACATCCCATGGCCTGCCATCAACAATCGGTGAGTGGAAATGACTTCAATCCCCATATTTCTTCTCTCTATGGTTGCATATGTATCCTTATGGTTGTATGAATAGGGGTGACTCATCAAACCAGGCAGGTCCCTTAACCATGAGAAAAGTCGCCCTCAGCCTATTCGCAATCCTTGCAGGCACCAGCTTCGCCGCAGCCGCGGATACCGGCTGCGACGCCTTCAAATGGCCGGTTGAACGTGAGCAGGCCCTGTTTCCGGCCGCGCCGGCCGCCCAGTCCGGCGCCACCCTGACGGTCGGCCAAGCGGTGGATTTCTCGCTCGCGGCTGTCGACACGGTCAGCTTTGAAGTGCCGCCTGACCGTGCACCGAAAGCCGGCACCTTCGGCGCGACGGCAAATGTGACCGTGCCGCCTGAAGGCGAGCTGCAGTTCAGCCTGTCCGACGAGGCCTGGATCGATGTCGTGCAGGATGGCAAGATCGTGAAATCGGCGGCTTTCAGCGGCGTGAAGACCTGCCCGGGCATTCGCAAAAGCGTGCGTTTCAAGCTCCAGGGCGGAGCGGCCGTCGTCCAGCTCAGCGGCGCCAAGAAGGCCGATCTGAAGCTGGCGGTGCTGACGCCGGAATGATCCAGCGCCAGCCCGCCGAGGTGCTATTACCGAACCGGTGCCAGCAGCGCGAAATGCGCGCCTTGCGGGTCCTGGCACTGGATGATCCACTGGCCGCTCGGCACGTCCATCGGACCCATGATGACTTTCCCGCCATTGTCGGCGACGCGCTTGGCGGCGGCGTCGATGGCGTCGACGTTGAAATAGAACTGCCAGACGGGAACCGGGATCTGCGGCGGCTTGTTCATGATGCCGCCGCCGGATTCGGCGCCGGCGCCAAAAGTCTGGTAGATGCCCATCTCGCCCATGTCGAACTGGCCGGCGCTCTCCCAGCCGAACTGGCTGGAATAGAAATCGAAGGCGGCTTTCCAGTCCGATGTGTAGAGCTCATGCCAACCGACATGGCCGGGCGTGGTCGCCGGCACCGGCGGCTGCTCGGCCTGATTGGGCTGCAGGAACATGAAGGAAGCCCCTTGCGGGTCCGCAACGACCGCGAAGCGGCCGACGCCCGGAATGTCGTCCGGTGCGCGGTGGACGGCGCCGCCGGCGTCCTTGAGCGCTTGCGTCGAGGCATCGACATCCTTGGTGTAGATGTAGCCCATCCAGGCTGGCGGCATGCCCATCTTGGCGGGCTCTTCCGGCATCGTCATCAGCCCGCCGACGCCGCGCATGGCGGAGTTCACGACGATGTAGCGGGGCATGCCGGGCGCCTTGTCGAAGGGCACGGCCCGCCAGCCGACAACGGCGGTGTAGAAAGCCTCGGCGGCGTCGAGGTCGGTGGTCATCAACTCGTACCAGAAGAAAGGTTGCGGGGATTTCGGCATGGTCGGTCTCCTCACCGGTTCAGGCAGCGATCGTTGTTCGATCCATCCTAAGGTATGTTGACGTTCAAGTGATGCCGGCCTGCAAATGGCGGTTTCCTGCGCTTCCGGTGCTCACGAAAACCGCCGTTTTCGGCGCGGCCTGACCTGAATCTCAACACACCCTAGGACGATCCTGACGACAGGAATCCGACATCTGGGCCAGAATTTGCGGACGGCAAGCGGCTTAAATCGCGTCGCGCTGAAACGGATTCAGGCGGCGTGCTTTGAGTCCTTGTGTTGATGCATGTCGTTGTCCCAGAACCGCTGCACACTTCTCGCTGACATGCATTAGGCCCACGATCTTGCGTATCCGGCGCTTTTCGACTTTGCTGGCCTCAAAGAGGGGGCTGTCTTCATGCGTCGAATGTCACTCACGCCTGAGCTCGTGGCCTTGTGCCATCGCGACGAGGTCGACCCTGGTCCCGATGGCAGCTGGACACAGCTAAGCGATGATGATTTCCGGACGCTTGCTATGCGCCTGTCCGGCGAAGCCGACGACGGTCCGCTGTGGGTGTTCGCCTATGGCTCGCTGATCTGGAAGCCGGCCTTCGAATCGGTCGAGCAAAGGCGCGCGGCCGCGCATGGCTGGCACCGCTCGTTCTGCCTCGACATAAAGCGCTGGCGCGGCAGCCGCGAGCAGCCTGGATTAATGATGGCGCTGGAACGGGGCGGGCGCTGCGACGGGGTCATCTATCGTTTGCCGGAGGGCGAGAAACCAGCCCAGATCGAGCGATTGCTGCGGCGTGAAATCGACGACCACGAAAGCGTCAGCTCGGTCCGCTGGGTTCCGGTAAGAACGGCGCAAGGGTCTTTGCGGGCGCTCGGCTTCTGGGTCGGCGTGACCGGCAAGGGCACTTCGCTCGGGCAGCCGCTGGAAAGCGTGGCGAAGATACTGGCACGCGCCTGCGGCCATGTCGGCTCTGGCGCCGAATATCTCTACAACACCGTCAGCCACCTCGAGACCTTTGGCATCCATGACCGCAATCTGTGGCGGCTGCAGGAACTGGTGGCGGACGAGATCCGGTCCATCCATGGCCACAGCGTCACAAGCCATGACACAGCAAAGGTTGCCGAGCCGGCTATAACATGACTACATTCATCATGTTTTTGCGCAAACAATACAGTGGCTTGGCCGAAAATTGACCAATTGATAAAAAAATAAAACGTGCTAGCCTTCCCCAAAACGACAACAAGGGGAACTGGAATGGCGACTGGTCATTTCATCGAAGGCATTGCCGGCGGCCGGCTGTCTTCCGAGCAATATGCCGACAATTTTTCCGACCTGCATCCGCCGCTCGATCATCACGAGGCGCTGGTCGAGTCCGATCGCTGCTATTTCTGCTACGACGCGCCGTGCATGAACGCGTGCCCGACGTCGATCGACATCCCGCTATTCATTCGGCAGATCGCGACGGGCAATCCGCTGGGTTCGGCCAAGACGATCTTCGACCAGAATATTCTCGGCGGCATGTGCGCCCGCGTCTGCCCGACCGAGACGCTGTGCGAAGAGGCCTGCGTGCGCGAGGTCGCCGAAGGCAAGCCGGTGCAGATCGGCCGACTGCAGCGCTATGCCACCGACGTCGCCATGGGCGACGGCAAGCAGTTCTACAAGCGCGCCGAGCCGACCGGGAAGAGCATCGCCGTGGTCGGCGCCGGCCCGGCGGGGCTGGCGGCGGCGCATCGGCTTGCCCGCCACGGCCATGACGTAACCATCCTCGAGGCGCGGCCGAAGGCCGGCGGGCTCAACGAATACGGCATCGCCGCCTATAAGAGCGTCGACGATTTCGCCCAGGCGGAAGTGGACTATATCACCGCGATCGGCGGCATCGACATCCAGAACGGCAAGGCGCTCGGCCGCGACTTCCAGCTTGCCGACCTGATCCGCAAGTATGATGCGGTTTTCCTCGGCATGGGGCTTGGCGGCGTCAACGCGCTGCGCGCCGATGGCGAGGACGCCGACGGCGTCGCCAACGCGGTGGAATTCATCTCCGAACTGCGCCAGGCGAGCGATCTTTCCAGCCTGCCGGTCGGCCGGCGTGTCGTCGTCATCGGCGGCGGCATGACGGCGATCGACGCCGCGGTGCAGTCGAAGCTGCTCGGCGCGGAGGAGGTGACGATCTGCTACCGGCGCGGCCAGGAACACATGAACGCTTCGGAGTTCGAGCAGGATCTGGCCGCCGCCAATGGCGTCACCATCCGCCACTGGCTGCAGCCAAAGCGCGTCATTGCCGAGAACGGCAAGGTGTCGGCCATCGAGCTCGAATACACGGCGATGAGCGGCGACAAGCTTGTCGGCACCGGCGAGACGCTGCGGCTCAATGCCGACCAGGTGTTCAAGGCGATCGGCCAGAGCTTCGTGCCGGCGCATCTCAACGGCAGCGCGGAACAGATCGAGCTCGAAGGCGGCCGCATCAAGGTCGATGCCGAAGGCCGCACCTCGCTGGCCAAGGTCTGGGCCGGCGGCGACTGCATCTTCGGCGGCGACGATTTGACTGTCTCGGCGGTGGCGCAAGGGCGCGACGCGGCCGAGAGCATCCACCGGGCACTGGCCTCTAACGGGAGGGCATGAGCATGGCAGACATCCGCAACACCTTCATAGGCATCAAGTCGCCCAATCCGTTCTGGCTGGCCTCGGCGCCGCCGACCGACAAGGCCTATAATGTCGAGCGCGCCTTCAAGGCGGGCTGGGGCGGCGTGGTGTGGAAGACGCTGGGCGAAGAGGGCCCGCCGGTCGTCAACGTCAACGGTCCGCGCTATGGCGCGATCTGGGGCGCCGATCGCCGGCTGCTCGGCTTGAACAATATCGAGTTGATCACCGACCGCGACCTGCAGACCAATCTGCGCGAGATGAAGCAGGTGAAGATGAACTGGCCGGACCGGGCGCTGATCGCCTCGATCATGGTGCCTTGCGTGGAGGAGAGCTGGAAGGCGATCCTGCCGCTGGTCGAGGAGACCGGCGCCGACGGCATCGAGCTCAATTTCGGCTGCCCGCACGGGATGAGCGAGCGCGGCATGGGTTCGGCGGTCGGCCAGGTGCCGGAATATATCGAGATGGTCGTGCGCTGGTGCAAGCAGTTCACGCGCATGCCGGTCATCACCAAGCTGACGCCCAACATCACCGACATTCGCAAGCCGGCGCGCGCAGCGCATGCCGGCGGCACCGATGCGGTGTCGCTGATCAACACCATCAACTCGATCACCGGCGTCGATCTCGACAATTTCGCGCCGCAGCCGACCATCGACGGCAAGGGCTCGCATGGCGGCTATTGCGGCCCAGCGGTGAAGCCGATCGCAATGAACATGGTGGCCGAGATCGCCCGTGATCCGGAAACGCATGGTCTGCCGATCTCCGGCATCGGCGGCATCACCACCTGGCGCGACGCCGCCGAATTCATGGCGCTCGGCGCCGGCAACGTGCAGGTCTGCACGGCGGCGATGACCTATGGCTTCAAGATCGTGCAGGAGATGATCGCCGGGCTGGAGAACTGGATGGACGAGAAGGGCCACGCCTCGCTCTCCGACATCATCGGCCGCGCCACGCCCAATGTCACCGACTGGCAGTATCTCAACCTCAACTATGTCGCCAAGGCGCATATCGACCAGGATGCCTGCATCAAATGCGGCCGCTGCCACATCGCCTGCGAGGACACCTCGCATCAGGCGATCACCAGCATGGTCGACGGTGTCAGGCATTTCGAGGTGATCGAAGCCGAATGCGTCGGCTGCAACCTTTGCGTCAATGTCTGTCCGGTGGAGGGCTGCATCACCATGCAGCCGCTGGCCGCCGGCGTGCTCGACCAGCGCACCGGCTTGCCGGTGTCGCCGGTCTACGCCAACTGGACCACGCACCCCAACAATCCGATGGCCAAGGTGGCCGCGGAGTAGGATTGGTTCCTCGCCCCACGTAGTGGGCACAGATCTTCTGTGACTGGCGCGACTGATCAGGCCGAGCCTTGATTGCGACGTGGTTCCCCCAAACCCGTCGCTGCTTCGCAGCGCCACCTTTCCCCCTCCGGAGGGAAAGGAAGGGAGCGTTGCTGGACGAGCGTTGACGGCAAAAAGCTTGGCGCCTTCCTCTACCCCGTCGATCGGGGGAGAGGTGGCTCGGCGAAGCCGAGACGGAGTGGGGGTCGACCAGCGCTACATAAGACAATGCATGCGCCAAACTGCCATGCACGCTATCGCCAAAGGCCAGGCCGCTTGGAAACGTGTGCATGCCGTAGACGAAGTGGGGAGAGGTGGCCCGGTGAAGCTGGGACGGAGAGGGGTCTTCGGGACGGATGGGAACTAGTCCAGGCTCCTGACCGCCTGTTTATCTTGCTAACACCTCATTCTTCACCGACTCTGAGCTCACAGAAGGCGTCCCCCTCTCCGTCCCGGCTTCGCCGGGCCACCTCTCCCCCGCTTTACGGGGTGCGAGGAACCCAAGTCCCGCGAAGCGCCAATTCTCCCTCACTCTGTCATTGTGAATCTGCGGGCAATCTTCATTTTTCTATTGCAGATAAAAATTATCCACGATAAAATATATCCATGATTTGGAAATCAGCACGATGAAGCTCGGCGATGGCGTTGAGGCGGCAATCCATTGCGCGGCGACGCTGGCCAGCGTCGATGGCAACAGCACCATGCCGGGCGCGGCGCTTGCGGAGGCGTTTGGTCTGTCGCCGAGTTACCTGCTCAAGCATCTGAACCAGCTCACGGCAGCGCGCATCCTGGAATCGGTGCCAGGGCCGGCGGGCGGCTACAGGCTGGCGCGGGCGGCCGAGCGCATCACGCTGCTCGACATTGTGCTTGCAGTGGAGGGCAGGGAGCCTGCCTTTCGCTGCGGCGAGATTCGCCAGCGCGGCCCGATCAAGATCGACACCTCGGCCTATGTGAAGCCTTGCGGCATCAATGCCGCGATGCTCAAGGCCGAGCGCGCCTATCGGGCGGCACTCGCCGAAGTGAAGCTGTCCGACATCGTGGCGGAATACGCGGCCGAAGGCGATCCGCGATCCTATGCGGCGAGTTGCGCCTTCGTCGAGCGTCACCAGCGGCGCCAGAAATCCGCTTCACCGAAGCAGATTTGAACCTCTAAACCACCCCAAGCCTGAAAGGAAAAAGACGATGAAACCGAGACTGCAGTTCTTTGCCAAGGCGCCGGAAATCATAAAGGCGGTATCGGCGCTCAACAAGGCCGTCGACGAATGCGGGCTGGAAGTGAGCCTCCTGCACCTGATCAAGCTCAGGGCCTCGCAGATCAATGGCTGCTCATATTGTGTCGAAATGCATAGTCGCGAGGCGCGACGCGACGGCGAGACCGAGACCCGGCTCTATCTCGTCGCCGCCTGGAAGGAATCGCCGCTGTTTTCAGAGCGCGAACGAGCCGCCCTTGCATGGACCGAAGCCGTGACGCTGATCGCCGACAATGGCGTATCGGACGAGCTCTACGCCCGCACGCTCGAGCATTTCTCGGAAGAGGAACTGGTCAAGCTCTCGGTCGCGCTCGGCATGATTAACACGTGGAACCGGCTGTGCATTCCCTTCCACGCCATTCATCCGATGCCGGCCGCCAAGGCTGCCTGATCGAACGGCTTGGCGCGCGGATAAGAGATCCGCGCGCCTGTTCACGCAGCAAAGCGCAGGCCTCCGTCGCAGGTCAGCACCTGGCCGGTCATGAAGCTGTTCGAGACCAGGAAGGCGATCGCTTCGGCGACGTCCTCGGCGCGACCGATGCGGCCGACCGGCGTCTTGCCGGCATATTCGGCAAACACCGCCTGCCGCTGGTCGTCCGGCAAGAAGTCCCACCAGGGCGTGTCAATGACGCCGGGCGCCACGACGTTGACGCGCAGCGGCTTCAGCTCGACGGCCAGGATCGGTGCGACGGTCAACAGCATGCCGTTGATGGCGCCGATGCCGGCGACGCCGGGCGCGGCGATCTGCGCCGACACAGCCGAGATGAAAGTCACCGATCCAGCTTTGTTCAAGGTCGGCAGGGCCGCCTGCAGGCAGGAGAGTTGCGGCCGGATCTTTTCATCGACGCCGCTGCCGATGTCGGCGAGGTCGAGCGTCGCGAACGGTCCCAGTCCCTTGCCGCCGCTGGCGGCGAGAACAAGGTGATCGAACGGCCCGAGGCGCTCGAAGAAATTCCGGACCTCGTCCGGCTTGGTGGCATCGAACGCTGCCTTGCCGACGGTGGCGCCAAGCGTCTTCCATGCGCCTTTGAGTTTCTCCTCGTTGCGGCCGGTGATGGTCACTTTCATCGTGGGGCTGACCAGCCTTTTGGCCGTGGCAAGGCCGATGCCGGATGAGCCGCCGACGATGACGCAGTGTTCGGTGGTCTCGCTCATGAGTGCTTTTCCCTGGATGTTGCGGAAGATTGCCCGATCAGTTCGAGGCTAAGCGCGCGCAGCCGGCGGCGGGCTTTCTCGTCATAGGCCTGGGCGTCGGCGCGCGACTCCCGCTGGCCGTCGAAGTAACGGCCGCTGCGGCCTTCGAGCGCCGGCGATGTTGCCAGGTTGAGAATGGCGTCGGCGCCGGTCTCGACCGAGCTCCATGGCGTGACCCCGGCCTGCCGCACCATCGTTGTGTCCATGTAGCTTGCCGGGTGCAAAGCATTGACCGTGATGCCGGTGCCGTCGAGCTGCTCCGCCAGATCGATTGTGAACAGGATCTGCGCCAGCTTGCTCTGGCAGTATGCGCGCACGCCGCTATAGCCATGCGTCAGCATCACGTCGTCGAAGTCGATCGCCTGCTGGCCGGCCGAGGCGACATTGACGATGCGCGCCGGCGCGCTTGCTTTGAGCAAAGGCAAGAACTCCGACGTCAGCAGGAAGCCGGCGAGATAGTTGACGGCGAAGCGCAACTCGTAGCCGTCGGCGCTGACCTGCCGGCTGGCGGCCTGGCCGCCGGTGCCGACGCCGGCATTGTTGATCAGGACGTCGAGCCGATCGGTCCTGGCGCGCACCGCTTCGGCGAGGCGGCGCACTTCGGCAAGCGAAGCGAGGTCGGCGGCGAGGAATTCCGCCTTGCCACCTTTTGCCTCTATGGCGGCCACAGTCGCCTTGCCGCGGCTTTTGTCGCGGCCATGCACCAGCACGTGGGCGCCGCCGGCGCCGAGCCGCTCGGCGACCACGCGGCCGACGCCATCGGTCGAGCCGGTGACGAGAATTGTCTTGTTCCTGAGTTCCATGTCCGGAGCCTCCTTGCGCTGCTCTGAATGGAAAGATGGGACATCGCGCGGGACGCAAACAGTTCAAACTTTATCCTGGTATCGGTACTGCTATAGTAGGCGCATGGATGCCATCGCCCATTCTCCCGAAGATCATCGCCGGCGCGAACTCGGCGCCTTCCTGCGTTCCCGTCGCGAGCGGCTTTCGCCTGATACCGCCGGCATCGCCTGCGGCGCGCGGCGGCGCACGCCGGGCCTGCGGCGTGAGGAAGTGGCGATAATCGCCGGCGTCGGCACGACCTGGTACACCTGGCTGGAGCAGGGCAGGGACGTACGGCCTTCGGTCGAGGTGCTGTCGGCTCTCTGCCAGGCGCTGCGGCTCGACGCCGCCGAGCAGCGGCATCTGTTCACGCTCGCCGGCCGCCAGCAGCCGGAGCGGCGCCGCATCGTGCAGGGCAAGGTCGAGGGGCCGCTGCTGCACATGCTGCAGAGCTTGGTCCTGCAGCCCGCCTATGTCGTCGGCCCGCGCTGGGACGTGCTGGCATGGAACGATGCGGCCGTCGCGATTTTCGGCGATTACGGCCTGCTGGAGGGCGACGCCCGCAACATCATCCACGGCGTCTTCACCGATCCGCACCGGCGGCATCTGCTGGTGGATTGGGAACAGCTGGCGCGCGCGACCCTTGCCGCTTTCCGCGCCGAAAGCGCGAAATACACCGGCGATCCGGATTTCGAGCGGCTGATCGAGTTGATGATGCGCTCAAGCCCCGAGTTCCGCGAATGGTGGCCGCAGCGCGATGTGGTGCATCGGCTCTCCGGCCTGAAGCATCTGCGGCATCCGATCGCCGGCGCGATGACGTTCGAGCATATGAGCCTGTCGATCGACGACGGCTCGGACATGCGGCTGATCGTCTATACGCCGCTGGCGGAGCAGAACTCGGTGGTGAAGCTGCGCAAGCTGCTCGAGGGGCTTCCAACCGAGCGGCGCAGCGCGTGAGGTCCCCTCGACTTCGTCATCCACGGGCGGAGCGGGAGCGAAGCGGACGCGGAGACCCGAGGATCCATTCCGTTACTTTTGCCGTGG
>NZ_JAIUHQ010000024.1:0-60342 GCF_020165215.1 Mesorhizobium sp. CA15
CCCCCCCCCCCCCCCCCCCCCCCCCCCCCCCGGCGCAAGAAAAAATTGGCTTTTCGGTGCTTTACTGTCCGGGGACGGCACTGTGCGCCGGCAGACAAACTGATCGAGACAGACGGGTGGGCATCTATCTCCCGATCGCGGAAATTTCCGTCAACATCTTCGTGCTGCTCGCGATGGGCGCCGCGGTGGGTTTCCTGTCGGGCATGTTCGGGGTCGGCGGCGGCTTCCTGATCACGCCGCTTCTGATTTTCTACAACATCCCGCCGGCAATCGCCGTCGCCACCGGCGCAAACCAGGTCATCGCCTCCTCCTTCTCCGGCGCGCTTTCGCATTTCAAGCGCGGCACGCTCGACTTCAAGCTGGGCGGCGTGCTTTTGGCCGGCGGCATCGTCGGCTCGACGGCCGGTATCTTCGTCTTTGCGCTGTTGCGCCGGCTCGGCCAGCTGGACCTGTTCATCTCGCTGCTCTACGTCGTGCTGCTCGGCACGGTCGGCGGGCTGATGCTGTTCGAAAGCGTCAACGCGCTGCGCGCCAGCCGCAGCGGCGCCGCACCCGTGCTCAAGAAATCCGGACAGCACAACTGGATTCATCGGTTGCCGTTCAAGATGCGCTTCCGCGCCTCGAAGCTGTTCGTCAGCGTCATCCCGGTGCTTGGGCTCGGCGCCGGGATCGGCTTCCTGTCGTCGATCATGGGCGTCGGCGGCGGCTTCATCATGGTGCCGGCGCTGATCTATCTGCTCAAGGTGCCGACCAATGTCGTTATCGGCACCTCGCTGTTCCAGATCATCTTCACCTCGGCCTATACGACGCTGGTGCATGCCACGACCAACCAGACGGTCGACGTGATCCTGGCCTTCCTGCTGATGGCCGGCGGCGTCGCCGGCGCGCAATATGGCGCCAAGGCCGGCCAGAGGCTACGCGGCGAACAGCTGCGCGCCCTTTTGGCGATGCTGGTGCTGGCCGTCGCCATCCGCCTTGCCGCCGATCTCTTCGTGACGCCGCCCAATCTCTATTCTCTGTCCGCCGCGGGGCTCAACTGATGGCGGCGCGACGAGCATTTGCAGCCGCCGTCTCGTTGTCGATGCTCTTTGCCCTTTCCCCGGCGACGGCGCAGACGCCGCCCGCCGAAAGCATTCAGATCGGCCTGTCGACGGATGCCATTTCCATCACGGCGGGCTTCTCCGGCGCCGACCTGACGATCTTCGGATCGCTGGAGAATCCCGATCCGCTGATCGCGCGCCAGGGGCGCTACGACGTGATCGTCGTGCTCGAAGGGCCGCCAAGGCCGGTCGTCGTCCGGCGCAAGGACCGGGTGCTCGGCGTCTGGATCAATCTGGATTCGGAGACGTTCGAGAACGTGCCGGTTTCCTATTCCGTCGCGACGACGCGACCGCTGCAGGACATCGCCGAGCCCGCCAAATACAAGCAGCTCTCGCTGGGCGCGCAGAACCTCTACATGAAGCCCGCCGACGAGACCGACAGCCCGGCGACGATCGAGGAATTCACCGCCGCGCTCCGCGACCGCAAGGCAGCGACCGGCCTCTACAGCGAGAATGTCGGCGGCGTGCAATTCCTGTCGCAGAACCTGTTTCGCGCCACCGTGCGCCTCGCGCCCAACGTGCCGGTCGGAACCCATAAAGCCCGCGCGTTCCTGTTCAAGAGCGGCATGTTCGTCAAGGAAAGCTCGGCCCAGCTCGAAATCCGCAAATCCGGCTTCGAGCAATCGGTCTTCCGCGTCGCGCATGACGATTCGTTCCTCTACGGTGTGTTTGCGATATCGCTGGCCATGCTGACCGGCTGGCTGGGCCGGCTCATCTTCCGCAAGGACTGATGCTTCGGGAAGAATCGGAAGACCCGTTTTCCGTTCGAAACAGGGTTTCCCTTTTCCCGGTTTTGCGATACATCGCCGCCTCCCAGCCCTAGGGATAAGCACACACATTTCGACTTCGGCAGAGCGGTCCGGCACTCGGATGACGGCGCGCAACGCGTCGCCGACGATCTGCCGCCATGAAGCAAAGACAGGAGGCTGCGATGCGATCGGCATTCGGCGGCATCGATTTCGGCACGTCCAATTCGACCGTGGGCGTGATCCGCGACGGCCGGGCGCGGCTGGTGGCGCTGGAGGGCGAGCAGCCTACTCTGCCGAGCGCCGTGTTCTTCAACTTTGAGGACGGCTACACCTATTTCGGCCGCCGTGCGATCAGCGACTACACCGACAGCATCGAAGGCCGGCTGATGCGCTCGCTGAAGAGCGTGCTTGGCAGCTCGCTTGCCAACGAGAAGACGCGCATCAAGGCACGCCAGATCGGCTTCATCGACATCGTCGGCCTGTTCATCGACCACCTCAAGAAGCGGCTGGAAGAAGATGCCGGCGGTCCGGTCGACAACGTCGTGCTGGGCAGGCCCGTGCAATTCGTCGACGACGACGCGGCTGCCGATGCGAAGGCGCAAGGCGAACTTGAAAAGGCCGCCCGCGCGCAGGGCTTCAAGCACATCGCCTTCCAGTTCGAGCCGATCGCGGCGGCGCTCGACTACGAGCAGAAGGTTTCCCGCGAGGAGCTGGCGCTGATCGTCGACATGGGCGGCGGCACCTCCGATTTCTCGATCGTACGAGTCTCACCGGAGCGCGCCCGCTCGACCGACCGCAAGGCCGACATATTAGCCAACCGGGGCATCCATATCGGCGGCACCGATTTCGACCGGCTGCTCAGCATCGCCCATGTCATGCCCGAGCTCGGCTATCTGACGCGGACCAAGGACCACAAGCGGAACCTGCCCGCGGCCTACTTTATCGACCTTGCGACCTGGCAGCGCATCAACCTCGTCTACACCGCCAAGGCGATGAACGACCTGCGACAGATCCGCTACGAGGCCGAGCGGGCCGACCTCGTCGACCGCTTCATCCACGTCGTCGAGCATCGCTACGGCCATGCGATGGCGGGCTTGGTCGAAAGGGCCAAGATCGCGCTCACGGACCAAGCCTCGGCCGAAGTGAAGGTGTCGCTACCCGGCGCGCGCTTCGCGGCCGAGATCACACGCGCCGGCCTGGAGGAAACGATCAGCGGCGACATCGAACGCGTGGCCGCGACGGTCAAACACACGATCGCCGACGCGGGCATCCCTGCTTCGGCCATCACCGCCGTGTTCCTCACCGGCGGTTCGACCGCCATCCCGCTGGCGAAACGGCAGATTCTGGCGCTGGTGCCGCAGGCCGCGGTCATCGAAGGCGATATGTTCGGCTCGGTCGGCCTGGGCCTCGCGCTGGATGCGCAGCGCAAATATGCCTGATTATTCCGCGCGCGCCGAGGCATCCGCCTTGCCGGTGAGATGCGCCTTCAGCGCCATCTGCGCGAGGCTCGCCTGGCGGTCGCGGTGGGTGATCATGGCGAAGTCGCGCTTCGGCAATTCGACCGGCACGGCCCTGAGGCTGCCTTCCGCCAGGGAGCGCGCGACCACCAGTTCCGAGATGATCGTCGCCCCCGCGCCAGCCTCGACGGCCTGGCGCACCGCCTCGTTGCTGGGCAGGACGAGGAAAATCTGGAGCTCCGCCGGCGGGACCCCTTGGCTGAGCGCGAAATCCTCCAGCGCCTCGCGCGTGCCCGACCCGCCTTCCCTGATGATCCAGCGCAGCGCCCTGATGTCGAGGTTCCCCGCCCGCGTCATCGGGATTTCGGGATGCGCGCGCGCGACGACCAGCATCGGACGGTCTTCGTCGACCGTGGCGCGGCGCAGGATGTCGGACTCGGTGCGGCCCTCGACCAGTCCGAAATCGGCCCTGCCGTCCAGCACATTGGTCTCGACCTGCCTGGTGTTGCCGATTGTCACGCTGAGCTTCACGGCAGGATAGGCCTCGTGGAAGGACGCCAGGCGGCGCGGCAGCCAGTAGCTGGCGATGGTCTGACTGGCCGCGATCGACAGGCTGCCGGCGACGGTCTGCGAGACATCCTCCAGCACGCCACGGGCCGCCGCGGCGCGATCCAGAACCGCCTTCGCCTCCGGCAGGAAGCGGTGGCCGGTCTGGGCCAGCTCGATGTTGCGGCCGACCCGGTTGAACAGGCGCACGCCGTGCTGGCTTTCGAGCGCCCGGATGGCGGCCGACGCCGCCGACTGCGAGATGCCGAGCCGCTCGGCGGCCTTGGTCATATGGCCGTGCTCGGCGACGGCGACGAAGATGCGCAACTGATCGAGGGTCATGGCTAACTAAGAAGCAAAATCGATCGGAATTACAAGAGCTGCTTGTTAGACGCATCAATAGCTTTGTTCTAAGTTTTTGCAGGAAATTGGAAAAAACTGGTCGTCAGAGGCCAAGAGCGGGAAATGGCAGGGCGCTTCAAATCCCTATTCGCGCATTGGAGCCGCCGGCTGAAGCGGCAGCTCGCCGGTGAGCGCTATCATCCCGAGCTCCACTACATGCGCGGCCCCGGCCCCAAGACGAAGGCCAAGATGGCGAGCGGCAAGAGCGTTCGCGGATCATGAGCAGGGCCGAGCCGCGCGGCGCCAATTCCGCCCCCTCGCAACGGCCGCTGGCGGACAGCCGAGCGCCGGAGGAGGGCGATGGCGTCGAGACCTCGCCAAGCGTCTCCGACCGCATCGCCAAGACCACCTGCTACATGTGCGCCTGCCGCTGCGGCATCGACGTCCACATCAAGGACGGCAAGGTGCGCTACATCAACGGCAACAAGGACCATCCGGTGAACCGCGGCGTGATCTGCGGCAAGGGCAGCGCCGGCATCATGCAGCATTACAGCCCGGCGCGGCTGAAGAAGCCGTTGCTGCGCACAGGTCCGCGCGGCTCCGGCGAATTCCGCGAGATCGAGTGGGAGGAAGCGCTGACCATCGCCACCGAGAGGCTGTCGGCGATCCGCCGCACCGATCCGAGGAAGCTTGCCTTCTTCACCGGGCGCGACCAGTCGCAATCGCTGACCGGCTGGTGGGCGTCGAAGTTCGGCACGCCCAATTTCGCCGCACATGGCGGTTTCTGCTCCGTCAACATGGCGGCCGGCGGGCTCTATACGATCGGCGGCTCGTTCTGGGAGTTCGGCGAGCCCGACTGGGACAACACGAAATATTTTATGCTGTTCGGCGTCGCCGAGGACCACGATTCCAACCCGATCAAGATCGGCCTCGGCAAGCTCAAGGCGCGCGGGGCCAAGGTGGTTTCGATCAATCCCTGCCGCACCGGCTACAATGCCATCGCCGACGACTGGATCGGCATCAGGCCAGGCACGGACGGGCTGTTCGTTCTGGCGCTTGTCCATGAATTGCTCAAGGCCGGCCGCATCGACCTCGACTATCTGCTGCACTACACCAACGCGCCGGTGCTGGTCGTGCAGGAACCGGGGACCGCCGACGACGGGCTGTTCGTGCGAGACGGCGACGGCAATCCGCTTGCTTGGGACAGAGTGGCCAAGCAGCCGGTCAACGCAACCGACCCCGAAGCAAAACCGGCGCTGACCGGCAGCTATCAGATCGGCGGACAGCGCTGTGTGCCTGTGTTCCAGCTCATCGCCGAACGCTATCTTGACGAGACCTATTCGCCGGACGCGGTAGCGGCGCGCTGCGGCGTCACCGCCGACACGATCCGGCGGATCGCGGCGGAGCTGGCGCATGTCGCCTTCGAGCAGCCGATCGAGCTGCCGATCGCCTGGACCGATTGGGCCGGCCGGCGACACGAGACGATCAAGGGACGACCCGTCTCGATGCATGCCATGCGCGGCATCTCGGCCCATTCCAACGGTTTTCACACCTGCCGCGCCATCCACCTCCTGCAGGTGCTGCTCGGCACGGTGGACGTTCCGGGCGGCTTCCGCTTCAAGCCGCCCTACCCGCGCCCGGCGCCGCCGGAGCCGAAGCCATGCGGAAAAAATGTTCGGCCGATGACGCCGCTGGACGGCATGCCGCTCGGCTTCGTCTGCGGCCCGGACGATCTTCTCGTCGACGAGGCCGGCCGACCCACCCGCATCGACAAAGCCTATTCCTGGGAAGCACCCCTGGCCGCGCACGGGCTGATGCACTCGGTGATCCGCAATGCCTGGGCCGGCGATCCTTATCCGATCGACACACTGATGATGTACATGTCGAACATGGCGTGGAACTCGTCGATGAACACGGTCGAGACGATTGCCATGCTGACCGACAAGGACGAGGCGGGGGCCTACAAGATCCCCTTCATCATCTATTCCGACGCCTATTATTCCGAGACGGTGGCGTTCGCCGACCTGGTGCTGCCAGACACCACCTATCTCGAGCGGCATGACTGCATCAGCCTGCTCGACCGGCCGATCAGCCATGCGGACGGTCCGGGCGACGCCATCCGCCATCCCGTGGTGCAACCGGACCGCGACGTGCGGCCGTTCCAGTCGGTGCTGATCGAGCTCGGCGCGCGGCTTGGCCTGCCCGGCTTCGTCGACGAGGACGGTTCGGCGAAATACCGCGACTATGCCGATTATATCGTCAATCACGAACGCACCCCCGGCATCGGCCCTTTAGCCGGCTGGCGTGGCGAGAATGGCGACTCGATCGGCAGGGGCGATGTCAACCCCGACCAGCTGCAGCGGTACATCGACAATGGCGGCTTCTGGCACCACGATTTTTCCGACGACCAGCGCTATTACAAGATGGGCAACCGCGCTTATCTCGATTTCGCGGTCGAGATGGGTTTCATTTCCAAGGCCGAGCCTATCGTCTTCCAGCTCTACTCGGAGCCGATGCAGCGGTTCAGGCTTGCCGGGCGCGGCCATGGCGAGGTGCAGCCGCCGGACGCCGAGCGCGGCCGCATCGAGGCCTATATGGACCCGCTGCCCTTCTGGTACGCGCCCTTCGAGGACAGTACCGTCGACCTGCAAAAATATCCGCTGCATGCGCTGACGCAGCGGCCGATGCACATGTACCATTCCTGGGGCTCGCAAAATGCGTGGCTGCGGCAGATCACCAGCCAGAACCGGCTGTTCGTGCATAGGCAGACCGCCACCGAGCTTGGCCTTTCCGACGACGACTGGGTGTGGATCGAAAGCGCCAACGGAAGGGTGAAAGGCCAGATTAAGCTGATCGACGGCGTGAACCCGGATACGGTGTGGACCTGGAACGCGATCGGCAAGCGGCGCGGCAGCTGGGGCCTGAAGGACGATGCGGCGGAGAGCAATCGCGGATTCCTGCTCAACCATATCATCGGCGACCAGACGGCGGCCGATGCCAACGGCAAGCGCTATTCGAATTCCGATCCGGTCACCGGACAGGCCGCGTGGTTTGACGTGCGCGTGCGGATCGTCAAATGCGCGGCGCAAGAAGCCGGCTTGACGGAGCCGCAATTCGAGCGTTTCGCCCAGCCGCCGCATTTCGAGCCTTCGCCGGACGTGCTTCGCTTCGGCGCGGAATTCCGCATGAAGAGGGAAGCCGCCGAATGACCTGTCTTCCCGCTCGAACCGAGAAAAAACTCGGCCTCGTCATCGACCTCGACACCTGCGTCGGCTGCCAGGCCTGCGTCACCGCCTGCAAGGAGTGGAACACTGGCGGCCACATGGCGCCGCTGACCGACATCGATCCCTATGGCGGGCATGTCGACGGCGTCTGGTTCAACCGGGTGCATAGTTATGAGCACACGACGGAACAAGGCGGCCGCACGGTGAACTTCCCGCGCTCCTGCCTGCATTGCGAGCAGCCGGCCTGCGTCACCGTCTGCCCGACCGGCGCCTCCTACAAGCGCGCCTCGGACGGCATCGTGCTGGTCGACGAGGACAAGTGCATTGGCTGCAAATTGTGCAGTTGGGCCTGTCCTTACGGCGCGCGTGAATTCGACACCGATGTCGGCGTGATGAAGAAATGCACGCTGTGCGTCGACCGGATCTACAACGACAATCTGGCTGAGGAGGACCGGGTGCCCGCCTGTGTCGCCGCCTGCCCGACCAGCGCCCGGCATTTCGGCGATTTCGGCGATCCGGCCTCGGCGATTTCGCAGCTTGTCGAGGAGCGTGGCGGCGTCGCGCTGATGCCGGAGCTCGGCTACCAGCCGACCAACAGATATCTGCCGCCGCGCGCCCGCAGCCAACGCCCGGCGAAGGTGGACGCGCCGGCGCTGGAGCCGATCCGGGCCGAGGGCGGTTTCCTCGGCTGGATCGACCGCATGCTTTCGAACTGATCATGCATCCCGCCTTCTCGGTCGTCTTCTTCACCACTGCCACCGGCGCCGGCTACGGCCTGCTGGCACTGCTCGGCCTGCTTGGCGGATTTGGCGTGATCCCGGCCGATTTCTGGCTTGGCCTTGTCGGCATGGGGCTGGCGCTCGGCCTTGTTGTTGCAGGCCTGCTCTCCTCGACCGGCCATCTCGGCCGCCCTGAGCGAGCCTGGCGCGCTTTCTCGCAATGGCGCAGCTCGTGGCTGTCGCGCGAAGGCGTGGCGTCGGTCGCAACCTTCATTCCGGCCGCGCTGTTCGGCATAGGCTGGGTGCTTCTCGGGCAGAGCGGCGGATGGGTGGCGGTCGCCGGACTGCTGGCGGCGGCAGGCGCGGTCATGACAATCTGCACGACAGGCATGATCTATGCTTCGTTGAAGCCGATCGCGCAGTGGCACAGTCGCTATACTTTGCCGGCCTATCTCATCTTCGCGGCGATGACCGGTAGCGTTCTCGCCAACGCCTTACTCCAAGGATTCAGGCAAGGTTCGACGGCGATGCTGGCCTGGGCTCTGCTTGCCACGCTCGCCGGCTGGGGCTGGAAGCTTGCGACCTGGCGCTACAATGACCGGCTGGAAATCCCGACCACCGCCAACACAGCGACCGGCCTTGCCGGCGGCACGGTGCGTTCCATCGAGTGGCCGCATACCGAAGAGAACTACCTGCTGAAGGAAATGGGCTTTCGCATCGCGCGCAAGCATAGCGCCAAGCTGCGGCTGATCACGCAGGTGCTGGCATTCGCAGTGCCAGCCATTCTGCTGGCGATCGCGTACTTCCTACCAAGGCCCTTAAGCGCAATTGCATCCATGCTTGCAGCCGTCGCGCAACTCGCCGGCATGCTGGTCGAGCGCTGGCTGTTCTTCGCCGAGGCGAAGCATACGGTCACCCTCTATTATGGCAGGGAGTAAGCTTCAGCCCGGCCTGAGCATCGAGCCGGAGATAGCAAAAATGCGCTCGGCGCCCAGCATATAGGCCATCAGCGTCTCCAGCCGGAACAGGCCGGCATAGGCGCGGTCGAGCACGTTGAGCGAGCCGGTATAGGCGCCGAAGGCCGGCATGATCATGCGGCCGCCGTCGCCGGCAAAGCAGCGCCGCCTGACCGAGCGCCCGCGCTGGACGATGCGCGCGCACGGATGGAGATGGCCGGCGATCTCGCCCTCCACCCGGACCTTCGACGGCTCGTGACGGAAGAGCAGCGAGCCGATGGCGAGTTCCCGCACGGTCTCGCCTGGCAGGTCGGCTGGCGCATCCGGGTCGTGGTTGCCGGCGACCCAGAACCAATCGCGGCCGGCCATCATCGCCTCCAGCCTTTCGCGGAAACTCAGATGCATGCGCTCGGCACCGCCGCCGTCGTGGAAGGAATCACCCAAGCTGACGACGATCCGCGGCTGGTAATCGGCGATCACCGCCTGAAGCCGCAGCAAGGTCGCGCCTGTGTCATAGGGCGGGATCAGCGCGCCGCGCCTGGCGAAGGACGAACCTTTTTCGAGATGCAGGTCGGAGACCGCGAGCAGCCGCAGATCGGGGAAATAGAGCACGCCGCGCCGGTCGCAGACCGCGCGCTCGCCGGCGATGCCGACAGTGTCGGCCTCGGCGATCAGCGTTGCGCGCGACAGCGAAAAATTCATCCCCTCTTAGGCCTTCTTTCAGTCCGCCATCTCCGGCCCCATGGCCTCTTCGACGAGAGTGGCGGCATCCATCAGCAGCGTCTCGTCCGCCTCGCCATTCACCGGCATCTTGCCGATCTCGAGCATGATCGGCACGGCCAACGGCGATATCTGCTCAAGATTCTTATGCATGATTCGACCGCGGATGCGCGAGAGCATCTCGGCAAGTCTGCTGACATCGAGCAACCCGGTCGCGGCATCCGTACGGGTGGCCTGCAGCAGAATATGGTCGGGTTCATGGCTGCGCAACACGTCATAGATGAGGTCGGTCGAAACGGTCACCTGGCGGCCGCTTTTCTCCTTGCCCGGGTGGCGCTTTTCGATCAGTCCGGAAATCAGCGCGCAGTTGCGGAAGGTGCGCTTCAGCAGCCAGCTGTCGGCGAACCAGGCTTCGAGATCATCGCCCAGCATGTCCTGATCGAACAATGTGGCCAGCGACGGTTTTCTGTTCTTGAACATCCAGCCCATGTCAGCCAGCGACCAGATGGCCAGCGCATAATCGGTGGCGACGAAGCCGACCGGCTTGGCTCCCGCCCGATCCAGCCGGCGGGTGAGCAGCATGCCGAGTGTCTGATGCGCGAGCCTGCCCTCGAACGGATAGGCTACGAGGTAGTAGCGGTTGCCGCGTGGAAAAGTCTCGATCAACAGGTCGTCGCGTTTCGGCAAAACGGACTTGTCCGCCTGAAATCTTAACCAGTCAGCGACCTGCTCAGGCAGTTTCTTCCAACGTTGCGGGTCATCGAGCATGGCCCGCACCTGCTCGGCGAGATAGGTCGAAAGCGGGAATTTGCCACCGCCATAATAGGGCACCTTCGCGTCGCTGCCGGGCGCGTTCGAGACGAAGCACTCGTTCTCGCGAATGCCTTCGAAACGCAGGATCTTGCCACCGAACATGAAGGTGTCGCCGTGGGTCAAGGTCTCCAGAAACGCTTCCTCGATCTTTCCCAGCACCCTGCCGCCGCGCGAGGCCGCCCCTCTGCTGCCGGCCTGGACGTAGCGCACATTGAGCGCCGGCACTTCGATGATGGTGCCGACATTCAGCCTGTATTGCTGGGCGACGGCCGGATTTGAAACCCGCCATAAGCCTTCCTTGGTCTGACGGATGCGGGCATAGCGCTCGTAATTTCTCAGCGCGTAGCCGCCGGTGGCGACGAAGTCGATGACCCGATCGAATGTCGGCCTGTCCAGGCTGACGTAAGGCGCGGCCGTCCGTATCTCCTCGAAGAGCACATCGGCATGGAACGGCGCGCCGCAGGCGCAGCCCAGCACATGCTGGGCCAGCACGTCGAGCCCGCCATTGACCAGCGGCGGCGTGTCCTGGGCGCCGAGATAATTGGCATCGAGCGCCGCCCGGCATTCCAGCACCTCGAAACGGTTGGCCGGGATGAGAATCGCCTTTGAGGGCTCGTCCATACGATGGTTGGCACGGCCGATGCGCTGCGCGAGCCGGCTGGCGCCTTTCGGCGCACCGACATGCACGACCAGGTCGACATCGCCCCAGTCGATGCCGAGATCCAATGTCGAGGTGGCGACGATGGCGCGCAAGGCGTTTTCGCCCATGGCCTTCTCGACGCGGCGGCGCTGGGCGACATCAAGCGATCCGTGATGAAGCGCGATCGGCAGCGTGTCTTCATTGACGCGCCATAGCTCCTGGAACAACAGCTCGGCCTGGCTGCGCGTGTTGACGAACAGCAGCGTGGTCTTGTGCCGCTTGATCTCGCGGTAGATCTCAGGCGTGGCGTAGCGGGCGGAGTGACCGGCCCAGGGCACCCGCTCTTCCGAGTCGAGGATCGATATCTCGGGCTTCGCGCCGCCGGTCACGACGATGAGCTCGGACATGGCGCCTGGAGAAGCCTGGCTTACCAGCCAGCGACGCAACTCGTCCGGCTCGGCCACGGTCGCCGACAGGCCTATGGTCTGCAACCCGGGCACAAAAGCGCGCAATCGTGCAAGGCCAAGCGCCAGCAGATGCCCGCGCTTCGAGGTGACAAGCGAATGCAATTCGTCGAGCACGACATAGCGCAGGTCCTCGAAGAAGCGCTTTGCGTCGTTTGAAGCGATCAGCAAGGCGAGTTGCTCGGGCGTGGTGAGCAATATGTCGGGCGGCGCCAGTTTCTGCCGCTGGCGCTTATGCGAAGGCGTGTCGCCGGTGCGCGTCTCGATGGTGACAGGCAGGCCGATCTCCTCGACCGGCTTGCCGAGATTGCGCTCGATGTCGACGGCCAGCGCTTTCAGCGGCGAAATGTAGAGTGTGTGGATGCCGCGGCGGGCTTCGCCCGGCTTTCGCTTGGGACGGCTGGCCAGTTCGGTCAGCGAGGGCAGGAAGCCGGCCAATGTCTTGCCGGCGCCGGTCGGCGCGATCAGCAGCACCGACTGGCCGCTTTGAGCCTTCGACAGCAGCTCGAGCTGATGGACGCGCGGCGACCAGCCCTTTTCGCCGAACCATCTGACGAATGGCTCAGGCAGCAGGACGGCGGCATTCTGCTCGGCAAGGCGCGGCTGCTCGGTCACGCGCAAGAGGTAGCGCGGCAGCAAGCAATCGCCAAGGAAAATCGGAACAAAAGGGGATCAGCGCGATTCTTCCTTCCCCTCTTGTGGGGGAAGGTGGATTGCCGCGTAGCGGCAAGACGGATGAGGGGTGTTCCAGCGGAGTGAGACGCGGGGGCTTGGGACGACGATGAAGCTTGACGCCAAGCTACCCCTCACCCGGATTGCCATCCGATTTGTGAAGGACAAATCGGGGCAATCCGACGTCTCCCACAGGGGGAGAGGTGAAGGCGCTACGGCCTCCGAAACCCAGTCGGACCGCCATAAAGATAGCCGATGCGGTCGACAGCCTCTTTAAGGCCCTCGCGCGAGACCAGCATGGTGTGGCCGTTGGCGTGGATCATGTCTCTTTCGTCGGTCATGATCGCGACGTGGCCTTTCCAGAAGACGAGATCGCCGCGCCGGAGACCTGAATAGTCCGGACCCGGCTCAAACGGCGTGCCGATCGACGCCGCCTGCATATCGGAGTCGCGCAGGACATCCTTGCCCGTCATGCGCATCGCCAACTGCACGAGGCCGGAGCAATCGATGCCGAAGCCGGAGGCACCGCCCCAGAGATAAGGCGTGCCGAGGAAGCTTTCGGCGACCGTGACGTAATCCTTGGCCAGCTCGGCGATCGGCCGCAGATGGCGGGCGACGATCGCCTGGCCGGAGGGCAGCAGCGCATAATGCGTGCCGCGCGTTTCGGCCGAGCCGGTTACCGTCACTGTCGAGCCCATCGACAGCTGCCCGTTGATCGGAAAGCGCAGATCCGGTCCGGGATAGAGGAAGGTGCGCGGCACGGAGACGACATGCGTGGGCGCTTGTTCGCGTGCCCCAATCAGATTGTCGGCCACATAGCCGACATAACCGTCGCGCTCGGCCTGCACCCAGGCCCAGCCTTCCGCGTCCTCGAAAACGAGCACGTCGTCGCCGAACAGCGCCTGCGTGTTGACGCCCGCGTCGGGGCGCGGCGCCTTGCGCAGGTCGGCGACAGCGGCCGTGATCCGCGCCGGGCGGCCGGTGACGAAGCGGTCGGCGGCGACCTCGCCCTTCAGCCTCGCATCGGCAAGGTCGGAGCGGAAGGCATGAAGGCGGGCATCCCTGGCGGTCAAATCGATAATCCAGTCATATCAGATAAGGGCAATGAGGTCAGATGGGCAGTTCGTGCGCCCTGGCGACGATACCATCGCCGAAGCGCTCGACAAAGAGCGCGCCTTCCACCGTGCGCCGGATCAGCACGTTGCGCTTGTCGAGCTCGTCGCGGTGGCGCGAGACCAGCTTCAGCGCGCCCATCGTGTCCAGCGCCCGGGTGATGACCGGCTTGGTGACGTTGAGCTTGGCGGCCAGCCCGCGCACCGTATGGGGCGGCGGATCGAGATAGATGGTGAACAGGATAGCCGTCTGGCGCATGGTGAGATCGGGCTCGCCGTCGCGCACCTGCGCCAGCATCACCTGCTGCCACAGTCGCAAGGCCTGGCTCGGGCGCATCGAGATCGACATCGCCCAAGCATGCCGGCAAATTGTTTCGGTTCCGTTTCAGTGACGATCTGCCACCTTGGTCTTCCGGCCTAGGCAAATCGCTGCGTAATTATCCGCTCCAGCGCGCGAATGCCTTGCGCTTCGCCGCCGGTCAGGCCGTAGGGTCGGTCGGCCGGGTTCCAGGCGAAGATGTCGAAATGCGCCCAGCTGTCAGTCTTCTCGACAAAGCGCTTGAGGAAAAGCGCGGCGGTGATCGATCCGGCAAAGCCGTCCGTCGTCACATTGTTGATGTCGGCGATCTTCGAGGAAAGCTTTGCATCGTAGGGTCGCCACAAAGGCATGCGCCACAGTGGATCCTCGACCGCGACCGACGCCGCGGCCAGGTCGGCGGCAAGCGTCTCGTCGTTGGTGTAGAAAGGCGGCAGATCGGGCCCCAGCGCGACGCGGGCGGCTCCGGTCAGCGTCGCCATGTCGACCAGCAAAGCGGGCTGCTCCTCGTCGGCCAGCGCCAGCGCATCGGCCAGGATCAGCCTGCCTTCGGCGTCCGTGTTGCCGATTTCGACCGTGATGCCCTTGCGGCTCCTGAGCACGTCGCCGGGCCGGAAGGCATTGCCGGCGATCGAATTCTCGACGGCGGGGATCAGCACGCGCAGCCGGACATTCAGTCTCGCCGCCATGATCATGGCGGCGAGGCCCAGCACGCTGGCGGCGCCGCCCATGTCCTTCTTCATCAAAAGCATGCCCGACGACGGCTTGATGTCGAGGCCGCCGGTATCGAAGCAGACGCCCTTGCCGACCAGCGTCACCTTCGGCGCGTCGCCCGGTCCCCAAGTTATGTCGATAAGCCGCGGCGCGCCGGTCGAGGCCCGGCCGACGGCGTGGATCATCGGGAAATTCCGCATCAGGAGATCGTCGCCATGGATCACCGAGATATCGGCGCCATGGGCGGTCGCCAGTTTTCGGGCGGCTTCTTCCAATTCGACCGGACCGAGGTCGCTGGTCGGCGTGTTGACGAGGTCGCGTGTCAGAAACACGCTGTCGGCGACACGGCGGACATGCGCCGCGTCGGCGCCCTCCGGAAGCGCGAAGCGCAAAGCCTTGCCGGGCTTCTTGCCGTAGCGAGTAAAGACATAGCCGCCGAGGACAAGCGCGAGCGCCGCGAGATCGGGTTGCGCCGGGCGCGACGCGAAATGCCAGTCGCCCTCCGGCAACGCCCTTGCGAGCGCGCCGAGGGCAAGAACGCTCTCGCCATCGCCTGTGCCGAACAACGCGCCGGCAAGGCCGCCACCCTCGCCCGGCAAGACCAGCGTGCGCCCTGCTTCGCCAGAAAAACCGTTGGCCCTTGCCCAGGCGATGGCGGAGGGCGGCAGTGCCGCGGCTTCAAGGGCGTCCTTCGCCACCAGATAGACAGGCAAGGCGACTTCCGGCTTCTGCTCAACGAGTTCGACAGGCATGCGATGATCTCCGGCCGAACCGTTCGAGTCGGCGCTTCTTAACGGTCCGTTAGGGTTAACAGAATATTTCTGCCGGAGGGAAGACGGCCAGCCAATGGCCGCACAGGAATGGAGACCGGGCGATGCCGACCGAAGCGTTGAACCTTACAGCCAAGCGTCTGATCACCACGGCTTTCATGGCGGCGCTGGCGGCCAGCGTGGCGGGTTGCGGCAGCACCAGCAAGTTCACCACGGGCTCCATCTCCCGCTCCGACAACAGGCCGCTGGAAACGATGTCGTCCGGCGAATTGCGTACCGCCACGTCCAGGCTCGGCCAGTCCTATGCCCGCAATCCGGGCGACAAGCGCATCGCGATGAATTTCGCGGCGGCACTGCAGATGGATGGCGATGCCGACCAGTCTCTGGCGGTGATGCGCAAGCTGGCGATCGCCTATCCCAAGGATCGCGAGGTGCTTGCGGCCTATGGCAAGGCGCTCGCCGCCAACGGCCAGTTCGAACCGGCCCTCGATGCCGTGCGGCGCGCGCAGACGCCCGAATATCCGGACTGGAAGCTGGTGTCGGCGGAAGCCGCCATTCTCGACCAGATGGGACAGAAAGACGAAGCGCGGCAAGACTATCGCAAGGCGCTGGAACTGAAGCCGAACGAGCCTTCGGTGCTGTCCAATCTCGGCATGTCCTATGTGCTCGAAGGCGACCTGCGCACGGCAGAAACCTATATGCGCTCGGCCGCGCAGCAGCCCGGCGCCGACAGCAGGGTGCGGCAGAACCTCGCGCTGGTCGTCGGCCTGGAGGGCCGCTTCGACGAAGCCGAGAAGATCGCCTCGCAGGAACTGTCGCCCGAACAGGCGCAGGCCAACGTCGCCTACCTGCGCCAGATGCTTGCCCAGCAGAACGCCTGGAGCCAATTGAAGGATCAGGACAAGAACAAGGCGAAGGTCGCCACGAACTGACCGCGGACGGCATTGCCAATCGACCACCGTTGAAATCAAAAAAGCCGCGCGGATCCAGCGCGGCTTTTTTGATTTGAAGCGAACGGCCCTATCTCTTTGTTCTTACGCAATTCCGGGCGGAAAACCGCTCGACACTTTTCCTGGAATTGCTTTACTGGCTCGAGGAGCTGTGCTGGTCGCCGAAGATGCCGCGCTGGCTGACCTGGATGCCGGCCGGTCCCAGAATGATGGCGAACAGAACCGGCAGGAAGAACAGGATCATCGGCACGGTAAGCTTCGGCGGAAGTGCCGCGGCCTTCTTCTCGGCGGCGTTCATGCGCATGTCGCGGCTTTCCGAGGCGAGCACGCGTAGCGCGTGCGCCACCGGCGTGCCGTAGCGTTCGGCCTGGACCAGGGCCTGGGACACCGACTTTACCGATTCCAGGCCGGTGCGGCTTGCCAGGTTCTCATAGGCGTTCTTGCGGTCCTGCAGATAGGACAGCTCCGCATTGGTGAGCACGAATTCCTCGGCAAGCGCAACCGACTGCGTGCCGATCTCGTCGGCAACCCTGCGCAGGGCCGCTTCCACCGACATGCCGGATTCCACGCAGATCAGCATCAGGTCGAGCGCATCCGGCCACGCCAGCTGGATCGACTGCTTACGCTTGGTCGCGCGGTTGTTGACGTAGAGGATCGGCGCATAGAAGCCGCCATAGGCGACAACGACACAGACGAACAGCTTGATGAAGGCCGGCTGCTGCGGCAGGCCGCCGAGCATGAACAGATAGATGGCCGCCAAGGCAAAACCGACGAATGGCAGGACCAGGCGGAAAAAGAGGAAGCGCGTCAGCGGGTTCTGGCCGCGGAAGCCCGCGACCTTGAGCTTCTGGATCGTGCTTTCATCGGCAAGCGCCCGCCTGAGATCCAGGCGGTCGACGATGTTGCGCATGCCGATGGACTGTTCCTCGCGCAGGCCCTTGCGGCGGCGGTCGGCCTCGTTGGCCAACCGCGCACGCTGCTCGGCGCGCATTTTGTCGCGTTCGAGCGCCACGCTTTTCATGCGCGACTTGAGCGACGTGCCGCCGAACGCCGGCATGAGCGTGAAGACGGTCGCGAACACGGCGATGCCGACCAGCATCGCGATCAGGAAAGAAGGGTCGGTGAGTGTTTTGACGACCTGCTCTGTCACCGGATCCGCACCCCTACACCTCGAAGTTCATCATCTTGCGCATCACCAGGATGCCGATCGACATCCACACACCCGAGCAGCCGAGGATCAGGTTGCCGACGTTGGTGGTGAACAGCGGCATGATGTAGTTCGGGCTCGACAGATAGACGAGGAAGGCGACGACGAAGGGCAAGGCGCCGATGATGACGGCCGATGCCTTGGCTTCCATCGACAGCGCCTGGACCTTGGCCTTCATCTTCTTGCGGTCGCGCAGGACGCGCGAAAGGTTGCCCAGCGCCTCGGACAGGTTGCCGCCGGCCTGCGACTGAATCTGGATGACGATGCCGAAGAAGCCGGCTTCGCTGCACGGCATCGTCTCGGGCATGCGCATGGCGGCGTCGGGCACCGACATGCCCATCTGCTGGGAATCGACGATGCGGCGGAACTCGGACCGGACCGGTTCGGGCGATTCGTTGGCGATCAGGCGGATCGCATCGTTGAGCGGCAGGCCGGACTTGACCGCGCGCACGATGATGTCGAGCGCGTTCGGAAATTCTTCCAGGAAAGCCTTGGTGCGACGTGTGCGGCGAAACGACACGAACCAGCGCGGCAGGCCGAGGCCGCCCACCAGCAGGGCCCCGGGCAGCGCCCATAGAGGCGCGCCGAGGAAAAAGAGAACGGCCGTCAGGATGATCCCGCAGACAGCGGAATAGATATAGAAACGCTCGATTGGAACCTGCATGCCGGCTTGGCGGATCTGAACCTTCAGCGGCGGTTTCTTGACGTTGCGATCATTGGCCTTCTGCTTCTCGTCGAGCTGCTTCAGCGTGTCCTGAACATTTTTTCGCCGCTTGACCGCCTCCGCGGCGCGGTCGCGCGTCGCTTTCACCACCGACCGGTCCGTCTCGGCTGTCTTGATGGTCTGAAGCCGCTTGCCGGCCTGCTTCTCGTTGTCGATGCGCGTGAACAGGAAAGCATAGGCCACCGCGCCGGCGCTGAAGCCGGCAAGCACGATAAAAGCCAGTACGGTGGTGTCAATTCCGAACATCGACCGGGGTCCCTAGGGCATTTCGCCGTTCCAAGGAAACGGCGAACCGTCCTGTCTCTTTGCCTTGACGCAATTGCGGACGGAAAGTTACGGAGAAGTCACCGAACCCGACCGCATCACGCCTTTCCTGGAATTGCTTCCAACCTCCAGATGCATCAGTCAGCGCGTTTCTCCATCGCCTCGAGCGCATTGGCGAGGCGCTGCTCCTCGCCATAGTAGCGGGCGCGGTCCCAGAAATGCGGGCGGCCGATGCCTGTCGACACATGCTCGCCGACTAGCCGGCCGCCGGCGTCTTCACCCTTGATGTTATAGAGCACAAGATCCTGGGTGATGATGACGTCGCCTTCCATGCCGACCACTTCGGTGATGTGGGTGATGCGGCGTGAGCCATCGCGCAGGCGAGCCGCCTGGATGATCACGTCGATCGAGCCGACGACGATCTCACGCACCGTCCGCTGCGGCAGGGAATAGCCGCCCATGGCGATCATCGATTCGATACGATTGAGGCATTCGCGCGGGCTGTTCGAGTGGATCGTCCCCATCGAGCCGTCGTGACCGGTATTCATCGCCTGCAGCAGGTCGAACACCTCCGGTCCGCGCACTTCGCCGACGATGATCCGCTCCGGCCGCATGCGCAGGCAGTTCTTGACCAGGTCGCGCATGGTCACCTCGCCTTCGCCCTCCAGATTGGGCGGCCGGGTTTCGAGACGGACCACATGCGGCTGCTGCAGCTGTAGTTCCGCCGAATCCTCGCAGGTGATGACGCGCTCCTCGCGGTCGATGTAGTTGGTCAGACAGTTGAGCAGCGTCGTCTTGCCGGAGCCCGTGCCGCCCGAGATGACGACGTTGCAGCGGACGCGGCCTATGATCTTGAGGATTTCCGCGCCTTGCGGCGAGATGGCGCCGAACTTGACCAGTTGGTCCAGCGTCAGCTTGTCCTTCTTGAACTTGCGGATGGTGAGCGCGGTGCCGTCGATCGACAGCGGCGGCGCGATGACGTTGACGCGCGAGCCGTCGGGCAGGCGCGCGTCGCAGATCGGGCTCGATTCGTCGACGCGGCGGCCGACCTGGCTGACGATGCGCTGGCAGATGTTGAGCAGCTGCTGGTTGTCGCGGAAACGGACGCCGGTCTGTTCGACCTTGCCATTGACTTCGATGTAGACGTTCTTGGAGCCGTTGACCATGATGTCGGCTATGTCGTCGCGGGCAAGCAACGGCTCCAGCGGTCCATAGCCCAGAACGTCGTTGCAGATGTCCTCGAGCAGCTCTTCCTGCTCGGAGATTGACATCGCGAAGTTCTTGATCGCGATGATGTCGTTTACGATGTCGCGGATTTCTTCGCGCGCGCTTTCGGGATCGAGCTTGGCGAGCTGCGACAGGTCGATCGTGTCGATGAGCGCCGAAAACACCTGGCTTTTGGTGTCGTAATAGGTCTCGGAGCGCTCGCGCTGGACCCTTCTCGGCGGCTCCGGCGCCATAGGCGGCGCCTCGACGGGCCGGCGCGCCGGCGGCGTGGCCGGCGTGCCGGACGGCGGCGCGACCGGTCGTTCGGCCGTCATCGTCCCGGTTGGAGCGGCGGCGGGAGCGGATGCCGGCGGACGGAATTCGGGCGTTGCCCGGCTGCCGTCGTCTTTGCCTCTTTTACCAAACATGATCGACTACCCGATGCCGCTCAATCAGCGTCACTTCTTGTTGCGCGAGAGCTTGCCGAGGATCGAGCCCAGGCCTGCTTTCTTCCTTGTCTTGATTTCGCTGCGTCCGGTCAGCACATGCGCTATTTCATTGATGGTGGTCACGACCGGGCTCTTGGCGTCCATCTCGGAGAGCATGCGGCCGTTGTTGGCGGCATTGCCGAACAGCAGCGGTTCGAAGTTGATCACCGCCATCGGCGTGATGCCGAGCGGTTCGGCGAAATCGGACGCCGCGATCTCGGGCCGTTTCGGCACGCCCGCCTGGTTGATGATCAGCTTCGGCGGCGGATCGTTCGGACGCAGCCGCTTCAGCATGTCCACCATGTTCTTGGTGTTGCGAAGATTTGCGAGCTCTGGCGTGGCCGTGATGACGATCTCGTCCGCCTTGATCAGCGTGCTCTTGGTCCACCCGCTCCAGACGTGCGGGACATCGAGGACCAGCAGAGGCGCGCTGCGCTGCGCTGTCTCTATGATCTGCGCGAAGGCCTCGGACTCGAAATCGTAGACGCGCTCAAGCGTAGAGGGAGCTGCGAGCAACGACAGATGCTCGGCGCATTGCGCAAGCAGACGGTCGAGATAGACCTCGTCGACCCGCTCTGGTGAAAACACCGCCTCGGCGATGCCTTGCGCCGGATCCTGATCGAAATTGATGTTGGCGGTGCCGAAGGCGAGATCGAGATCGGCGATGACGACCTCGGACTTGAACAGGGAAGACATCGCCCAAGCGACATTGTGAGCGATGGTCGAGGAGCCGACGCCGCCCTTGGCGCCGATGAACGCGATCGAGCGGCCGATCGGCTCCGAATCCGGATCGACGAAGATCGACGACACGACACTGACGATGTCTGTCATCGAGACCGGCGCGATGACATATTCGGAAATGCCCGAACGGATCAGCTCGCGGTAGAGCCCGACATCGTTGTAGTGGCCGATAACCACCACCTTGGAGGACGGATCACAATATTCCGAGAGGTGGCCGAGCTGTTCGAGCAGCTGCTGCGGTTCGCTGCGCGATTCCAGCAGGATCAGGTTCGGTGTCGGCGCGGACTGGTAGAACTCGATCGCGGTCGGGATGCCGCCCATATGAACCTTGAGATGGGCCTTGGCCATCCGGCGATCCTCGCCGGCGCGCTCGACGGGGTTGGCGACCCCCTCGGTCTCGCAGAAGGCCTGGATTGAAATGCGCGGCACGGGGCGCAGCGCCTGCATGGCGGCGATGTCCTGCTGCGAAAGGTCGCCGGTTTCCGCGGGCGTGTCGTAGGCAAGATTGCTCATCGTCATGCTCTTTCCGTGACTGCTTTCTTCGTCGTCCGGCGCAACTCAGTAGGTTACTTCCGAATTGGCGAGGAACTCGTCCGAGATGCCCCTGCTCCGATAGATATCGATCACCGCGCCGCGATTTTCGGCGTCGATGTCGGACTGTTTGCGCGGCCCGATCAGATCGTTGGGATTGGCGATTTGAGCCGCGAGGTTGTTCTGATAGGAGCAGCCGAAGTCGGCGTAGTGCTTGTTCTGCGACGTCTCCAGGATGTCCTCGGGCCAACGCCCGCATTTGTCGGTCTGGGCCCTCACCGCGACGAAGGCGACGCGCACCGGCGCTGACGCCTCCGGCACCGCCGACTGATAGGATGTCATGACGATACGGTTGCGCTTGACGCCTGCTGCCATGGCGAGCCTGGCAAAATCGCGACCGGCGGCACGGGCGGCAAGCTCATTGGCGGACCCGGCCGGCATCGCGATCGTCAGCGCCGGCGCGGCGCTCTTGTCGTAGCGGTCGAGAAAACCGAGCAGCGTATCGCGCTGCGCACCGGTCATGCCGCGATCACCGGCGCCGACCGGCAGGTCGATCTTCTGGTTCTTCTCGGCAATGACGATCGGATGGGTCGTGCGGTAGTCGTCCGGGATCGACCCGACGGTTACGCTGTCGCGGTTGGCGCAACCTGCGAGCGACGCGGCAAGCATGACCGCCAATGCCGGGACCACCTGCCGACCGATCCTTGCGATACCGGATGCTGTCCGGACCGTCATGACCTTCGATGCTGACTTGGACATATCCGCATTCCCACTCATTTGTAGATGAAGCCCACGACACCGTGGTAGCGGCCGGCCGGCCTGTCGGTCTGCATGGTGCCGTAGACGCGGTTGACGCGGCCGAGAAACATGCCGGCGCCGTCGCTTGCCGCATTGAAGTTGTCGTCCGGCTTGGCCAGATCGTTGCGCGCCACCGGCCGCGTCAGATAGGGCGTGATGATGATGATGAGCTCGCTCTCGTTGCGCACAAAATCGCGGCTGCGGAACAGCGTGCCGAGGACGGGGATCTTGCCCAAGCCAGGGAACTGGCTGATAGCCTGGCGAACATCGTCGCGGACAAGGCCTGCGATCATCATCGAGCCGCCCGAAGGGAGCTCGACGGTGGTGTCGGCGAGACGCTTGCGAATAGAGAGAATGTTCGCGGCGGGAACGTTCTTTGAGCCGGTCGAAAATGCGGCGGAGCCTTCGGTCGTCGGCTCGGAAACCGCCGTCCGGACCTTCAGGCTGATGCGACCGGCGGACAGGACGACCGGTTGAAATTCCAGTCCGATGCCGTAATCGACCTTGTCGAGCTGGTACGTCAGCTTCGCAGGAATGCCTTTGGTGATGTCAGGATCGGTAATGGCCTGGCTGGAGACAATATTGTACTCGCCACCAACCTTGAATGTGGCTTTCTCGCCTGAAACTGCCGTCAAAGTCGGCTCGGCGAGCGTCTTCATCACCCCCGACTGTTCCATGGCGTTGACATAGGCCTGCAGCGAGGACGAGCCGATGTTAAATCCCGAATTGCTGAGGGGCTTGCCGAGCCCCATCGGGTTGTCGCCTGTCGACATCCAGCTGATGCCGTTGCTCTCGCCGCTGCCAAACATGTTGACGCCGAGCTGCTTCATCACCGAGCGGCTGACTTCGGCGACGGTCACCTTGAGCGTCACCTGGTCGTCGCCGATGATCTGCAAGAGGTTGACGATCTTGGAGGTCCGGCGCTCCTGGTCGGGATTGTTTATGTCGACGCCGCCATTGACCGAGCCGCCGGCGGCGGTCTGCGAATATTGGCCCGTCGTCGCTTCACCGCCGGACACGAAGATGGTGGCCAGGTCGACGGCACGCTTGGAATCGAGCGGCGTGTCGACCATGCCCGTCAGCACGACGTTGTCATTGAGAAGCTCGACCTTGATCTGCGAGGACGGGATGAAGCGCTTGAGATAGTCTTCCAGCCCTGCGACGTCGCGCTCGACGGCCAGATCCAGGCTGACGATCTGCTCGCCATTGGGGCCGAAGACGAAGATGTTGGTCTCGCCGACCGTCTTGCCGAACAGGTAGATGCGCCGCGCGGTGCGCGTCACGGCATCGGCAACCGCCGGATTGGCGACGAGGATATCATAGGCGTCGCTCGGCAAGTCGATGACAACGGATTTGTTGAGGCCGAGCTTGACGCGCTGCGTGGCAACGGAAGCCGACACGCCGGCTCCCGCGGCTTTGGCTTCGACCAGCCCCGGGGCGCCGGTGCCGAGCACGAAAAAAGCGATCGCCGCGGCGGCCAGGAAGGGCAGCAGTTTACCGTTCAGCCTCATTTCCTTGCTCCCACCTCGGAAACCTCGCCGGACTTGATCAGCCGCACGGTTCCGCGTCGGCCGTTGCCGTTGACCAGATAGTCGGCCTCGCCCGTATTCTTTTCATGGATGTCGGTGATCGGGCGCAGCGCCAGCGTCAGGCGGTCGGCCATCTGCTGCGCCACTGTGATGATTTCCGCCTGCTGCGGCGTCAGCTCCAGCGTCGCGGTCTGGCCGACTCTGGTCTTCTTGCCTTCCTCGTCTTCCTGGATGGTCTGGTCGATGGCCAGCACGCGGATGTTCTTGAGGATCGTCTCGGTGTTGAAGCCGCTGCCGCCGTTGCCGGTGTCGGAGCGGCGGGTCATGATGACGTCGACGAAGTCGTTGGGCAGGATGAAGCCGCCGGCGGACGTGTCGGCCGATATCGCGGTCGCGACGGCGCGCATGCCGGAAGGCAGGATCGACGACATGAAGCTCTGCCCCTCGCCGACCAGCTTGGAGCGCCGCAACGGCTCGCCGGTATACAAGGCTACGCGGGCGACCGAGCCCTTGAGCTTTTCGATCGCGTCAGGCTCGGCGGCGCGCGTGATGAAATTGGCGTTGACGCCATCGGCCGGCCATTCTTCCCAGCTGATGTTGTTGCCGAGCTGGCTGCCCATTGACACGTCACCGGAAAGCACCAGCACGTCCTGCAATGCGATCGCCGGCTGCTTGGGCGCATCGACAATGACCTGAGGCGGCGGCGCTACGACCATGTTCTTCGCCACGTAGCCCGCGCCACCCGCCGCGACCGCAGCCACGCCCAGAATAATCAATCGGGATGCTGGCATTCGTCCGAAACCCTTCGCCTCGTGGCAAACCACCTCGCCAGGCCGGACTTTGCAGCTGCAATCGTCAAAACAAGGTTAATGTAATGCTTACGATCGTGATTAATTTAAGGTTTACTCAAATTGGATTAAACGGTGCGCCGTTAACAGAAAAAGCGGCCGGGGCCGCCTTCCGATTCTGATAAAAGGCGGCCGCCTGGGATCGCCCACGCCGAGATCGCCGGGCCTATGTCGTGAGCCTCTCCAGCGCCCAGACCATCAGCGGCGAATCCGGGAAAGTGATCAGTCCGCCGGCGCCAAGCGCGATGCCATATGGGATGCCAACATTCTCGTCCGCGAAATGGCGCAGAAATCGGCTGTGGCCGGTGTACGTGACGAGCGGCGATTTCCGGTAGGCAAGGATTGCGAGGGTAAGCAGACCGCCGATGAAAGCCGACGTCACCAGATAGCCGACCAGGTTGATGTTGAGGCCCATCCACAGAGCGGTCGCGGCCAGAAGCTTGGCGTCGCCGCCGCCCATGCCGCCGAGCGCAAAAAGGCCGAAGGTCGTGGCAAGCACGAGGGCGCCGGCGGCGAAATGCCAGCCATAGGTTGCCCAGTCCATACCGGCGAGCGGCGCAACAAGCGCGAATGTCGCCACCAACAGCACGGGAACGCGGTTGGCGATCGTCATCGACAGCGTGTCCGAGATCGCAGCAAACAGCATGCAGAAAGGAAAAACGACGAAGATCACGGCTTCAAGCATGGATGCGGCCTGCCTGTGGCATGTTTTCAGCGTCATCCTAGGCGCGCTGGATTAACGATCGATGAGGCCGGACGATCAAATCGGCCGACTGCATAAAAAAGGGCCGCCAGCCGGCGGCCCTTTTTCTTTCTGTCGAAAAGGCGCGATACGCAGCCTTATTACGGAGCAGTGGCGCCGTTGAGGGTGGCGGCGATGTTGGCGAACTTGGCGTTCAGCGCGCCGCCGAGCTGGGTAGCACCAACCATGATGGCAAGCGCGATGAGAGCGGCGATCAGACCGTATTCGATGGCGGTCGCGCCGGATTCGTCCTTCACGAAACGTGCGATGAGATTAGACATTCGAGAGCTCCTACTCCACGTGTTACAGCACTACCGTCAACTTCTCTTCCGGGTTGATCGGATGGCGCAAATCTAGGGAGAAGCCGTTTCGATCGGCTTAATAAACAGCCTTACCGATTCCTTTCCGGTGGCGAACGCACTGCGTGGTTAACCGTGGCCTAAACATCGCCAGAGGTCCGAGTTCCCGAGAAACCGGCGCTTGTGCAATATTCCTAAAACAGTAAGCGCCATGGACGCATGGCGCATCGTGCAGGCGATCCTTAATCATGGCGGGCCCGGTTTAACCGTTACTTCACCAATCTCGTTCATGTTCCGTTGAAGAATCTGCCTGCCGGGAGCGCTTCAATGACATTGTCGAGATTGCTGTTTCCAGTCGCCGCGCTGCTGGCAACTGCTGCCTTGGTCATGCCGGCCAGGGCCGGCGCCGGTATTGAAGTCACCATGAACCAGGCCAAGATCGTCAAATTGTCACGCGGGGCCGACACGGTCGTCATCGGCAACCCGGCAATCGCCGATGCCTCCGTGCAGGACGCCTCGACCATCGTTCTCACCGGCAAGGGCTTCGGTGTCACCAATCTGGTCGTGCTCGACTCGGAAGGCAGCCCGATCATCGACGAACAGGTGACCGTCGTGCGACAAGCCGCCTCCTCGGTGCGCATCTACCGACGCGCCGAAGTCCAGACCATGTCCTGCACGCCCTATTGCGAGAGCGCGTTCAAGAGCGAGGCCGAGAAAACTTCCGAAGCCGAAATGAGCGCCGGGCACTGAGCTCTGCGAGGGCGCGAACCCACGGGCATTAAAGACGGCTTAAAGCTTGCCCGACGAATTTAACGATCATCAAAACCGGAACTCAATGGGTTATCGCTAACCTTACCGCCGGTACCGCCAAGGGGATCGGCAGGAAAGCAATATGAGCAAGGATGCCACATCCGGCGGCGGCATGGACAACAAGACGCGGGTCAAAGTCCGCCCCGGCTTCTTCAGCGACAGGCGCGGCAGCACGGCGATGGAATTCGCGATGCTCGCCATCCCGTTCGCGCTTCTCGTCTTCGCCATCCTCGAGAGCTGCATTTCGTTCGCCGGCCAGGAGGTGATGGCCAACGTCGCCGACGATGTCGCCCGCCAGCTGCGGACCGGGCAGTTGCAGAAGACGAACGTCACCGAAGCCTCCATCAAGCAGCTGATCTGCAGCAGGCTTGAGATCATGGTGGCCAAGGACTGCCCGGGATTGCTGGTGGATCTGCGCGAATATCCGAGTTTCGCCGACGCCGCCACGGCGGGCTTCAAGATCGTCAATGGCGATATCGTGCTGGTGCAAGGCACCAACTCGATGAATTTCACGGTGTCGCCCGGACTGGCGGAGTCCATCAACATGTTGCGGGTGTTTTACAAATGGCCGGTGATGACCGATTTCCTGGCCAAGTCGATGGCCAATCTGAAAGACGGCAACACACTGCATTTCGCATCGGTGACCTGGCAGAACGAGCCGTTCGACGACAATTGAGACTGCTCGACGGCTAAGCCGCGGCGTGGAGGACGATATGCATAGTGCGGGGGCACTCCGGGGCATTTCGGCGAAGGTGAAGCAGTTTTGCCGCGATCGCCGCGGCATCGCGGCGATCGAGTTCGCGTTCATCGTGCCGGTGCTCCTGATCATGTATTTCATCACGATGGAGGCCTCGCAGGCCATCGAGACCGGCAAGAAGGTCAGCCGCATCGGCAGCATGGTCGCGGACCTCGTCACGCAGCAGCAGGCCGTCGTGAAGGCTAACCTCGATGCAATGATGAAGATCGGCATATCGACGCTTCGGCCCTACAATCGCTCAAGTCCAACGATCATCATCACCGGCATACAGATATCCGACGAGGCGTCGCCGACAGTGAAGGTGGCGTGGTCGCGCAAGCTGGTGGGCAACACCTACAGCGTCGATGCCAGTCCCGGCGACACCACGACCGTCCCTTCGACGCTGAAAATCCGCAACACTTTCCTGGTCCGCGTGGAAAGCGACCTCGGCTATGTGCCCGTCATCGCCTGGAGCGAGAACAACAACCAGCAGAAGGCGCTTGGATTGTTGTCGACCTTCAGCCACATAAACATGAGCGAGACCTACTATCTCCGGCCTCGCCGGAGCCCAACGATCCCCTGCAGCGACTGCTGACGGTCAGTCCCGGCCGTCGGACGCCTGCCGCACAATGGCCGTGGCCATAGCGTAGTCCTTGGACGCCGCCGGCACAAAGCCACCGGTATGCGCGGCCTCCAGCAGATCGTATATGTCGGGCGTCTGGGACTTGAGATTGGTCAGGAAGACCGTCAGCCGGCGCTTTGCCTCGGGATCGATATCGTTGCGGACGGCGTGCGGGCCGTAGCGCAAGACGCCCGAGGTCCACAACACCCGAAGCGACGCCTCTGGGACGCCGGCAGCCTCCAGCCGCGCGACGGTGCCCCCGGAACGGGTGGATCGGCCGTCGGCATCGGCCGGTTCCCAGCCGAACAGGGCATCCGCTTCGCCGCCGGCGAGCATCGTCTCGGCCGCAGTGGCTGAAGCGGCGCGCGCCAGGAAGGGCGAACCCCGGGTGATGTTGACGCCTTCGGCCGGCAGCGCCGTCAGCGGCAGCAGCGCGCCGCCGGCATTTTCGGCCGGCGCTATCGCGATCCGGTGCGAAGCCATGGCGGCAAGGTCCGCAAGCCGGCCGTCGCGCGTCACCAGGACGGACCGGATGCCGACGGCGCCGTCGGTATCGACCGGCGCCACCAGCGGCTCGACGCAGCCGCAGCGCTCCGAGGCCGTGGCATAGGCGAGAGCGGAATAGATCGCATATTGCACGCGCCCGCTCGCCTGCGCCTCGATCAGCGCCGCGTAGTCGCGCGCAACGACGAACTCGACCGTCATGCCGAGCGCATTGGCATAGGCGTCGGTCAGGCGCGCGAGCCCCGGGACGGTGTTGCCGCCGCCTGGTTCGGCAACGATGCCGATGCGGAACGTGCCGATGTCGCCACGCCAGTCGGCGCGTGCCGGCGAGGAGGCGGCACCTAAGGCCGCGAGAGCGGCCGCGCACATCTTCACGGCTTGCCTTGTCGCGGTTTTGCCGCGCCTTGCCATACCTGCCACGCTCCCGCCCCGCATCCGCGCCTCGCCGCAACTATGGCGCCAAGCCGTTGCAGTTTGGTTTCCGATTTGCCAACGCCGCCGGGGAACCTTATGTCTGGCGATCAAGGCTGACAACAAAGATACCCATGGCGCGCGCGTTCCTGTTCGTTCTCGATTCTTTCGGCATCGGCGGCGCGGCCGACGCCGAACGCTATGGCGATGCCGGCGCCGACACGTTCGGACATATTTTTCAGGCCTGCGCCGATGGTCGTGGAGATCGGCAAGGTTTGCGCAAAGGGCCGCTCGCGGTGCCCAACATGATGTCGCTCGGACTTGGCCGGGCGGCGCAAACCGCGACGGGACTGAAAACCGGCATCGACGCGCCGCCGGTCGCCTCGGCCTTTCATGGAGCCGCACAGGAAGTGTCGAGCGGCAAGGACACGCCCTCCGGCCACTGGGAGATCGCCGGCCTGCCGGTGCGTTTCGACTGGGGCTATTTCCCCGATACGGTGCCCGCCTTTCCGGCCGACCTGACCGACGCCATCATCCGCGAGGGCAAGCTGCCGGGTATCCTCGGCAACTGCCATGCACCCGGAACCGAGATCATCGAGCGGCTCGGCGAAGAGCATATCCGCACCGGCAAGCCGATCTGCTACACGTCGGTCGATTCCGTGCTGCAGATCGCCGCGCATGAGACGCATTTCGGCCTGGAGCGGCTTTATGAGCTTTGCCTCACGGTGCGTCGGCTGGTCGAGCCGCTCAAGATCGGGCGGGTGATCGCTCGGCCATTCGTGGGCGAGACGCCGGCCACGTTCCAGCGCACCCACAATCGCCGCGATTATGCGGTGCCGCCGCCGGAGCCGACCCTGCTCGACCGGCTGACCGGGCGCGGCAACAAGGTCATCGCCGTCGGCAAGATCGGCGACATCTTCGCTCATCGCGGCATTTCGGAAGTGCGCAAGGCCGGCGGCAACATGGCAATGTTCGACAAGGCGCTCGGCGCGATGGACGATGCCGGCGACGGCGACCTGGTTTTTGCCAATTTTGTCGATTTCGATACCGAGTTCGGTCACCGGCGCGACGTCGCCGGCTATGCCGGAGCGCTCGAAGCGTTCGACCGCCGGCTGCCGGAGGCGCTGTCGCGGATAAGGCCTGGCGACCTGCTCATCCTCACGGCCGATCATGGCAACGATCCGACCTGGCGCGGCACCGACCATACGCGCGAACGCATTCCGGTGATCGGTATCGGGGCGGGACTGACGGGCGGCGACATCGGGCTCAGGCCGACCTTCGCCGATATCGGCGAGACCGTCGCGGACCACCTCGGCCTGGCTGCCGGTCGCCACGGAACATCGTTCCTTGCGATGATCGGCGGCCATGCCTGAGCTGCCCGAAGTCGAGACCGTCCGGCGCGGGCTGCAGCCGGTCCTGGAAGGGGCGCGGCTCGTCGAGGTCAAGGCGCGCAGGGCCGACCTTCGCTTTCCTTTCCCCGAACGCTTTTCGGAACGGCTTGCCGGCAAGACCGTTACGGCGCTTGGCCGGCGCGCCAAATACCTGACGATGCATATCGAAAACGGTCCGGTTCTCATCTGCCATCTCGGCATGTCGGGGTCGTTCCGGATCGAAGCCGCGGAAAGCAGCGACGTCCCCGGCGCCTTCCACCACGACCGCTCGAAAAGCGTGGCGCACGACCATGTCGTGTTCGACGTCATCTCTCCGAGGGACGAGCGCTCCCGCGTCATCTTCAACGACCCGCGCCGCTTCGGCTTCATGCTGTTTGCCGAAGGAGCGCCGGACACGCATCCGATGCTGGCGGGGCTCGGCATCGAGCCAACTGGCAACGCGCTTGACGGTCCCCTGCTCGCCTCGCTGTTGAAGGGTCGCAGATCGCCGCTCAAGGCAGCGCTGCTCGACCAGCGGCTGATCGCCGGACTCGGCAACATATACGTGGCTGAGGCCTTGTGGCGCGCCGGCCTCTCGCCGCTGCGCGAAGCCGGCACCATCGCCGGGTCGGCCAAGAAGGCGAAAGAGCAAAGCGCGCGCCTTGCCGAAGCGATCCGCTCGGTCATCGCCGATGCGATCGCCGCCGGCGGCTCCTCGCTGCGCGACTATGTCCAGGCCGACGGGTCGCTCGGCTATTTCCAGCATTCCTTCGCAGTCTACGATCGCGAGGGGGAACCATGCCCGAAGCCGGGCTGCCGCGGCCACATCGAGCGCATCGTGCAAAGCGGCCGCTCGACCTTCTATTGCCGGACCTGTCAGCGGTAAGCTAGGAACGTATCGATCGTCCCACTGCCGCGGAAGGAAGCGAACCATGGCCTATGAAACCGTTATCGTGGAAACACGCGGCAAGGTCGGGCTGATCACGCTGAACCGGCCTAAGGCGCTCAATGCGCTGAATTCGCAGGTCCTTGCGGAGGTCGTGGCGGCCGCGCGCGCGTTCGATGCCGATCCCGAGATCGGCGCGATGGTGCTTACAGGGTCGGAGAAGGCATTTGCCGCCGGCGCCGACATCAAGGAAATGCAGGCGATGTCCTTCGCCGACGCCTACACGCAGGACTTCTTCGTCGGCTGGGAGGAATTCACGCGCACGCGCAAGCCCATCATCGCGGCGGTCGCGGGCTATGCGCTCGGCGGCGGCTGCGAATTGGCCATGATGTGCGACTTCATCATCGCCGGCGACAATGCCAAGTTCGGCCAGCCCGAAATCACGCTCGGCGTCATGCCGGGCATGGGCGGCTCGCAGCGGCTGACCCGCTTCGTCGGCAAGTCGAAAGCGATGGACATGTGCCTGACCGGGCGGATGATGGATGCTGCCGAAGCCGAGCGCAGCGGACTGGTCTCGCGGGTGGTGCCGGTCGCCGAGCTCGCCGAGGAGGCGCTGAAGGCGGCGGCCAAGATCGCCGAGTTCTCGCTGCCGTCGGTGATGATGACCAAGGAGGCCGTCAACCGCGCCTACGAGACGACGCTCGCCGAAGGGCTGCGCTTCGAGCGCCGCCTGTTCCATTCGCTGTTCGCGCTCGACGATCAGAAGGAAGGCATGGCCGCGTTTGTGGAGAAGCGGAAGCCGAATTTCACCAACCGCTAGAGCATGATGCCGAATGACTGAAGGCGGGTCACGACGTGACGCGCTTTCAGTCTCCAAAAAGACCGCCAAGTGGCGTTGACGCGCCGGAAAAGCTGAACTATAAGCCGCACCAACCGAGGCGGCCTGTGGCTGCCCGTTTGTTTTTTGCGCCCTGCGGCACCCGCTGGCGCCCACCAGATCGGAAGAGAGGCATCATGGCCAATACGTCTTCGGCCAAAAAGGCAACGCGTAAGATCGCCCGCCGGGCGGCGATCAACAAGAACCGTCGCTCGCGTGTCCGCACTTATGTGCGCCAGGTCGAAGAGGCGCTGGCCGCCGGCGACAAGGCCGCGGCGGTGGCAGCCTTCAAGGCGGCGGAGCCTGAATTGATGCGCGCCGCCACCAAGGGTGTCGTTCACAAGAACACGGCTTCCCGCAAGGTTTCGCGGCTGGCCCAGCGGGTCAAGACGCTGTCGGCCTGACCGACTATTCCTTACTCCATCGATGTTGAACCCGGTCGCATAGACCGGGTTTTTTTCGTTTGCCGGCAAGTACTTAAAAAAATTGCTCGTGAGCAACGCTCGCGACGTGATTCCAACGCCAGTAATGTTTTGCCGGCATATTCAACGCCGCTGACAGCGGAACGCCCTCCCCGCGGCAACTGCCTAAATTTGCCTGGCAAAAAATCCGCAGTTTTTTCAGAGACTTACAGCCGGTCGTCCACAGCTTGTTCAGCTCAAGGTCGAGCGGCGGGGGAGAAGTAGCTGTCAAGACAATTATTTCAGAATATTTCGTTTCGGGCGACCTTTTTCATATTCGCCGGAAAAGGGTTTGAATCACAATGGCTTTGTCAAAACGTGCCGGCGCAGCTCCCGATTTTGAGCCCCGTCCGGTAACCAGATTCGTTAAAAAACCGTTAGATGTGGCCTTGCCCTATCCACAGCGATTTCGGTAATGTCCATCCATCGAAGGGACGGGCTCTAGCCCCTGACCCAGCCTGAATCGGCCAGCACAAAATGGCGGAATTCATGACGTGGAGCAATTCCGCGTACGGCTTGGTTTGTCTCTTCGGTGCGGGTAGGGGACTGGCGTAATTGTACATGGCAGTCGATGTCTCGCCGGCGTTTTCGCCGGAGGGTGAGGTATTGACTTGTCTTTGTCGGAGGCCGGCGTGCGGAGCCGGCAGCTGGTCCCTTGCGCGAGTTGCGACGATCGTTGCCGGCGGCGGCAATGGCATCGCGACTGAATGAGGGTCGCCGGACCAAGGATGCAGGAGGCGCATCCCCGGCGGAAAAAGGGTACGAGAAGACAAAGGGACTTTGATCATGCAGAGCGGCATTGAAAGGGAGATAGCGGGCGAGCTCCCATTTCCAGCAACTTTTGTCGGAGGGGGCGACGTGGCGGTATCCAGCGACGCGGAACAGAAGTTCGAACGGGTCAAGGCCCAGCTGAAGGCGCGTCTCGGAGCTGAGGTCTATTCGAGCTGGTTCGGTCGCATGAAGGTCGCCGAGGCTTCCCGCGGCGTCGTTCGCATCTCCGTGCCTACAGCCTTCCTGCGGTCCTGGATCAACGGCCATTACCTCGAGCTTATCGCGGAGCTCTGGCGGCATGAGGATGCGGACGTCCTCAAGATCGAGATCGTCGTGCGCACCGCAACGCGCCAGGGGCGCAATCCTGTCGAGCCCGAGATCGCGCCGGCGCGCAAGATGACCAAGCAGACGCATACCGCGCTTGCCAACGGCACCGCGAGCGCCGGGCGTGTGGAGCAACGGGCGCCGGCGCCCCGCCAGGGCGTGTCAGCGGAACCGGAGTTCCGCCACAATGTGCTGGGGTCGCCGCTTGACCCGCGTTACACATTCTCCTCCTTCATCGAAGGGCCGTCGAACAGGGTGGCCTTCGCAGCGGCCAGGGCGGTGGCGGAATCGCAGTCGAGCGCGGTGCGTTTCAACCCGCTTTTCCTGCACGCGACCGTCGGGCTCGGCAAGACGCACCTCCTGCAAGCGATCGCCGCGGAATCGCTGCGGCAAAACCCGAAGTCGCGGGTCGTCTACCTGACGGCGGAATATTTCATGTGGCGCTTCGCCACCGCGATCCGCGACAACAACGCGCTGACGCTGAAGGAGCAGCTGCGCGATATCGATCTCTTGATCATCGACGACATGCAGTTCTTGCAGGGCAAGTCGATCCAGCACGAATTCTGCCATCTCATCAATATGCTGCTCGACAGCGCCAAGCAGGTGGTGGTCGCGGCCGACCGGCCGCCCTCGGAACTGGAATCGCTGGAGCCGCGCGTGCGTTCGCGCCTCAATGGCGGCGTGGCGCTGGAAATGTCGGCGCCGGATTTCGCCATGCGGCTCGGCATGCTGAAACTGCGCCGCGCCAGCACCAAGACCGATGACACCTCGCTGGATATCTCGGACGAGATCCTGGAGCATGTCGCGCGCACGGTGACCGGCAGCGGGCGCGAGCTCGAAGGCGCCTTCAACCAGCTTCTGTTCCGCCAGTCCTTCGAGCCGCAGATCACCATCGACCGCATCGACGAGATCCTCGGCCACATCTACCGCTCCGGCGAGCCGAAGCGGGTGCGCATCGAGGACATCCAGCGCATCGTGGCGCGCCACTACAACGTGTCGAAGACCGAGCTTCTGTCCAATCGGCGCACGCGCACGATCGTCAAGCCGCGGCAAGTTGCGATGTATCTGTCGAAAGTGATGACACCGCGCTCATTGCCGGAGATCGGGCGGCGGTTCGGCGGCCGCGACCACACGACCGTGCTGCATGCCGTGCGTAAGATCGAGGACCTTTCGGGCGGGGACAACACGCTGGCGCAGGAACTGGAACTGCTCAGAAGGCTGATCAACGACCAAGCCTGAAGGAGCGCACAAACAGCCGGCGGCACGCTTCGCCGGCTTTATCCCCAGAAAGCCCGCGCTGCCGGTCGGAACCGGTGCCGCGGGCTTGCCTTTGCAGGCTTTTTACTGTCAGCTTACGGAGATTCTGGAAGCCTTTCAGAGCTTTCACGGGATGCCGCCTGCCGGTGACCTGTTCATTCTTGAAGCGAGCCTGTTTCGTCATGCGTGTTATCCTGGAACGGTCAAATCTCTTGAAGTCCCTCAACCACGTCCATCGCGTGGTCGAGCGGCGCAACACCATACCGATCCTGTCCAACGTGCTGCTCAGCGCCGAGGGCGCCAGCCTCGAGATGAAGGCGACCGACCTCGACCTCGAAGTGACGGAGGCGACGCCCGCCAAAGTCGAGCGCGGCGGCGCGACGACGGTGCCGGCGCATCTGCTCTACGACATCGTGCGCAAGCTTTCCGACGGCGCAGAGGTAATGCTGAAGACGGACGAGGACGGCAATGCGATGACCGTCACCTCCGGCCGTTCGAGCTTTCGCCTGCAGTGCCTGCCGCAATCCGACTTCCCGGAGCTTTCGGCCGGTTCGTTCTCGCATATCTTCCGGCTGGAATCGGCGGCGCTCAAAGGGCTGATCGACAAGACGCAATTCGCCATCTCCACCGAAGAGACGCGCTATTATCTCAATGGCATCTTCCTGCACACGCATGAGGTCGGCGGCAAATTGAAGCTGCGCTCGGTGGCGACCGACGGGCATCGCCTGGCGCGGGCCGAGATCGACGCGCCGGCAGGCTCCGAAGGCATGCCCGGCATCATCATTCCGCGCAAGACGGTGAGCGAGCTGCAGAAGCTGGTCGACGATCCCGACGTGGCGGTGACCACGGAGCTGTCGGACACCAAGATCCGCTTCACCATCGGCAGCGTCGTTTTGACCTCGAAGCTGATCGACGGCACCTTCCCCGATTATCAGCGCGTTATCCCGACCGGCAACGACAAGAAGCTGATCATCGACCGGCAGAGCTTCGCTGCGGCGGTAGACCGCGTTTCGACCATTTCCTCCGAACGCGGCCGGGCGGTGAAGCTTTCGATCAATGACGGCCAGGTGACGCTCGCAGTCAACAATCCGGATTCGGGCAGCGCCACCGAGGAACTGGCGGCCGACTACTCGTCGGACCCGATCGAGATCGGCTTCAACGCCAAATATCTGCTCGACGTCGCGGCCCAGCTCACCGGCACGGAGGCGAAATTCATGCTGGCCGATGCCGGCTCGCCGACGCTGATCCACGATATGGCCGACGAAACGGCCCTCTACGTGCTGATGCCGATGCGGGTCTAGGCTCAGTCACCTTGACGCAATTCCGGACGGAAAACCGCTGTGCACTTTTCCTGGAATTGCTCTGACGGACCCGGTGTGTTGCCGTGAACCCGGATGCGAGACAACTTCGTCAGCAAAGCTATGTAAGTAAGCTTATACTTACGAATTTTCGCAATTACGCGACGCTGTCGCTCGAGCTCGCGCCCGGCGCGGTGGTGCTGTCAGGCGACAATGGCGCCGGCAAGACCAATCTCCTGGAAGCGATCTCGTTGCTGACGCCGGGCCGCGGCCTGCGCCGCGCGCCCTATGGCGATGTGGCGCGCGAAGGCGGCGATGGCGGCTTCGCCTTGCATGCGCGCATCGAGGGGCCGGAAGGCCAGGTCGAGATCGGAACCGGAATTTCCGGCGGAGACGCCGCCGGCGAAGGCGGCAGGAAGGTGCGGATCAACGGCGCGCCGGCGCGATCGGCCGAGGATATGCTGGAATGGCTGCGGGTCGTGTGGCTGACACCGGCGATGGACGGGCTGTTTCCAGGGCCGGCGGCGGACCGCCGCCGCTTCCTCGACCGGCTGGTGCTGGCGATTGATCCTGGCCATGGCCAGCGCGCGCTCGACTATGAGAAAGCCATGCGCGGCCGTAACCGATTGCTTACCGAAGGCTCCCGCGACGGCGCCTGGTTCGACGCGATCGAGACGCAGATGGCCGAGACCGGGGTGGCGATCGCCGCGGCGCGGGCCGAGCTGGTGCGGCTGCTTTCCGCCATGATCGACAGATTGCCTGGCAGCGGACCGTTTCCGCAGGCCGACATCAGCCTTGCCGGCGACCTGGAGAGCGAGGTTGCCGTCGCGCCGGCCGTCGATGTCGAGGAGCGCTTCCGCCGCACGCTTGCCAATGGCCGCGAGCGCGATCGCGCCGCCGGCCGCACGCTGGACGGCCCGCATCGTTCCGATCTCGTGGTGCGGCACCGGCCGAAGTCGATGCCGGCCGAGCTTTGCTCGACCGGCGAGCAGAAGGCGCTGCTGGTCGGCATCGTGCTGTCGCATGCCAGGCTGACCGGCGAGATGTCGGGACTGACGCCGATCCTTCTGCTGGACGAGATCGCCGCGCATCTCGACGCGGGCCGGCGCGCGGCGCTGTTTTCCATCCTGGAAGAGCTGAACTGCCAGGCCTTCATGACCGGCACCGATGCCGCCTTGTTCTCCAGCCTTGCCGGCCGGGCGCAGTTCCTGACCGTCGATCACGGCAACGTCGAGCCGACCGGCTGACCTTTGAAGCGAGTTCTGCACCTGCGTATACGCGACAAGGCCGCGCCTTGCGCTTACTGACAAGGCCTCGCCACGGCGATATGGTCCAGCCATGACCGATGCCGCGCTGACCGACGAAGAGCTCGAACGCTATGCCCGCCACATCGTGCTGCCGGAGATCGGCGGGCCGGGCCAGCAGAAGCTGAAACGGGCACGGGTGCTGGTGATCGGTGCCGGCGGGCTCGGCGCGCCGGTGCTCGAATATCTTGCCGCCGCCGGCGTCGGCACACTCGGCATCGTCGATGACGACACCGTCTCCTTGTCCAACCTGCAACGGCAGGTGATCCATGGCAGCGACAGGGTCGGCATGGCCAAGACCGACAGCGCGCGGGAAGCGATCATGCGCATCAACCCCAACGTCACGGTGGAATCGCATCGCCTGAGGTTGACGGAGGAGAATGCCCCTGCCCTCGTCGCCCACTACGATATCGTCGTCGACGGCTCCGATAATTTCGAAACGCGCTACGCGGTCGCCGATGCCTGCGCGGACGAGAAGAAACCCCTCGTCACGGCGGCCGTCGGGCGCTTCGACGGCTCGGTGACGGTGCTGAAGCCGTTCGAGGCTGGCGCCGACGGCAAGCGCAATCCGAGCTATCGCGACCTGTTTCCGGAAGCGCCGCCCGAAGGGCTGGTGCCGTCCTGCGCCGTTGCCGGCATCCTCGGCGCGCTGACGGGCGTCATCGGCACGCTGGAGGCGATGGAAGCGATCAAGCTGATTACCGGCATAGGCGAGCCGCTGATAGGCCGGCTGCTGCTCTATGACGGGCTCACGGCCCGCTTCGACACCATCCGCTACAAGGCCGTCTGAGCGCATGGACCAGAACGTCGGCATCTCCATAACCGGCCTTCCAGCGGATTTCGATCGGTGGGACGACCTGCTCGCGCTGATCCGGCGCGCCTTTGCCTATATGGACGGCGTCATCGACCCGCCCTCCTCGGCGCATCTTTTGACCGCCGAGGCGCTTGCCGCGAAGGCGAAGCGGGAGACCGGGTTTCTGGCCGTCGAGAATGGCCGCATCGTCGGCTGCGTCTTCGCGCTGGAACGGGCGCGGGATTTCTATGTCGGCAAGCTAGCGGTCGAGGCGCGGCTCCAGGGCCAAGGCATCGGAACCCGGCTGATGCGGGCGGTCGAGGATCTCGCCCACGAACGCGGCAAGGATGCGATCGAGCTGCAGACCCGCATCGAACTGACGACAAACCATGCAGCCTTCGCCCGGCTCGGCTTTCGCGAGACCGCGCGCACGGCGCATGAGGGCTATGACAGGCCGACCTCCATCACCATGCGCAAGGTGCTGTCTTGAGCCTTTCGCTCAGCCCGCAAGAACAGGCGATCGCCTCCAAGCAGGACGGCGCGGGCATGGCGATGCGCATCCTCGCCGAAAGCGCTCGCCTGCTCGGCGCACCGCGGCTGATCCCGATCGCCTCCACCCATATCGATGGCGCGCTGTATCACGGCGATTCCGGCACGCTGTTCGCCGAAAGACTGGTCGAAGGCGGCGCGAAGGTCGCGGTACGCTCGACACTCAATGTGGGGGCACTCGACCTGATGGGTTGTTCGCGTATCCGCCTGAAAGAGCCGCAGCGCGGCATGGCGCGGCGGATGATGGAGGCCTATCGCAAGCTGGGCTGCGAGCAGAGCTGGACCTGCGCCCCCTACCAGGCCGGACACAGGCCCGCGCTGGGCAGCGACGTGGCCTGGGGCGAGTCCAACGCGGTCGTCTTCTGCAATTCGGTGCTGGGCGCGCGGACCAACCGCTATGGCGATTTCCTGGACATTGCCTGCGCCATCACCGGCCGCGCGCCGGATTACGGCCTGCACCGGCCTGACAATCGCCGCGCGCGTCTCGTTTTCGACGTCTCGGGCCTCTCGCCATCCTTCCTTGCCTCGGAGATCGCCTGGCCGGTGCTGGGCAGCCTCTATGGCCGCGAGGTGGGCAATGCGATCGGCGTCGTCACCGGCGTGACGGATAATCCCGGCGAAGACGCGCTGAAAGCCTTCGGCGCGGCGGCCGCATCGTCCGGTGCGGTCGGCCTGTTCCACATTGCCGGCGTGACGCCCGAGGCTCCAGACGCCGAAGCCATTCTGGCCAGGCCGGAGCCGGAAGCGGTGATCCGCGTGACGCCCGACATGGTGGCGACGGCGCGCGCGGGCCTGTCGACCGCGGCCGCGACCAAGACCATCGATGCGGTGGCGATCGGCAGCCCGCATCTGTCGCACGCCGAGTTCGACAACCTGGAGCGGCTGATCGCCGGACGGCGGCTCGCGGTGCCGATCTACGCCTGCACCGGCCGCCATGCGCTTGCCCTGCTGGAGCAGAACGGCCGGCGAAAACGGCTCGAAGCGAGCGGGGTCGTCATCGTCGCCGATACATGTGTGGTGGTGACGCCGATCATGCCGGAGCTCGGCAATGGCGTGCTGATGACCAATTCGGGCAAGTTCGCGCATTACGCGCCGGGCAACACCGGCTATGCGGTGCTCTACGCCTCGCTCGCCGACTGCGTCGAAAGCGCGGTCCTCGGCAAGCCGGTCTTCACGGATATCGCGGCATGAGCGCGAGGGCCGAAATCCTGGTGCCGGGCAAGGCGGGCGAAGGCGACGCGCTGGTGCTGACTGCGCCGATCAGCTTCTGGGGCGGCGTCGACCCCAGGACCGGGCGTATCGCCGACGTTCGCCACCCGCAACATGGCGAAGTCATCGCCGGCCGGGTTCTGTTCCTGCCGGGCACGATCGGCTCGTCATCCGCTTCGGCGGTGCTGATGGAGCTCGTCCACAACGGCCGCGCGCCGGTCGCCCTGGTGCTGCACGAGCCGGACGCCATCCTGCTGCTCGGCCTGATCGTAGCCCGTGAGATGGGCTGGGAAACGCCGATGGCGGTGAGGCTCGAACGCGGCGCGTTCGACAACTACCGCGGAGCCGCCGTCACGGTCGCTTCGGACGGCGCAGTGAGCGCCGCCGTCTAAAGCTTTTTCAGGTCCTGAGCGGCAGGACACGATCCGGCGGACGGTGGCCATCGAAGAAGGCGCGGATGTTGATGATCACCTTCTCGCCCATGTCGATGCGGCCCTCGAGCGTGGCCGAGCCCATATGCGGCAACAGCACCACCTTGCCCTTGGCGGCGAGCTTCAACAGCTTGCTGTTCAGCGCCGGCTCATGCTCGTAGACGTCGAGGCCGGCGCCGGCGATCTTGCCGTCATGGATGAGCTTGATCAGCGATTCCTCGTCGATGATATCGCCGCGCGCGGTGTTGACGAGGTAGGCCGAAGGCTGCATCAGCGCGAGCCGACGGCCGGACAAAAGGTGGAACGTCGCCGGCGTCGACGGGCAATTGACCGAGATGATGTCCATGCGGGCCAGCATCTGGTCGAGGCTTTCCCAGTAGGTCGCCTCCAGTTCCTCCTCGACCGCCGGCAGCACGCGGTGCCGGTTGTGATAGTGGATCGAGAGGCCGAAGGCCTTGGCCCGCCTGGCGACCGCCGTGCCGATGCGGCCCATGCCAACGATGCCGAGACGTTTGCCCCAGATGCGCCGGCCGAGCATCCAGGTTGGCGACCAGCCGGCCCATTTCTTGTCACCCGTCAGCACATTGGCGCCTTCGGCCAGCCTGCGCGGCACGGCGAGCATCAGCGCCATGGTCATGTCGGCGGTGTCTTCGGTGAGCACGTTCGGCGTGTTGGTGACGGTGATGCCTTTCTTGGCGGCCGCCGCGACATCGATCTTGTCGACGCCGTTGCCGAAATTCGCGATCAGCTTGAGGTTTTCGCCGGCCTGGGCGATCAGCGCGGCATCGATATGGTCGGTGATGGTGGGGACCAGCACATCGGCTTCCTTGACCGCCGCGACCAGCTCCGGCTGCGTCATCGGCCGGTCCTCGACATTCAGCCTTGCGTCGAACAGCTCGCGCATGCGCGTTTCGACCGGATCGGGCAGCTTGCGCGTGATGACGACGAGGGGCCGTTTTTTGCCTGCCATTTTATCCCCGAAGCTTCTTCGATCAGGATGACGTTTCGTCGAATCGTCATCCTGATCCTACTCTTTGTAGGAGCATGATCTTTTCCGAAAACCGGTTCCCACTTTTCGGGATCATGCTCTCGAAACCGATCTCGTTGAGACCTCTTTAACCAAGACCGGCGAAACTTGCAGCCAGTCGCGGCATCAGTCCACTCCTGTAACAAGCGGTGCCGCCGAAGACAAAGAAAAAGGGGCGCTCATCCGCACGGACCGGCGCCGAAAGGAACGAAAGTGTCTGGTTTCGCGTCACTTCGCCTGGCCTTCAGCGCAGCTATTCTCGGCGCCCTGCTTTGCACGCCGCAGGCATTCGCGCAAAGCGCGGCCGCGCCGGCGCAAACCATAACGCTTGGCCCGAGCGGGCTGCCGCTGCCGCGTTTCGTCAGCCTCAAGCCGGCCCGGGTCAACTCGCGCGTCGGCCCAGGCGCCAACTATTCCGTCAACTGGATGTATCTGAAGGCCGGCCTGCCGATGGAAGTCATCCAGGAATTCGACACATGGCGCCGCGTGCGCGACGCCGACGGCTCGGAAGGCTGGATCAACCAGTCGCTGCTCTCCGGCCGCCGCACCGCGATCGTCGCGCCCTGGCAGCGCGGCAAGGGCGGGCGAATCAACCTGCTCGACGAGCCCGACAAGGATGCCGATGTCGTCGCCATCATCGAGCCGGGCGTGATCGGCTCGATCAAGAAATGCGACGGTCAATGGTGCGAGATGACCTTCGACGGCCACACCGGCTGGATGGCGCAGTCGCAGGTGTGGGGCGCTTATCCCGGCGAGAAGGTCAAGAACTAGGCTGTGTCGATATTCAGGTGAGGCCGGTCTGCGAATGCCGGCTTTCTGCGCTTCCGGTGCTCACGTACTTTAAGTACGCTCCGCTCCGGTTCTCGAAAACCGCCTTTCTCGACTCGGCCTGACCTGAATCTCAACACAGCCTAACTGGACACACCGTCCTGCTGGCGGCCGATGCGGCCGAGATGCGTCTCCTGAAAACCGGTAGGCAACTTGAGGCCGTAGCCGAGGGCACGGTCGATTGCGATGTGCGCGATCCAGATCAGCGCCACGGCGGTGGTGATCGGGCCGGCGAGCAACGCGCCCGCAAGCAGCAGGACGAGCGGGGCGATCAGGATATGCAAGGCGTTGTAGGTGATGGCGCCGACGCTTGGCCCGGCGAGGTAGCCCAGCATCGACAGGTCCGGCGCGAGGATGAGCAGCGCAAGCAGCCACCAGGAAAAGCCGGAGATTGCATAGCAAACGATAGCCAACGCGGCGACGGTGACCCATTCAAACCGGACAATCAAATCGACGGGCCGCATCACCACGGATCAGTTGCCGCGCTTCGGGCGAAGCCTCACGACGATGTCCACATTGGCGATCTCCATGCCTTCCGGAGGCGCCGGCAGATTGGAGACGGTCACCGGTCCGCTCTCGATGTCGAAAATCCGGTTCTCGCCCTCGACGTAGAAGTGATGGTGGTCGGAGGTGTTGGTGTCGAAATAAGTTTTCGAGCCTTCGACCGCCAGGATGCGCAGCAGTCCGGCCTGGGTGAACTGGTGGAGCGCGTTATAGACCGTCGCCAGCGAAACCGGCACGCCGGCGGCGATCGCCTCTTCGTGCAGTTCCTCGGCCGAAAGGTGGCGGTCGCCCTTGGCGAAAAGCAGGTCGGCCAGCGCAATGCGCTGGCGCGTCGGCCTCAGGCCGGCTTCGCGAACCCGCTTGTCCACAGCGACATTTTCCTTCCTGTAGCCCGAATCCATCTCTTCGCGTCGAAGCTTTGCTGCCCAGCCCACCAACAGGTCCAGAATGGCGAAAAGACGTCAAAAGCCAAAACCGGACATCAGCCGACATATATTCTGTAGTCCGAATGCGATCAATAGCGCGCATTGACCCGGGCAGGCGCACGGGTTAAGCGCAAACGCCGGTTTCCGGCCGCAAACAGAGTGTGTTAGGAAACCAACGAGAAGGGCGCCCTGCCGCCCGCGAAAGAACACGGGGACAGAAATTTGATGGCGGATCAAAAGTCCAGCTACGATTACGAGGAACTGCTTGCCTGCGCCCGCGGCGAGCTGTTCGGCCCGGGCAATGCCCAACTGCCCTACCCGCCGATGCTGATGTTCGACCGCATCACCGAGATCAGCGAGACCGGCGGCGCTTTCGACAAGGGCTTCATCCGCGCCGAGTTCGACATCAAGCCGGACCTGTGGTTCTTCGCCTGCCACTTCATCGGCAACCCGATCATGCCGGGCTGCCTCGGCCTCGACGCCATGTGGCAGTTGACCGGCTTCTATCTCGGCTGGCTGGGCGAACCGGGCAAAGGCATGGCGCTTTCGACGGGCGAGGTGAAGTTCAAGGGCATGGTGACGCCGTCGGTGAAGAAGGTCGAATATGGCATCGACTTCAAGCGCGTGATGCGCGGCCGCCTGGTGCTCGGCATCGCCGATGGGTGGCTCAAGGCGGATGGCGAACCCATATATGGGGCTACGGATCTGAAGGTCGGCCTGTCCAAGCAGCCGGCCGCCTGACCGTTTTCCGCCACGGCGCCCGCGTAGCCAACGGATGCCACGTCAGTTTGTTTGCGTATGATCAAGGGCGAAGCCGGTTAGGTCTTTCGCCCGAATACGCGGGAAGGAGTTGCGAATGAGACGGGTCGTAGTGACAGGGCTCGGCATTGTGTCCTCGATCGGCAACAATGCCAATGAGGTGCAGAGCTCGCTTTACGATGCAAAATCAGGCATCAGCTTTTCCAATTCCTTCGCCGAACACGGCTTCCGCTGCCAGGTCTGGGGCGCGCCGACGCTCGATCCCACCCCGATGATCGACCGCCGCGCCATGCGCTTCCTGAGCCAAGGCGCCGCCTGGAATCACGTCGCCATGGACCAAGCGATCGCCGATGCCGGCTTAAGCGAAGGCGACATCACCAATGAGCGGACCGGCATCGTGATGGGTTCCGGCGGGCCCTCGACCCGCACCATCGTCGAAGCCGCCGAAACCACGATCAAGAACAACAGCCCCAAGCGTATCGGCCCGTTCGCCGTGCCGAAAGCCATGTCGTCGACGGCGTCGGCCACCTTGGCCACATGGTTCAAGATCCACGGCGTCAATTATTCGATCTCGTCGGCCTGCTCGACCTCCGCGCATTGCATAGGCAATGCCTATGAGCTCATCCAGTGGGGCAAGCAGGACGTGATGTTTGCCGGCGGCCACGAGGACCTCGACTGGACCATGTCTGACCTGTTCGACGCCATGGGCGCCATGTCGTCGAAGTTCAACGACAACGCATCGGCCGCTTCTCGCGCCTATGACGTCAACCGCGACGGTTTCGTCATCGCCGGCGGCGCCGGCGTGCTGGTGCTGGAGGAGCTGGAGCACGCCAAGGCGCGCGGCGCCAAGATCTACGCCGAGGTCGTCGGGTACGGCGCGACTTCCGACGGCTACGACATGGTCGCACCTTCGGGGGAAGGCGCGATCCGCTGCATGCGCCAGGCGCTTGCCACGGTGTCTTCGCCGGTTGACTACATCAACACCCACGGCACCTCGACGCCGGTCGGCGATTCCAAGGAAATGGGCGCCATCCGCGAGGTGTTCGGCGACAAGATGCCTTACATCACCTCGACCAAATCGCTCACCGGCCATTCGCTGGGCGCAGCCGGCGTGCAGGAATCGATCTATTCGATCCTGATGATGCAGGGCGGTTTCATCGGCGAGAGCGCCCATATCGAGGAGCTCGATCCGGAATTCGAGGGCATGCCGATCGTGCGCAAGCGTATCAACGACGCCAGGATCGACACCGTCCTGTCCAACTCCTTCGGTTTCGGCGGCACCAACGCAACGCTGATTTTCCAGCGCTATTCCGCATAAGACCAGCGTTTTTCATAAGGATTGCCAGGCATGGAAGGGTTGATGAAGGGCAAGCGCGGGCTTGTCATGGGTGTTGCCAACGACCATTCGATTGCCTGGGGCATCGCCAAGAAGCTGTCGGAACACGGGGCCGAGCTCGCTTTCACCTATCAGGGCGACGCCTTCGGGCGGCGGGTCAAGCCGCTGGCCGAGAAAGTGGGAGCCTCGCTGATCGTGCCTTGCGATGTCGAGGACAGCGCCTCGGTCAGCGCGACCTTCGAGACCCTCGACAAGGCCTGGGGCGGGCTGGATTTCGTGGTGCACGCCATCGGCTTTTCCGACAAGAACGAGCTGAAGGGCCTTTATGCCGACACCAGCCGCGACAACTTCGTGCGCACCATGGTGATCTCCTGCTATTCCTTCACCGAGATCGCCCGCAACGCCGCCGCGTTGATGGGCAATGGCGGCTCGATGATCACGCTCACCTATGCCGGCTCGGTCAGGGTGATGCCGAACTACAACGTCATGGGCGTCGCCAAAGCCGGGCTGGAAGCCAGCGTGCGCTACCTGGCCAACGACTACGGCCCGCGCGGCATCAGGGTGAACGGCATCTCGGCCGGGCCGGTGCGGACGCTGGCCGGCTCCGGCGTGTCCGATGCCCGCCACATGTTCTCCTACCAGCAGCGCAACTCGCCTTTGCGGCGCACCGTGACCATCGACGAAGTCGGCGGCTCGGCGCTTTACCTGCTTTCCGATCTGTCGTCTGGCGTCACCGGTGAAATCCACTATGTCGATTCCGGCTATCACATCGTTTCGATGCCGGCACTGGAGGAATTGAAGCAGAACGACGGCACGCGGGAATAGTTCGCGGCGGCGACAGTAGCGCTCCAGTAAAATTGGATTCATCGGCGGAAACTCATTTTAAGGAGATATCCGCTATAAGGCCCCGCAATCTGGGGACAATGCATGCCTGCAGTCAGCAATCCCAAACGGACTCCGCTGTTCCGGCTGATCACCATCGCCAGCTCGGGCATGGGCAGTTTCATCCTTGGACTGTGGGGGCTGAGGTTCGGCTTCGGCGACGGCATGGCCGGCATGCCGGCCGAAACGATGGCGGGCGTCATTGCCGCTCTCTGCGCCCTTGCCGCCGGCGGAGCAGCACTCTCGTTCTTTGCCGGGGTCGACGAATCGGCGGCCTATGTCTTCAAGGAAACCCATTTCGACAAGCTGACCGGCCTTTTGTCGCGCCAGGCCATGGTCGGCAAGATAGCCGAGGCCGCCTCTGGGACGATCCGAACCGGCGAGCCGGTATTCTTGATCGACATCGATATCGACCGCTTCAAGCACATCAACGACGCCATCGGCTACAGCCAGGGCGACGAACTGATCTGCGCCTTCACCAGCAGGCTGACGGAGAATATGCCAGAGGATGCGGTGATCGGCCGTATCGGCGCCGGCGAATTTGCGGTGCTTTTGCCGGACCGCCAGATCAGGGGCTCGATCGAGCGGCTGATCGAGAAGCTCATCAACGAGATGATGGAGCCCTATCAGTTGCAGACGCATCTGCAGTCGGTCAGCCTGTCGGTCGGCATCGTGGCGATGCCAAAGGACGGCGTCGACCCGGTCCTGGTCCTGCGCCGCTCGAACCTGGCGCTGCAGAACGCGCGCGCCAGCGGCATCGGCAACTGGTCTGTCTTCAACGCCGACATGGGCCGCGTTGCGGACTATCGGCAATGGATCGAGTCGGAGCTGAAGACCGCTTTCGACCGAGGCGTCTTCAGTCTTCACTACCAGCCGCAGCTCGACCTGCCGAGCGGCCGCATCGTCGGTTATGAGGCGCTGATCCGCTGGAAGCACCCGGAGCGCGGCATGATCCCGCCGATGGAATTCATTCCGATCGCCGAGGAAACCGGCATGATCAATCCGATCGGCGAGTGGGTGCTGCGCAAGGCCTGCAGCGACGCCCGGTACCTGCCGGAGGAATGCTTCGTCGCCGTCAACATCTCGCCTGTCCAGTTCATGACCAGGGATTTCGTCGGCATCGTGCGGGAGGTGATGGAATCGACCGGCATCAAGCCCTCACGGCTGGAACTCGAGGTCACCGAGACGGCGATGATGCAGGACCGCGACCGCGCCGCAGCCATCCTGGAACAGCTTGCCGAGATGGGTATCTCTGTGGCCGTCGACGATTTCGGCACAGGCTATTCCAATTTGAGCTACCTGATCGATTTCTCCTTCGGCAAGCTGAAGATCGACCGTTCCTTCGTCAGCCGCATCGACACCGATTCCAGCTCCGGCGCGATCGTGTCGACCATTGTCGGCCTGTCACGGGCGCTGGGCGTGGGCATCATCGCCGAGGGCGTAGAGACCGAGAACCAGGCCACCCTGCTCCGAGCGGCCGGCTGCGAGGTTGTGCAGGGCTATCTGTTCGGCCGGCCGGCGCCGCTCAAGGTCGAGCTTGGCGAAGCGCGGTCCGCCTTCGGCACGCACGAGCCGGCCCGCATCGTCAGCCTGCAATAGAACAAGTATTCTTCCCGCCGCGATTGTGGATCCAAGGCTACGGCGAAGGCGCCGAATCCACCCCGCTGCACGCTTTTCCTTGATTGCTTCAGCGGCGCGCCGAAAACACCTTGAACATGCCATCGCGGGCGATCTCGGCATGGCTGGCGAAGGCCGCCGAGAGCGCCTGTTCGTAAGGCAGCTGGCGGTTGGCGACCATGAACAGGCGGCCGCCCGGTCTCAGCGCCTTCGACGCGGCGCGGATCATGCCGGAACCGATCTCCGGCTCGGACGCGCGGCCGCGGTGAAAGGGTGGGTTCATGACGATCGCGTCGTAGCGCCGTTCGACCGCCTCGGTGAGCAGATCGGTCCAGAAGAAACGCGGCTCGATGGCGCCGCCGTGGACGTTCAACCTGGCTGCTTCCAGGGCCTCAAAGTCCGCTTCGTAGAGATCGACTGCGGTGAGGCCTTGCGGGCGCAGCAGGATTTCCACCGCCAGATAACCCCAGCCGGCGCAGAAATCAGCGACATTGCCTTTGAGATCGTCAGGCAGGTTCGCGGCCAGCAGTTTCGAACCGGCATCGATCCGATCGAAGGAGAACATGCCAGGCCCGGTCTTGAAACCGCCTTCGATGATCAAATCGGGGTTGCCGGCGCGCAGCGTCGCGGCCGTCTCCGCGCCGGCTCGCTTGAACCAGAAGGCAACGCCGTGATGTTTCGGCAAATGGCCTTCGAGCGGCACCAGGACGTTGATCCGCTTGCGCAGGCTGTCGATGCCGCCCTCCTTGCCGCCGGCAACGACAACCAGCCCGCCCGGCTGGACGCGTTCTATTGCCTCGGCGACACGCTGCTCGTTCTGGCCGCGATGGCGGCCCGCAAGCACCAACGCCAGGTCGAAGGCGGTATCCTCAGCGCGCGGCGTGACCGCGTAGCCGGACGCCTGCAGCGTTCGAAAATGTGGCCGAAAGCCTTGCACGAGATGCAGCGCCGCCTCGAAGCCGGCGGGCAAGCGGAAGCCGGGCTCGGCGCCGAGAAACAGGACACGGGCATCCTTTCGCGGCAAAGGCAGGGCCTCGGCCTCGAACGGGTAGAACAGCGTCTTCAGCGGCTCCGCGGCCATTCACCTGCTCCGTAGGACCCTTTGTCCGACGCAATTCCGGACGAAAACGGTTGCCGCTTTCCTGGGAACTGCCCTGAAACAAAACGGGCGCGACCTCGCGGCGCGCCCGTCTTAAATTATCCGGTCAAACCGATCAGGCGGCGTCTTCCTCGCCGTCCGACTTCTTCTTGTCCTGGACGATTTCCTTGCCGGTCGCCTGGTCGACGACCTTCATCGACAGGCGGACCTTGCCGCGCTCGTCGAAGCCCATCAACTTGACCCAAACCTTGTCGCCTTCCTTGACGACGTCCGAGGTCTTGGCGACGCGCTCATTGGCGAGCTGCGAGATATGGACGAGACCGTCGCGCGGGCCGAAGAAATTGACGAACGCGCCGAAGTCGGCCGTCTTGACGACGGTGCCTTCATAGATCTCGCCGACTTCCGGCTCGGCGACGATGGTGTGGATCCACTTCTTCGCCGCTTCGATCTCCTTGGCATTCGCCGAAGCGATCTTGACCGTGCCGTCGTCCTCGATGTTGATCTTGGCGCCGGTCTTCTCGACGATCTCGCGAATCACCTTGCCGCCGGAACCGATGACGTCGCGGATCTTGTCGGTCGGGATATGCATGACCTCGATGCGCGGCGCGAATTCGCCAAGCTCGGCGCGGGCGCCGGACAGCGCATGCGCCATCTCGCCGAGAATATGCAGGCGGCCGTCCTTGGCCTGGGCAAGCGCGATGCCCATGATCTCCTCAGTGATGCCATCGATCTTGATGTCCATCTGCAGCGAGGTGACGCCGTTGGCGGTGCCGGCGACCTTGAAGTCCATGTCGCCGAGGTGGTCCTCGTCACCGAGGATGTCGGAGAGCACCGCAAAGCGCTCACCTTCCTTGATCAGGCCCATGGCGATGCCGGCGACCGGCTTTGCCAGCGGCACGCCGGCATCCATCAGCGCCAGCGAGGTGCCGCAGACGGTCGCCATCGAGGACGAGCCGTTGGACTCGGTGATCTCCGAAACGACGCGCAGCGTGTAGGGGAACTGGTCCGCGCTCGGCAGCATCGGCCGGATGGCGCGCCAGGCGAGCTTGCCGTGGCCGATCTCGCGGCGGCCCGGCGAACCCATGCGGCCCGTCTCGCCGACGGAATAGGGCGGGAAGTTGTAGTGAAGGAGGAACTTCTCCTTGTACATGCCGGTCAGCGAATCGACATACTGCTCGTCCTCGCCGGTGCCGAGCGTGGCAACGACCAGCGCCTGGGTTTCGCCGCGTGTGAACAGCGCCGAACCATGGGTGCGCGCCAGGACGCCGACTTCGGAGACGATCTTGCGGACCGTCTTCAGGTCGCGGCCGTCAATGCGCGAGCCGGTGTCGAGGATGTTCCAGCGCACGACCTTGGCCTGGAGTTCCTTGAACACCGAGCCGATCTGCTCGGAAGTGTATTTGGCCTCTTCGCCTTCGGCCGGCGCAAACGCGGCCTTGACCTTCGACTTGACGGCGTCGACGGCGGCATAGCGCTTCTGCTTGTCGGTGATCTTGTAGGCCTCGCGAAGCTCGTCGCCGACGATCTTCAGCATCTCGGCTTCAAGCGCTGAGTAATCCGGCGCGGTGAAGTCGCGCGGCTCCTTGGCGGCGACCTCGGCCAGCTTGATGATCGCGTCGATCACAGGCTGGAAGCTCTTGTGGCCGAACACGACGGCGCCGAGCATCAGTTCCTCGGAGAGTTCCTTGGCCTCGGATTCGACCATAAGCACGGCGTCGCCGGTGCCGGCGACGACGAGGTCGAGCTTGGATTCCTGCATTTCGTCGATATGCGGGTTGAGCACATATTCGCCGTTGATGTAGCCCACGCGGGCGCCGCCGATCGGGCCCATGAACGGCACGCCGGAAAGCGTGAGCGCAGCGGAGGTGGCCACGATCGACAGAATATCGGGATCGTTCTCGAGATCATGCTGGACGACGGTGACGACGATCTGGGTATCGTTCTTGTAGCCGTCGGCGAAAAGCGGGCGGATCGGGCGGTCGATCAGGCGGGAAACCAGCGTTTCCTTTTCGCTCGGGCGGCCCTCACGCTTGAAGTAGCCGCCCGGGATCTTGCCGGCGGCGTAGGTCTTTTCCTGGTAGTTAACGGTAAGCGGGAAGAAATCGAGGCCGGGCTTCGGCTCCTTCATCGAAACGACGGTGGCGAGAACGACGGTCTCGCCATAGGTGGCGAGCACCGCGCCGTCAGCCTGGCGCGCGATCTTGCCGGTTTCCAGGATGAGCGGACGGCCGCCCCATTCGATTTCCACTTTGTGTTGATTGAACATGTCTTGTCCTTCATATGCGGAAAGGGCCGCGCCGTCCTAACGGTCACGGGTTCTCCCTTTCCTGGCTTCCTTCGGGCAGCCACGGGCAAGACAACGGGAGGCTCGTAGGTCCGGCTCATAAGCCGAGCGAGCATCCTGCAATCCTGCCCCATGACCGTCCATGGGGCGGTTCCGAATGGCCCTCTGCGCGTCCGGAACCGTGTTTGGCCGACCGATCGGCCGGCTTTTGCGCATGACGCCGGAAACCGCTGTTTCCGGAACGCGCCTTGCGCGAACGCGAATTTCTAGAGCGCGCCGCGCTCCGGCATTATCGTACCGGATCGACCGATGCGCCAATGCGCGACCGGCGGGCCCTCCGAGGAAGACCCGCCGGTCAATTCGTCAGCGACGCAGACCGAGCTTGTCGATCAGCGTCTGATAGCGCCCGTCATCCTTGCGCTTGAGGTAGTCAAGCAGGCTGCGGCGCTGGGAGACCAGAGCAAGCAGGCCACGGCGGGAATGGTTATCCTTCTTGTGGTCCTTGAAGTGCTCGGTCAGGTTCTTGATGCGCTCGGAAAGAATGGCAACCTGGACTTCCGGGGATCCGGTGTCGCCCTTGGCGGTTGCGAATTCGGTCATCAATTCCTTCTTGCGGTCGGCAGTAATCGACATCGTGCTTTTCCTTATCTGTTGGAGGAAACGGGACGCCCACAGCCGGGATGTCGTCCAGCAGGGGCCAGTGCAAGCGACGCGTCAGGGCGCGAAGCTGCGGCGCATATAGTCCAATTCCGGAATAAACACCAGCCCAAATGTCAAGCCGGCTTGTCGCAGGTCTTGCCACGAAAACAAAGGGTTCAGCGGCTATAGCCACTTCTTCCATTTGAAGAAGAAGATCAGTCCGGCGGCGACAAGCGCCATGAACAGAATTGCCACCGGATAACCGTAATAGGCTTTCAGCTCCGGCATGTTCCAGGGCGAGCTTTGCGGATCGAAATTCATCCCCCAGACGCCGACCAGGAAGGTCAGCGGCATGAAGATCACCGAGACGATCGTCAAATAGGAAATGACGTCATTGGTGCGGGCCTGGGTCAGCGAGACATGCATCTCGATCAGGCCGGTGAGCATGTCGCGCTGGTTCTCGACCAGCTCGATCAGACGCAGCGAATGGTCGAGCGTGTCATTGAAGAAGATCTTGGTCTCCGCCTTCACGAAGGCCACGTCGTTGCGGATCAGCGTCGCCAGCGTGTCGCGCATCGGCCACAGCACGCCTTTGAGCACGTTGGCGTCACGCCGCAATTCATGCAGCTGCCGCATCTGGTGCTTGTGCGGCTTATTCAGCATCTCGTCCTCGATGCCGTCGACCAATTCGCTCGCCGCCTCGATCGGTGGGAAATAGCTGTCGACGATGGCATCGATCAGCGCATAGGCAAGATAGTCGGCCCCGCGCGAGCGCAGGCGGTTGGGCATCGCGGCCGCAATGCGCTTGCGCACCGGATCGAACGGATCGCCTTCGCGCTCCTGGAACGTGACGACGAAATTGCCGCCGAAGAACAACGCGATCTGCTCGTAGCGATGCGAGGTGACATCGTCGATCATGCGCATGACGACGAAGGCATGATCCTCGAAGAAATCCACCTTGGGCCGCTGTCCGGTGTTGACGACGTCCTCCAGTGCCAGCGGATGCAGGCTGAAGATGCGGCCGATCTCCTCGATCAGCGGGATATTGGCAAGTCCGGTGCAATCCAGCCAGACGACAGGCCATTTCTCGCAATGCGCGTTGAGATCGTCGATCGAGGCATTGTCGATTGTTTTGTATTTCTCGGGCGAGATCAGCGTCAGCCGGAGTTCGCTGCGCCGCGCCGCCGGATCGGCGATAAGCGTGCCTGGCGACGCCCCAACCGGCGGCCGGCGGGTTTTCAGCGGTTCCCGCTTCTTGCCTGCATCGGCCTTGGCCATGAGATATCCTCGGGACTCAGCATTCGGCCTAGATTAGAGCAATTCCAGCAAAAGTGCGCAGCGGTTTCCCGTCCGGAATTGCGTAAATACAAATACTTACACCGGATTACCCGACAAAGACCCGCTTGGGCTTGAACATGCCCTGCTCGATGGCGCCGATAGCGACGAGCTTGCCGCGCGCGGTGGCGCAGGCCTCCTCGGCCTCGACCGGCGCGTCGCGGCCGCGAATGATGACGGGATTGCCGAGGCGGATCTTCGTCGCCGCGTCGTCGCTGACCGCGACCTGCGGCAGGCAGTCGAGCGCCGCCGCCGTTTCGACAAGCAGCGCATCAATGGCGCTGAAATCGACCGGGGCGTCCATTTCATCGGATTTGTCGTCATCCTTTTCGCCAAAGCGGGCCGCTTCCAGCTCGGCGACAGTGACGAAATCCTCCGGCGTGAACGGCTCGACCTCGACGCGGCGCAATTCGGCGACGTGGCCGAAGCAGCCGAGATCGCGGCCCATGTCGCGGGCCAGCGAGCGCACATAGGTGCCCTTGCCGCATTCGACCTCGAAGACAGTTTTGTCGGCACCATGTTCGACAATGTCCAAACGGCCGATTTCAATTTCCCGCGCGGGTATCTCGACCGTCTCGCCTTCACGGGCAAGGTCATAGGCGCGTTCGCCGGCGATCTTGATGGCCGAGAATTGCGGCGGCGTCTGCATGATGACGCCGGTGTATTTCGGCAGCAGCGCCCTCACCTCCGCCTCGTCCGGCCGACGGTCGGAATTGCTGGTCACCGGGCCTTCGAGGTCGTCGGTCGAGCGCTCTTCGCCCCAGGCGACGGTGAAGCGGTAGACCTTGGCGCCGTCCTGCACATAAGGAACGGTCTTGGTCGCCTCGCCGAGCGCGATCGGCAACATGCCGGAAGCCAGTGGATCGAGCGTGCCGGCATGGCCGGCCTTCTCGGCTTGAAACAGCCATTTGATCTTGGAAACCGCCTCGGTCGAGCCCATGCCGACCGGCTTGTCCAGCACCACCCAACCGGAGACCGGCCGCCCCTTCTTCTTACCGCGACGCGCCACCTATTCCTCGTCCTTGTCGTTGTTCTTGCCGTCACCGAGATCGCGTGCGACTTCGGGCGATTTCAGCAGTTCATTGATCTTCGCGAAATTGTCGAAGGACGTGTCCAGCCTAAAGCGAAACTCCGGCATGTACTTCATCTGCCTGAGCGCGCCGGAGACGCGGCCGCGGATGAATTTCGCGTGCCTGTTGAGCGCCTCGATCACGGCGCCGTCGTCCCCCGCGCCAAGCGGCGAGACGAAGGCGGTGGCGATCTTGAGATCGGGCGACATGCGCACCTCGGACACCGAGACGACGCTGTTCTCGATCACCGGATCGATGATCTCGCCGCGCTGCAAGGTTTCAGACAGGGCGTGACGCACCTGCTCGCCGACGCGCAGCATGCGCTGGGAGGGGCCTGACGGTGTCGAACGGGGCATTTTCTCTGGTCCTGAAATCGTGAAGCGCGGGATGGGACCGCGCCACATGTCTCAACATGCATGAGGGAACTGGGCGGCAGCCTTTCGGCCGCCGCCCGTTATTATTCGGCAAGTATACCCGAATTAGAGCGTTCTGGTTACCATCTCGACGCGGAAGCACTCGATGACGTCGCCGACACGCATGTCCTCGTAGTTCTGGAAGGCCATGCCGCATTCCTGGCCGCCCGGCACTTCCGCAACCTCGTCCTTGAAGCGCTTCAGCGTCTTCAGCGTGCCTTCGTGGATCACGACGTTGTCGCGGATCAGGCGAACACCCGCGCCACGCTCGACCTTGCCTTCGGTGACACGGCAGCCGGCGATCTTGCCGACCTTGGAGATGTCGAAGATCTCGAGGATCTCGGCATTGCCGATGAAGGTCTCGCGCCGCTCCGGCGAAAGCATGCCGGAAAGTGCCGCCTTCACGTCATCGACGAGGTTGTAGATGATCGAGTAGTAGCGGATCTCGATGCCGGCCGCGGCCGCGGCCGCACGCGCCTGCGCATTAGCGCGGACGTTGAAGCCGATGATCGCCGCTCCGGACGTCTCGGCGAGCGAGACATCGCTTTCGGTGATGCCGCCGGCGCCGGCATGGACGATGCGCGCGCGCACCTCGTCATTGCCGAGCTTTTCAAGCGCGGCATTGATCGCCTCGATCGAACCCTGCACGTCGCCCTTGATGACCAGCGGGAATTCCTTCAATCCGCTCGTCTGCAGCTGCGACATCATCTGCTCGAGCGAGCCGCGCTGGCCGGCATGCTTGGCCACTGCCTTGTCGCGCGCCAGGCGCTGGCGGTATTCGGTGATCTCACGGGCGCGCGCCTCGTTGTTGACGACGGCGAAGCGGTCGCCCGCCTGCGGCGTGCCCTGGAGGCCAAGCACCTCGACCGGCATTGCCGGCGGCGCTTCCGGCACATGCTCGCCGCGATCGTTGACGAGCGCGCGCACACGGCCCCACTCGTTGCCGGCGACGATGATGTCGCCCGGCATCAGCGTGCCGGTCTGCACCAGCACCGTGGCGACGGGACCGCGTCCCTTGTCCAGCTGCGCCTCGATGACCGCGCCTTCGGCGGTGCGGTCGGGATTGGCCTTGAGGTCGAGGACTTCGGACTGCAGCAGGATCGCTTCCAAGAGCTTGTCGAGATTGATGCCCTTGGTCGCCGAAACCTCGACGTCCAACACCTCACCGCCCATCGATTCCACGAACACTTCGTGGCGCAGCAGTTCGGTCCGCACCTTCTGCGGGTCGGCATCGCGCTTGTCGATCTTGTTGATGGCCACGATGATCGGCACGCCGGCCGCCTTCGCGTGGTTGATCGATTCGATCGTCTGCGGCATCACGCTGTCGTCGGCCGCCACCACCAACACCGCGATGTCGGTAACCTGCGCGCCACGGGCGCGCATGGCCGTAAAGGCCGCGTGGCCGGGCGTGTCGATGAAGGTGATCTTCTGACCGTTCTTCTCGATCTGGTAGGCACCGATATGCTGGGTGATGCCGCCGGCCTCGCCGGAGACGACATTGGCGTTGCGGATGGCATCGAGCAGCGAGGTCTTGCCGTGGTCGACATGGCCCATGATCGTCACGACCGGCGGACGCGACACAAGGTCTTCCGGGCGGTCGGCGATGTTGAACAGGCCTTCCTCGATGTCGGATTCGGCGACGCGGCGGACCGTGTGGCCGAATTCGGAGGCGACCAGTTCGGCCGTGTCGGCGTCGATGACGTCGCCTGGCTTGAGGATCTGGCCCTGCTTCATGAAGAACTTGACCACGTCCACGGCGCGCTCGGACATGCGTTGCGCCAGTTCCTGGATAGTGATGGTTTCGGGCAGGATCACTTCGCGCATGACTTTCTCGCGCGGCTCATTGTGAAGCGCGCGTTTGAATTTTTCCTGGCGGCGACGCATCGACGATAGCGAACGGGCGCGTGCGTCGTCATCCGACAGCGCCGAGTTCAGCGTCAGCTTGCCGCGGCGGCGATCTTCCTCGCCCTTTGTCGGCTTGGCAGGCCTTGCCACTTCCGGCGTCGCAAGACGGCGTGGTGGCGCACTCGCGGCACCGGCACCGGTACGCCTCGGCTTGGCCTCCTCCTCGTCGTCAGCGGTGGCGACATCCGCAGCCAGCGGCGCGCGGCGGCGAGCCTCTTCCTCGGCGCGCCGGCGGGCCTCGGCCTCAGTCTGCAGGCGTGCCTCCTCCTCGGCCTGACGGCGCGCGGATTCGTCGCGCTCGCGCTTGCGGCGTTCCTCTTCCTCGGCGCGGCGCTTGGCATCTTCCTGAGCGCGCAAGCGATCCTCGGCCTCGCGGGCCTTGGAGCCTTCCAGCGCCTTGCGGCGCGCTTCCATCTCGCCGCGCGAGAGCTCGTTCAGGACCATGCCGGAACGCTCCGGCGGCGGAGGCGGCGCCTTCGGCGCTTCCTGCACGACAGGCGCGGCGGCAACGGCGGGCTTCGGCGTGAAGACGGACGCAGCCGCCGGCTCCGGCTTGTCGCCGGGCAGCGAGAACTTGCGCTTCTTGGTCTCGACCACGACCGACTTGGTGCGGCCATGCGAGAAATTCTGGCGCACGGTGCCCTGCTCGAGGCCGGGGCGCTTCAGCGTCAAGGTCTTCTTCGGCGTCACGCTCAACGTCTTGTCGTCGCCCGATTTCGTATCGCTCATTCCATATCCTCTGCGGCATCATCTTCGTCAGCAACGGCCGCAAGCATTGCCAGATCGTTCGGGGTACCGCCCCGATATCGGTCGAGCGCAACTACGCGCTTCTCAACCGCCTGTCCCGCGTCCTGCGCGAGAACGGCAGCATGTATCACATTTGTACCCCCCAATGCCAAGCTCAACTCGGCTTCGGGGAAAAGTTTGTAGGCAAGGATGGCCGGTCCGCTGAGATGGACGGTTGCCCGCCGCGCCTGACTGATCTTGCGGACACCGTCGTCCGAAGCCTCGGTCGCATGCAGCACCAGAAGCGCCAGCCCGTCGCGCACCGCGCCTTCGACCTTGGCGGCGCCAAGGACAACGGCGCCAGCCTTGCGAGCAAGGCCAAGCATGCCCAGAGCGGATCTGGAGAGCAGCCCGTCGACCATGCCGCCGAGATCGGCCGGAACGGTCACCTGCGCCTTGAAGGCACGGGCAAACAGGTTCTTGGCCGCTGCCTTCTCGATATGTAGGCGATCGGCAGTAACCCAGCAACCGCGGCCGGGCAGATTTCTCTTGATGTCCGGAACGACGACCGAATCCGGGCCGACGACGAAGCGGATCAGTTCATCCGCTTCGGCCTGCCTGCGCGTAACGATGCAAGTGCGATCGTTCATCTCGTCCACGGGCTTTGCGATTGGTGGTCACCTCACGCACCGACGGTTTCGTCGGCCGCTGCCTCTTCGGCAGCGAGTTCTTCCTCGGTGATCCAGCCGGCCTGCTTGCGGGCGGCGAGCACCATCTGCTCCGCCTCCGCGCGCGAGACGCCGTGGCTGGCGAGCACGCCCGGATAGACCTTGGTCTCGCCGTCCTTGCGCTCTTTCCAGCCGATCAGATCGTCGGCGGCATAGCCGGCGAAGTCCTCGACCGTCTTCACGCCGTCCTCGCCGAGCGTCACCATCATGGCGGTGGTGATGCCGGGAATGTCGCGCAGCTCGTCCTTCACGCCCAGCGCCTTGCGCTTTTCGTCGTGCTCGGCCTCGATCTTCTCCAGATATTCGCGGGCGCGGGTCTGGATTTCCGAAGCGGTGTCCTCGTCGAAGCCATCGATCGAAGAAATTTCGCCAGAGTCGACATAAGCGACTTCCTCGACGCTGGTGAAGCCTTCGGAGGCAAGCACCTGGCCGACCATCTCATCGACGTCGAGCGCTTCCATGAAGAGCGCCGAACGCTCGACGAATTCCTTCTGGCGACGCTCGCTTTCTTCCTGCTCGGTCAGAATGTCGATATCCCAGCCGGTGAGCTGCGAGGCAAGGCGCACGTTCTGGCCGCGGCGGCCGATGGCCAGCGACAGCTGGTCGTCCGGTACCACCACCTCGATGCGCTCGGCGTCCTCGTCGAGCACCACCTTGGCGACCTCGGCCGGCTGCAGCGCGTTGACGATGAAGGACGCGGCCGATGGCGACCACGGAATGATATCGATCTTCTCGCCCTGCAATTCGCCGACCACGGCCTGGACGCGGCTGCCGCGCATGCCGACGCAGGCGCCGACCGGATCGATCGAGGAATCGCGCGAGATAACGGCGATCTTGGCGCGCGAGCCCGGATCGCGGGCGACCGACTTGATCTCGATGATGCCGTCATAGATTTCCGGCACTTCCATGGTGAAGAGCTTGGCCATGAACTGCGGATGGGTGCGCGACAGGAAGATCTGCGGGCCGCGCTGCTCGCGGCGCACGTCATAGACATAGGCCCGCACGCGGTCGCCATATTTGTAGTTCTCGCGCGGGATCAGCTCGTCGCGGCGGATGATCGCCTCGCCGCGACCGAGATCGACGATGACATTGCCGTACTCGACGCGCTTGACGGTGCCGTTGACGATCTCGCCGATGCGATCCTTGTACTCGTCATACTGGCGATCGCGCTCGGCCTCACGCACCTTCTGGACGATGACCTGCTTGGCCGACTGCGCGGCGATGCGGCCGAAATCCATGGGCGGCAGCTGCTCGGCGATGAAGTCGCCGATCTGGGCGTCGGGGTTGCGCTCGCGCGCCGTGGAAAGCGCGATCTGCGTCGCGTAGTCCTCGACCTTCTCGACCACTTCCATCAGCCGCTGCAGCTTCATCTCGCCGGTGTTCGGGTTGATGTCGGCGCGGATGTTGGTCTCCTGGCCGTAACGAGAGCGCGCTGCCTTCTGGATCGCATCGGCCATGGCGGCGATAACGATCTGCTTGTCGATCGACTTTTCACGCGCGACCGCGTCGGCGATCTGCAGCAGTTCAAGCCTGTTGGCGCTTACAACCATTGTCTTTCTCCCGATTTCGCGCCGGGCATACGGCCCGGCTACTCAATCAACTTTCCTGTTCGGTTTCATTTTCCTCGCCGTCGGCAGCGTCTTCCGCTTCGCCACGGCGCTTCCTGGCTTCCTTGCGCGCCCGGTTGTCCTTCGACAGGGCATCGCGGATGAGATCGTCGGTCAGCACCAGCCGGGCCTCGGCGATCGCGTCGTAAGGCACGCGCACCGTCGGCTCTTCGCCATAGGCCGCCTTGTCGCGCTCGATCAGGATGCCATCGGCATCCGCCTCGGCGATCTTGCCCTTGAAGCGTTTGCGGTCGCCGACAAGAACCGATGTCTCCAGCTTGACCAGATGGCCGGTCCAGGCGGTGAAATCCGACTTGCGCACCAGCGGCCGGTCGATGCCTGGCGAGGAAACTTCCAGATGATACGCCTTTTCGATCGGATCATCGACATCGAGCGCCGGCGACACGGCGCGGCTGACCTCTTCGCAATCCTCGACGGTCATGGTGCCGTCCTCGCGTTCGGCCATGATCTGCAGCGTCAGCCCGTTCTGGCCGGTCAACTGCACCCGCACGAGCCGGAAGCCGATGGCCTTGAGCACCGGCTGCACGATCAGCGCAATGCGCGCATCGATACCGCTTTCGCGGATGATACGGTCGTCGGCCTCGCTTGCCGCTGCAGTCATCAGATCCCTGTCGCTTTTTGCTTCCGGCCGGCAGGTAACAAAAAAGAGCGGGACCGGGTGGACCCACTCTTCGTCATACCGACCAAGAATTTGAAGTTGATATAGACGATTGCCGCCGGCGTTTCAAGCCTTCAGGCACAGGCCAGCGGTGGTGTCTACAACTGGCGCGGCCATCGTTGGGCCGCATGCATCACGGTGAGTATCTCGATCTCCTCGCCGATAACACGGTAGGGAATTATGTATGGGACATCAGCGAGGACCAGTTCTCGTGTCCCTTTCACC
>NZ_JAIUHQ010000025.1:0-56349 GCF_020165215.1 Mesorhizobium sp. CA15
GGGGCGATGCCCTTCCTCCTTCTCCCCTTGTGGGAGAAGGTGGATCGGCGCGCAGCGCCGAGACGGATGAGGGGTGTTCCAGCGGAATGAGACGCTGGCTTTCCCTGGAGCACCCCTCATCCGTCGCCTTCGGCGACACCTTCTCCCACAAGGAGGGCTTTGCACGGGAGCCGATATTTGGCGCACATGACACATGGACGTTTTTTGAAAGGCGATCGGGCCGCCTTTGCGAGGTAATTTTGCCCGGCTCCTGGAGCCTCAGGCCGCCGTCGCGGCGGATTTTGGGCAGACTCCGCCTCATGCCGGCTTCCTCCTCGGGTAGAGGACGGCGGCCGCTCGCTGCAGATTGTAACCGCAGCCGGCAAGCATGCATTGTGTCCGGTTGGTCGCCAGGTTGAAGAAGCGCAGCCGCCGCATGCCGTAACGTTGCTTGAACACCGCAAACGGCCGCTCCACCGCCGCCCGTATCTTCGAGATCAGCCGGTTGCGCAGCTTCTGGCGCGGCGTCAGCGGATGGTGCTTGTTGGCTCGATGCATCAGCCGGTCCTTGATGCCGGCCCGCTTAAGTCGGGCATGCCGGGCATGGGTGTAGTAGGCCTGGTCGCCATAGGCCGCCTCGTCATCCCCGCTGATCAGGCCGTCGGCCGGCTCGGTGTCGGTGATCGATGCATCCGTGAAGTCCATGCGCCGGATCAGCGTGTGAGCATCGTCGACGCCGTTGTGCACCTTATAGCCGAACACGGTCTTTTTGCCCTTGCGCCCCCAACGCGCATCAGTGTCGGCCGATGGCCGCACCGATTCCTCCTCACCCTTCTTCGGCTTCGCCGGCGGGCGCGCGGCGGCCTGCATGAAGGAGGCATCAATCAGCGTGCCGCGCTTGACGATCAGCCCTTTCTGCTCAAGCTGCCGCGTGATCTCATCGAACACCCCATCGATCAGCCCATCGCGCTTAAGCTCTTCGCGGAAGCGCCACAATGTCGAATGGTCCGGCGTGCGGTCCGAGAGGCTGAAGCCGGCAAAGCGGCGGAACGATAGCCGGTCGCGCAGTTGTGCCTCGAGGGCGGGATCGCTCAGATTGTTCCACACGCCCAGAAGCAGACAGCGCAGCAATGCCTCGGCCGGATAGCTGGTGTTGCCCCGTCCCGACCCGCTGCGCTGACCAAGAAGCGCCTTGATCGGTACCCAGTCGATCACTCGCGCGATCTGGTCGAGCTCCGTCGTGTCCGACCATGCCAGCCCATCCGCAAGGCTCAGTTGACCAAGCATGCGATCGACCATCCGAATCATCCCCTATTCATTCCCTACGCACGGAATCACCAACCTGGTTCCGTGCAAAGTCCTCACAAGGGGAGAAGGAGAAAGGCGCTATCGCCGCAGCAACTTCTCCAACTCGCCCGCATTCGTCACCACCGGCATGCACACCTGCCCGCTGCAGAACCAGGCGCCGGGCTTATCCGTCGGCGGCAAAACGCCGCCCGGCAACAACGGTCGATTCGCTTCCGAACCGACCGGAACGACAATGTCGACCCGGCGCGGGTCTGGATTCCGATTCGCAACCGGAACGAGGCGTGGTGAATCTAGCTCGTCTACAATGACGAGCTTCAGCGGCTCGAGCGTCAGGGCACAGGCGTTGACGATGCCGGCCTGGCCGTAGGCCTGCTGCGAGGCGCGGCCCATTGCATGCTCGGCGGTCGTCCACGCCTTTTCCCAGAGAGCGATATCGCCGGTGAGCGATGACAGCCGCACCAGCGCCTCGACGATCTGGCTGGTGGCCGACGGGATTGCTTCATCCACATCACCGCGGATGCGGATCGGAACGTCGCCGCTGTCCGACGCCGTCAGCCAGTAGCCGCTCTTTTGTTCATCCAGGTGCCAGCGGTCGAGCTCGCCGACGAACTGCCTGGCGCGATCGGAATAGGCCGGATCGCCGGTCGCCTCGAACAGCGCGATCGCCGCGTTGGTCATGGCGGCGTAATCGCTGGACAGCGCCGGAAAGAGCTTTTTCGCGCCTAGCATGGAATGCGGCAGCCGTCCGTCCTGGCCGGCCTCGACGATATGGCCGAAGGCTTTTGCGGCGGCGTCGATCCAGTCATGCCGCCCAAGCGAGCGGCCCGCCTCGGCGAGCGCTGCGATCATCAGCCCGTTCCAGTCGGTGAGCGCCTTGCCGTCGCGGCCCGGCCTGACCCGCCCTTCGCGGACGCCCAACAGCTTTGCCTTCAGAGACGCCAATTGCGCATAGTCGGCGATGCCTTGAGCTTGCTGCGCCTCGCTCTGGCGAATGATCGGCTTGCCTTCCCAGCCATGCGCTGCGGCGAGCTCGAAATACCGGAAGAAGGTCGACGTATCGTCGCCGAGCGCGGCTTCGACTTCGTCGCGATTCCATGTGTAGAAAAGCCCCTCCTCGCCGTCGCTGTCGGCGTCGAGACTGGCGGCGAAGGCGCCGCCTTCGACCAGCATCTCGCGCAGCAGCCAGCCGACGGTCTCTTCGATTCGTACCCGGAACAAACCGTTGCCGGTGGCCGCATGGGCCCAGTTGCACAGGCGGATGAGCTGGGCGTTGTCGTAAAGCATCTTCTCGAAATGCGGCACCAGCCATTCGGCGTCGGTGGAGTAGCGGCTGAGACCGCCGCCGACATGATCGTAGATACCGCCGGCGAGCATTTTTTCGAGGCTGGCGAGCACCGCGTGGCGATGCGCGGCCTCGCCGTCACGCAGCCAGGACAGCCAAAGCGTGTGCATGAAGGGCGCGTTGGGGAATTTCGGCGCGCCCTTCAAGCCGCCGAGATCGCGGTCGATCATGCCGCCGATGCGGGTGGCGAGGTCGGCCAGCGTGTCGCGATCGAGCACCGCCTTGCCCGTCGCGCCGGCGAGCCGCTGCTCGACATGGGCGGTCAGCCCGTCGGCGCTTTCGGCGAGGCTCCGCTGCTTCTCGCGCCAGGCCTTGTCGACCGCTTCCAGCACCTGGATGAAGCCCGGCCTTCCGTAACGCGCCTCGCGCGGGAAATAGGTGCCGCCCCAGAAAGGCTTGCCGTCGGGTGTCAGAAACATGGTCAGCGGCCAGCCGCCCTGCTCGCCCATGGCATGGAGTGCGGCCATATAGATCTGGTCGATGTCGGGCCGCTCTTCGCGATCGACCTTGATATTCACGTAGAGCCGGTTCATGACGCCGGCCACGGCGTCGTTCTCAAAGCTTTCATGGGCCATGACATGGCACCAGTGGCAAGCGGCGTAACCGATGGAGAGCAGGATCGGCCGCCCGAGCTGCTTCGCTTCGGCAAGGGCCGCAGGCGACCAGCCGCGCCAATGGACAGGATTGTCGCTGTGCTGCTGCAGATAAGGGCTGGCCTCTTCGGCAAGCAGGTTTCGTGCGGGTAAGGTCACAATGGACGGCTCTTTTTTGGGTCTGATGCATCAACGCTGGAGCATGATGCCGAAAAGTGTGAAGCGGCTTTCGGCCGTGCTCTATCTTTCAATCTAGGCGGTTCGGCAGGTCCGGCAAATGGTTTCCCCAATGGCTTCGAAGGATTCGATCGTCTCACTGTCGAGCGGCCGCTTGCCGGCAGGCATCGCCGTCATCCGAATTTCCGGCCCCAAAACTCGGTTCGTGGTCGAAACGATAGCCGGATCCGTTAAGGATCGGTTTACCACGTTGCGAAGGCTCCGGGCGGCGGACGGCTCGATCATCGATCACGGCCTCGTCCTGTTCTTTCCAGGTCCCGGCAGCTTCACCGGCGAGGACGTTGCCGAGTTCCAGGTCCATGGCAGCCGCGCCGTCGCGGCCAAGATGCTGGAGACGATCACGCAGTTCGATGGGGTGCGGCATGCGGAGCCGGGCGAGTTCACCCGGCGCGCCTTTCTCAACGGCAAGCTTGACCTCGTCGAGACCGAGGCGCTCGCCGATCTGGTCAATGCCGAGACAGAAGCGCAGCGCCGCTTTGCCCTGCGCAATGCCGAAGGCGCGCAGAGCGAGCTTTATTCGAGCTGGCGCCGCCGGCTGATCCATGCACGAGCCATGATCGAGGCGGAGATCGACTTCGCCGAGGAAGAGGATGTGCCAGGTTCCGTTTCGGAGGCGGTCTGGTCCGACGTGTCGGCAATGATCGGGGAAATCGATCGCCATATGGGAGGTTTCAAGGCCGCGGAGATCATTCGCGATGGTTTCGAAGTCGTGATCCTCGGCGCCCCGAACGCCGGCAAGTCCAGCCTGTTCAACGCCTTGGCGAAGCGCGAGGCTGCGATCGTCACCGACGAGCCGGGCACTACGCGCGATCTGCTCGAGGTGGTGATGGACCTCAATGGGCTGAAGGTGCGGCTTGTCGATACGGCCGGTCTGCGGGAGGCTGCGGGCAAGATCGAGTCGATCGGTATCGAAAGGGCGCGGGCCAAAGCTGACGTGGCGGATCTCGTTCTGCTGCTGGAGGATATGGCTGATCCGGCGCCCGTTGGGGGTATTCCAGGTGGAGCTCCGGTGCTGAGGATCGGAACGAAGTCGGATATCGCCAATGCCGGCGCCGGGAAATATGACCTCGTGATTTCTTCCAAGGACGGCGGCGGTCTGGACCGCCTTCTGAACGAGATAGGGGCCCGCGCCGCCGCTGCGGTTGGCGAGGTGGGTGACGTGCTGCCATCCAGGCTGCGCCATGTAGAGTTGCTCAAAGAGGCAGCGGATTTCCTGCGGGCGGCACTGTCGGGCCAAAGCCAGGAGCTGCGCGCCGAGGAACTGCGGCTGGCGGCCGAGCGTCTTGGCCGGATTGTCGGCGCGGTCGATGTCGAGGATTTGCTCGACGTCATCTTTTCGCAGTTCTGCATCGGTAAGTGATTCACGTGAAACACGGATTGGGGCGCTACCCCGCAATGATTCACGTGAAACACCGCCGCCGCTGCCAGCTTCGCAGTTGTCGGCTGGGATCGCAATGCTCGCCATTCATTGTTTCACGTGAAACGAGTCCACCTCTCCTTGACACCAGCCGCCGTCGGGGACATCTGTCAACCCAATCTCTGAAAGCGGATTCTTGGAAAAATGACCAATCACTATGATGTGGTGGTGGTGGGCGGCGGCCATGCCGGTTGCGAGGCGGCGAGTGCTGCCGCGCGCGCCGGCGCCAGGACCGCACTGGTAACTCTGCGCTTCGAGACGATCGGCGTCATGTCCTGCAACCCGGCGATCGGCGGTCTCGGCAAGGGGCATCTCGTGCGCGAGATCGACGCCATGGACGGGCTCATGGGGCGCATCGCCGACGCCGCCGGCATCCAGTTCCGCCTGCTCAACCGCCGCAAGGGGCCGGCCGTGCGCGGTCCGCGCACCCAGGCCGACCGCAAGCTTTATCGCTTGGCAATGCAGGAAGCGATTCGGCAGCAGAACGATCTCGACGTGATCGAGGGCGAAGTCCTCGACCTTGAGATCGAAAACGGTAGCGTCGCAGCCGTGCTGGTTTCCGGCAATCGGCGGCTGGCCTGCGGCGCCGTCGTGCTGACCACCGGAACTTTCCTGCGCGGGCTGATCCATATCGGCGAAAGGAAGATCGTCGCCGGGCGGATGAACGAGCAGGCAAGTCTCGGCCTGTCGGCGACGATGGCGCGCGCGGGTTTCAAGCTCGGACGCCTGAAGACCGGAACGCCCCCTCGCCTCGACGGCCGCACCATCGACTGGGCCTCGCTGGATGTCCAAGCGGCCGACGAGGATCCAGTGCCGTTCTCGCTGATGACGGACAAAATCGCCAATCCGCAGATACATTGCGGCATCACCCGCACCATGCCGGAGACGCATGAGCTGATCCGCGCCAATCTCGGTCGTTCGGCCATGTATTCCGGCTCGATTGAAGGCATCGGGCCGCGCTACTGTCCCTCGATCGAGGACAAGATCGTCAAGTTCGGCGACCGCGAGGGCCATCAGATCTTCCTCGAGCCCGAAGGCCTCGACGACGACACCGTCTATCCGAACGGCATCTCGACCTCGCTGCCGGAAGACGTGCAGCTCGACATGCTGAAGACGATCCCCGGGCTGGAAAAGGCGACGATGCTGCAGCCCGGCTATGCCATCGAATACGACCATGTCGATCCGCGCGAGCTGAAGACGACGCTGGAGACGAAGCGGCTCGCCGGCCTGTTCCTGGCCGGGCAGATCAACGGCACGACCGGTTATGAAGAGGCTGGCGCGCAAGGCCTGCTCGCCGGCATCAACGCCGCGCGGGCGGCATCCGGCGATGAGCCGTTCGTGCTCAGCCGCACCGAGGCCTATATCGGCGTGATGGTCGATGACCTGACCAGCCGGGGCATCGCCGAGCCCTATCGCATGTTCACCTCGCGCGCGGAGTTCCGGTTGTCGCTGCGCGCCGACAATGCCGACGAGCGGCTGACGCCGTTGGCGGAAAAACTCGGCATCGTGTCAACAGAGCGGCTGCAGCGTTTTGGCGCGCTGGCGCAGAAGCTCGACGAAGCCCGCACGCTGGCAAAGTCTGTGACGCTTACGCCGAATGAAGCGGCACGGCATGGGCTGGAGATCAACAAGGACGGCGTGCGCCGCTCGGCCTATGCGCTGCTGGCGCATCCGGGCGTCGACATGGCCTGGCTGAAAAGGGTCGAGCCGCGCTTTGCCGAACTGGACGCCAAGACGGCGGAGCGGCTCGAAACGGAGGCGAAATATTCAGTTTACCTCGATCGCCAGCAAGCCGACGCCGCACAGATCAGGCATGAGGAATCGCGGCTCATCCCCGAGGCGCTCGATTTCGCGGACGTTCCGGGACTTTCAAACGAGCTGAAGCAGAAGATGAAGGCGCGCCAGCCGCGCTCGATCGCCGATGCGCAGCGCATGGAAGGCATGACACCCGCCGCGCTTGCCATCATTGTCGCGCATGTCCGCAACGCCGAGTTCGCAGCGCGAAGGGACGTGGCGTGAGCGCGGATGCCTGGGCGAGCCTGCAAAAGGCAGCGGGTCCGGTTTCACGTGAAACATTCGAGCGGCTGCAGGCTTTCGAACAGCTGTTCCTGAAATGGAACCGCAGCATCAATCTGGCGGCGCCGTCGACACTGGACGATGTGTGGCGCCGCCATATCCTGGACAGCGCCCAGCTTGCGCGAATCGCACCCACCGCGACACGCTGGATCGATCTCGGCTCAGGCGGCGGTTTTCCCGGCCTGGTACTGGCTTTCCTGCTGGCGGAGCGCCCCAGCGCATCGATCGCCCTGGTCGAAAGCAACCGCAAGAAGGCGTCGTTCCTGCAATCCGTCATAGGCCAGTTCGATCTGCCGGCGCGTGTCGTGGCCAGGCGCATCGATGACAGCTATGCGCCTGTTTCAACACCGGAAATCGTCACAGCCAGGGCGTTGGCAGCTCTTCCGGACCTGCTCGACCTGTCGGCGCCCTGGCTGACTAGGGGCGCACGCGCGCTCTTTCACAAAGGCCGGGATTACCGCGCCGAGGTGGAAGAAAGCACTCACCGCTGGGGCTTCGATCTGGTAGAACATTCGAGCATGACCGACGCCGAAGGCGTCATCCTCGACATCACCGACTTGCGCCCAGCGAAACAGCAATGAATTACTGGCATAAATCCATGAAAACCGGACCGCGTATCATCACTGTCGCCAACCAGAAAGGCGGCGTCGGCAAGACGACGACGGCCATCAACCTGGCCACGGCGCTGGCCGCGATCGGCGAGCGCGTGCTGATCGTCGACCTCGACCCGCAGGGCAATGCCAGCACCGGGCTGGGCATCGACCGCAAGGATCGCACGGTTTCGTCCTATGACGTGCTGACCGGCGAGCTCGAGCTGGAGCAGGCCGCGGTGCCGACAGCGGTGCCCGGCCTCTCCATCATACCCTCGACGCTCGACCTTCTCGGCATCGAGATGGAAATCGCCTCGGCGCCCGACCGCGTGCTCAAGTTGCGCAATGCGCTGCGCGCCGCCTCCGAGCGTTCGGCGCCGTTCGGCTATGTGCTGATCGACTGCCCGCCCTCGCTCAACCTTTTGACTTTGAATTCAATGGCGGCGGCCGATTCCGTTCTCGTGCCGCTGCAATGCGAGTTCTTCGCGCTGGAAGGTCTCAGCCAGTTGCTGGAGACGGTCGAACAGGTGCGCAATACCATCAATCCGGACCTCACCATCCAGGGTATCGTGCTCACCATGTATGACGGGCGCAACAACCTCGCCAACCAGGTGGTGCAGGATGTGCGCACCCATATGGGCGACAAGGTCTATGAGACGATCATCCCGCGCAATGTGCGCGTCTCCGAGGCTCCGTCCTACGGCAAGCCGGCGATCCTCTACGACCTGAAATGCTCGGGCAGCCAGGCCTATCTGCAGCTCGCCTCCGAGGTGATCCGCCGCGAGCGCAAGCTGCGCGCCGCCTGAGCATCATCGCGCGGCTTGGTTAATCAGCCGATCCGATTCCGAAACGATCTGGACAAACTCATGAGCGAAGACCAATCGAGAAAAAGACTGGGCCGCGGCCTCGCGGCGCTGATCGGCGAAATCGACCGTCCGGCGGCGCCCGAAAAGCCGGGCGCGGCGGTGGCGGCCGACGGCAAGGTGCCGATCGAGTTCGTCAGCCCGAACCCGAAGAATCCGCGCCGGCATTTCGGCGATGCCGAGCTCACCGACCTGGCCCAGTCGATCCGCGAGCACGGCGTGGTGCAGCCGGTCGTGGCGCGCCCCTCGCCGTCGCAGCCCGGCCGCTACGAGATCATCGCCGGCGAGCGGCGCTGGCGGGCGGCGCAGCGCGCCGGTCTGACCGAAATCCCGCTGATCGTGCGCGACGTCAACGACCGCACCGCGCTGGAGCTGGCGATCATCGAGAACGTCCAGCGCGCCGATCTCAATCCTGTCGAGGAGGCGCAAGGCTACCAGCAGCTCATCGACGAGCATGGCTACACGCAGGCCGATCTCGGCCAGGTGATCGGCAAGAGCCGCAGCCATGTCGCCAACACGCTGAGGCTGTTGAAGCTGCCCAACGTCATTCACGACATGCTGGTCGACGGCGATTTGTCGGCCGGCCACGCCCGAACGCTGGTCACCGCCGAAGACCCGGCCGGGCTCGCCAAGCGCATCGTCAAGGAAGGGCTTTCGGTGCGCCAGGCCGAAGCCTTGGCGCAAATGCCCGCCGGCCCCACGCCAGCCAAGGTGAAATCCCCCGCGAGCCCGCCCGAGAAGGACCCCGACACGCTGGCGCTCGAGAAGCTGATGACCGACACAATCGGCATGATCGTGAGCATCGAGCACAAGGGCAAGGGCGGCACGCTCAAGGTCAACTACCGCTCGCTGGAACAACTCGACGAGCTCTGCCGACGTCTGAAGGACGAGCGGTAGGGGGCCGAGGCGCCATGTTATTTGGCGGTAGCTGAGGTTTTGGCTGAACGTTGGATACCTCTGATATATCCGTGATAGACATAAATGGGCTGGCGATGCGCCGGCCCTTTTTTTGTTTGCGCGGTGCGCGGCTAAGATGCCGGGAACTGCGAATCCTTCCCTGCGAGAAGATGCCCCGGCAGGACAGACGAGCGTGCTGTCCCGTCAACCTGTCCTTCGTCATTCTAGGGCGGAGCAAGGAGCGAAGCGACGCGCGCAGACCCTAGAATCCATGCCGGGACGGTCGAGAGCCGCCAGGGTGCAGAACGCTCACCAACCAATTCCGCGAAACAGCTCGAACCATTCCGGATTGCTCTTTTCGATCAGTTCAATCTTCCATCGCCGTGGCCAGCGTTTCAGTGACGTCTCACGCTGGATGGCATCAGCGATGTCGAAATATTCCTCGTACCAGACGAGACGCTGCACACCGCAACGGCTGGCGAAGCTGGAACCTTGGCCATTCTTGTGCTCGGGTATGCGGCGGGCAAGGTCATTGGTGACACCGATATAGATCGTGCCCCCTTTCTGGCTAGCAGTCATGTAGACATAGCCGGTCATCTGGCGATCCTAGCTGGCGCAGCCATCGGCGCCTATTCTGGACCGCAGCATTCTACGGCCAATGCCATGGCATGGATTCTAGGGTCTGCGCGCGTCGCTCCGCTCCTTGCTCCGCCCTAGAATGACGAAGGATATGTCGGCGAGAGACAGCGCCCCTCCCCAGCGCCCTCCGCTTGACAGTCCACGGCAACGGCGTACGCTCTATTAGCTTGACCTTAAATTACTGCCCCGGCGTGCCGATCAGTCGCGGTGAGGGCTATCTGCCGTTCTCCGTGAAACGGCAGATAGCCTCGCCAAAGCCGGACACGCCTGACACAATGGGAGGTGTAAATGGCAGTCAGTTGGCGGTTGTCTGGAAGCTACTTCGAAAACTGCAGCTGCGATGTCGTATGTCCTTGCCTGTTGTCCACCCAGGCGCAGCTGACATCGAAGCCGACGAAAGGCGTTTGCGACGTCGCCTTGGTCTTTCATATCGACAAGGGCAGTTTCGGGGACGTTCGATTGGACGGGCTCAATGTCGCGATGGTTGCTCACACGCCAGGCCCGATGGCGGAGGGCAATTGGACGGCCGCAGCCTATATTGACGACCATGCGGATGACAGGCAGACCGAAGCGCTGGGCGCCATCTTCACCGGCGCCGCGGGCGGGCCGATGGCCGCCTTCGCGCCGATGATCAGCACCAATCTCGGAGCCAAGAAGGTGCCGATCAGATACCAGGCCGACGGCAAGAAGCGGTCGGTGGAGATTGCCGGCGTGATGCAGCTGGCGGTCGAACCGTTGCCGACAATGCGCGAGGACGGCGAGATGTGGGTGGCCTCCGGCCATCCCGTCAATCCCGACTGGCTCGGTATGGCGATGGGCGTGGAAGGCAATACTTTCAGCGACCATGGCATGAGTTGGGACAATTCCCGCCGAAACGCGCACTACGCTCCGATCAATTGGTCCGGCCAGCAATAGTCCCGCACGCATGGTCGGAACGGCCTCGCCCATGACGCTGACATTGCAGCGAAACATCATTCTCGCCCTGTTGGGCGCGGTCGCCGCGGCGGCGTGGGTCTTGCTCATCCGGCAGCGGATCGGCGCGGACGCAGATATGCGCATGGAGATGTACTCACCCACCATGGGCATGGCGGCGCCGCTGTTTCTTGTCGTCTGGATGATCATGATGATTGCCATGATGTTTCCGACGGCGGCGCCCATGATCCTGACCTTCCACCAGGTCCAAGCCGGCAAACGAGGTCGCGGCGAAGCCTTTGTCGCTACCTTGCTATTCGTGGCAGGCTATATGCTGGTTTGGGGCACGGTGAGCGTTTTGGCTTTTGCCGGTGCCGCAGGTGCCGAGACGCTTGCCGATCATGCGGGATTGTCTACGGCGACGGCCGCGCGCATTGGCGGCGCCCTGCTGATCATTGCCGGCGCCTACCAGCTCTCGCCACTGAAGGATCTGTGCCTGGCCAAATGCCGCACGCCAATCGGTTTCATCCTGACCTCCTGGCGCGATGGTTCTTGGGGCGCGGTCCGCATGGGCCTTGAGCACGGCGCCTTTTGTCTGGGCTGTTGCTGGCTCTTGTTTCTGGCACTTTTCCCGCTCGGGATCATGAACGTCGCCGCAATGGCCGTGGTCACGCTGCTGGTCTTTGCGGAAAAGACCTTCCCGGCGGGAAAGGGCATAGCCAAGGTGTCGGGCGTCGCCCTGCTCCTTTACGGCGCGGCGGTGCTGGTCTTTCCCCAGGCGCTGCCGACCTTTCAGCCGGCCGACATGATGATGAATTGACCAGCGGTAGGGCAGGACGAAAAATACGCTGGCGGGACAGCGCCCTTTGGCCTGCCGTCCTTCGCAGCAGCTGCGCTGCAGCTCCGGAGGGGTGGACCGGCCATCTCCCTACAGGGGGAGATCAGCTGTCGCCCCGGCCGTCGCCAATCGCCGGCGTTTACCTTTGCCCCAGCCTCGCGCTCTCGATGGCAATGCCAAGCAGCGCCTGGCGTGCCAGCGCTTCCGACAGGTCCGGTCGTTTGCGGGTCTGCAGCACCGCCGTCTGCAGCCGGCCGAGCGCACGTGCGAGCGCCTCGACAGTCCAGCGCTCCAGCGTCTTTTCCACCAGCTTGCGGCGCGAGAAGAACACCGGGGGGCGGGCGCCGGCGACGACCGAAGCGGCGTTGCGGCCGCCGGTCTCCATCTGGCCGCGCATCGCTTGGATCGCCTGCAATTGCCGCATCGCCGATGACAAAACCAGGAACGGATGGCCGCCGGACTGGCAGTGACGGTTGAAGGCGATGTCGAAATCGCCGACCTTGCCGTCCAGCATGGCGTCGACAGCGGCGTCGAAGGAAGCGCCGGAGACGTCGCCCGACAGCGCGTTGACGTCGTCGACGCCGATCTCCTTGTGGCCATGCGCGTAGAGCACCAGCTTCTCGATCTCGCCGCGCGAGGCGAGACGATCGCCGCCGAGATTGCGGCGCAGCGCTTGCCTGGCGTCCAAGGTCATCGACATGCCGGCCTTGCGCAATTCGTCGTCGATCACCGAATCCAGGTCGCGGGCCTCGTCGGCATAGCAAGGCAAGGCAATGGCGTTGCCGGCGGCCTCGACGATGGCGCGCAGGCCGGTGCCTTTCTTCAGGTCGCCGGCTTCGATGAGGATGATGGCGTCGCGCGCGGGCTCGGCGGTCAGCGCCTTGATGTCGTCGGCCAGCGCCTTCTGGCCGCTGGCATTGCGCACCCAAAGCAGCCGCCGGTCGGAAAACATCGGCACCGTGCGGGCTTCGTCGAGCAGCCGCCCCTCATCGCGGTCGACTTCGGCGCCGTCCAGCCTGACGACAGAGAAGGGGTCGTCGAGCGGCAGGCCGGTTTTCGCGGCGAAGGTTTTCGCCCGCTCGGCGACAAGGCCGCGGTCAGGGCCGTAAAGCAGGACGATTGCCATGGCCGGATCGGGCTTCGCCAGCCACGAATCGACCTCGTATCCTTTCTTCTGTGCCATGCGGGGTGAGTTAGCACGGGGCGGGGGCCGAGTGAACGGAGAAGCGGCCGGCAGCGCACTTACCTTCTCCCCTTGCGGGAGAAGGTGGATCGGCGCGACAGCGCCGAGACGGATGAGGGGTGTTCCAGCGGAGTGAGACGCTGGTGGCATCTGGAACACCCCTCATCCGTCGCCTTCGGCGACACCTTCTCCCACAAGGGGAGAAGGGGAAGGCCGCGCCCGGCTCCACCTCCCAATCGCATTTTCTGGCGGCAATCGCCCCGCAAACTTCCGCCAAATTGCGCGCGGCGTGAAAACATCGACAAGAAATTTCGCCGCCATATCTGCATCTTGGCGTCTGTGCCGCATTGCTCAACCGAGCTGACGTCCGGGGAGGATGGCCGTGGCGAGGTCCGGCGAATTGGCACTGGTCTGGCGGCGCGGATGTGCAAATATCGCACCGGCAACATTGGAGGATGTGAGCTCATGGCCGACGCTGGATTGTTGCGCTTCCATGTGCCCGAGCCAGAGGTTCGGCCCGGCGGCACGCCGGATTTCTCGAATGTGACCATTCCCAAGGCGGGCTCGGTGCCGCGTCCGGAGATCGAGGTCGATCCGCGCAGCATCCGCGACATGGCTTTTTCCATCATCCGGGTGCTGAACCGCGCCGGCGAAGCGGTCGGGCCGTGGGCCGGGCTGCTCAGCGACGAGGAGCTGCTCGAAGGCCTGCGCCATATGATGACGCTCAGGACCTTCGATGCGCGCATGCAGATGGCGCAGCGCCAGGGCAAGACCTCCTTCTACATGCAGCATCTGGGCGAAGAGGCGGTGAGCTGCGCTTTCCGCAAGGCGCTCAAGCCGGGCGACATGAATTTCCCGACCTACCGGCAGGCCGGCCTTCTGATCGCCGACGGCTATCCGATGGTCACCATGATGAACCAGATCTATTCCAACGAGGCCGATCCGCTGAAGGGCCGTCAACTGCCGATCATGTATTCGTCGAAGGAGCACGGCTTCTTCTCGATCTCCGGCAATCTGGCGACGCAATATATCCAGGCGGTCGGCTGGGCGATGGCCTCGGCGATCTCCAATGATTCCAAGATTGCGGCAGCGTGGATCGGCGACGGCTCGACGGCGGAGTCCGACTTCCATGCGGCGCTGGTGTTTGCTTCCACCTACAAGGCGCCTGTCGTGCTCAACGTCGTCAACAATCAGTGGGCGATCTCGACTTTCCAGGGCATCGCGCGCGGCGGCTCCGGCACGTTCGCAGCGCGGGGGCTCGGCTTCGGGATCCCGTCGCTGCGCGTCGACGGCAACGACTATCTCGCCGTGCATGCGGTGGCCAAATGGGCGGCGGAGCGGGCGCGCGCCAATCTCGGGCCGACGCTGGTCGAATATGTCACCTACCGCGCCGGCGCGCATTCGAGCTCGGACGACCCGTCGGCCTACCGGCCGAAGGCGGAATCCGATGCTTGGCCGCTCGGCGATCCGGTGATCCGGCTGAAGAACCACCTCATCCACAAGCAAGTCTGGTCGGAGGAGCGCCACACCCAGGCGGAGGCCGAGATTCTCGAAACGGTGATCGCGGCGCAGAAGGAGGCCGAAAGCCATGGCACGCTGCATGCCGGCGGCAAGCCGTCGACGCGCGACATGTTCGAGGGCGTCTATGCCGAGATGCCGCCGCATCTCAGGCGCCAGCGTCAGCAGGCGGGGGTCTGACCATGCCGAGACGCACGATGATCGAGGCGATCCGTGACGCCATGGACGTTTCGATGGGGCGCGACAGCCAAGTCATCGTCTATGGCGAGGATGTCGGCTTCTTCGGCGGCGTCTTCCGCGCCACGCAGGGCCTGCAGGCCAAATACGGCAAGAGCCGCTGCTTCGACGCGCCGATCAGCGAATCCGGCATCGTCGGCTCGGCCATCGGCATGGCCGCCTATGGGCTGAAGCCCTGCGTGGAGGTGCAATTCGCCGATTATGTTTATCCGGCTTACGACCAGATCGTATCGGAGGCGGCGCGCTTGCGTTACCGTTCGAACGGCGATTTCACCTGCCCGATCGTGGTACGCATGCCGACCGGCGGCGGCATTTTCGGGGGCCAGACGCACAGCCAGAGCCCGGAAGCGCTGTTCACGCATGTCTCCGGCCTGAAGGTTATCGTGCCCTCCAACCCGCATGACGCCAAGGGGTTGCTGATCGCGGCGATCGAGGATCCGGACCCGGTGATCTTCCTCGAGCCGAAGCGGCTCTACAACGGCCCGTTCGATGGCCACCACGACAAGCCGGTGACGCCGTGGTCGAAGCATGAGCTGGGCGAGGTCGCGGACGGCCATTACACGATCCCGCTCGGCAAGGCGGCGATCCGCAGGCCGGGATCTGCGGTGACGGTGCTTGCCTACGGCACCATGGTCTATGTCGCGCAGGCCGCGGCCGAGGAGACCGGCATCGACGCCGAAGTGATCGATCTCAGGACGCTGCTGCCGCTCGACCTCGAGGCGATCGTCGCCTCGGTGAAGAAGACCGGCCGCTGCGTCGTCGTGCACGAGGCGACGCTCACCTCGGGCTTCGGCGCCGAGCTGGTGGCGCTCGTGCAGGAGAACTGCTTCTACCATCTGGAAGCGCCGGTGGCGCGGGTCGCCGGCTGGGACACGCCCTATCCGCATGCGCAGGAGTGGGACTATTTCCCCGGCCCGGCGCGGGTCGGGCGCGCGCTGATCGAAACATTGGAAGCTTAGAGTGGGGAGGCCTGAGATGGGCGAGCACGTCATAAAGCTTCCCGATGTCGGCGAAGGCGTCGCCGAGGCCGAGCTTGTCGAATGGCACGTCAAGGTCGGCGACCTCGTGCGCGAGGACACGGTTCTCGCCGCCGTCATGACCGACAAGGCAACCGTCGAGATCCCCTCGCCGGTCGACGGCGAGATCCTGTGGCTCGGCGCCGAGATCGGCGACACGGTGGCGATCGGCTCGCCGATCGTGCGGCTGAAGGTGGCCGGCGAAGGCAATGTGAAAAACACGTCGCCAGGCGAGAGTGGTGCCGACGGCATCCCCGCTGGAGCGAGCCATGGCGATCGTCTTTCCCCTGCGCAAAACGCAGCGCCGTCATCCTCGGGCTTGTCCCGAGGATCCGCTGGTTCGCCGGAACTGGCGTCGCATCCACGCAGGTCGGCAGATCCTCGGGACAAGCCCGAGGACGACGGCGTTAAGAAGGATCGCGCCATGCCCAGCCTTTCGGGCGCGCCGCGCGCGGAAGGCGAGAAGCCGCTGGCCTCGCCTGCCGTCCGCCTGCGCGCCAAGGAAGCCGGCATCGATCTGCGCCAGGTTGCGGGCAGCGGTCCGGCCGGGCGCATCAGCCATGAGGACATCGACGCATTCCTCGCGCGCGGCCCGCAAGTCGCCCGCGCCACCGGGCTTGCCCGGAAAGACGGCGTCGAGGACATCAAGGTCGTTGGGCTCCGGCGCAAGATCGCCGAAAAGATGGCGCTCGCCAAATCGCGCATCCCGCATATCACCTATGTCGAGGAGATCGACGTCACAGCATTGGAAGACTTGCGCGCCACCCTCAACAGGGAGAAGCGCGCCGATCGCCCGAAGCTGACGCTGCTGCCTTTCCTGATGCGGGCGATGGTCAAGGCGATCGGCGAGCAGCCGAACCTCAACGCGCTGTTCGACGACGACGCCGGCATCATCCACCGGCATGAAGGCGTCCATATCGGCATCGCCGCGCAGACGCCGAACGGGCTGGTGGTGCCGGTGGTGAAACATGCCGAGGCGCGCGACCTGTGGGATAGTGCTGCGGAAGTCAACCGGCTGGCCGATGCGGCGAAGGCCGGCACGGCGAGCCGCGAGGAGCTTTCCGGCTCGACCATCACCATCACCTCGCTCGGCGCCATGGGCGGCGTGGCGACGACGCCGGTCATCAATTACCCGGAAGTGGCAATCGTCGGCGTCAACAAGATCATGGTGCGGCCGGTGTGGGACGGCACGCAGTTCATCCCGCGCAAGATGATGAACCTGTCCTCCAGCTTCGACCATCGCGTCATCGACGGCTGGGATGCCGCGGTTTTCGTGCAGCGCATCAAGGCGCTGCTGGAGACGCCGGCGCTGATCTTCGTGGATTGAGGGAGATGGGGTCGGTCTCGAACGTCGCGGCGCCGAAATGCGCGCTCCCCCTTCTCCCCTTGTGGGAGAAGGTGTCGCCGAAGGCGACGGATGAGGGGTGCTCCAGGGAATGCCAGCGTTTCATTCCGCTCGAATGCCAGCGTCTCACTCCGCTGGAACACCCCTCATCCGTCTCGGCGCTGTCGCGCCGATCCACCTTCTCCCACAAGGGGAGAAGGAAAAGGCGCGTCGCCGCCTCCGCCGAAAGGAAGCAGCCGTCATGAAAGAAATCTCCTGCAAGCTGCTCGTCATCGGCGCCGGGCCGGGCGGCTATGTCTGCGCTATCCGTGCCGGCCAGCTCGGTGTCGACACGGTCATCGTCGAAGCCGGTAAGCCTGGCGGCACCTGCCTCAATGTCGGCTGCATCCCGTCCAAGGCGCTGATCCACGCGGCGGAGGCGTTCGAGAAGATCGCGCATATGGCCGGCGGCAAGGATCCGCTGGGCATCAAGGTCGCCGCGCCGACGCTCGATCTTGCGAAAACTGTCAGCTGGAAGGATGGAATCGTTAGCCGGCTCAACAGCGGCGTGGCCGGCCTGTTGAAGAAGGCCAGGGTGAAGACCGTGCATGGGTGGGCAACCTTCCGGGACGGCAAGACCGTCGAGGTCGAGACCGAAACCGGAACCCAGGTGATCCGCGCCGAGACCGTCGTCATCGCCACTGGTTCGGCGCCGGTCGAATTGCCGTTCCTGCATTTCGGCGGCCCGGTCATCTCGTCCACCGAGGCGCTGGATCTCGGCGAAGTGCCGGAGAAGCTCGCGGTCGTCGGCGGCGGTTATATCGGGTTGGAGCTCGGCATGGCCTTCGCCAAGATGGGCGCCAAGATCACCGTGGTCGAAGCCCTGCCGCGAGTGCTCGCGCAATATGACGCCGAGCTGACAAGACCGGTGCTGAAACGGCTCAGCGAGCTTGGCGTCGAGGTGATGACAGGGGCGAATGCCAAAGGCCTGTCGGCCAAGGGCGACGCGCTGCTGGTCGAGACCGCCGAGGGCAAGAACGCCAAAGTCGCGGCCGACAGGATTTTGGTCACGGTCGGCCGCAAGCCGCTGACCGAGGGCTGGGGGCTGGAGCAGATCGACCTCGACATGGCAGGAAAATTCATTCGCATCGACGACCAGTGCCGCACCTCGATGCGCGGCATTTTTGCCATCGGCGACGTCACCGGCGAGCCGATGCTGGCGCACCGTGCCATGGCGCAGGGCGAGATGGTGGCCGAGATCGTTGCCGGCCACAAAAGAAGCTGGGACAAGCGCGCCATTCCGGCGATCTGCTTCACCGATCCGGAGCTGGTCACCGCCGGGCTGTCGCCCGAAGAAGCGAAGGCGCTCGCCGGCGAGATCAAGATCGGCCAGTTCCCCTTCGCTGCCAACGGGCGCGCGATGACGAAACAGGGCGAGGACGGGTTTGTGCGGGTCGTGGCACGCGCCGACAACCATCTGGTGCTGGGCATCCAAGCGGTCGGGCAGGGCGTATCGGAACTATCGGCGGCGTTCGGCCTGGCGCTGGAGATGGGCGCTCGCCTGGAGGACATCGCCGGCACGATCCATGCGCATCCGACGCAGGGCGAGGGATTCCAGGAAGCGGCACTGAAGGCGCTGGGCCACGCGCTGCATGTCTAGCTCCCCCTTCTCCCCTTGTGGGAGAAGGTGTCGCCGAAGGCGACGGATGAGGGGTGCTCCAGGGAAAGCAAGCCTCTCACTCCGCTGGAACACCCCTCATCCGTCTCGGCGCTTGCGCGCCGATCCACCTTCTCCCACAAGGGGAGAAGGAAGAGACCTCAGCTCGCCAGCCGGCTTACCATCTCGTGCTGGGCATAGGCGCGGCCGAAGCGGTTGGCGAGGAAGGCGTCGAGGGCGATGTCTTCCTGCTTGACAAAGCCCTTCGCCGGCAGCGAGCCGTCGGCCAGCATGTCGAGCACGGCGCAGATGCCGGATGCGGTGGTGATCTGGATGGCGCTGCGCACGATGTTGCCGACGCGCTGCGAATAGATCTTGTTGGCGTAGGTCTCCTGCAGCAGGCGGCCGTTGCGGCGGCCCGAGACGGTGACGAAGACGATGACCACATCCTGCAGCGTCGCCGGCAGGGCGCTCTCGAAAATGTCCTTGAGCACGTCGCGGCGATGACGCAGGCCGAGGTCGTTGAGCAGCGCCTTCATGATCGCGGCGTGCCCGGGATAGCGGATGGTGCGGTAGTTCAGCGTGCGCACCTTGCCCTTCAGCGTCTCGGCGAGCGTGCCCAGACCGCCGGAGGTGTTGAAGGCTTCGTAGGTGACGCCGTCGAGCGAGAATTCCTCGCGCTCCTCCAGCGGCGGCACCTCGATCAGCTCGCCCTCGACGATCGCCTCGCAGGGCTCGCAATATTCGTTGATGACGCCGTCGGTGCTCCAGGTGAGGTTGTAGTTCAGCGCGTTGGACGGATATTGCGGCAGCGCGCCGACGCGCATGCGCACGCTTTCCAGCGTGTCGAAGCGGCTGGCGAGGTCGTTGGCGACTATCGAAATGAAGCCTGGCGCCAGGCCGCATTGCGGGATGAAGGCGCTTTTGGCGTCACGCGCGAGCTCCTTGACGCGGCGGGTCGAGACGACGTCCTCGGTGAGATCGAGATAATGCACGCCGGTGGCGGCGGCCGCCTCGGCGATGCGCGTGGTGAGGTGGAAGGGCGCGGCGCTGAGCACGGCGAATTTGCCGGCAAGCACGTCTTCGAGCTCACCCGAGGCAGTGATATCGAGCTCCTGCGTCGCGATGCCGGCCGGCAATTCGGCGGCGGCAAGCTGAGCCGCCGAGCGGTCGACCAGCGTGACGTGGTAGTCGCCCGTGGCGTTCAGCATTTCGGCGATGGTCGAGCCGATCTTGCCGGCGCCGACGACAACGATGTTCTTCATGATCATATCCCCTGCCAATGCTGAATTCGATGTGGCGAGAATCCTTGCAGCTTGCCGGTCGAAAGGAAGCGTGGAATCTGGCAATATGAAGCATAAGTTTGAGCGATATGCCGAAAGGTTTCGTCGAAATGATCAGTGAAGCCGAACAAGCCCTGCTTACCTTGTTGCGCGCCAACGCCCGCGCCTCGACCGCCGAGCTCGCGCGTCAGCTCGGCGTGTCGCGCACCACGGTGCAGAGCCGCATCGAGCGGCTGGAGCAGCGCGGCATCATCACCGGATATGGGGTCAGGCTGTCGCCCGATTATGAGCAAGGGCTGGTCAAGGCGCATGTGCTGCTCACTGTCACGCCGAAACTCGCCGACAAGGTGGTGCGCAGCCTCGCGGCGATGCCGCCGGTCCGCACAGTGCATTCGGTGAGCGGCAATTTCGACATGATCGTCATCGTCGACGCGCCGTCGATCCGCGACCTCGACGCGCTGCTTGATCGGATCGGGGCGATGGATGGGGTAGAGCGGACGTCGTCTTCGATTATTTTGTCGACGCGGGTGGATCGGTAGGGCCTGAGATGTTGGCGCGAGGCCCCCCTCTCTGTCCTGCCGGACATCTCCCCCTCAAGGGGGGAGATCAGATGTCACGCCGGCTTTCGCCAATCACCAATGCTGCAGAAAAGGCGCCGGCGTCGAAGCTGCCAATCTCCCCCGTTGAGGGGGAGATGCCCGGCAGGGCAGAGAGGGGGCGAAGGAATGAGGCGTTTGTTTTTCCTCGCTCCGATCAAGCCCTGCGTCTCTCTGGGCCCTCATCCAGCCACGCTACATCCTCCGGCGTCAGCTTGATATCCAGCGCCCTAAGACTGTCCTCCAGCTCGTCCAGTGTGCGCGGGCCGATCAGCGGGACCGAGGGGAAGGGCTGCGACAGCACGTAGGCGAGCGCGACATGGATCGGGCTCTTGCCTAGTTTTCGCGCCAGTTCGATCGCCCGGTCCCGGCGGCCGAAATTCTTTTCCGAATACCAGACCCGCACCAGCTCTTCATTGTCGGTCCGGTCGCGGCCGGCGCGGTCGGTGAAGAAGCCGCGGCCCTGGCTCGACCAGGCGAAGTTCGGCATCTGCCTCGCCGTCAGCCAGCCCTTCCAGTCATCCGTGGAAGAGGTGACGCAACCGGGCCAGATCGGCTCCAGCATCTCGGCCAGCGAGAAATTGTTGGAGAGCGCGCCGGGCTTCTGCTTACCGTTCTTTTCGGCATAGGCAATCGCCTCGTCCATGCGCTCCATCGTCCAGTTGGAGCCGCCGAACAGGCCGCGGATGCGGCCGGCTTTCGCCTCGCGATCCATCGCATCGACGAATTCGCCGACCGGCACGTCCGGATTGTCGCGATGCATGAAATAGATGTCGACATGGTCGGTCTGCAGCCGGTCGAGCGACTGCGCCAGCTGCTTGCCGATCACATCGGGATAGCAGAGCGGCGAATGCGCGCCTTTGGCGATGATCACAGACTGCTCGCGCACGCCGCGATTCCTGAGCCATTGGCCAAGCAGCGTCTCGGTGTAGCCGGCGCCATAGACGAAGCCGGTGTCGAACAGATTGCCGCCGGCCTCGAAATAGGCGTCGAGCAGGATCGAGCCGGAGGAGAAGGTGCGGAAATCCTCGAAGCCGAGCGCCAGCAGCGACACTGCGCGCGGCAGGCCGGGAATGGCGCGCTTGCCGATTGCCTTGCCATCGGTCCGCAGCGGCCGGCCAGAGAGGGTGTTGACGCGCTTAGCCGGCTTTTCGATGTCATATTCCAGCCCGACCGCGGCGCGCCATTTGTCGAGAACGCGCAGCGTGCCGACGCTGTCGTTCCAGCCCATGCCCGGCCAGGCGAACTCCTGCCGTCCGGCAAGAATCGCCTCGCCGGCGGCATCGACCTCGAAGGAATAGAGGTGGCGGGTCTCGCCGAGGCTGATCACCTCGCGAGCCGCCCCGGACCGGATCACCTCGATCCGGCCCGGTCCGACGTCGCGGTTGCCACCGGCGAACCAGAAATCGGGCACCTCGATCTGACCCTTGGTGCCGAAGATGCGCAACACATTGTCCTGGTTGAGCGAGATGCTGCAGGAGATCTCGGCGACGATGCCGTTGGGGAACGTGAGCAGGGCCGAGGACCACTCATCGACGCCCGATTGGCCGAGATGGGCAGCGCCCACGACCTTGTCCGGCTCGAGGAAAGGCTGCCCGGCGGCGGCGCCCGCGATCAGCCGCGCCATCGACACCGGATAGCCGCCGACATCGAGAATGCCGCCGCCGGCCATGTCGTTGGCATAGAGCCGATGTTCCGGCATGAAGCCCGGCATGGCGAAGCCGAAGCTCGACTTGATCATGCGGATCTCGCCGATGGCGCCCGACTTGATCAGCTCGACCAATTGCAGCGTCTGCGGGTGCAGCCGGTACATGAAGGCCTCGCCGAGAAACGTGCGGGCCTTGCGCGCTGCATGCATCATGGCGTCGGCCTCGAAGGCGGTCAGCGCCAGCGGCTTCTCGCACAAGACATGCTTGCCGGCCTCGGCGGCCTTGATCGCCCATTCGGCATGGCCGGGATGCGGGATCGAAATGTAAACGGCGTCAACTTGCTTGTCGGCGAGCAGCGCGTCATAGCCGTCGAGGATGCGCGCGCCCGGAAAGCTCTGGGCCAAGCCCGGCTTGGCGGGATTGCGGGCGCCGAGCGCGACCAGCTCGCCGTTGCGGGACCCCGCCACGCCGCCGGCAAAGGATTTCGCGATGCTGCCGGGTCCGAGAATGCCCCAGCGGATTTTTCCAGATGTCATGTCGAATTCTCCATGGTCGCCGCCACGCCTGGCATGCCGGCAAAGAAAATTTGCGGGTCAGCGGATCCTGGCGCCCGCCTTGTCGAAGAGCAGCGCCCGTTCCGCCTTGATTGAGACCGTGAAATGGTCGCCGCTGGCGCGCTGGCGCGAGGCCTCGCGCTCGACGATCAGCTCCTCGGGTCCGGCATTGGCGTAGACGTAGCTCACCGAGCCCAGATGCTCGGCGACGTCGGCCTTGACCGGGATGTCGCAATCGCCCTGGCCGGCCTCGAAGAAATGCTCCGGCCTGACGCCGAGCACGACCTCGGCGCCGACGGCGGGAAAAGTCTCGCAAAGCGGCTTGCGCAATCTGGCGCCGCCGTGATGGGCGAGCTCGAGGATGGCTGCGCTGTTGGACGTGTCGACGATCTTGGCGCTGAGGAAATTCATCTTCGGCGAGCCGATGAAGCCGGCAACGAAACGGTTGGCCGGGTCGTCATAGAGATCGAGCGGCGCGCCGATCTGCTCGACATTGCCGGCTTTGAGCACAACGATGCGGTCGGCCAGCGTCATCGCCTCGGTCTGGTCATGCGTCACATAGATCATGGTGACGCCGAGCTCCTTGTGCAGGCGCGAGATCTCGACCCGCATCTGCACCCTGAGCTCGGCGTCGAGATTGGAGAGCGGCTCGTCGAACAGGAAGACCTGCGGCTCGCGCACGATGGCGCGGCCGATGGCGACACGCTGGCGCTGACCGCCGGACAATTGCTTCGGCCGCCGCTGCATCAATTCGTCGATGCGCAGGATTTCCGCCGCTCGCTTCACCCGGCGCTCGGTGTCGGCCTTCGGGTTGCCGTTCATCCTCAGCCCGAAGGAGAGGTTCTGCTCGACCGTCATATGCGGGTAGAGCGCGTAGGACTGGAACACCATGGCGATGCCGCGGTCGGCCGGCTCGACATCGTTCATCACCTTGCCGCCGATGGCGATGTCGCCGCCGCTGATGTCCTCCAGCCCAGCTATCATCCTCAGCAGCGTGGACTTGCCGCAGCCGGAGGGACCGACGAAGACGACGAACTCGCCGTCGGCGATGTCGATGTTGGCGCCGTGGACGACTTCGAAGATGCCGAAGCGTTTAACGACATTGGTGAGGGTGACGGCCGCCATGTTAGAGCGAGATATAGCTAGGTTGGATCATTCTGTGTCCCAGTGGGCGAGGCATTTCGCGCTCTCCTATTTGACCGCGCCGGCGGCGATGCCGGCGATGAAATGGCGCTGCAAGAGCACGAAGACGATCAGCATCGGCACCGTCAGCATCACGGCGCCGGCCATGATGCCGCCCCACGAAACCTTGGTCAGACCGATCAGCGTGCCGAGCGCCACCGGCGCCGTCATCGCGCCCGGCTGGCTGTTGATCAGCAGCGGCCACAGATAGTTGTTCCACGAGGCGAGGAAGAGGATGATCGCAAGCGCCGCCAGCATCGGGCGGGCCAGCGGCATCGCCACGAACAGGAAGATGCGCCATTCCTTGACGCCTTCGACGCGGGCGGCGTCGAACAGCTCGGCCGGCATCATCGAAAAGGCCTGGCGCATGAAAAGCACGCCCAGCGAATTGAACAGCGGCGGCACGATCAGCGCGATCCAGGTGTTGGCCATGGCGAAGTCGCGCGCCACCATGATGAATTGCGGGATCAGCACCACCGCATAGGGAAGCGTGATGGTGCCGAAGATGATGGCGACGACCGCGCCCTTGCCGTGGAACTCGTAGCGCGCCAGCGCCCAGCCGGCCATCGAGGTGAGCAGCACCGAAAGGATCGTGTAGGTCACCGCCACCGAGACCGAGATGCCGATGGCGCCAATGAAATTGGTGTCGCGCTGCAGGTTGGCGACATTGTCGAGGAAATTGTCGTGCGGCAGGAGCTCGATGCCGGGGCTGAAGATGCCGTTATCGGGCATGGTGGAGAACACCACCATCATCCACAGCGGAAACAGCCAGACCAGCGCCAGCGGCGTCAGGAAAAGATGCAGCGCAATGACGCGGCCGAGCCGTCTTTGCGAGCGCGAGGTCATTTCGGCTCCCTCATCAACCAGAGCTGCACCAGGGTGATGGCGATGGCGAGCCCCGCCATGGTATAGGCGACGGCCGAGGCGTAGCCGAAATTGAGCGAGCGGAAGCCTTGGCGGTAGAGCAGCAGGCCGAGCGTCTCGGTGCCGCCGCCCGGGCCGCCGCGTTCAGTGATCAGGAACGGCTCGGTGAAGAGCTGCATGGTGCCGATAATCGACAGCACGGCGCAAAAGACGATGACCGGCTTCAGTAGCGGCAAGGTGATGTAGAAGAACTGCTTCACCCTGCTGACGCGGTCGAGCGTCGCCGCCTCGTAGACATCCTCCGGGATCGACTGCAGGCCGGCCAGGATGATGATGGCGTTGTAGCCGGCCCAGCGCCAGGTCACCGCGATCATGATCAGCGCCATGGCTGGCGTGACGTTGGAGAACCAGTCGATCTTTGAGATGCCGACGCTCTCCAGGAGCTTGTTGACGATGCCGAAATCGAGGCTGAACATCAGCCGGAAGACCGCCGAATAGGCGACCTCGCCGACCACAACCGGGGCGAAGAAAGCGAAGCGGTAGAGGCCGCGGGCTTTAAGCAGCGGCGAATTCAGAAGCACCGCCATGACGATCGCCAGCGCAATCATCACGGGCACCTGGATGACCAGGATCAGCAGCGTGTTCTTCAGCGCATTGTAGAAGGCGGGGTCGCCGATCAGGCGGCCCCAGTTGAAGGTCGGCGCGAAGCGCCACGGCACGGTGCGCGTCGCCTGGAAGGAGATGATGAAGGAAGAGATGATCGGCCAGATCCAGAAGATGGCGAAGATCAAAAGATAGGGCGTGAGGAAGCGGTACGCGGTGGCGTTCTGGGTGCGCATCAGCTTCCTCCTTTCGTCTGTCTTTGCCTTCTCCCCCTGTGGGAGAAGGTGGCCGCGAAGCGGCCGGATGAGGGGTGTTCCAGCGGAATGAGACGTTGGCGTTCCCTGGACCACCCCTCATCCGTCTTGGCGCTGCGCGCCAATCCACCTTCTCCCACAAGGGGAGAAGGGGAGGCGGCGCACTATTTAACCGGCAAACCTGTCGCGGCGGCGATCTGCTTGGCGGCGTCGTCGAGCGCGGCCTTGGCGTCGGGATAGCCGTTGGCCAGATATTTGGTCTGCACGGCGCGGACGATGATCTCGGCGTCGCTCTGGAACTGCGTGCCGCGGCTCGGCACCACCTTGGGCAGCGTGGCCAGGATATCCTTCCAGACGGCTTGGCCGCCCCAATAGGGCTGCGGCTGCGAGACGTAAGGATCGTCGAGCGCCGAGATCAGCGACGGCACCAGGCCGAAATCCTTCAGCATGGTGATCTGGCCGTCATTGGTCTCGAGCGTGTATTTCAGATAGGCGTAAGCCGCCTCCTTGTTCTTGGAGGCCGAGGTGATGGCCAGGGACGAGCCGCCGAGATTGGCGGCGCGCGGGCCGTCGGCGGTCAGGCTCGGCATCAGATAGACGCCCCACTTGCCGCTCTCCTTCGGCGATTCGGTGCGGATCGTGCCCTCGTACCAGCCGCCATAGACCTGGCTGGCAACGGTGCCGGCGGTGTTGTTGGTGATCTTCGTCGACCAGTCGGCCGACGACACGATGCCGGCGTCCTTCATCTCCTTGACCTTGGTCATGGCGTCGACGCATTTCGGCTCGGCCACGGTGATCGACTGGCCATCCTCGGCGAAATAGGCGCAGCCCTGCTCGTTGGAGATCATGCGGAAGAATTCGGTGTCGCCGTTGAAATCGGCATTGGTCATCGACACGCCCGGATTGGCGTCCTGGATCTTCTTGCCGGCGGCGATGAAATCGTCCCAGGTCTTGATCGAGGCGGGATCGACGCCGGCCTTCTCGTAGAAGTCGCGGCGGTAGAAGACGGCGACCGGGCCGGAATCCCAGGGCATGGCATAGGCCTTGTCGCCGACTTCGAGCTCGGTGCGCTTGAAATCGGGGAATTTCTTCTGGTCTTCCGCCGTGTAGCCCAGCGTGTGCAGGTCGACGAAGCAGTCCGGGAACTGGCTCCAGTAATTCTCTGCCTCGCCGTTCTCGATCGAGACGATATCGGGCAGGCCGACGCCGCCGGCGGCGCAGCCGGCGATCGATTTGTCATAGGTAGGCTGGTTGCCGAGGTCCTGAACCGTGACCTTGATGTCGGGGTATTTCTTGTTGAAGCCCTCGACCGTCGCCTTCAGCGATGAGGCGGCGATGTTCCAGCTCCAGATGGTGATCTCGCCGGACTGCGCCAGGGCCGGGCCGGAACCCAGAGCAAGCATAAGCGCGGCGCAGGTCAGTGTAGTGCGCATTGAAATCCTCCCATTTCATTTGCTCTCTCACTGTGAGCATGGCTAGACTATGCGGCGCGGAAGGCTTGTCCCCGTCGAAGGGAATGAGAAGTTGGCGGAAAGTAAGATGCCGGAGCGTCCGTTCTACCAGCCTGGCGCGAGCAGCGTCGAAGGACTGCCGCTCATGCTGCAGATGTTTTACAACCACCCGTTGGTGATGTTGAAGCCCCACTGGCACGCCCAGGTCGAGGTGAATTTCATCGTGCAGGGCCGCGTTCATTACCTCATGGCCGAGCACGAGATTTCGCTCTCGGCCGGCGAGATGTGCCTGTTCTGGGGCGGCCTGCCGCACCAGATGGACGATCTTTCCGACGACGCCATCTATGCCGGCGCGCATCTGCCGCTGGTGCATTTCTTTCGCCTGCATCTGCCGGCCGACATACGCCATCGGTTGATGACCGGCGCGACGCTGGTGACCAACGCCACCGACCAGTCGGACAACGACAATTTCAAGCGCTGGAACGAATATGCGCGCTCGGGCGATCCGGCCAGGGCCGAACATGCCGTCAACGAGCTGCTGCTGCGGCTCGAGCGGGTGCGCTTCGAGCCTTACCGGCTGGTGCCGGAAAGGGTGGCTGGGCAAGGCGCCGGCAATGCCTTCGACCAGCAGTCCTCGCGCAATGTCGGGCGCATGTGCGATTTCATCGCCGAGAATTTCCTTTACGACGTCGACTGCGTGACCATCGCGGCTGCGGCCGACATCCACCCGAAATACGCAATGAGCCTGTTCAAGAAATCGACCGGCATGACGCTCAACGAATATGTCAATCTGCTGCGGTTGAGCTACGCCCAGGCGCTGCTGATGCATGAGGACGCTAATGTGCTGAGGGTCGCCATGGACTCGGGCTTCGGCTCACTCAGCGCCTTCAACAAGTCGTTCCGCAAGCTCGCCGGCATGTCGCCTTCCGATTTCCGCCGGGCGGGCGGGGCGCGGTAACGTATCGCGTTAGCGGGATCATCAGGCGGATGCGACGGCGGGAAAGCTGACGGTCACGCCGAGACCCGGATTGCGGTCCTCGAGCGTTATCGCGGCACCATGCAGGTCCGCCACCGCCTTGACCAGGCTGAGGCCCAAGCCGCTGCCCGGCGTCGTGCGGCTGGCATCGAGCCGATAGAGCCGGCGGAACACTTTTTCGCGCTCCTCGGCGGGGATGCCCGGGCCATTGTCGCGGACATGAATGAGGACGTGGTTGCCTCCGCCGGTCACCGAGAGTTCGATCGCGGTGCCCGGCGGACAGTGTCTCAGCGCGTTCTCGACCAGATTGGCCAGCATCTGCATGAGCAGGTCGCGGTCGCCGTGCACATGCCATTTCGTGTCCGGAACGATCGTCGTGGACAGGGACTTGCCATCGTCCTCGGCGACATCGGCATAGACATCGCCGATAGTTTCGACGACCGGCCCGACGTCGAGGTCGACGAAACGCGCCTTGCGGGCGCCGGCTTCGATCTGGGCGATGCGCAGCAAGGCGTCGAAGGTGCTGTTGATCTGCTGGCTTTCGGCGCGGGCGTCGGTCAGCTCGGTCGAGACATCCTCGCCCGACACCGTCTTGTCGGCGGCGGATTCCAGGATCATCTGCAGCCGGTTGAGCGGCGTCTTGAGATCATGGGCGATGTTGGCGCTCACCTCCCGCATGCCGTCGACCAGGGCCGACAGGCGATCGAGCGCGGAATTCACCTGGGCCGAGACGGCGTCGATGTCGTCGCCATTGCCGGTCAGCGGGATGCGGGCATCGAGACGCCCATGCGAAACGTCGACCATAGTATTGGCGATGCCGTCGAGGCGCCGCTGGACGCGCGAGGCAAGCACGGCGCCGCCGCCGATCGCCAGGACGGTGATGAACAGCGTGGCCCAGCCGAAGCTCATCAACACGATCCTCTCCAGATCCTCGGTTTCCGAAAGCGAGAAGGCGACCGTCAGCTTGTTGCCGCCGACCGTGCCCGAATAGGCACGATATTGGGTATCGGGCGGCACGCCCGGCAAGTCGGCGGCGAAGATGGAAAAGCCGTCCGGCAGGCTGGAGGCGGTGAAATCCCCGGCGAGACGGTTGCCGTTCCGATCGGTGAGGGAAAAGATTTCGTCCTTGTCCTGGCTGAACTGGGCATGGTCCCTGACGGTTGAAACGAGATCCTCCTCGTCGCCCTCGGCATGGGTCGCGGCGATCAGCGAATAGGTCTCCTTGATCGATTGATCGAGCTGCCTGGCGAGCGAGGCGCTCATCAGCTGATAGACAATCGCGCCCGACAGGATGAAGGCCAGCAGGAACAGGAAGGCGAAGGTCAGCGCCAGCCGGAACGGCGTGCTGCGCAGCAGGCTGGAGCGCGTCCCGCTCATGCGATCGCGGAAGCGGTTGGCCGCCCCGCGATTGCGGAGGCAAGATCAGGCCGGGACATGCAGGCTGTAGCCGGTGTTGCGCACGGTGTGGATCAACGGCACGTCGAAGGGCCTGTCGACCTTGGCCCTGAGCCGGCTGATATGCGTCTCGACGACACTGGTCTTGGGGTCGAAATGAAAATCCCAGACGCGCTCGAGCAACATGGTGCGGGTGATGACGCGGCCCTCGCCGCGCATCAGCACTTCGAGCAGGCTGAACTCGCGCGGCTGCAGGTCGATCGGCTGGCCCTGCCTGGTGACGCGGCGCTGGATAAGGTCCATTTCGAGGTCGGCGACACGCAAAGCCGTCTTCTGCTCCTGCGCCGCCGGCCGGCGGCCGAGCGCATGGATGCGGGCAAGCAGCTCGGAAAAGGCGAAGGGCTTGACGAGATAGTCGTCGCCGCCGGCCTCGAGGCCCTCGACCCGGTCGTCGACGCCGCCGATCGAGGTCAGGAAAATAGCGGGCGTGCGGATGCCGGCGGCACGCACCGCCTTGATCATCGACAGGCCGTCGAGGCCGGGCACCATGCGGTCGGCGACGATCACGTCATAGGCGTTGCGGGTCGCGGCGAAGAGCCCGTCATGACCGTCGCGCAAGAGATCGCAGACATGGCCGGCCTCGGTCAGTCCCCTGATGATATAATCCGCGGTTCTCGGATCGTCTTCAACAAGCAGAAGTCGCATTGTCCGGTGCCGTCCTTGCCACCTCAACCATTTGTTTTTACGAGCTTTCAGACCGAGTGCCGCTACACATTTTTGCGAGGGACAGCCGATATCCGTCGCGACCGCCGACGGCAGCGGCGAAGAACCGGGCGGCCGGCGGCGAGAGCGACCTCATGGTCGTCCCGCGCTCGCGCCCAGCGTGAGAAGAAGCTCGTCCAGTTGCTCGAACGTCTCGCCCATCGCATCGGCCGCCCCGGTGCCGGCAGCGTCGAGAGCTTCTTTCGAGGGATAGAGCTCGTGCATCACCAGCAGCGTCTTGCCGCCCTTTTCCTCGAAGGTCACCGTGGTGACGGGTCCACCGTCGCCGCCTTCGTCATTGGTCCAGGCGAGGCGCGAGTACGGCACCACTTCGATATACCGGCCGAAGAACTCGGCGGGGTTCGAGGGGTCATGGCCGAACGCCAAACGGTACCCGCCCCCGACGCGAACATCCATCTCGCAGGAACGCAGGATCATGCCCATCGACTTCGGCGCCCACCACCGCTTGAACAGTTCGGGCTTGGTCCACGCCTCGAACACGATGCGTGCGGCGGCGTCGAAGGTTCGCGTAACGACCAGCTCACGGTCGGACCTCCGTTCTACTGTCGTGCGAGCAGGCTCACTCCGTTCCATCGACTTCCTCCTTCCGTTTCAGTTCCTCGACAACCTTGTCCAGCTCTTCGAAGCGTGCGTCCCAAAGCCGGCGGTAGCTCTCGATCCAAGCCGCCTCCTCCTCCAGTCCGCGCAGGCCGAGCGTGCAGGTCCGCACCCGCCCGGCTTTCCGGGTGGTGACGAGCCCCGCCTGTTCCAAGACGCCGATATGCTTCTTCATGCCTGTGAGGGTCATGTGGAATTTCTCGGCAAGGTCCGTGATCGAGGCCTCCGCGCGTCCGAGCTGCTCCAGAACGCCGCGCCGTGTGGCGTCCGAGAGCGCGGCGAACGAGACATCGAGGCGGGCTTTCGGATACTGAACCATTTGGTTCAGTATCTAGCGCATCGTTGAGCGGCGCGCAAGGGGATAGCGGGCGGGCTGCGCTGCCGGCCCTCCCGGACCGAGCCAGTCTCGCTGCTGCAGCTTACGGTCAATCGCGACATGCTCTAGTCGAGGAGCGCCAGCTCGTCTTCGTCGATCAGTTTTCTCAGCGTCATATGGAGAACGATGGCCACGATGCAGCCGAGGAAAATCAGGCTGGTGAAGGTGGCGCCGAAGCCCAGCCCGCCATAGTCGACCGGATGCGAGAGCAGGTCGCCGAAGGAGGCGCCGAACGGCCGGGTCAGGATATAGGCAAGCCAGAAGGCAAGGACGCTGTTCAGGCCGAGGAAGAACCAGGCAAAAGCGATCGCCGCGATCACGCCGCCAAAGATGAGGCCGGTAGCGAGATAGCCGATATCGAAGCGCTCGGCCACCAGATCGCCGGCAGCCGTGCCGAGCGAGAAGGTGAAGAGGATCGCTAGCCAGTAGAAGATCTCGCGCCTGGCGGTGAAGATGGTGTGGATCGAGAGGGTCCTTTCGCTGGCATACCAGACCGCGAAAGTCAGTGCGAGGGCGACCGAGAAGACGATGGTCGTCGTCTCCAGCCGCACGCCGAAATCGTCGATGAGGTTGTCGGCGACCAGGGTGCCGACGACGCTGATCAGCACGACGGCGAGCCAATAGGCCCAAGGTACATAGCGTTTCTGCGCGAATTGCAGGACGAGCGCGACGATGAGGATGCCGCCCATGATCAAGGACGTGACGGTAAGGCCGAGGCCGAGCTTCACGGCGAGGTAGTCGGCCGCCGTCTCGCCCATGGTCACCGCCATGATCTTGACCAGCCAGAAATCGATGGTGACGTCCGGGACGCGGTTGGGGGCGAGGTTGTCGGCTTGAGAGATCATGGCGCGATCCGCTGTTCGTTCGAGCCGCCTCGAATTCCGTATGGCGGCGACGCCCAAATTAGGCAGGCGAATTCACCGCGGCCTGTCCGCGTTCTTACAAATTCGTAAGGTTGGCCAAAAACATCCGCCGAGCCTCGTCATGCCGCCAGCGAAGAGATAGACAAGCCTTGGCGCCCCCTGGCTGCGCCGGAGCGGTGAGAAGAATGGCATCCCCCAAATCGACGCCGAATGCGTTCGACCAGCATAAGCGCCTGATCGTCGTGCAGCTGGCCGCCGTGCTTGCCGTCATCCTGCTCCTGTTCAGCAAGCCGGCGTTGGCCGAGGGATCGGACGGTCACGAAGTCATGGAGACGATCGGCTTCGCGATGGTGCTGATCTGCTTCCTCGGCCGGCTGTGGAGCATCCTCTTCGTCGGCGGCAGGAAGAATGACGAGCTGATCGTGTCCGGCCCGTTCTCGATGACCCGGAACCCGCTCTATTTCTTCTCGACGGTCGGCACGGCTGGCATCGGGCTGATGTTCGGCTCGCTGCTGGCGGCCCTCATGCTCGGCCTGGCGAGCTTCCTCGTCTTCCGCTTCACCGCGCGCAAAGAGGCGGAGTATCTTGCCGGCAAGTTCGGTGCGGCTTACGCGGCCTATGCCGAACGCACGCCGTCCTTCTGGCCGAATCCGCTGCTTTACCGCGACGAGGCGCAGTGGCTGTTTTCGACCGGCGCGCTGCGGAACACGTTCCGCGACGGGCTCTATTTCCTGGCTTTGTTTCCGGTGATCGAGGCGGTCGAGTATTTGCGCCTCAGCGGCGACCTGCCGACGCTTTTCACGGTCTATTAGTTTTCCGGTACAGAATGACCGACGGCTCTGTCTGCCTTGGCAGGCGGCATACGTTGGAGATTGACTGACGCGCTTGTCAGATCGTCATTCTATGGCGGAGCAAGGAGCGAAGCGACGCGCGCAGACCTTAGAATCCATTCCGTGACATCGAGGCGTTGCCACGGTGCAGAATTCTGCTCCGCTGCTTTCCTCGACCAAGGTCACGGAATGGATCCTCGGGTCTGCGCTCCGCTTCGCGTCGCTCCGCCCGTGGATGACGAGGTTGTGAAGCTTCCGCCAGTCTCCAGCGTTGCGCTGATTTCGCGGAAAATAAACCCCGGTCAGCGCGCCCTGCCGCGCGCGGCGCGGCGTGTGCTCTGCAGGAGAATTGCCAGGCAGCCGGCGAGAAGCAGGAAGCCGCCGATGAGCGGCGGCAGCGTCAGAAGCTTTACCGCGGCGGTGATCAGCGCGATCAGGATCAGCGCGAGCAGGGCGAGATTGCCGTCGTCGACGAACATGCCGACGAGCTCCTTGAAGACCAGACGGATCATCGGGCAACTCCTTCGGCGGGTTCCGGGTAGGCGCCGCGCAGCCAGCGCACGATGGCGAAGGATGCGGCGGCAATGACGGCGAAGATGGCGAGCAGAGCGAGGTCGGCGCCCGGCCACTCGGCGCCGAGGCCCTCGCCGGTCCAGAACACGCCGAAGCTGGTCAGCATCAGGCCGACGACGAATTTCAGCGCATTCTCGGGCACGCGGGCTAAAGGACGATGCACGGCAAGGCCGATCAGCATCACCAGCACGAAGGCCGCCAGCGCGCCGAGGCCGGCATAGAGCGTCTGCCCGTGCGCGGCGCCGACGGCGATGACGATGAACACCACCTCGACGCCTTCGAGCAGCACTGCCTTGAACGATGCGACGGCCGCCAGATAGTCGGCGCGGCGGTCGGCGGCCTGCCGCTGCAAGGCGGCCGTCTCCTTGGAAAAGGCCTGCTCCTCGTCATGCAGCGCGATGACGCCGACGCTGCGCAGGATCGCCTTTCTCAGCCAGCGCATGCCGAACAGGATCAAAAGCACGCCGACCACGAATTGCAGGACGGTGATGGGGACGAGCGCCAGCAGCGGTCCGAAAACAAGCACCAGCGCCGCCAGCAGGGCGAGCGCCAGCGCCGCACCCGTCAGCGCCGGTCGCCAGCTGCGCGTCACGCCGACGGCGAGCACGATGGTGAAGGCTTCAACCACTTCGACGAAGGAGGCCAGGAACGAGGCGGTCACGGTGGAAAATATGGGTGTCAGGCCATGCATCAAGGCTTCGTCCAATGCTCGGGAATCATCGGGTGGCGAGAACGATACAGCGCTCCGGCGCCGGCGAGAATGCCAGGATGAGGCGATCGGCGCCGCCTCCGGCCCCATCACGTCCCGACGCGAGGGCGGACATTTCGCAGGACGCATTGACGGTCTGTATCCGTTCGGTGTCCGTTGTATCGCGGCGCTGCCCTGGCTATCTGCTGGAGCAACAAGAAGTTCAAGCGGTCGTTGGGCCGCTCCAGCAGGAACGGAGCACATGAAGAAGATCGGATTTCTGTCGTTCGGGCATTGGTCGCCCTCGCCGCAATCGGGCACGCGCTCGGGCGCCGACGCGCTGCTGCAGTCGATCGACCTCGCGGTCGCGGCCGAGGAACTTGGCGCGGACGGTGCCTATTACCGCGTCCACCATTTCGCCCGCCAGCTCGCCTCGCCGTTTCCGCTGCTTGCCGCGGCCGGCGCCAGGACCAAGCGTATCGAGCTCGGCACCGCCGTCATCGATATGCGCTACGAGAACCCGCTCTACATGGCCGAGGACGCGGGCGCCGCGGACCTGATTGCCGGCGGGCGTCTGCAGTTGGGCATCAGCCGCGGCTCGCCCGAGCAGGTGATCGATGGCTGGCGCTATTTCGGCTACGTGCCGGAAGAGGGCAAGAGCGATGCCGACATGGCGCGCCGGCACTCCGAGATCTTCCTCGACCTGCTGCGCGGCGAAGGCTTCGCCCAGCCCAATCCGCGGCCGATGTTCCCCAACCCGCCCGGCCTGCTCAGGCTCGAGCCGTTCTCGGCCGGCCTGCGCGAACGCATCTGGTGGGGCGCGGCCACCGACGCCACGGCCGTGTGGGCGGCCAAGCTCGGCATGAATCTGCAAAGCTCGACGCTGAAATTCGATGAGACCGGCGAGCCGCTGCATGTCCAGCAAGCCAAGCAGATAAGGGCCTACCGCGCCGCCTGGAAGGAAGCAGGCCATGCCAGGGAGCCGCGCGTCTCGGTCAGCCGCAGCATCTTCGCTCTCGTCAACGACATGGACCGCGCCTATTTCGGCGGCAGCGAGGGCGAGGACCATTTTGGCTATATCGAGCCGGAAAAGCGCGCCGTGTTCGGCCGCACCTATGCCGCCGAGCCGGACGTGCTTATCGAGCAGTTGAAGGAGGACGAGGCGATCGCCGAGGCCGACACGCTGCTGCTCACCGTGCCCAACCAACTCGGCGTCGACTACAACGCCCATGTCATCGAGTCGATCCTGAAGCATGTCGCGCCGGCGCTGGGCTGGCGGTGAGGTGGCGAAAACCGCAAAACGCGTAATCTCCCCCGCAAGGGGGGAGATCAGACTTCACGCCGGCTTTCGCCAATCACCAACGTCAGCCTTGGCACCGCCTTCCCTCTCGTCCTTCCCTCGACGTTGACATCTGATAAAATAGCAATCTACTTTGGCGCGTAATCGGTTACGTAACCGATTACGGCTCAATCAAGTGGAGGAGACTAATGAGCAAGATTTCGAACAAGCATGGGCTTGGCCCGCTCTCGCGCCGCCAGTTCCTGAAGACCAGCGCCTTGGCTGCCGGCGCGCTGGCGCTGCCGCTCGGACCGGTTCTCGCCGCCGACAAGCCGAAGGTCGGCCTGGTCATGAAGTCCCTGGCCAACGAGTTCTTCAAGCAGATGCAGGCTGGCGCGGAGGAGTATGCGGCCAAGAACAAGGACAAGTTCGATTTCGCCGCTGTCGGCATGAAGGACGAGCGCGACTTCGCCGCGCAGGTCGACGCCATCGAGAACTTCATCACCCAGAACTACAACATCATCGTCGTCGCCCCGGCGGATTCGAAGGCCATGGTTACGCCGATCGCCAAGGCGCTGAAGGCCGGCATCAAGGTCATCAACATCGACGTTGCGCTCGACACCGAGGCCAAGAAGAAGGCCGGCATCGACCTCGCCTTCTTCGGCCCGGACAACCGCGCCGGCGCCAAGCTGGCCGGCGACGCGCTCGGCAAGGCGCTGGGCAAGGGCGGCAAGGTCGTCATCCTCGAGGGCAATCCCGAGGCCGACAACGCCAAGCAGCGCAAGCTCGGCTTCGACGATTCGGTGAAGGAATACGGCCTCGACCTGCTCGACTCCAAGACCGCGCATTGGGAGACCGAGGAAGCCAACACGCTGATGACCAACTTCCTCACCCAGCATCCCGACATTCAGGGCGTGATGGCGGCCAACGACTCCATGGCGCTCGGCGTCGTCAAGGCGATCGACGCTGCCGGCAAGTCCGGCCAGATCAAGGTCGTCGGCTTCGACAACATCCCGGCCGTCGGTCCGCTGCTGAAGGAAGGCAAGATGCTCGCCACCGTCGAGCAGTATGGCGCGAAGATGGCGGCGATGGGCATCGACTACGGCCTGCGCGAGCTGGCCGGCGAGAAATTCTCCGGCTGGGTCAAGACCGACGTCAAGCTGGTCACCGCATGAGGCGAGCCGGGGCGCCGGCGCTCCCTTCCGGCGCCAGGCTTTGTCTCTCTCGTCACCGCCGCCGCCAGTTCCGGCGGCGGTGACGGAGCACCCGCCGCTGTCGTCGCCGACGGGCACGGTTTAGGATTCTGCCGCCCATGGATGCGATTCTCTCTCTTGAAAGGGTCGAAAAGATCTTTCCCGGCGCCGTCGCGCTGAGCGAGGTGTCGCTGTCGATCGCACGCGGCGAGACCCATATCATCCTGGGCGAGAACGGCGCCGGCAAGTCGACGCTGATCAAGCTGCTCGCCGGCATCTACCAGCCGGACTCCGGCTCGATCGCCTTCAACGGCCAGCCTTACCGGCCGAAGACGCCGCATGATGCGCAGCAGAGCGGCATTCGCGTCGTGCATCAGGAGCTGAATCTCCTGCCCTATCTCAGCATCGCCGAGAATCTGATGCTGGAAAGCCTGCCGCGCCGCGCCTTCGGCATCGTCGACCGCAAGGCGCTCAATAGCCGCGCGGTGGCGCTGCTCAAGCAAGTCGGGCTCGACATCGATCCGCGCATCCGCGTCGAGGCGCTCGGCGTCGCGCAGATGCAGCTGGTCGAGATCGCCAAGGCGCTGAGCTACGACTCGAAGCTTCTGGTGCTCGACGAGCCGACGGCGACGCTGACGCCGCCGGAGATCGAGCGGCTGTTTTCCATCATCAAGCGGCTGAAGGCCAAAGGCGTCACCATCATCTACATCTCGCACCGGCTGCACGAGGTGTTCGAGATCGGCGACCGCGTGACCGTCTTGCGGAACGGCAGGCTGGTCGCGACGCGCGACCTTCACGGCCTTTCCGTGCCGGATATCGTGCGCATGATGATCGGCCGCGACATCGCCGACGAATATGGTTTCGATGCCAGGGTCGTGCCGGGCAAGGTGGCGCTCAGCGTCGCCAATCTGAAGCGCGACGCCTCCACCCCGGAGATATCGTTCGCCGTGCGCCATGGCGAGATCCTCGGCGTTGCCGGCCTGGTCGGCAGCGGCCGCACCGAAGCTATGCGCGCTCTGTTCGGCGCCGATCCGAAGCTCGACGGTGTCGTCGAGATCGACGGCAAGCCGGTGGCGATCGCCGCGCCGAAGGACGCGGTGCGGCATGGCTTGAGCCTGCTCACCGAGGACCGCAAGGGCCAGGGCCTTCTGCTCGACATGGCCGTCGACAAGAACATCACCATCACCGATCTCAGCAAGATCTCGCGCAACGGGCTGCTCAACCGAAGGACGGAGGCTGCGGCCGCCAACGATCTCGTCGGCCAGCTGCGCGTCAAGGCGAGCTCGATCGAGCAGGCGGTGCGCAACCTCTCGGGCGGCAACCAGCAGAAGGTGGTGCTGGCCAAATGGCTGTTCCGCGGCACCTCCACGCTGATCCTCGACGAGCCGACGCGCGGCGTCGACATCGGCGCCCGGCGCGAGATCTACCAGCTGCTGTGGATGCTGGCGGCGCGGCAGAAGGGCATCATCATGGTGTCGTCCGACCTGCCTGAATTGATGGGCATGTGCCACCGCATCATCGTCTTTTCGAAAAACAAGATCGTCGGCGAAGTGCCGCGATCCGAATTCGACCAGGAGCGCATCCTGTCGCTCGCCTATCAGGAGTATGTGCGACCATGAGCGAGACGTCCGAGATAGCCGTGGCGGCGCCTGTTTCTCCGGGCCGGGCGAAGTTCCTGCGCTTCCTGGTGCGCGATGCCGGCGTGCTACTGGCGCTGGTGCTGATCACGCTGTTCTTCTCGGCCACCGCGCCTTATTTCGCCACCTCCGGCAACGCGCTGAAGATCTTCGTGCAGATCGCCATCAACACGGTGCTGGCGGCCGGCATGACCTTCGTCATCCTCACCGGCGGCATCGACCTTTCGGTCGGCTCGGTGCTGGCGCTGTGTACGGTCGTCGGCGCCACCGTGATGATAAACGAAAGCCTGTCGCCGGCCGTCGCGATCACACTGGCGCTGCTGGCCTGCATGGCGACGGGTGCGGTGTGCGGCTTCCTCAATGGCTGGATCTCGACGCGCTGGAAGATCCCGTCCTTCATCGTCACGCTGGGTATGCTCAACATGGCGGCGGGCGCCGCGCGCGTGGTCAGCGACAATTCCACCATCACCGGCCTGCCGCAGAGCTTCGTCGATTTCGGCAATCTGATCATCGGCGGCTTCCTGCCGTCGATCTTCCTCGTCGCGGTGCTGGTGATCGCCGCCGGCTGGTTCGTGCTGCGCTTCACCGTCTTCGGCCGCATGATCTTCGCCGTCGGCACCAATGACGAGGCGGTGCGGCTGTCTGGCCACAATCCGGATTTCTACAAGGTCGCCGCCTTCACCATCAGCGGGCTCACCGCCGGCATCGCGGCCATGGTCTATCTGTTGCGCCTCAACATCGGCAGCCCGATCGCCGGCGTCGGCTACGAGCTCAACGCGATTGCCGCCGTCATCATCGGCGGCACCAGCCTCAGCGGCGGCAAGGGCTCGATCATCGGCACGCTGGTCGGCGCCTGTATCCTGCAGGTGCTTTCCACCGGATTGCAGCTGCTCGGCGTCGGCGACAATTTCAAACCGATCGTGATTGGCCTTGTCATTGTGCTCGCGGTCATCCTAGACGCGTACCGGGAGAGGCTGTTGCGGAAAATCCGCTGAGGGGAACGGGCTATGACGACGATTGCCGATGTCGCGCGCCGTGCGGGGGTGTCCGTCGCCACCGTCTCGCATGTGATGAACCATACGCGTCATGTCGAGCCGGAAACGGCCGAGCGCGTGCGCGCCGCGATCGCGGCGCTGCGCTACAGCCCGAACTCGGTGGCGCGGAGTCTTCGGCGCGGCGAAACCAAGACCATCGGCCTTTTGCTCCCCGACAATTCCAATCCCTTCTTCGCCAGCGTGGCGCGGCAGATCGAGGATGCCGGCTTCGTTTCCGGCTACACGGTGATCCTGTGCAACTCCGACGGCAATGCCGAGAAGGAGGAGCGCTATCTCTCGGTGCTGATGGCCAAGCAGATAGACGGGTTGATCTTTGCCGGCTCGTCCGACCACGCGCGGGTGTTCGCCCGCCTCCTGCCCAGCGTGCCGGCGGTGCTGCTCGACCGCGAGATCCAGTCGGTCAATGTCGATTCGGTGCTGGTCGACCACGACCATGGCGGCTATCTCGCCGGCAAATACCTGGCCGGCCTCGGCCACAGGAAGATCGGCGTCATCGGCGGTCCGCGCGATTCGAGCTCCAGCCCGGCCCGCCTGCGCGGTTTTGTCCGCGCGCTTGGCGAAGCAGGCGTTGAGCTGCCGGCGTCGTCAATCGTCGATTCCGACTATCATTTCGCCGGCGGCCGCCTAGCGATGGAGCAGCTTATGGTACAGGCGGCCGGCATCACCGCGGTGTTCGCCTGCAACGACCTGATGGCCATGGGCGCGGTCACCGCGCTGCGCTCGCGGGGCATGCACGTTCCCGACGACATGTCGATGATCGGCTTCGACGACATCCCCTATGCCGTCACCACCTGGCCGCCGCTGACGACGATCGCGCAGCCGGTGGAAAAGATCGGCACGCTGGCGGTGAGCCTGCTGCTCGAGAGGCTGGGCGAGCCGGAAGCGCCGTCAAGGCGCGAGGTGCTGGCGCCGGTTCTGGTGGAGCGGGAAAGCTGCGCGGCGCGGGGGTAGTCTGGCAATCGTCGACGTAGGCACTGCCCCCGCTCCGTCTCGGCGCTGCGCGCCGATCCACCTCTCCGCCATTTCATCTACGGCATGCACACCTTTCAAAGCGGCCGGCCTTTGGCGATAGCGTGCATGGCAGCGCGCTGGTCGACCCCCACTCCGTCTCGGCTTCGCCGAGCCACCTCTCCCCCGATCGACGGGGTAGAGGAAAGGCGCCAAGCCTTTTGCCGTCAGCGCCCGAACCACCTGGCAATCAAGCCTCGGCCTGATCAGTCGCGCCAGTCACAGAAGATGTGCTTAACGTAGACGAAGTGGTGAGAGGTGGCTCGGCGAAGCCGAGACGGAGAAAGGGAGCGCCCTATGCGATTATCCCGCCGCATGAAATCGCCTCAGCGAACCGCCTCAAGCCGCCGGCTGCATGGCGGCCCTGAGCAGCATGCCGAACAGATCGCGCGGCTCGTCGGGGTCGGCGAGCAGGTCGAGCTCCTCATAGAGGCCGGTGGCCTGGAGCTGGTCGCGGACGTAGCGCAGCGCGGAAAAATCTTCCGTGGCGAAGCCGACGGAATCGAACAGCGTGATCTGCTCGGCCGACTTGCGGCCCTCGGCCTTCCCGGTCATCACCTGCCACAGCTCGGTCACCGGATGATCGGGGTCGAGCTGCTGGATCTCGCCCTCGATGCGGGTCTGCGGCGGGAACTCGACGAAGATGTCGGAGCGTAACAGGATGTCGCGGTGCAGCTCGGTCTTGCCGGGGCAGTCGCCGCCGACCGCGTTGATATGGACGCCGGCGCCGACCATGTTGTCGGTAAGGATCGTGGCATACTGCTTGTCGGCGGTCACCGTGGTGATGATGTCGACGCCTTCCACGGCATCCTGCCCGGTCGAGCAGATGGTGATATCAAACCCCTTGCCGGCGAGGTTGCGGGCGCATTTTTCCGAGGCCGAGCGGTCGATGTCGTAGAGCCGCAGCCGGTCGATGCCGACGAGCGCCTTGAAGGCGATGGCCTGGAATTCGGACTGGGCGCCGTTGCCGATGATGGCCATGGCGCGCGAATTCTTCGGCGCCAGGTATTTTGCCGCTACCGCCGAGGTGGCCGCCGTGCGCAGCGCCGTCAGGATCGTCATTTCGGTGAGCAGCATAGGATAGCCGGAGCCGACATCGGCGAGCACGCCGAAAGCGGTGACGGTCTGGCGGCCTTCGCGCATGTTCTTCGGATGGCCGTTGACATATTTGAAGCCGTACATCTTGCCGTCGCTGGTCGGCATCAGCTCGATGACGCCGTCATGGCTGTGCGAGGCGATGCGCGGCGTCTTGTCGAACAGCTCCCAGCGGCGGAAATCCTCCTCGATATAGGCGGCGAGCTCGGTGAGGAAGCGCTCGACCCCGATGGCGAGCACCAGCTTCATCATGCGATCGACGCTGACAAAGGGAACGATGGCAAGGCGCGAAGGCTGGGTCATGATCAGAGGTTTCCGGAATGGCTGCGGGTCGGGCGATCCATGATGCGGCGGCCCATCAGGCTGGCGGTGAGGTCGACCATCAGGGTGGCGGTACGGCCGCGCTCGTCGAGGAAGGGGTTCAATTCGACCAGGTCGAGGCTTGAGACGAGGCCTGAGTCGGACAGCATCTCCATCACCAGATGGGCCTCGCGGAAGGTGGCGCCGCCGGGCACGGTGGTGCCGACGGCCGGCGCGATCGAAGGGTCGAGGAAATCGACGTCGAGGCTGACATGCAAGAGCCCGTTCTCCTCCTCGACGCGGGCCAGGAAGGCGCGCAGCAGCGGCGCGATGCCGTGCTCGTCGATGGCGCGCATGTCGTGCACGGTGACGCCGGCTTCAGTAAGCGCGCGGCGCTCGGCCGGATCGACGCTGCGCAGGCCGATGGCGCAGATACGGGCCGGGGCGACCGCTTGCGGCAGATCCGGGAAATAGCCCTGAAAACCGGCCTGGCCGCTGGCATAGGCGAGCGGCACGCCGTGCAGATTGCCGCTGGTGGTGGTGTCGAGCGTGTGGAAATCGGGATGCGCGTCGAGCCACAGCACGAAGAGCGGCCGTCCGCGCTCGGCCGCGCGGCGCGCCACGCCCGACATAGTGCCGGCGGAGATCGAATGGTCGCCGCCGAGGAAGATCGGCATGGCGTCCCGCGAAGCCGCGTAGGCGGTCTCGGCGATCGCCGCCGTCCAGGCGGAGATCTCCGGCAGCGCCTTCAGCGCGAGATTGCCGTGCGCCACGGGCCGCGCCGCGGCTTTCTCGACCGCGCCCCAGTCCTCGACCTCGTGGCCGAGCTCGGCCAGCACCGAGACCAGCCCTGCTGTGCGCAGTGCGCTCGGCCCCATCTCGCATCCCATCCTGCCCGCGCCGTCCTGCACCGGCGCGCCGACGATCCTGCAGCGCATCTTTTCTCACCTTGCGATTGATCGAAGGAGTGAACCATCAGCCGCTGGCGGCTTGAACAGTGAAAATTGGCATTTCGAGAAGACTAATCTACCATAATGGTCAGACGATTTGATCGAAATGGAAGCCATGGACGCATTGGACGAGAAACTGGTGACGCTGCTGAGGCACGATGCGCGGCGCAGCGTGTCCGACCTCGCCATCGATCTCGGCGTGTCACGCGCCACCGTCAGGTCGCGCATGGAACGGCTGGAAAAGTCTGGCGAGATCATCGGCTACACGGTGGTGCTGCGCGCCGACGCGGTCGACCAGAAGATACGCGGCGTGATGACGATCGAGATCGAAGGCCATGCCGCCGACCGCGTCGTCAAGGCGCTCGGCGGCCTCGCCGAGGTCTCGACCATCCACACCACCAACGGCCGCTGGGACCTGGTGGTCGAGCTCGGCACCGCCACGCTGACGGACTTCGACGCGGTGCTGCGGCGCATCCGGCTGATCCCCGGCATTACGGGGAGCGAGACAAGCCTGCTGCTGGCGACGCCAAGGACGACGCGGGCGCGGCTGGCGTAGCGGCAGGATCGGTTACGGCAGCGCCAAGGCGTGAAGCGGTTCGGCGATCTTGCGAAACGCCGGGCCGCTTCAGGTTCTTATTTCGTGCGACGCGGGCCGAAGGCGACGGGCCGGGCCGCGGTCCGGCTTTCCCGGAATTGCTCCATGACTGCCGCATGGCACCGCTCATGCAGGCGGTCAGCCGTTCGGATAATAGCCGCCGTCCGAGCCGTCGCCCATATAGATTCCCTGGCCGGTAGCGTTTCGGAGCCGCTGGTCCAGCTCATTGATCCGCCCGATCGCCGAACGGCCTCCGGTGGGCTGGATGCCATCGGCCTGCCGCATCAGGTCGCGAGCCTGTTCCTGCGTGATCTTGCCGGCCTGCCTGGCCGCACGGATACCTTGCTTCACGCCAAGCAGCTGCTGCGTCGCGGCTCTCGCTTCGGGCTTCGCCGGCACTGACGCCGTGGTCATTGTGTCGACCTGCGCCCTATGGTGGCGGTGCACGGCATAGGCGCTCGAAAGCGGTATGGCCGCGAAGATCGAGGCGGCCGCGATGAGTTTTGGGGTGGAAGAACGCATGATGACATCTCCTCGTGATGGAGGAAGCGGCAAGACCGCTTTTTCCGAAAACGGGCCGTCCGGTCGCGTCGTGTCGCGGTGCTGGCCATTCGCCGCCGGCGGATCTCGGCCCAGGGAGGAGATATAGAAACCGCCGCGGCGTTGAAATGGAGCAGCACGCAAACGTTATCCGATGTGATCTGGGGTTGAATCGCCGATGCGCCGTCGGCGAGGCGGGTTCCCAAGCCCAGCCGTCTTCAGGCGACGCTGGCGAGCGGGATCGGCCAATCGATCGCCTGCCCGATTAGCCCGGCATTGGCCTGGTCGGCAAGTCGCTCGGCTTCGCCTTGCGTCAGCCCGATCAGCAGCCGGCCTGCTATCTCCGCCGGGAGATCGGAAACCAGATCGCAGACAAGCCAGTCGTCGCAAGGATCCTGTATTGCCGCGAACCTCATAGGCGCTCCTTGTTTTAGCGCAAGCTAAAGTTCTGATGATGCCCAATCGTTCCATTGCGGGGCGATCAAATATCGAGAAAGAGGCACGGCCGAGCGCGGCACCGAGAGGAATTCATCTGCCTGGCCCGCGAGCTGCTCCGCCTCCTCGCGAATCGGGCCAAGCAGCAACATGTCCGGCATTCGCGCCGGGAAACCGGACCGCAAATCGAACACCATCCGTTGGCCGCACGGATCCTGTAAGGCTGTGAACCTCATGGCCGACGTTCTATCTTTGCTTTGACGCAACTCCGAACGGAAGACTGCGGCGAAGTCGCCGAGCATAACCGCTCACCCTTTTCTGGAAACGCTCCAGCTATGCCCCAACGTAACGACTTGCGGGAATGCCTCCCGCGAGACTGCCCGGCCGGATTATTCCAGCACTTTCATACAACATATAGTTGTCGGGCGCCCGACAAAAGAGGCTCTACAGTCCCTTCGGCATGCGACTCAAGTCTGATGGGCAGCGGATACTTTCCGGATAGCGGACGTGGCTGTTTGAAGGAAAATATCGCGTGAACCATCTGCCAGATATTTCACGGGAGATCCGTGGGGATGCGGCAATGCGCGTTGCCGACGGTCCAGACGTAACTCCGGCGCTGTGCCGCGGGTGGGTTTCCCGCTAGCCGCAAACGCGAAAAAGCCGCGGAGACCGCGGCTTTTCGTTTGCTTGATCCCTTGAAGGAAACTGGAGCGGGTGAGGCGATTCGAACGCCCGACCCCAACCTTGGCAAGGTTGTGCTCTACCCCTGAGCTACACCCGCTCGCGCGGCCTTGGGCCGCAAGCCGCGCCTATATGGCCGAAGAGCGCGGCGATTGCAACAGGGAAATGACGGTCTTTTTTGGCGCGAATTCTTCCCGCGGCGACGTTCGCGTCGAAAGCACCGAAGCGGCGGCGAAACCGGACGGCTCGCAAATCCGCAGGCAAGCCGCCGCCCGCTTTGCCCGCAATGGCTCCGGCGGCCTTGCCCCGACGCCACGGTTGGCCGTAAACGGCATGACGCCTTTTTTGACCGCGCGAGGACCGATGCCGAAGACCGAAGCCGAGCTCAACGAATTTCTTGCCGATCTCGGCATTTCCGTCTCGACGGTCAGGCACCCGCCGCTGTTCACGGTCGCCGATTCGCAAGGACTGCGCGGCGAGATTCCCGGCGGCCACACCAAGAACCTGTTCCTCAAGGACAAGAAGGACAATTATTTCCTCGTCACCGTCGGCGAGGACGCCGTGGTCGACCTGAAGCAGATCCACCACCTGATCGGCGCCGCCAGCCGGGTGTCGTTCGGCAAGCCGGAAATGCTGATGGAGCTGCTCGGCGTCATCCCCGGCGCGGTCACCGTTTTCGGCCTGATCAACGACACGGAAGGCAAGGTCAAGCTCGTGCTCGACGAGGCGTTGATGAGCCACGACGTCATCAACGGCCATCCGCTGACCAATGAGGCGACGACCTCGATCGCCGCCGCCGACCTGATCAGATTCGTCGAGGCAACCGGCCACGATCCTGTTATCCTGAAGGTCTCATGACCTTGAAAGTGCCCTTGCCTTGAAGGCCTTATTGCCTTGAAACTCTGGGGCTGATCGCCACATGGAAGGCGGTTGCGAAATCCGACAATGACGCGCCGGGCGCCGACGCCTGAGAGCGTGACCGAAAGGGCGACAAAATGAGTGACAACAATCCGTATAGCGGCGCGTTTGGCGGCAATGGCGGCCAGTATGCCCAGACGGTGCAATATGGCGGCGGCGACCGCGCCAAGGTTTCGCTCGGCGGTGCGCCGGCGGCGGCCGACCTTATCAAGGACACCACAACCGCGACTTTCGCCGCCGACGTCATCCAGGAATCGCGCCGCCAGCCGGTGCTGGTCGACTTCTGGGCGCCATGGTGCGGGCCTTGCAAGCAGCTGACGCCGCAGCTCGAAAAGGCGGTGAAGAACGCCGGCGGCAAGGTCAAGCTGGTCAAGATGAACATCGACGATCACCCCTCGATCGCCGGCCAGCTCGGCATCCAGTCGATTCCCGCGGTCATCGCCTTCAAGGACGGCCAGCCGGTCGACGGTTTCATGGGCGCGGTTCCGGAAAGCCAGGTCGCCCAATTCATCGAGAAGGTCGGCGGCAAGGGCGGCGGCGCGCCGCAGATCGCCGACGCGCTTGCGGCGGCGGCCGAGGCGCGCACGGCCGGCGACGTCCAGACCGCGGCCGATATCTACGATGCGGTCCTCGAGCAGGCGCCGGAGACGATCGAGGCGATCGCAGGCCTGGGCGAGATCCTGTACGATGCCGGGGACGTGGAAGGCGCCGAGGCCGTGCTGGCGCGAGCGCCCGAGGACAAGAAGGACGCGCCCGCGCTGGCTGCGCTGCGCGCCAAGATGACGCTTGCCGCGGAAGCGGCCGCGCTCGGCAATCCGGCCGAGCTCGAGCGCCGGCTCGCCGCCAACCCCGCCGACCATCAGGCGCGTTTCGATCTGGCGATGATCCAGAACGCGCGCGGCGAGCGTGACGCGGCCGCCGACAATTTGCTGGCGATCGTCAAGGCCGACCGGACCTGGAACGACGACGGCGCCAGGGCGCAGCTGTTGAAGCTATTCGAAGCCTGGGGAATGACCGACGAGGCGACGCTCGCGGCACGCCGCAAGCTCTCGTCGCTGCTGTTCTCGTAGGACGGTTTCGGCGATTCACAGAGCCGCTGAACCGCTTTAAGTTCGGTTTGCGCAATTCCAGACGGAAAGCTGCGGCGAATTTGCCGACCCCAACTGATACTTTCCCGGAATTGCCGTGAATTTTTTGCCGGCTGTCGCGGCCGGCAGGCTTGCGCAGTGGGACATCAGCGCCAGATAAGGGCGGGGCCGGATGCCGATCGTGACGAATTCGCCGGTGCGAGAGGAGATTGCAGCTTGATACGCTTGCCGGCGTTGCTTTGGGAGGGTCGCGGTGCGCGTCGGTAACGCACTTTACAGGCTTGCCAAGGATCTGCCGGCGGCAATCCCGGTTTTCCCGCTCGCCGGCGCGCTGCTTCTGCCGGGCGGCCGCATGCCGCTCAACGTTTTCGAGCCGCGCTATCTGCAGATGATCGATCTGGCGATGGCCGGCTCGCGGCTGATCGGCATGATCCAGCCCAGCCTCGACGGCGCATTGCGGGACGACGGCGAGCCTGAACTGTGCAGCGTCGGCTGCGCCGGGCGCATCATCTCGCTCGCCGAGACGGGCGACGGGCGCTATTTGATCTCGCTGCAGGGCGTGTGCCGGTTTCGCATTGTGCAGGAGCTTACGGCAAAGGCGCCGTTCCGGCAGTGCAAGATCGCGCCGTTTCTCGCCGACCTCGAGGAAGACCCGGCCGGCGCCGACGTCGACCGGCCGGCGCTGCTCAAGGCTTTTCGTTCCTATCTGCAGGCCAACGACCTTGAGGCCGACTGGGAAAGCGTCAGCCGCGCCGAAAACGGCATGCTGGTCAACGCGCTGTCGATGATGGCGCCCTACGGGCCGGCCGAGAAGCAGGCGCTGCTGGAAGCGCCGGACCTGAAGACGCGCGCCGAAACGCTGATCGCCATCACCGAAATGACGCTGGCGCGCGAGGATGATGAGTTTGGCTCGAGTCTACAATAGCTTGCCGGCACGGGGATGAGTTCATGGCGGACGGACGCGACGGACGAAAAGCCACGGTCGACCCGAAGCTGCTGGAGCTGCTCGCCTGCCCGTTGACCAAGGGACCGCTAACCTGGGACCCCGAGCGCAACGAGCTGGTCTCGCGCGTGGCGAAGCTCGCCTATCCGGTGCGCGACGGCATCCCGATCATGCTGCCGTCGGAGGCGCGCACGATCTCGGCCGAGGACATGCTGACCCCACCGCCGCGGCTCGGCGGGGCTTCGTGAGTGGGCTGTGCTTGGTACAGTGACGTAGGTAGGCGATCCTTCGCGCCCCCCTCTGGCCTGCCGGCCATCTCCCCCTCTAGGGGGGAGATTGGCAGCTTGGGCCTCCCGTCCATTCTGCAGTGTAGGAGATTAGCGAAAAGCCGGCGTGACGTCTGATCTCCCCCCTTGAGGGGGAGATGTCCGGTAGGACAGAGGGGGGGCGCTGTCCCGCCGACATCAAAGTTGTGCATCGTGACGGCACACGCAGTCGGGCGTCTGCTTCCCGTATCGTTCTACTGAAAATTCCGCCCTTTCGGCATGACTTGTTGCGCGGCACCCGACAGGGCCTCGATCTCCTGATGGACAGGCCGGCCACGGCTTGTGGCGGCTCCAACCGGCCGTTCGGCGGGATTATGCTCGATGACCGGTCGGTTGGCGGACTCCAGCAGCACGCCCAGCCAGGACGTCAAATCCTCGACCCGGTCGGCGACGATGTGGATGACGTCCGATTCATGCTGCAGCTTGCCGGTGACGCGGATGAAGCGCGCGCCCATGACCACCGGGCGGAAGCGGTCGAAGACGCGTGGCCAGATGATGACGTTGGCGATCGACTTTTCGTCTTCCAGCGTGAGGAAAATGGCATTGCCCTTGCCCGGACGCTGGCGCACCAGCACCAGTCCGGCGACGGAAACGCGGCGGCCGTCGCGCACAGACGGCAAACGGGCGTTGGGGGTGACGCCGGCGCGATCCAGCCGTTCGCGCAGGAAGGCGACGGGGTGTTCCTTCAGCGACAGGCCGAGCGAGCGGTAATCGTGGACGACATGCTCGCCGAGCGGCATTTTCGGCAGTTTCGTTTCCGGCTCCAGCTCGCGCAGGCGAAGCGAGGGCTGGTCGAACAACGGCAGTTTCTCGGCGGCGCTCTTGCCGTCAAGGGCGCGGACTTCCCAGAGCGCGGCACGGCGGTCGAGGCCGATCGAGCGGAAGGCGTCCGCTTGCGCCAATCTTTCGATCTCGCCGACATCGAGGCCCGAACGCAGCCAGACGTCCCTGACCGAGCGATAGCCGTCGCCGCGGCGGGCAACGACTATATCCATGCGCTCTTCGGACAGGCCCTTGATCTGGCGGAAGCCGAGGCGGACGGCGTGAGCCGTCTCGATGACGCTGCGCATCGAGGCGTGGCGCTCGAGGATGCGGGACGAATCGAAGGCGGTTTCCTCCAGTGTGCAGTCCCAGACGGAATGGTTGATGTCGACCTCGCGTATCTCGACGCCATGGTCGCGCGCATCGCGCACGAGCTGGGCCGGCTGGTAAAAACCCATCGGCTGGGAATTCAGGATCGCGGCGCAGAACACGTCCGGATAAAAGGTCTTGAACCAGCAGGAGGCATAGACAAGCAGCGCAAAGGACGCGGCATGGCTTTCGGGAAAGCCATATTCGCCAAAGCCTTCGATCTGCTTGAAGCAGCGCTCGGCGAACTCTCTGGGATAGCCCTTCTTGACCATTCCCTCGACCATTCGCGTTTCATAGTTTCCTATCGTGCCGGTGCGTTTGAAGGTCGCCATGGCGCGGCGCAACTCGTCTGCCTCACCCGGCTTGAAGCCGCCGGCGACGATGGCGATCTTCATCGCCTGCTCCTGGAACAAAGGCACTCCAAGGGTCTTGCCGAGAATCTCTTCCAACTCAGGCTTGGGGTATTCGGCCTTCTCCTTGCCCTGCCGCCGGCGCAGATAGGGATGCACCATGTCGCCCTGGATCGGGCCGGGGCGCACGATCGCCACCTCGATGACGAGGTCGTAGAAATTTGCCGGCTTGAGGCGCGGCAGCATCGACATCTGCGCGCGCGACTCGATCTGGAAGACGCCGAGCGTGTCGGCTCTTTGGATCATGGCGTAAACGCGCCTGTCCTCTTCGGGAAGGGTCGCGAGCACATAAGGCTGTCCAAACGGATCCCGCGCCCGCGGATAATGATCGGTGAGCAAGGTGAAGGCGCGCTTCAGGCAGGTCAGCATGCCGAGCGCCAGCACGTCCACCTTGAGGATCTTCACAGCATCGAGATCGTCCTTGTCCCACTCGACCATCTTGCGCTCCTCCATCGCCGTCTTGACGATGGGCACGACCTCGTCGAGCCGGTCGCGGGTGATGACGAAGCCGCCGACATGCTGGGAAAGATGGCGGGGAAAGCCCATGATCTCGTTGGCGCGCTCCAGCACCTGCCGCGATAGCGGATCGGTGCGGTCGAGGCCGCCGGCATTGGCTTCCCTTTCGCCGAGCTCGGAGGTCGACCAGCCCCAGATGGTGCTGGAGAGCGCGCTGCGGACATCCTCCGACAAGCCCATGGCCTTGGCCACCTCGCGCAGGGCCGAGCGGCCGCGATAGCTGATGACGGCGGCGGCCAAGGCGGTGCGCTTGGCGCTGTATTTCGTATAGATGTACTGAATGACCTCTTCGCGCCGCTCATGCTCGAAATCGACGTCGATGTCGGGTGGCTCGTTGCGCTCCTCCGAGATGAAGCGCTCGAACAAGGTGTCGATGCGCTCGGGGCCGACCTCGGTGATGCCGATGCAGAAGCAGATGATCGAATTGGCAGCCGAACCGCGGCCCTGGCAAAGAATGCCCTGGCTGCGGGCGAATTTGACGATATCATGGACGGTGAGGAAATAGCGGGCATAGTTCAGGCGCTCGATCAAAACGAGCTCGCTGTCGATGCGTTTCAGCACATCCTCGGGAACGCCGGCCGGATAGCGAACGGCCGCGCCTTCCCGCGCCAACCGTTCGAGCTCGGCCTGCGGTCCAAGCCCGGATTCGGTCGGCTCGTCCGGATAATTGTATTCGAGGTCGCTGAGCGAGAAGGCGAGCTCGTCGGCGAAGCGCAGCGTCTCGGCCAACGCCTGCGGGTGGCGGCGGAAAAGCCGCGCCATCTCCAGCGGCGGCTTCAGGTGGCGCTCGGCATTGGCCATCAGCTCCAGCCCGACCTCGGAAACCGGCGTGTTGAGGCGGATCGCGGTCAGCACGTCCTGCAGCGGCCGGCGATCGGCGGCATGGTAGAGCACGTCGTTGGTGGCCATCAGCGGGACGCGGGCATGCTCGGCCATCGCGGAAGCCTGCTCGATGCGGAAACGGTCGTTGCCGGCATAATCCGGCGCCACGGCCAGCCGGAGCGCCGCGCCGAAGCGATCCTTAAACCGGCTAATGAATGCCAGGTTGTCTTGTGCGCCTGCCGACAGATCGGGCAGGATCGCCAGCGACATCCGATCGCCCCATTCGAGCAGGTCGCTCAACTGGAGCAGCGTCGCGCCCTTCTCGTTTTCGTCGCGCAGATTGGCTTGTGTGAGCATGCGGCAGAGATGCCCCCAGCCCTGGCGGTCGCGGGGATAGGCGAGGATATCCGGCGTGCCGTCGCCAAACACCAGGCGGCAGCCGGGATGATAGGCGAGCTTTTCCACCCTGGCCTGTTGCCAGGCGCGCACGACGCCGGCGACCGTGTTGCGGTCGGCAAGGCCGATCGAGGCAAAACCGTAGAACTTCGCCGTCACCACCAGCTCCTCGGGTTTCGAAGCGCCGCGCAGGAAGGAGAAATTCGAGCTTATGCCGAACTCGGCATAGGGGATGACGGTCAGCGCATTCATGCGAACACCCCATGCATGAACCAGCGTGGCGGCGCGGCCTGCGGCGCGCTGCTGTAGAGACCCTGGCGGTAGAGCCAGTAGCGGCGCCCCTCGCTGTCCTCGATGCGGTAATAGTCGCGGGTCGGCGCCTCTTTCTCGCCGGGCAGCTGGCGCCACCATTCGGCGGCGATGCGCTCCGGCCCCTCGGCGCGGGCGACACGATAGAGCGCGCGCCGCCAGCGGAAATTCATTGGCGGGCCCTCCGGGATCTCGGTCGCCGGCACCTCGATCGGCTCGGGCGAGCGGAACAGGCGCACCGGCCGCTCCGGCGGGTAAACGGTCATCGGTGGCGCTGTTCGGGGCGGCGGCGTCCGTCCGGCCGCCGGGGCGCGTCCTTGCGGCGCTTCGGCGAAAGGTACGGTTTTGACGGCGCGTTCCGGCAGATGGCTTTCGACGACCACCGGCTTCAGCACGGCGGCTTCGCCGAGACGGGCGCGGACGCGGTCGGCAAAGAGCGCGATGTCGGCGTCATCGTCGTCGGTCTCGCCGGTGAGGTCGCCCTGAGCCAAGTCGAAGGCCGCGACCGACAGCACGGACAGCCGCACGAGATCGAAGCCGAAGCCGGCGTCGATGCTCTGCTCCAGCGCGGTGAGCCGCTCATGGAACAATCTTTGGATCAGCCGCGGCTCGCGCATCGGGCGCGAGGTGCCGACGGCGATGCGGTTGACGGCGCCATCGACGCGGAAGAGAAGCAGCGCCAGCGTCCTTGCGCCCTCGCCGCGGCGTTCGAGGTCGGTCTTCAAGGCGATCGCCAGCCGGCTCACCAGCCGCTCGATGTCGTCGGTGAGCACGACCGGCTCGGCAAGATGGCGCTCGACCGAGAGCGGCGCGACGGGAAGGCGCGGCGACACGGCCTCGTCGAGGCGGCCGAGCGCCTGGTCGAGGCGCAGAAGCAAGGTGGCGCCGAAACGGCGGGCGAGCGGCGCGCGGGGTGCTGCCATCACCGCGCCGGCGGTGCGCAGGCCCACACTTTCCAGGCTGGCGCGGGTCTCCGGCGCGATGCGCAGCGCCGACAAGGGCAGCGGCGAAAGCAGCGCCTCCTCCTCGCCGCCGGCCACGATGCGATCGCCATGGAAGCGCGCCGCCGCCCAAGCGGCGCCCGGCGTCGAGGCCAGCCCGGCGCGGACATCGAAGCCCTGCTGGAAGAAGCGGGCGAGGATCTCGTCCTGCATGGCGCGCTCGCCGCCGAACAGATGCGTGCAGCCGGTGACGTCGAGGAACAGCCCGTCCTCGCCGTCGATCGCCACCAGCGGCGTGTAGCGGTCGCACCAGTCGGCAAGGCCTTCGAGCAGGCGGCGGTCGGCTTCCGGGTCTGCCTCGACCACATCGATCGAGGGATGCATGGCGCGCGCATCGGCGATGCCCATGCCGCGCTTCAATCTGAGCGCCTCAGCCCGCTCGTCGAGGGCTGCGATGCGCTGGGTGTTGTTGTCGCGATGGCTGATCACCAGCGGCGGCTGAAGCGACGGCAGGCGATGCGAGGGCCGGGAACGCCAGGACCGCCCCAGACGCTGGCGCAGGATCCGCTCCGCGGCCAGATGCGGGAACCACAGCGACAGAATTCTCTGTTCTTTCTGCAAAAGCGTGCTCATCGGGGTTCCACTCCAGTGTGAACTGTCCAGGCAGGGCCGTGCGGCTCTTGCCGATATCGACTTTGAAGGCGGGGCGGCCGATCGAGCCGGCGAGCGGCCCGGCGAGGGTCTCGCGACTTGCCGCGGGCGCCGCCGAAACGATGAGGCGCACCGGAGCGGCGGTGGGATCGGCCTCGCCGGCCTGGCGCAGCAACAGCAGCGGGCGGCCGGCGCTCCGGGCCCGCGCATGCAGCCGGCGCGTGGCGGTGAGGTCGAGAAGCCGCGGACTGCCGCGGATCTCGAGGATGACCGCGGCAAAGGCCGTCATGCGGGCCGCCTCCTCGGCGATCCACAGCGCGTCGAGCAGCTTCGGCGCCTCGGAAAACAGCAATTGCCCCGGCTCGATGCCGAACAGGGCATGAAGGCCCCTGGCATAGGGCATGCCGGCCTCGTGGAAGATTTCCGCCGTGCCGACCCAGAGGATCGGCAAACCCTGCTTCTCCCTGAGGACCAGGCTTACAAGCGAGAGCGCGAAGCCGGCAACGGCGCCGGCATCGCGGGTCTCCAGGCCATGGATTTCGCTGAGCGCCGTCTTGGGCAGGCCGCCGCCAAGCGCTGCATCGAGCCTATCGATGCCGGTGTGCAGGAAGGCATCCGCCGAAGCCACGGCAAGGCCGCGCCGGACAATCGTCATGTCCGGCCCGGCGGCATCGCTGGATGTTTGGTTTTGCGCCATTCCGGAGGGAAAACTGCTTCGCACTTTTCCTGGAATTGCTTCGGGCGCGCACCCCGAGGGCGCCTGCAGGCGCTCGGGCAGCGTTCCCTCGATCTTCGCGATCTGGCGGCGCAGGGCAAAAACAGTGTCCCGCGCCACGGCACTCATCGCCATGACGTTCACTTCCAGCAGCAATTGTTCCTGTTATGTTCCTATAGATTCCAGAGGCGCCCGGAAGAGTCAAGCAGAGTCGCAAGGAATTTATTCCTTCGCCTTTTACCCTGAAAGCGAACACCCCAGCCGGTCCATTTGCCTCAATCGGCGTGAAAGCCTATATGCCGGGATTAAAGGACATTTCATGGCCCGCATCTACAAGACCCGCACCTGGCACGACCAGCTCTCGCCGTCGATGGACGAGATGGAGCTTCTGGCGCTGGAGGCCTATGCCCATCTGCCGGACGAGTTCCGCAAGCTCACCGGCGAGATCATCATCCAGATTGCCGAGTTCCCGACCGACGAGATCATGGACGATCTGTCGCTGGAGACGCCCTTCGACCTGCTCGGCCTGTTCGAGGGGCGCGGCATCGCCGAGCGCTGGAACCCGCAGACCGGCGAAGGTCCAAACCGCATCACGCTCTACCGCCGCGCCATCCTCGACTACTGGGCCGAGAATGAAGAGACGATGGGCGACATCGTCACCCACGTGCTGATCCATGAGATCGGCCACCATTTCGGCCTGTCGGACGACGACATGGAGCGGATCGAGGAGGCGGCGGAGCAGGCGGCGGCAGGCTGAGCACGCACCTCGTCATCCTAGGGCGAAGCAAGGAGCGAAGCGACGCGCGTAGACCCTAGGATCCATGCCATTCCATCAGCACCAAGCCCGCGGTGCAGAACGGAACGCTTGCCGCCCGACACCCGCAAACGTCCCCTATATTCTGACTCGCTGCGCCTTTCGGCTCAGGTCCCGGCATGGATTCTAGGGTCTTCGCGACGGAGCTTCGCTCCTGCTCCGCCCTAGAATGACGAAGTAGGGGTTGCCTCCCTTCCTACCAGTCGCTGAGCTTGGTGTCCGGGCCGTAGTCCTGGCCTTCGACGTCCTTCACCACGGCCTGGCCGCAGCGCATCGACTTCGTCTGCTGGTCAAAGGCATAGGTCGGCGAGCCGAACAGGTGCCAGCCCTTGTTCAGGGCTGCCGTCACCTTGTGGCAGAAAGTTGAATCGTCCGGACCGGACAGAAAGCGGTAGAGTTTCATTTATCGAGCCTATCTTGAAGACCGGCGCATCATGCGCCGATGATCGCGGCCTTCGCCAGAAGTTTCTCGGCTTCCGCCAGATGCAGCCGCTCGACCATGCTGCCGTCCAGCGCAATCACGCCCTTGCCGGCATTCTCGGGCCGCGCGAACGCATCTTTGATCGCCCGGGCCGCAGCCAGCCTCTCGGGCGACGGCGAAAAGGCGCGGTTCGCCGGCTCGATCTGGGCGGGATGGATCAGCGACTTGCCGTCAAAGCCCATGGCGGCCCCGTCGGCGCATTCGCGGGCAAAAGCGTCGAGATCGCGAAAATCATTGGCAACGCCATCGATGACATCGAGACCGCCGGCCCGCGCCGCAAGCACCAGCTGCATCAGCCACGGCATCAGATAGCGTCGGTCGGGCGTCGCCAGGATGCCGGTCGCCTTCACCAGGTCATTCGTTCCGGTCACGAAACAAGCCAGCCTCGAAGCCGGATCGCGGCCGAGTTCGGCGATGGCGCCGATGTTGAGCAGCGCCCTCGGCGTCTCGACCATCGCCCATAGTTTCACGCTGTCCGGCGCGAAATTGTCGTCGAGCAGGTCGCCGGCCTCGAGGATGTCGCGCGGCGTGGCGATCTTGGGCAGAAGAATGCCGTCGGGCTCGGCCTTGGCCACTGCCAACAAGTCATGGGTGCCCCATTCGCTGGCCAAAGGATTGATGCGCACCACCATCTCGCAGCGCCGTTCGCGCCCGGCGAGAATGCCGGCGACCTTGTCGCGCGCGGCTTTCTTGTCGGCGGGCAGGACGGCGTCCTCGAGATCGATGATGACGGCGTCGCAGGCCAGGGAGCCGAGCTTGGCGAGCGCCTTGTCGTTCGAGGCGGGAATGTAGAGCACCGAACGGCGCGGGCGGTAGGGTTCTTGAGCCATCGCCGATCTATGCCGGGTGATGGCGGATGAGGCAAGGCGGAGGGGACAGGACAATCGCATATGGCGGCGCCAGCCCCCGCTCCGTCTCGGCGCTGCGCGCCGATCCACCTCTCCCCCGCTTTGCGGGGGCGAGGAAACGCCAATCGC
>NZ_JAIUHQ010000026.1:0-51456 GCF_020165215.1 Mesorhizobium sp. CA15
CGCGGCCACCTCTCCCCCACTTTGTGGGGGCGAGGAACTAGCGCTCAAACACAGGCAAATCCCGCGCCGCCTCGTCGATCTCCGCCCAGGGATCGCCGGATGTCTCCAACAGCCCCGGCAGCGAGGCGTAATTCAGGTCCTCCGGCGCGTCGATCGTCTCCAGGTCGATCCAGCTCACCGGCGTCGAGGCCGGCAGATTGGTGCGGGCCCGCAGCGAATAGGGCGCGGCGGAGGTGTGACCGCGGGCGTTGCGGTGGAAGTCGATGAAGATGCGCTTCTTGCGGTTTTCCTTGCCCATCGTGGTGGTGAAGGTGTCGGGCGCGCTTGCCGCCAGCAAAGTGGAAATCGCGCTCGAAGCTTGGTGCAGCTTCTTCCAGTTCTGCTTTCGGGTCACCGGCACGGTGATGTGGATGCCCTTGCCGCCGGAGGTTTTGGCGAATGGGACCAGTCCCAGGCTCTCCAGCCCGGTCTTGATGTGGACCGCGGCTTCAACCACCTCGCGCCAGGAAATCCCCTCGCCCGGGTCGAGGTCGAAGACGATCTGGTCGGGCTTGTCGAGTTTTGACCGGTGCGTGCCCCAGGTGTGGAATTCCACCACGCCGAATTGCGCCAGCGCCAGATAGCCCTTGGCGTCCTCGACCGAGAGATAGGTTTTTGTCTCGCCTTCCGAATTGATCGACTCGAACACGGCAACTGAAGGCGGCATGCCGGTGAAGGCGTGGCGCTGGAAGAAGCAGTCCTGCGGCTTGCCGGTCGGGCAGCGCACCAGTGACACCGGTCGGCCGATGATATGCGGCAGCATGAAATCGCCGACCAGCGCGTAATACACCGCGATGTCGAGTTTTGTTGGCCCGGTCCTGCCGAATAGCCGCCGCTCCGGATTGGTGACCCAGATGGTGGCGAGGTCGGATTCGGCGATCAGCCGTTTTCGCTTGACCGGCACCGGCGTGGTCAGCCCGCCGATATCGCGCAACCCGCGGAAGACGCCGTGCCGGATCGCATTATCGGCGGTGCGGTTCGAATAGCGGACGCGTGCCGACAGCAGCGGCTTCACCCAATGCATCTCGCGCATGATCTCGCGCGGCACGCCTTCGGGCGGGGTCGCGCCGGCGGTCAGCCGCTCCAGACGGGCGAGCAGGTCCGTCGCCATGTCTGCGTCGAAACCGGTGCCGACCTTGCCGCGATAGTGCAGTTCACCATTTTCGAACTCAGCCATGCCGAGCGCCGCCAGCCCTTCCGCTTGGTCGGAGACGGTATAGCCGGCGATGACGAAATCATCCGTCTTCTGCGCCTTGGCCTTGGTCCAGTTCTTGGTGCGGCCGCTCTGGTAGATGGCGTCGGCGCGCTTGGAGACGACACCTTCCAGCCCAAGGTCCGAAGCCTGATCGTACAGGCCTTGGCCGTCGCCCTCGACATGATCGCTGTACTGGATGGCGGAATTGGCGGGCTGACCGGCGAGCAGCTCGGCGAGCAGGGCTTTGCGCTTCTGCAGCGGCACCTTGCGCAGATCCCAGCCGTCGAGATGGAGCAGGTCGAAGGCGTAGAAATGCAACTTGGAGCCGGCGCCCTCGGCCAGCGCGTCCTGCAGCAGCGCAAAGCGCGAGATGCCCTTGTCGTCGAGCACCATGATCTCGCCGTCGATGATTGCTTGGCCGATCGGCAGCCGCGAAAAGGCCTGCGGCAGATCGCCATAGCGTTTCGTCCAGTCGATGCCGCCGCGGGTGATCAACCGCACCTCGCCGCCTACGACATGTGCCATGGTACGGTAGCCGTCGAACTTTATCTCATGCAACCAGAGCTCGCCCGTGTCCTCGGCAACGCTCGTGCCGCCCGGCGGCTTAGGCACCTGGCTGGCGAGTTGCGGCTCGACGCGGGCGGGTGGCTCAGCCCTAATTGCGCCGGGCAGCACGCCCGGTTTGAGCGAGCCGGCTTTCGGCGGCAGGCGCTCGCGCTTCCTCGGCTGCGCCGCCAGTTCCTCGATGCGGCGGCCGGTCTTCACGCTTTCTGGGCGCGCCTCGAGAATGTCGAGCTTTGTATCGGAGGCGAGGTCGCGCTCTTTGAAGAGCAGCCAGTTCTTCTTGTTCTCATCCTCGCCCGGCCTCGGCTTCAGCCGGGTCAGCATCCAGCCGCCATTGAGTTTTTGCCCGGCCAGCCGGAACTTGAACGCGCCGGTCCTGAGGCTTTTCTCGACATCCTCCATCGGCGCCCAGGTACCGGTGTCCCAAACGATCATCGGCCCGCCGCCATATTCGCCCTCGGGGATGACGCCCTCGAAATCGATATATTCGATCGGATGGTCCTCGGTCTCGACGGCGAGGCGCTTGTCGGCCGGATTGAGCGAGGGCCCGCGCGGCACCGCCCAGCTTTTGAGCACGCCGCCGACTTCCAGGCGCAGATCGTAATGGTCGGCGGTGGCGTGGTGCTTGTGAACGACAAAGCGGTTGCCGGCACCGGCGGACAGGGTGCCTGCCGGTTCGGGGGTGCGGGAGAATTCGCGCTTCGCGCGGTAGGGTTTGAGATTGGCGGGCATGAGTCAGACGCCGAGGCGCAGAGCGGACAGTGGCAACCGCCTCGTTCCTTCGCGCCCCCCTCTGTCCTGCCGGACATCTCCCCCTCCAGGGAGATTAGCAGACCGCGCGTTCGCGCTTCCCTTACAACGTCGGCGATTGGCGAAAGCCGGCGTGACAGCCAATCTCCCCCCTAGAGGGGGAGATGTCCGGCAGGACAGAGGGGGGTGCTGTCCCGCCAGCATCTCGGATTTTTCTACATCGATGCGGAGCAAGGGAGCGGGATCAATCGTCGGCGGCTGGCGTCAGCTCCAGCTCCGCCGGCGTCAGCCCTTGCCTCAGTTGCGAAAGCCGGAACTCGTCGACCCAGTAGGCCTCGCCGTCGACCAGCACGCGGGCGCTGTAGGAGCCGCCGGAGAAGCGCTGCGCGGTGACATAGACCTTGTGGCGCTCAAGCGCGGTCTTCACCGCGGCGCGGCGGGACTTTTCTCTGGCGACGGGACTGGCCATGGCCTCACTCGAGCACGCTGCCGCTCCGATAGCGGCTGCCCATAAGGATGGCGGAGAGCGGGATGTGAGTCAATTTGCCGGGTGAAGGCGGCCCATTCACCGCCCCGCACGCAGCCGTCGCCAGCGCTGCATCGCCTCCTGCGCGACCTTGAACAGGCGCGGGTTGGCGCGCACGAAAGCCACGCCCCAGCCACGGTATTTGATGGCCTCGCTCGCCGCCATGCCCTTCGGCGTGATGCCGTAGCAAAGTTCGGACAGAACCGACTTCACTGCGCCCATATGTTCCTTGTAGCTCTGGTTGCCGACCGACAGGTCGAAATAGTCGAACCCCTGCCCGCGCCCCCATCTGATCAGCTCGCCCATGATGCAAAGTCCCGGCGAGACATTGGGAACCGCACCCTGGTCGATCGCGACCAGCAGCGCGTGCAGGGTGCCCAGATGGACCGCCAGATATTGGACCGCGACCATCACGTCGCCAGCGCGCAGGCCAAAGATCCGCACCGAACCGTCGGTCAGGCCGCGATGCGCGGCCTTGCGGTAGAAATCGATGACCGGCGGCTGCGCCAGCAGATCGAAGCGGCCGAGCTCGCGAAAACGGCTGAGCCGCATCTCGACCAGCTTGTCGAAGGTGGAATCCACCAGGGCTGGCGTGTCGGCCTCGACCAGGGCCAGGCCGCCATTGCGATCGAGCCGGCGCAGGTCCTTGTTGAGCGCCTTGACGAAGGACGGGCGACAGATGCGCTTGACGACGGTTTCGGCATCGCCATCCATGGCGATGCCGTAGTGGGAATGTATGGAATCGCGCGCCGGAGAAAGCAGCGCCAGGGGATTGGCGATGCCGCCGATCTGTTTCGGGATACCGACGATGTGGATGCGGTCGGCCGGCGGCAGCACGGCAAGCACCGCCGCCCATGCGGCCTCGGCTGATTGCCTGGTCCAGGGCGTCGCGTCGGCGAGCAATGGCGCGGAATAATCGCACACCCCGCAGCTCAGCCACTCGATCACCCAATGCTGGAATGCGCGGCGCCGCATCAACGGCACCAGCATCCTCGGCTCGCCCGTGGCGGCGTCCCTCACCTCGACGATGGCGAGATCGGCTTTTGGCGGCACAAGCCCTTCGACGATCCCTTCGGCCCAGGCGAAATGCTGGTGGCCGGTGCACACGCCCTCTGTCTCGAGACGCCGCCAGAGCGGCTTGACCGCTTGGAGGCTGGTGTGCAGCTGCGCCACATATGCGCCGCCGGCGGCGTGCACCGCGGCCTCATCGCCGGCCAAGCCGGTCGTCATCGCGGCCATCGGCATTGCCTGGCTTGCCACATCATTCTCCTATCGTCTCTGGACTGCCAGCGTGGCCGCATGGCGCCAGGCGCCGAACACGGTGGGGCGCTGCTCGTTCGGGTGCTTGGAGTTCCACATACGGTGAGCAGCGAAATACCATGAGGCCACAAGCACGAAGATCTCGGAGACCGCGGCGCCGGCCAGCGACCATGTCGACGGGGCGACGGCCAACAGAATCCCGATCGTCGCCAGCCCGATAATCGCGCCGGCCATGGTGATGAAGGCGACGATGCGGAAATCGCCAAGGATCTCGAGGACCACGCGCGGCATGATATAGGCCATGATCGGCACGAAGTTGGCGATGGCGAAAAGCCCGATCAACCCGACCGAGGCATGCTGCAGTGCCTGGGATTTGATCATCGGCAGGATGAACAGGATGCCGCAACCATAGGCCAGGCTGCCGAGCCCCATGACGAGCGCCCAGATCTTGGCCTGCGTCCACACGCGGTCGAACTCCTTGTTGCGCACCAGCTTTGCGAGTTCCGGCTGGGTCATGTTGGAGAAGGCAAGGCTGGAGATGCGCAGCGGCGCAAACAGCACCAGCACCGCCGCCAGCGGCGCATAGGCCGCGGGTCCGGCGATGCCCGCGACCAGCAGGGCCAGGCATTGCCCCTGGATGTTGGTGGTTGTGGCGCTGAACCCCGACCAGCGAAGCTGCGGCCAGAGCTTTGCATAGCGCCGCAGGGTCGACGCACGAAAGGAGATGCGCAGCCTGCGGCGCGCCAGCCTCACCAGCACGGCGATGCCGACCACATTGGCCACGGCAAGCGCGTAGAAGGTGACCTGAAGCGCGTCCGCGAAGAACCAGATCGCCGCTCCTGCGAGCAGTATGCCCGCAATCGTGAACGCGGCGTCGCTGATGGAGACGACGAGCTGCATGCGGCGCGCGAAGAAGGCGGTGCGCATATGGCTGCGCAGCGACCAGGCCCCGACGAAGCAGGCGGCGCCGATGCCGCTCGGGTCGCCCAGGAGGCGCATCAGCAGCCCGGTGCCCAATCCCATCAGCAGCGCCACCACAAGCGCCGCCGATCCGAAGGTCACGTCGTAGGCGTCGACGCCGGCGCTGTTGGCGCTTTTGCTCATCCATATGGTGGCGGGAACGGCGGTGAGCGAGCGGATATAGGACAAGCCGACGCCGCCCATCACCATGGCCAGCGCGAAGAGCCCATAACCTTCGGCCGACAAAAGATGCAGCAGCGCGATGTTCAGGGCGAAATGGAAACCGCTCTGCATCGCCTCGCCGCCGATCATCAACATGAGGCGCCGCACCAGATGGGCCGGGAAGGTGAACTTCACGGGCTCGTCTCCGCCTCGCGGGCGACACGCGCCCGCCCCTGCCGCGGCGGCGTCGCCTTCAGCTTGTCGGCCACGATCGCCACGATCGCGGCGGCGGCGATCGGCTCGCTGAAGAGCGCCTCGTAGCGCGCGCGACCGGCGGCGGCGAAGCCGCGCCACAGATCCGGCCGCAGGATGATCTCGCCGAGCTTGCCGGCGAGGGCGGCCGCGTCGCCCGGCGGCACATGCCAGCCGGTCTCGCGGTCGGCCACCACTTCCACCAGCCCGCCGATCGCCGAGACCAGCGGCGGCCGTCCCCAGCCCATCGCCTCGATGGCCACGCGGCCGAGCGATTCCGGGCGGCGCGACGGCACCGCGACGATGTCGGCCCAGCGATAATGGTTAGTTGGGTCGGAGACGAAAGGCAGCACCTCGACATGCCCTGTCAGGCCCATGCGCCCAACCAGCTCGGCCAACGCCTGCTCGCGCTCGACGCTTTCGAAGGCGCCACCGACGAGGCGGACCTCGACACGGTCGCGCAACGCAGCGGGGAGCGAGGCGACGGCTTCGAGCAGCACCTCCTGCCCCTTTATGCGGTTGACGCGGCCAAGCAGCAGGACCTTGAGCGGCCGGTTGCCGTCATAAGTCATCGGCAGTGCCGCGACGGGACCGGCAACGCCGTTATAGACGACATGCGTGCGCCTCCCCTTGGCATCGAGGGCCGGCGGATCGCCGAAGGTGGCGCGCGTTGCGCGCGAGTTGAAGATGAGATCCGCCTTGCTCCAGCGCATCAAGGCGACAAGCACCTTGCGCAGGACGCCCTCGGGAATCTCGTGGATGTGCAGCAGCGCCTTGCGCGGCAGAAGACGCGCGGCCAGCGCATAATCGGCGATGATCGAAGTGTTGATATAGGTCAGGTCGCTGCCCCGCATACGCCGCCAGGCCCGCCAGAGCGCCGCCGGCAATCGCGCCATCTCTACGGTGGCGAGCTTGAGCATCGCCTGGCGCCTGAGCACCCAGAGCGGCTCGAACACGATGCGGCTGGCATGCGGCTTGAGGATATCGACAATCGGTCCCTCGCGCGGCAGCACGACCTCGATCTCGGCGGCCGGAAAAGCGGCGCGCAGCGCAGCCACGCTCTCCGCGAAGCTGCGGTCCGAACCATAGAGCTCGTAGCCCTGATGAACGCAGGCTATGCGCATTGCTATCTTTCCACCTTGCACCCCGAGTCCGCTCAGCACCGGACCTTTCAAAGCGCGGAAGGAACTTCATGCCAAATCCGCACGCCGCTCTACCCCGGCGATGGCCACTGCAGGCCGGGAGCAAGGATCATGCCGGGTCTCGAATGTCCGGCCGCGACCCACGAACCCCAGCCGTGCCCCATATCGATACAGATACGTCGCGAAAGTTGACCGATGATGAAGCAAGCCATGTAGCTTGAAGAGAAATTTTACACCTTCATGTGAATATTCGCCCTGGGGGTACCCTGGCACGGAAGTTGCTGGGCGTGTCATTGCCGTAACAACAACTATGACCGGACCCTGGGGATTCCTTTATTTTGAAACCGGAACGACCTTCCACCCTGATCGAAAAGCCTTCGATCCTGATCCTGGGGACGCGCGGCATTCCGGCTTCTCACGGCGGCTTCGAGACTTTCGCTGAGCGCCTGGCGCTTTTCCTGGCCGGACGCGGCTGGAAGGTCGGCGTCTACTGCCAGAAGGAGGTCGAGCGCGTCGGGCAAAGGGTGACGAGCGAGACCTGGCGCGGCATCGAGCTCATCACCATCGAGGTCGCCTCCAAGGGTCCCCGCGCGACACTGGAATTCGATTGGCAATGCGTGCTCGACGCCGCCAGGCGGCCGGGCGTGTGCCTGGTGCTCGGCTACAATGGCGCGGTGTTCCTGACCTGGCTCAGGCTCATGCGGCGCAAGATCTTCACCAATATGGACGGCATCGAGTGGCGGCGGCCGAAATGGGGGCCGGCGGCGCGCAGTTGGTTCTGGCTCAACGAATGGATCGGCGCCTGGCTCTCGCATCGGCTCATCGCCGACCACCCGGCGATCGCCGACCATCTGGCAACAAGGCGGCCACGCGGCGCAATCGCCACGATCGCCTATGGCGCGGACCCGGTGACCTCAGCGCCGGAAGAACCCGTTCGCGCGCTCGGGCTCGAACCCGGTAAATACCTGATCTCGATCGCGCGGATCGAACCCGACAACAACATCCTGCCGATCATCGAAGCCTTCCGCAGCCGCGATCGCGGCGACATGAAGCTGGTGGTGCTCGGCACGCTCAACGACGACATTCCCTACCACCGCGCCGTGCGCGCGGCGGCAGGCAGCACGGTGATCATGCCGGGCGCGATCTACGATCAGGCGACGGTGCAGGCGCTGCGCTATCATGCGCGCGCCTATATGCACGGCCACACGGTGGGCGGCACCAACCCCTCGCTGGTCGAGGCGCTTGCCGCCGGCAACATGGTGATCGCGCATGACAACCGCTACAATCGCTGGGTCGCCGGCGAGGCGGCGATTTACTTCAGTGATACCGACAGCCTGAGCCAGCGGATCGACGAGGCGCTGGCCGACGACGCGCTGGTGGCGCGCTGCAGCAAGGCGGCGCGAACGCGGGCCCGCGAGGCTTTCCGCTGGGAAGACGTGCTCATTGCCTACGAGAAGGAAGCGCTGCGGCAACTCGGCGTCACCACCGCCGCGCCGGCGAAAGCCGACCGCGCCAAGCACGCATGACCGGCTGGTCGCGCCGCCGGCTCCTCGGCGCGGCGCTGGTCGCGGCAATAGCGCCGCTGGCGAGCGCGCTTCCGCCACTGTCATCTCCAGCGCGTGCCGCCGGGGCATGGCCTTTCAGGCGCGGCGTCAATACCTGGCCCTGGTTTGCACTGACGCGCGAATTTCCTGCACCCCGCACCGACTATGACTGGCCGCCTTTCCAGTCGCAGCGGCCGGTGCCGACGCCGGCCGACCTTGCCCGCCTGCGCGCCAGCGGGCTCGACTTCATCCGCCTGCCTGTCGATCCGGGGCCGTTCCTGGCCGCCGACGCGGGCCAGCGCGCCGACCTCATGGCAATGCTGAGCGCGGCGGTCGAGGCAGCGCTCAGCGCCGATCTCGGCGTCATCGTCAATATACAAGCCAACGGCGCCACGCATTACTGGAATCCCGACCGCATGTATTCGAGCACCGCGGCGCCGGAATTCGCGCGCTACCAGGTCTTTGTCGGCGAAGTGGCCGGCATGCTGGACGATATGGCGCCCGGCAGGATAGCGCTGGAGCCGGTCAACGAGCCGCCGCAGGACTGCTCCTCCGGGCTGTGGCCCAAGGTGCAGGCGGCTCTGCTGAGCGCGGCTCGGGTCTCGGCGCGCAACCTGCCGCTGCTCGCCACCGGCGGCTGCGGCTCGATGGTGCGGGGCCTCGCCGCGCTCGATCCGGCGCCGCTGGCGGCCTTCGAGCCGATCCTGTTCACCTTCCACTTCTACGAGCCCTACCTGTTCAGCCATCAAGGCGCGCCGTGGATGCGCGAGCCGGTCTACCGGGCGCTGAACAATGTGCCGTGGCCAGCCTCCGCCGGGACGCTGGAAAGAACGCTGGCCTCTGTTAGGACAAGGATGGCGCAGGATTCCGAGAGGTCCGACGAAGCCAAGAAGGCCGCCTATGCCGAGACAGAGAAGGTGCTAAAGGTCTATTTCGATGCGCAGCCCGACCGCCGCTTCATCGACCGCTACCTCAAGCAGGTGAGTGACTGGGCGCAGACCCATGGCATCGCGCGCGAGCGCATCATCATGGGCGAGTTCGGCGCGTTGCGAACCGATGCACGATACACAGCCGCGCCCAACCCGGACCGCGCCCGCTACATCGGCGATGTCCGGCAGAGCGCCGAGGCATTCGGCTTTCCCTGGGCATTCTGGGACCTGTTCGACGGCATGGGCATGATGGACGACACCACGCGCGCGCTCGATCCCGCGATGGTCGAGGCGCTCGGGCTGAGGATGCCGCGCGCTTGACTTGCTGAATCACCAAACCGCGCTAAGGGTTTGGTTTCCATCTGGCGGCGAATGCGTAGCGAGACTCGCCGCGTTCCTTCGCCTGCGTCCTTTGACGCGCAACAGGCCTCGCCGGCCGATAAAGCGCCAGCGCGATGACCACGAATTTGGTCATCAGCGTCGTCTTGGAGGCGATGCTTTCGGAGGTGTTGAGCAGGATGAGCCAACCCAGCATCGGCAGCCAGATGCCCGAATGGCAGCGGCGCGCGACCTCGTGCATGAACAGCGCGAAGCCGAAGAAGATCAAAAGCGTGAAGAACGCTCCCTGGTAGAGCGTCAGGCGCAGGATCGGGTTCTCGATGCCTTGCTCAAGGCCGGTGATGCGGCGCATGCTGTCGAGCAGGTCGACATCGGGCCCGACGATCAGGTCGCGCAATTCCAGATGCCTGAAGAGATCGAACATCTCGACGCGGGCGTTGGCGCTGCCGCTGTCGGAGACGAAACGTTCGAGCAGCGCGTCGAAGAAGCCGTAATAGCCGGCAAGCGCGATGGCCAGCGGCAGCAGCGCGGCGAGCACGATCGCCAGCGCGGCGCCCAAGAGGTTGACGCGTCCGGTGCTGAGCTGCGCCAGGCCCTGGATCAGCAAATAAACGCCGCTGAGCAGGATCGTCAGCACCATGCCCGAGCGGCCGCCGAAGGCGACCAGTGCGCAGAACTGCAGGCCGACAAGCGCCAGCCTGAGCGGCGTCGACAGGGAACGCGAGCCGGATAGCAGCGACAGCACATAGATCGAGGTGACCGTGGCATTGGAGAGCGGGTGCCCCTGCAGCGCGGTGGAGCGCAGATCGTTGACGAACACCGCGCCGTCGAACCTGTAGGGGAACACCAGATGTTTGGTGCCGAACTCGAACAGCGCCAGCAGCGCGTTCGCCGTCATGACGACATGGATGACCGCCTGCAGCCAGGCAAAGGTTTTCTCGTCATCCTCGCTCAGCAGCAGCACGATCAGCGCCGGGGCGACGAAAGTGTCGATCATGCCGGCCATGCCGGGGCGCTGCCTGAGGATGACGACGAAGAGAAGCACGGTCGAGATCACCGCCATCAGCATCGTGGCCGGCCGCCTGTTCGTGACATGGATCACATAGCCGACCGGATTGCCGAAGATGCAGGAGCGCCAGACGAAGACGAGCACGAAGAGATAGGTGGAAGGGTGGATCTTGCTCAGCGGACTGCCTTGCAAGCCGTCGTAATTATAGCCTGCGAGCCACAGCATGCCGCCGGAGACGGAAAACAGAAGCAGCACCGCGATAGTCAGGCCAAGACGGGTCAGCGTGTCGACTGGGACAGTGCGCGGGCCCGCCATGCCATAGCCCGAAGCCGAAACAGGCCGGGCGGTACCAGCCAGGATCGAGGCCATGTCAGGCCGCCTCGTCGACCAGCATGGCGCCGGTCGGCAGCCGCCCCATGACGGAGACCGCTTCCGAGGTCGCGGCGACGTCGCGCATCGGCGTCGCATTCAGCCTGGCGACGAGTAGGATCTCGTCGGCCATGGCGACCAGCGGCAGGACGTTGAGGTCGTCCGCCAGCGCGCCGCCGTCGATGACGACGAGCTCGAAGCTGTGATTGGCCTCGGCCAACATCCGATGGGCGAAATAGAGCGCCTGCGCTTCCTGGAACACCGCGGTCGGCCGCCCCCGGCTGACCAGCGCCACGGAACTGCCCGGTGCATAGCGGCTGACCGCGTCGAGCGGATATTCGCCGCGCAGCACGTCGAGCACGCCGGGCTGCGGGTCCTTCTGGCCCTTGCCGGCGTTGATGTCGATGAACAGCACGCGGCGCCCCCTGGCCGCCGCCGCGTTGGCGAGCTGCCATGCCACCCTCGACCGCTCAGCCTTATCCTCAGGTGGCGACGCCACCAGGATGGAGGGTACCAGCGGCCAGTCCGGCGGGCGCCTGGTGGCGGCGGCGATGCGCTGCAGCGCGAGCCCGGCCACGGCGTCGGTCTTCTGGGCGGCAGCGCCGGAGCGGCGGCGCCCCCTGCCCGGCAGAACGCCCAGCACCGGCGCCTCGATGGCCGACTGCATCTGGTTGGCGGACAGCACGGTTGGCGACAGATATTCGGCGATCAGCGCCATGCCGATGCCCAGCGCCAGCCCGCCGAAGATGGCGCCGAAGATAAGCAGCCCCTTCGGCGGCCAGCTCTTCTTCAGCGCCGGCATCGCCTCAGAGATGATGCGGGCATTGGTGCTGTTGACGTTGGTCTGCTCGCGCGTTTCCTGGGCGCGTTGCAGGTAATTGGCGTAGACGGTGCGCACGGCATCGAGATCGCGCTGCAGCTCGCGCAGCCTCACCGAGGCCTGGTCGGTGTCGAGCGACTTGCCTTTCAGGGACGCCACCTTGGCCTCCAGGGTCTTCTGGTTGGCCGACGCGCGCTCGTAATCGGTCTCGGCGGCGGTGACGAGGCGGCCGAGCTCACGCGAAATCAGCTTGCGCAGATCGCTGAGCTGCTGCTGCGCGGAGATCATCGAGGGGTGGCGTGGCCCGAGCTCGGTGCCGAATTGCGATATCTGGTCGACCAGCGTCGCCTCCTGCGCCCTGAGGCTCGCAATGACCGGCGAGCGCATCGCCTCGGAGGTCGCATCCGGCGCGCCGCCCTGCCGGCGCAGCTGGTCGACCTGCGCCTTGAGCTGCGCGGTACGGGTCTGGGCGGCTGTCAATTGCGTGTTGAGGTCGGTCAGTTCCTGATCGCTGACCAAATTGCCGGCCGCCATCACCATGTTGTGCTCGGCCTTGTACGTCTCGACGGCGTTGGCAGCCTGCTCGACGCGCTTGCGCTGGTCTTCCAGCCGGGCGCTGATCGCGTCGGAGGCGTCGGCGGCGGCCTTCGAACGCGCTTCGGCCTGGTCGTCGAGATAGGCCTGCGCGATGGCGTTGGCGAGTTCGGCCGCCAGGTCGGCGCTCTTGGCCGTGATGATGATGTTGAGCACCAGCACCTTGTCGTCTCGCTTCACCGCCAGGCGGCGGCGCAGCGCGTCGAGCGTTTCAGCCGTCCTATCGCCGTCGCTGGCGCCGAAGAACATGCCCAGCCAGCCGCCGAGCCCGCCCTGCCCGTTGAAGTCCGGGTTCTCGGTCAGGTTGGTCGCCTTGATGGCGCGCAGCAGGACGCCGTTCGATTGCGCCACACTCACTTGGCTTTCGACCTGAGTGATGCCGCCATCGGGCGAGATGCGGCTGGGATTGACATCGTTGGTGACGACCTGGAGGTCTTGCGGATCGATGATGATCTGCGCCGTCGAGGAATAGAGCGCCGGTGTCAGGAACGCGTAGATCAGCGTCGCGATAGTGAGCAACGCGACGGTGGCGAAGATCAGCTTGCGGCGGCGCAGCAGGATGCGGCCGAGATCGCCAAGCTCGACCGTGGCGGGCGCGGGCGCAGGCGCGTGATAGGCCGGCGCCGGCGCGATCGCCTCCGGAGCGTTCTGCTGAGGCACCATGAGCAGGGGTGATTGCAAAGGTCGCTCCGAGAACGCTCCATCGGCCGGCAAACGAGAAATGCGGCGTTGGTCTAGCTATTCCCGGCAACGATTAAAACACTGTTAATTATGTTCATAAATTGAGGCCGCTCTGGCACGAAGTTTGCACCAACGCAGTAGAATCTAAGTGCAGCCTTAATTGGAGACATCGTGCGCATGCGGCGGGAATTTGATCTGGCCAGCCGGGTCGGCGGCACCGGATGTGCCCGGAGCTGGCGATGCGCCTGACCCTGCGCCTCGACGGCGATTGCGTGCGCGCTTTTCATGTGGCGCTGGCCGAGCGGTTGTCGCTGCTGCCCGGCGTGGAGCTTGCGGTCGACGGCCGTCCGGCGGCGGGCGGCGTGCCGCGCGAAGCCGAAGCGCTGTTCCAGCTTGAGACGCTGATCCATCGCCTGCCCGCCAATGGGACGGCCAGGCGTGTGCCCCTTTCGGCACTGGCCGGCCATGCGAGAGCGTCCGCGCCGGCCGACCTCACTATCGATCTCATCGGCGACGTCGAGCCGCAGGGCAGACGGGTCTGGCGGCTCGCCTATGACGGTGTCTGCGGTGAGCAGACCCTCCTGGCGCTGATCCTTGCCGGCCGCACGCCGCTGGCTCGCCTGGAACAGAACGGCGCGACAGTCGCCGAGGGACGGCTCGGCACCGAATATCATGGCATCGCGCTGGCTTCCTTCCAGGACATGCTGGCGCGCAGCGCCAGCATGATCGTCGCGGCGGTCAACGGCGCCGCCCGCTCATCGCTTCCGGTGCTGCCCGAACCGCCATCCGAGACGGCGCCGCCAGCCATGCCGTCGGCCACGAAGCTCGGTGTGCGTGCGGCCAAGGCGACGGCACGCCGCATCGTCCAGCAGATCTACCATCTGTGCTACAACGCCCCGCATTGGCGGGTCGGCTGGCGCGAGACCGGCGGCAAGGATCTCTACGAGCTGCGCGCCCATCCGCAATCCGGCTGGCGCGATTTGCCGGACGACGGCAGCCGCTTCTACGCCGACCCGTTCCCGGTGCTTTACCGCGGCCAGGTGACGCTGTTCGTCGAGGACTACATCCACCGCACCGGGAAGGCGATCCTGTCGGCAGTGGCGTTTGGCCCGTCCGGCCCAGTCGGCACTCCGAAGCCGGTTCTGGAGCTGCCCTACCACCTGTCCTACCCCTTCGTGTTCGAGCGCGACGGCGAGATGTGGATGGTGCCGGAAAGCTCGGCCAACCGGACCGTCGACCTCTACCGCGCCACCGCTTTCCCGGGCGGCTGGGTCACGGAAGCGACGCTCCTGTCGGACATCATCGCCAGCGACGCCACGCTTGTCGAGCATGGCGGGCGCTGGTGGATGTTCGCCACGGTGCGCGACGGCGGCGGCGCCTTCTCGGACCAGTTGCATCTGTGGTCGGCGCCGGATTTCCGCGGGCCGTGGACGCCGCACCCGAAGAACCCCGTTATGATCGACATCGCCTCGGCGCGGCCGGCGGGCCGCATGGTCAGCCGCGGCGGCCAACTCCTTCGCCCGGTGCAGGACTGCCGCAGGAGCTATGGCGCCGCGCTCGGCATAGCGCGCGTCACTCAGCTTGACGAGAGCGGCTTTGGGCAGGTCGTCGAAACGATCCTCAACCCCGGTGCCGGCTGGGCCGGCCGCAAGCTGCACACGCTCAACGAGGCGGGCGGGCTGGAATTCATAGATGGTTCGGCAATGGCGCCGCGCTGGAAACGCACACAGATACAGGACCCCATGCCTACGGCCGGTGGAGAAAAGACATGAGCATCGCAGAAGATCGCGAAACGCCTGCCGTGCCGGCCGTTCGGACCGAGGTCGAAGTAGCGATCGTCGGCGCGGGACTCGCCGGAACCGTGCTGGCGCTGTCGCTCGCCAAGGCGGGCCGCAAGATCGCGCTGATCGATCCGCATCGTATCCACCATGACGAATTCCGGGCCGAGAAAACCCGGGCGGAGCAGATGGGACTGTTCGAGAAACTCGGCCTCGGCCCGGTTTTCAGGTCTCTCGTCACCCCGATGACAGACGTCCATGTCTTCCGCTTCGGCCAGCTGTTCGAGCGCAAGCAAAACTGGGAGTACGCCTTTTCCTACACGCCGCTGGTCAACGGCCTGCGCGCGGCGCTGCCTCCGCAAGTGCCGCTGACGATCGGCAAGGTCGCGGAGGTCTCGACGGGACCGGACCGGCAGCGGCTGGTGCTCACCGACGGCTCCGTGATCGATGCCCGGCTGCTGGTCGTGGCCACCGGCTATAGCGAGGCGGTGCGGCGCGCGATCGGCGTCGAGCGCGTCGAGGAATCGAAGGCGCATTCGCTGACGTTGGGGTTCGATCTCGCGGTCACGCCGCAGGAATTCGGCTTGTCGTCCCTCACCTTCTACGGAAGGCGGATCGCCGATCGCATTGCCTTTCTTACCATCTTCCGGATCGGCGAGCGGATGCGCGCGAACATGTTCGTCTACCGGACCGTCGCCGATCCGTGGGTGCGGTCGTTCCGTGAGGATCCGCAAAGGATGCTCCTGGAGTTGATGCCGGAGATCGCGGCTCGATGCGGCAACTTCGCCGTCGCCAGCGAGGTCGAGGTGAGGCAGGTCGGCCTGACAACGACGCAGGGCCATCGGCGCGACGGTGTCGTCTTCATCGGCGATGCGTTCGCCACGACCTGCCCGGCGCAAGGCGACGGCATCCACCGGGTACTGACCGATGTCTATTGCCTCAGCTCGACGCATATCCCCGCCTGGCTCGAGACGCCCGGCATGGCGGCCGACAAGATCTGCGCCTTCTACGACGATCCTGCCAAGATCGCCGCCGACGCCAGGGCCATGCGCGCCAGCATCTATGCAAAGCGGATAACCACCGAGACGGGGCTTGAATGGCGGCTGCGCCGCCTGCGCAACAACACCGCGCGGCGCTTGATGATCTTTGCCCGTCGATTCCGCGAGGCGGGAAAATCGGGTGACGCCGGACCTGGCCCAGAGGGAACTGCTTTCGAGCAAACCAGCAAGGCACCGGCCGGCCTGGGAACATGATCGTGAGCGATCTTACCAATCCGTAAGTCGCGGTCCCTGGCAAAGCCGGTTTAGATCGTGGCGAGCAGTGTCTCCTGCTCGGCGGGACAGCACGCCCGTCGCTCCAATGGCCCGCTGCCACCTTTATCGGTTCGGCGGCGGGCTATCGAATGGCGACTCTCACAAAGCGGATTATCCTACGAGGACCCGGTGAAGGTCGCGACCGACAAAGCCAGCATGCGCTCCAGCGTCTACGCCAGGCGCATCGCCATGGAAACAGGGCTCGAATGGCGGCTGGGCGCGCCTGCGCAACAACACCGCGCGCCAGCTTGTGATTCTGGGCCGCAAGATAAGCCGTCGCGAAGAATTGCCGGCGCCGAGCGCGGCGTAAAGCGGAGATCCCAAGCGCGGATAGGCTGGCGGGACAGCCCCCCTCTGCCCTGCCGGGCATCTCCCCCGCAAGGGGGGAGATTGGCTGTACCCATCGCTTCGCCCTATCTTCAGACTCCAACAAGGATGGCGACCATGACCCGCATCCGGGCGATGACGAGAAACGACCTGGCCGATGTGTCGCGGCTGCTCGGCCAATCGTGGCGGCGGACCTATGCGCCGATCATGGGCGACGAGACCGTGGCCAGGCTCTCCGATGAAAGGCACGCGCCGGAAAGGCTCGCGGCTGAGCTCGATGACGAGGACAAGATGTCCTTCGTCGCCGAGCGCGCCGATGGCTCGATTGCCGGCTATGCGATGGCGGCAATGGACGGAAAAGGCGATGTGATGCTGCAGCGGCTCCACATCGAGCCGCAGGCCTTCGGCAGGGGTCTTGCGGTCGACCTTCTGCATGCGGTGCTTGCCGCGCATGCCGGCATCCCCAGCATCGCGCTGGAGGTGATAGAAGGCAACGACCGCGCGATCGCCTTCTACCGCAAGCACGGCTTCGAAGTGGTCGAACGCCGGGAAGCGGCCCACGGCGTCGGCGGTCACGCCTCGCTGATCATGCGCCGCATGCTGCCGATGGCTTAGAGCTTTGTTTTGCCGCAATTCCAGGCGGAAAACCGCTCACACTTTTCCTGGAATTGCTCTAGTCTAGATCAGGCGGCGGCCCGCATGCGCAACGCTTGCATGACGCTTTCCTCAAACACCCCAGGCGCCCTGGCCGCTTCGGCCAGCTGAGCCGCATCCCAGCTTCGGCTCAGGCTGCCGTCGGCCATCAGCACCGCGCGATTGCAGAGTGCCGGCATGGCCTCCACCACATGGGTCGAGATGATGGCGGCATGCCGCCCGCTCGCGCAGAGCGCGGTGATCACGCGTTTCACCTCCCAGGCGGCGACCGGATCGAGGCCGTTCAGCGTCTCGTCGAAGATCAGAAGTGGTGGCCCGCCGAGAAGCGCTGCGCCGATGGCGATCTTGGCTCGCGTGCCGAGCGAATATTCGGCGATCGGGCGGTCGATCCAGCGTCCAAGGTCTAGTCGCTCCAGGAGATCGCCGCCCGGCAGGTCGCCGCTTGGCAGGTCGTTTGGCGCGCAGCCACGGATCGAGGCGACGAGCTCGATATATTGACGTCCCGAAAGCGGCGCCGGCAGTTCGTGCGGCTCGATGGCAAGGCCGAAGCCGGCTTTGGCGCGTTCCGGCGCGGCGGCGAGGTCGATGCCGTCGATCACCACGCTGCCTCCGATCAACCGGATCTGGCCGGTGATCGCCCTGATGAGCGTCGACTTGCCCGAGCCATTGGCACCGAGCAGGCCGACTATATCGCCCCGATGGAGCGAAAGACCGATGCCGCGAACGACAATGCGCCCGTGATAGCCGGCGCTGAGCTCTTTAACGGTGAGGACTTCAGCCATTGCGATATCTCTGTCGGGTTCGGTGCCACAAGAAAAACACCAGCGCCGCCAGGCCGATCAGAACGGTACGGCCATATTCGAGCGTCTCGTAGCCGGCATAGGCGAGCGCGCCGGCGAAGCTCAGCATTGCGACGAAGGGCGTGTTGAGGAAAAAGGCGCCGAACACCGCATAGGCGCCGTTCAGCACCAGTAGCCAAAGGCCGCTCGCGACCGGCACCGACCAGGCCGACGGTTCGGCCGCGAGCGCCGCGCCGGCCGGCAGCAGGAAGAAGGCGAGCGACAATTGCAGCGGCAGTCGCACAAGCCGCAGCCATACCCGTGTAAAACCGATGGGCGCTGTGCGCAGCACCGGCGAGCCGAGCGGCTGGCAGCGCAGGCTGAGCATGAAAACAAGAATGCCGCCGGCCAGGCCCGCGACGGCCGCAGGCCCAGCCGTATGGCCGGCCAGGCTGGCCCAGGCGCCAAGAATGGTGGCGAGCCCGAGCAGCAGGCTGGCGGCCGCCAGCTTCCAAGACGGCCGTATATTGCCGGCCGGCAGTTTCCAGGCCCAGCTGGAAAGCCAGCTTGGACGCGCCCGGTCGAGGCGACGCAGCCAGGGCCTTCCGACCGGCGCCGCCTCGCTCGCCGCCACATCGACGAGAAGGCGTGGCCGCCGGAGGCGCCAAAGGCCTGCCGTGCCGAAGCTCAAGGCAAACAGGGTGGCCGCGCCCAAGCCCCAGGCCGGTGCCAACGGCTTTCCGATGACGGCGCAGGCGAAGCCGACCGCCGTGGCGATCATCAGCGTGAGTGGAAGGCCGAGCGCGAAAGCTCCCACCGCCGCCATGCGACGGCGCTCCGCCGAAGCGAGCGGCAGTGCCTTGAGGAAGGGGGCAAAGGCGCGAGAAAGGCAAAGGCGCGACATTGCATTGCCCGCCAGCCATCCCAGCGCGGCGAAAGCGACTGGCAGTCCAAGCATCCACAGAAGCTGGTCGTGCCGCAGCTTCGGACCCGCGGCATGCAGGGCGACGACGATATCCGCGATCGCATAGGCCAGAAGTCCACCGCCGCCAAGCGCAATCCAGGCGAGATCGCGGCGCCGCGTTGCGCGTAGGCCGGCGACCAACTCGCGCCAGAGCAATATTAGGACAAGCCTGTCGTGCCGCATTGGCCGTCACCACAGTGGAATCGCCACCGGCAAGGATGGCGACGATTGCGCCGCCAATAGGGCCAGCGCTGGACGCATTCACGTCCGGCCCTATAATTTAGCCGGATCGAAAATTCGGCGGAGCAAGACGCATGAGCCTCGGCAAACAGAAACTCGGCAGCCAGGGACTCGAAGTCTCTGCCATCGGCCTCGGCTGCATGGGGATGAGCCAGGCCTATGGCCCGGCCGACGAGGCGGAGTCGATCGCGACGATCCACCGGGCGATCGAGCTCGGCTGCACCTTTCTCGACACGGCCGAGGTCTACGGCCCCTTCGCCAATGAGGAGCTGCTTGGACGCGCGCTGCAAGGCCGGCGCGATCAGGTGACGATCGCGACGAAGTTCGGCTTCCGCATCGCCGACGGCAAGCAGGCCGGGCTCGACAGCCGGCCCGAGCATATACGCGAGGTGGTCGACGCTTCGCTCTCGCGACTTGCCACCGACCGCATCGACCTCCTCTACCAGCACCGCGTCGACCCCGCCGTGCCGATGGAGGATGTCGCGGGCGCGGTCGGCGAACTGGTGGCGCAGGGCAAGGTGCGCTTCTTCGGCCTGTCGGAGGCGGGCATTGCCAACATCCGCCGCGCGCATGCCGCGCATCCGGTCTCGGCGCTGCAGAGCGAATATTCGCTTTGGGAGCGCAACCTCGAGCCCGAGATCATCCCGGCTCTGAAGGAGCTCGGCATCGGCCTGGTGCCGTTCGCTCCGCTCGGCCGCGGCTTCCTCGCCGGCGACGTCAGGCGCGCGGAGGAGTATCCCGAAGGCGATTTCCGCCGCGGCGATCCGCGCTACCAGGGCGAGAATTTCGACCTGAATGTCGCGGCGGCCGCCACGGTGCGCGACATCGCCGCGGCGAAGGGCGTCAAGCCCGGCCAGATCGCGATCGCCTGGCTGCTCGCCAAGGGCCCGGATTTCGGCATCGACATCGTGCCAATCCCCGGCACCAAGCGCCGGATCTATCTGGAGGAGAACGTCGCGGCGGCCGATATCGCGCTCGACGCCACCGAGATGCTGGGGCTCGACATGGCACTGACGCCCGACAAGGTGTCAGGGCCGCGCTACAACGAGCGGACGATGTCTCTGGTGGACCGGTAGAAGCTGGCTAATCTCCCTCGGGAGGATTGGGCAACGGCCCTATTTTTTCTTGCAGTCCGACATCGCCTCCATCGCCTTCCTCGCCTCACCCTCGCTGGCGTATTTCTTCTTGCCGAGATCGACGACAAGCGTGCCGTCGGGCTTCTTCGGCACGATCTCGCACTGCTTCGACACGGCGTCTCTGGCGACCCAGTATTGCTCGGCTGCCATGACCGGTAGGCTCATGATGCCGGTGGCGAGGATTGCGGCGAGGATGGTGCGAACCATTGCGGACCTCCATGGCTCTGGTTGGAACGCAACGCGAAACAGGCGGGCGCCGATTGGGCGACGCACGACACGCTGCCTTTGGAAAACGCCCTGTCCGCCGCTGTGTTCCGGCGGCTCAGGCGTGCGAATGCGGATCGATGCTGTAAGGATGCACAGGATAATCCGGGCCGATCGTCTCGCTGACGCGTCCCATCCAAGCATCGACAGCGGGATAGTCGGCGAGCGAGAAACCGCAGTCCTCGGCTCGGTGGCTGTAGGCGTAGACGGCGATGTCGGCGATGGTGAGCGCGTTGCCGACCAAGAATTGCGTGTCGGCCAGGCTGCGCTCCAGCGCGCCAAGCGCGCGCACGCCCGCCTCGCGCTTGCCGGCAACCATCGCCTGGTTACGCTCCAGCCGACCGGTCAGCGTCCAGTAGCGCAGCGAGCCGATGACCGGCTCGATATGGTACTGCTCGAAGAACAGCCATTGCATCACCTTGGCGTGGGCAAAGCGGTCCGACGGAAGGTAGGGTGTGCCCTCGGCGAGATAGGCGAGGATCGCGTTCGACTCGGCGATCGCCTCGCCATTGTCCAGCCCGAGCACCGGAACTGCGCCTGCCGGGTTGAGCTTCAGGAACGTCTCGGTGCGGCACTCGCCCTCGAAGATCGAGATGATGCGGGTGTCGTAGGCGATGCCGAGCAGCCCGAGCAGGACGCGAACCTTCCAGGCATTTTGCGACGGGAGATAATCGTAGAGCGTGAGCATGGAGTGCATTCCTCGCTGGTGGATTGGCTTGCCATGCGGCGAATGACGGCGCCACCCGATTCAGGCGGGGCGCAGATCAACGCAGAAAGGTCTCCGCCGTGACGGAACTCGGCCTATCATGGTGGCCGCGTGAACCCTCACCGTCTCGCAATATCCTTCGCCACCGCCTGCGCCTCGATGCCGATTTCGCGCAACAGGCCGGTGACCGGATTGTAGAAGCCGACGAGATAGACGCCGAGCTCCTCCGTCGCGCGGGCGTTCACGCCGCTCTTGTCCGGCCTGAGCTCCGCCGGCAGGAAGCCGTCATAGGCCGGGCGATAGCCGGTGGCGAAAATAGCCGCGTCGAATTTCTTCTCCACCCCGTCGGCGAATTTCACGCCGTCCCCGGTGAAGCTTGCGATGTCCGGTGCGATGCCGATCCGGCCGGCCTTGATCGCCGCCACCGTGCCGACGTCGATCACCGGAATGCGGCCGGCTTCGATCCCCTGCATGATGCCCTGCCGCGGCCGCACGATGCCGTATCTCTCCAGCCTGCCCAGCGCCAGATCGAGGATCTTTGGGAACACCCAGTCGTTCAGCGCCTGCGGCATCGGCCGACTGGCGATCCCCACCATCTGGATCGGCACGCCGAACAGCTGGCGTGGCACGATGTGGACGCCCTTCCGCACCGAGATTGTGGGCCTGGCACCGCTTTCAGCCAGGTCGAGCGCGATCTCCGCGCCCGTATTGCCCATGCCGACGACCAGCACGTCCTTGCCGACATAAGGCGCGGCCTCGGTATAGGCGGCGCTGTGCAGCACCTTGCCCTTGAAGGCTTCGATGCCCGGGAAGTTTGGTGTGATCGGCTCGGCATTGTTGCCGGTGGCCACCACCACTTTGCGGGCATTGAACAGCCCGGCATCGGTCTGGACCAGCAGACGCTCGCCTTCACGGCTGACCGATTTGACGGTGACGCCGAAGCGCGGCCTGAGCCCGAAACGCCCGGCATAGGCATCGAGATAAGCGACCACCTTCTCGCGCGGCACGTAGCGCGGGTGGCTTTTCGGGAACGGCACGAAGGGCAGCGACGAGAAGGATTTCACCGTGTGCAGGTGCAGCCGCCGGTAATGCCGCCGCCAGGCGGGCGCCACCTCATTGGCCCTTTCAAGGATGATGAAGTCCTGCCCCGCCTGTTTGAGGCAGGCAGCAACGGCGAGCCCGGCAGGACCGGCGCCGACGATGACGACATTGGTATCCAAATGGCTTTCCTCCCGCCAAAGCGGCAAAAACTATGACAGGAGGAGTTCGAGGGGCAAGTAGGGAGAAGCACCTACAGGCAGCCGCCCTACTCCATCGCGCCCGGCGCCTCGGGCTCATCCTCAGGCGGTTCGAGGATCTCGATCAGTTTCGCCACACGGGCGCCGGGCATGGCGCGGCCTTCATTGACCAGCGCCTCGTCGGCGCCGATCCAGGCGAAGGCCTCGCGCAATTCCTCGAGGCTGGCGCCGGTGAGCGCGATATCGGCGATGACGGCCTCGTCGACCGGTCCAAGCACGGAAATGATCTCGTTGCGGGTCATCTGGTCCTTCCCCATGGGTCGATTGCCCAGGAAAACGATCGACCGGTGAAGCCGGTTCCGAAAATCCGCGGGCCGGCTTCTACCAAACGAGGCCCAATGCTATGGCTCGCCCATGAAGCCCGCCCTCCTCCTCGCCGCCCTGCTTTCGTCCACGCCGGCGCTCGCCGATTGGAAACCTATCGAGAAAATCGAGACTTATGCCGTCCCGGGCGAAAGCGCGGAGCAGCTCTATCTCTCGATCGGCAAGAAAGGCCCGGTGATCGGCAAGGATTCGGCCGGCAACGAACGGCGTGTCATCGCGCACACTTTCTTCAAGCTGACCTGGCAGCGCGACTACCAGCCGCAAGGTGGCGCCTGCGTGCTGAGGACAGCGCGGCCGAAGCTGATCGTCACCTATACGCTGCCCAAGCCGGCGCGGAAACTTGGCTCAGCCTTGCAAACGCGCTGGGACGCCTTCGCCGCCGGGCTGATCGCGCATGAGAAGGTGCATGGCGCCGGCATCATCGACATGGTGGACAAGATCGTCGCCTTCAGCACGGGCCTCACCGCCCAGAACGATCCCGGCTGCAAGAAGGTCCGGGCGGAGCTGACAGCCTATCTCGACCAACTCTCGAAGGCGCAGCGCCAGGGCAGCCGCGATTTCGACAAGATCGAGTTCGGGCAGGACGGCAACATGCTGAAGCTGATCGCGGCGTTTCTGGGCGGAGGCTGAGAACGAAGGCAAGAGCGGCAGCGACAGCCCCGCTCCCTGCGCCATGGCGGAAGTAATGCGCGCGTCCTGGATGGATCACGACCAATCCCGTTGGCGATGTAAATCGGCAGGATTCGGCTTTTCTCGGACACGCTGAAATCTATTACATTAACGATGTCTAATATCCACCGGCGGCGTTTGAAGATCAATCGGCCGCCCTCCGGCGACTGGCTGGATCCACTTCGCTTCAGCGCAGCCTTCGCTCAAACTGTCTTCAACGATGGTAGTAAGCAAAGGCGCGCCGCCGCTTTACAGGTGGATGTGGTAGCGCTACCGTTTCACAGTCGCGTGACCCCGGGGGAATAGGGGCAAACGTCGCCGACGCCAGTGGTGGGTGCTTGCCGGCGCCCGTTTCAGCCACACCTTGATTGGAACGGCTCCCCGCGAGATTCGCAGGGACCATCGGGAGGAGTTCGATGGCGTCTGTCGCGATTGGCGATGTCTACAAATCGTTCGGGGCCACCCAGATCCTGCATGGCGTCAGTGTCGACATAGACGACGGCGAGTTCGTCACGCTGGTGGGGCCCTCAGGCTGCGGAAAATCGACCCTTCTCAGGATGATCGCCGGCCTGGAAAAGATTTCGCGCGGCCATATCTCGATCGGCAGCCGTATCGTCAACGACGTTGCGCCGAAGGAGCGCGACGTCGCCATGGTCTTCCAGAACTACGCGCTCTATCCGCACATGACGGTTGCCGAGAACATGGCGTTCTCGCTCATGCTCAAGGGCGTCCCGAAGGCTGAAAGCGATGCCGGGGTGAAACGGGCGGCCGAAATCCTCGGGCTGGTGCCGCTTCTGTCGCGCTATCCCCGCCAGCTTTCGGGCGGCCAGCGCCAGCGCGTCGCCATGGGCCGGGCAATCGTGCGCAATCCGCAGGTGTTCCTGTTCGACGAGCCGCTCAGCAATCTCGACGCCAAGCTGAGGGTGCAGATGCGGGCCGAAATCAAGGAACTGCACCAGCGGCTGAAGACCACGACGGTCTATGTCACCCACGACCAGGTCGAGGCTATGACCATGGCGGACAAGATCGTGGTCATGCATGACGGCCTCGTCGAGCAGATCGGACCGCCGCTCGAGCTCTACGACCGGCCAAACAACCTGTTCGTGGCAAGCTTTATCGGCTCGCCCGCCATGAACCTGCTCAAGGGCGCATTCGCCAATGATGGCCCACCGTTGTTCAGGGGTGCAGGAGGCATTTCCGTGCCTTTGCCGAAGCCTCTCTCGATTGGCAACGGCGAAGCCATGGTGCTCGGAGTACGACCCGAGCATCTGCGGCTGGCCGACGACGGCATTCCAGTCAAGGTGGCGGTGATCGAGCCGACCGGGTCGGAAGTGCAGATCATCGGCCGCACGGTCGGCGGGGAGGACATCGTCGCCAATTTCCGCGAGCGCCATTCCTTCGCGCCGGGAGAAACCATTCGGCTGTCGGTCGACCCCGGTCCGATCCACCTGTTCCACGGCGAGACCGGCAAGCGAATCGAGACGGCGCGATAAAACCAGGCAACGGCAGAGCAACAGGAGGAAACGAGTATGAAGTTCACCAGACGCGATGTAATCCGCACGACCGCAGCCGCGGCGGCCGGAGCCCTGGGCAGCCGCTTCGTCGGCTCGAGTGCATTCGCCCAGGAAGGCGTAACCTACAAGCCCGAGGAAGGCGCCAAGCTCAGGCTGCTGCGCTGGTCGCCCTTCGTGCAGGGCGACGAGGATCAGTGGCTGAAGAATACCAAGCGGTTCACCGAGGCGACGGGCGTGGAGGTGCGCGTCGACAAGGAAAGCTGGGAAGACATCCGTCCCAAGGCGGCGGTCGCCGCCAATGTCGGCTCCGGCCCCGACCTGATGTTCGTCTGGTTCGACGACCCGCACCAGTATCCCGACAAGCTGCTCGATGTGACGGAACTCGGTGATCATCTCGGCAAGAAGTATGGCGGCTGGTACGACGGCCCGAAACAATATGCCACGCGCGAGGGCAAGTTCATCGGCTTGCCGCTGGCCACCATCGGCAACGCCATCGTCTACCGCGAAAGCTGGGTCAAGGAGGCAGGCTTCTCCGAATTCCCCAAGGACACGGCCAGTTTCCTGGAACTTTGCAAGGCATTGAAGGCGAAAGGCCATCCCGCCGGCTTCACCCATGGCCACGGCGTCGGCGACGGCAACAATTACGCGCATTGGCTGCTGTGGAGCCACGGCGGCCAGATGGTCGACGAAGCCGGCAAGGTGACGATCAACAGTCCGGAGACGCTCAAGGCGATCCAGTATGCGCAGGAGCTCTACAAGACCTTCATCCCCGGCACCGAAAGCTGGCTCGACGTCAACAACAACCGCGCATTCCTGGCCGGGGAAGTGAGCGTGATCGCCAACGGCATCTCAGCCTACAACACAGCGAAGATCAACAAGGACAAGGACCCGAAGCTGGCCGAGATCGCCAAGGACATCCGCACGACCAACATGCCGATCGGTCCGGTCGGCAAATCGGTCGAGCTTTTCCAGGTGACCACGGCCGTCATCTTCAACTACACGCCCTACCCCAATGCCGCCAAAGCCTATCTGCAGTTCATGTTTGAGGACCCGCAAATGTCCGACTGGATCACTTCGTCGGCAGGCTATTGCTGCCAAACGCTGAAAGCCTTCGACAACAACCCGGTTTGGAAGGCCGATCCTAACAATGCAGCCTACGCGAAAGCCTCGGCGACGCTGCGCCCCAACGGCTATGCCGGGCCGCTCGGCTATGCATCCGCCGCGACAATGGCTGACTACGTGCTGGTGGACATGTTCGCCAAGGCGGTGACGGGCCAGGCGACGCCGCAGGAAGCGATGGAGGAGGCCGAAAAACGCGCCAATCGCTACTACCGCGTCTGATCCTGGCGCAGTTTGAAGCAGGATGACCGCGCTTCGCGGCTTACTCGAGCCAAGCGCGGTCAGCCACAGTTCCACCCGCATAACAAGGAGCCCGCGCCATGGCCGTGCCGTCCGTTGCCGTTCAGACGCGCCCGTCGATCCGTTCGAGGCTCGCCGAGAGCAGGAACGCTCTCGGCTTCGGCTTCATGCTGCCGGCGGCGGCGCTGCTCCTGGTCTTTCTCACCTATCCGCTCGGGCTCGGCGTCTGGCTCGGCTTCACCGACACGCGCATCGGCCGGCCGGGCATCTTCATCGGCGTCGAGAACTACGAATATCTGTGGAGCGACAGCGTCTTCTGGCTCTCGGTGTTCAACACGCTGCTCTACACGGTCAGCGCTTCGATCCTAAAATTCGTGCTCGGCCTCTGGCTGGCTCTCATCCTCAACGAGAACCTGCCCTTCAAGTCGTTCTTCCGCGCCGTCGTGCTGCTGCCCTGGGTCGTACCGACGGTGCTCTCGGCCATTGCCTTCTGGTGGATCTACGACTCGCAGTTTTCGATCCTGTCCTGGGCGTTGCAGCAGATGGGCCTGATCGACCACCGCATCAATTTTCTCGGTGACCCGACCAATGCGCGCGCCTCGGTCATCGCGGCCAATGTGTGGCGCGGCATTCCCTTCGTCGCCATCACGCTGCTTGCCGGACTGCAGACCATTCCGCAATCGCTCTACGAGGCCGCTACGCTCGACGGCGCCAGCCGGTGGCAGCTGTTCCGCTACGTGACCCTGCCGTTGCTGACGCCGATCATAGCCATCACGATGACGTTTTCGGTTCTGTTCACCTTCACCGATTTCCAGCTGATCTACGTGCTGACCCGCGGCGGGCCGGTGAACGCCACGCATTTGATGGCGACATTGTCCTTCCAGCGCGGTATTGCGGGCGGCCAACTGGGCGAAGGCGCGGCAATCGCGGTTGCCATGATTCCCTTCCTGCTGGCCGCGATCCTGTTCAGCTATTTCGGACTGCAACGGCGCAGATGGCAGCAAGGCGGCGGAGACTGACATGGCCGCGATCAAGGAAGTCGAGCGCCTGGAGACCGACGAAGGCGGCATGGGATACCTGCAAAGCCTTCCGCGACGGGTGGTGACGGTCTACCTGCCGCTGCTGGTGTTTCTGATCGTTCTCCTGTTCCCCTTCTACTGGATGACGATCACGGCGGTTAAGCCCAACGTCGAGATGACCGATTATGTGAACTACAATCCGTTCTGGGTCGTTCATCCGACGCTGGAACACATCCGTTATTTACTCTTCGAGACCTCCTATCCAGGTTGGTTGCTCAACACGATCATCATCTCGACCGCCGCAACTTTCCTGTCGCTGGCGGCTGCCGTGCTTGCCGCCTACGCCATCGAGCGGCTGAGGTTTTCGGGGGCGCGGCAGGTTGGCCTCGCCGTCTTCCTCGCCTATCTCGTGCCGCCCTCTATCTTGTTCATTCCGCTGTCGGTGATGGTGTTCAATCTCGGTCTTTACGACACGCCGTTCGCGCTGATCCTCACCTATCCGACCTTCCTCATCCCGTTCTGCACCTGGCTTCTGATGGGCTACTTCCGCTCGATCCCCTTCGAGTTGGAGGAATGCGCGCTCATCGATGGCGCGAGCCGCTGGCAGATCCTCACCAAGATCGTGCTGCCGCTGTCGGTTCCCGGCCTGATCTCGGCCGGCATCTTCGCTTTCACCTTGTCCTGGAATGAGTTCATCTATGCGCTGACCTTCATCCAGTCTTCGGAGAAGAAGACGGTGCCGGTCGGCGTGCTCACCGAACTCGTTCGCTCCGACGTCTATGAATGGGGCGCGCTCATGGCCGGCGCGCTGATCGGCTCGCTGCCGGTGGTGGTACTCTATTCCTTCTTCGTCGAGCACTATGTTTCATCGATGACGGGCGCGGTGAAGGAATAGAAGTGCATCAGCGCCTGGCACGTGGCGTCGGGCTCGTGACCGGGGCTAGCAGAGCGGCACCAACTTCGCCGCTTCGCGGATGGCTCGTGCGGCGCCCGGATTGCTGACCGGATAGCCAGAGATGAAGCCCTCGACCGAGAAGCTGGGGAATTCGGAGCGCAGACGGTCCGCGATGGCTGCGGCCTCGCGAGCTTCGCCTAGTGTTGCGTGGGCAAGCATCAGGAAGATCAGCACGTGCGGCGAATCCGGCGTGCTCCGTCGCAGCGCGGCTATGGCTTCCCGGTGCCTGCCGGCCGTGAACAGGACGCGCCCCTGCATGCCGAAATACCAGGGCGGGGCAAGCGGATTGAGTCGCATGGCGCGCTCGATGAGCGGGATGGCTTCCGCCGGATCGCCGGCGACCAGTGCCTTGCTGCCGGCAAGCAGCGCCAGCGTGTCGGCATGGTTGGAACCGTATTCGAAGGCGCGCCGGTGTGCCCTTTCAGCTGCCTCCAAATCGCCCAGGCAACCCATGAGGTCGCCGAAGCAGTTGTGCGCAGTGCTATCGCTCGGATCGAGCCGCAGCGCATTCTCGGCCGCCCAGCGCCATTTGGCGATCGAGGCGCTCAGATTGTCTCCGAAGCCGTTGCATGCCTCGATCGAATAGGCGTAGGCAAGTTCGGTCCAGGCCTTGACCAGGGTCGGGTCAAGTTCGAGCGCGCGTGAAAACAGCCTGATGGCTTCCCTGTTGCCGCTGCGGCTGAAGGTGTTGTGCTGCTCGACGCCCAGCAGATAGCAGTCATAGGCGCGCAGGCTGGCCGGCGGCTTGCGAAGGATTGCATTGCGGCCGACCGTGGCGATCGCTCCGAAACAGCCGGCAAGCACGTTGATCACGCTTTCGGTCAAGCTGTCCTGCAGCGCGAAGATGTCCTCGACGGGCCGATCGAAGCGTTCGCTCCACAGGCTGACGCCGGTTCGCGCATCGGCCAGCTCCATCGTGAGCCGCACTCGCTGGGTGTCGGCGCGCAACTGACCGGACAGAAGATAGGCCGCGCCCAGGGCCTTGCCGTCGGCGGTGAAATCGGCCGGCTTGCTGCCCAGCGCCTTCATGGTGTGGAAGGCAATGACCGGCAGATCCGCGTAGCGCGCAAGGTCGATGGTGATGTCGGATGACAGCCCGCGAGCAAAGCGGCGCCATTGCTCGTCGGCGCTCAGGCATTCGATGGGAAATATCGCAAGGACCGGCGAAGTGTCGGGCACGGTCGGCATGGCTGTGACGGCGTTGATATGCATGGCAAGCGCGACCTTGCTGCGGACGCCGAGCTTTTCGTAGATCGCGGCGAGATGGGTGCGCACGGTGGATGGCGCGATGAACAGCGCCTCGCCGATCTCGCGATAGGTCAGGCCAGCCGCGAACCTTTCCGCCACCGCACGCTCGCGCTCGGACAAGGCCGGCACAGGCTGGCGCGCTGAAAGCGCGGCCGGTATGGACGCAGCGTCGTGATTCATCTCAATTCCCTGCCCGCGGACGGCGACATTATCAACGCCCCGCCCCCCGCAAAATACTACAAATGCAGGACCCAAAACACTGCATGCAGCCGATGGATCGACCGAGCGTGGCGGTTCAGGCTCCCGGCGTGCCCTCGATGAGGGCCGTTCTTCCGAGGAGCCAACGATGAAACCCATATTGAACACGATTTCCGATTTTTACGGCGCCGTGCAGCTCGACCTCCGCGACCCGCCGGCCGGAGAAAGCTTGACGCGTCATCCCGGGGTGTTGGGCCTTTTAGCCGTGTGGCACGAACGAGCCTGCTTCCGCGAGGAGCTGGCGCTCAAGGCGCGCTATACGCCATATCTGATCGGCGATATCGGTCTGACCATGGACGAGGTGCGGGAGGAGCTCGCTAAACCGTTCTGGCGCCGATAGGCCTCAGAAACTCACCACCACCGCATCCGCGTTCCGCTTGGCCTCGCCATGAAACACCGCCTCGATGTTGTTGCCGTCCGGATCGAGCAGGAAGCAGGCATAGTATCCGGGATGGTAGCGCCGTTCGCCCGGCGCCCCATTGTCCTTGCCGCCGGCGGCGAGCCCGGCCTGGTAGAAGGCATCGACCATGGCGCGGTCCTTCGCCTGGAAGGCGAGATGGTGACGGCCGGTGAGCACGCCTTGGGCGGAACGGCTGTCGGGGGTCGAGACGAACAGCTCGTCGGCCCAGAAATGGTCCTCAGAGCCACCGCCGATGGGGATGCCCAGCACTTCGAACAGGCTGCTGTAGAAACGCCGGCTGGCCTCGATGTCGCGCACCACAAGGTGAAGGTGATCGATGAGCCGGCCGCGATAGAGTTCCATGGAATGCTCCTGGTTGAGAGGGTAAATCTAGATGGGACGGGTGTGCGGTCAATGACGGGTACTGCCGGCTGCTGACACTTCAGCCACTCGCGGGACAGGGCCTGGGACAACGAAATCGGCCCTCAAAAAAATCCGGATAAAAAATGCAACCAGATTGTAGGATCGGCTCCCGCTCCGGCGTCCTTCGGACGCAAGCGGCCCGGTGGACTGGAAAAACCGTGCCGCATCAAACAGGATGCCTTACGGCATGGAGAAAACCATGAACCATTCCTATCGTTGGGTCATCGTCGCGGCCGGCGCGCTGATGACCTGCGTGGCGCTCGGCGCCATGTTTTCGCTGGCGATCTTTCTGGAGCCGATGTCGCTCGACACGAACTGGTCGCGCACCGGCATTTCCAGCGCCATGACCTTGAATTTCCTGGTGATGGGTCTGGGCGGCTTCGCCTGGGGCGCGATCTATGACCGGGTCGGCGCCAGGCCCGTGGTGCTTGCGGGCGCGGTGCTGCTTGGACTGTCGCTGGTGGTGGCGAGCCGGGCGACCTCGCTGCTGGTCTTCCAGCTCAGCTACGGCGTCATCGTCGGGCTGGCGGCCAGCGCCTTCTTCGCGCCGATGATCGCGCTCACCACCGCCTGGTTCGACACCAACCGAAGCCTTGCCGTCTCACTGGTCTCGGCCGGCATGGGCGTGGCGCCGATGACGATCTCGCCCTTCGCCCGCTGGCTGATCACCGCCTATGACTGGCGCACCGCCATGTTCGATATCGGCGTCATGGCCTGGGTGCTTTTGTTGCCCGCCGTCTTGCTGGTGCGCCAGCCGTCGGCGGCGGTCGCAGCCAGCGACGGCACGCCGGCGCCGGTCACCGACGATCCCGGCATGAGCGTCGGCCAGGCGCTGCGCTCGCCGCAATTCATCGTGCTGGGCCTCACCTTCTTCGCCTGCTGCGCGGCGCATTCGGGTCCGATCTTCCACATGGTGAGCTATGCCATGTCCTGCGGTGTGGCGCCGATGGCGGCCGTGACGATCTACAGCGTCGAGGGGCTGGCCGGCCTTGGCGGGCGCGTGCTCTACGGCGTGCTCGGCGACCGGCTGGGCGTCAAGCCTGTGCTGGTCACCGGGCTTGCTATCCAAGGCCTTGTGATCGCCGCTTATCTCACCGTCGGCCAGCTCGAGCAGTTCTACCTTCTGGCCGTCATCTTCGGCGCCACCTATGGCGGCGTGATGCCGCTTTACGCGGTGCTGGCGCGCGAATATTTCGGCCTGCGCATCATCGGCACCATCCTCGGCGCGGCCACGATGCTCTCCAGCCTCGGCATGTCGCTCGGGCCACTCGCCGGCGGCATGATCTACGACGCCACTACCAGCTATCGCTGGCTGTTCATCGGCTCGGCGCTGATTGGGCTGGGCGCCGCCGGCATCGCGATCGCCTTCCCGCCGCAGCCGAGCCGGCAGAAACTGCAGATGGCGTGAGAACTGCTGATGGTCTCCCCCCTTGTGGGGGAGATTAGCCAGTCCTCTCACCCGGTCCCCGTGCCCGTGCGTACCGCCTCGCGGTCGCTCTCGTCGCGCTTTACCCGCTCGTCGGAGATCAGCACCACTGGGCATGGGCTGCGCCGCAGGACGGCCGTCGTCGTCTCGCCGAAGATCAGCTCCTCGCCCTGGCGCCGCGCCACGCCCATGACGATCAACGCCACGTTGCGGCCTGCCTGGCGGGCGATGGCGTCGGCGGCGGCGGCTCTGCTGCGGATCGCCGTCTCGATCTCGACGCCGTAGCGGTCGGCAAGCGCGACGATGTCCTTCAGCACGGCTTCCCTGCGGCGGTGTGAGACGGTGTCGCGCAGCTCGTCGCGGCCGGCCCGTGCGACATAGAGCGTCTTGACGGGCGCGCCGGTGACGGCGGCGACGGCCAAAGCCAGTTCGGCGCCGCGGCGGGCAACGGCCGTGCCGTTGACCGGCACCAGTATCTTGCCCGATCGCGGGCCGAGCCGAGGCATCTGGCGGCCGGCGGTGGCCGGCTTCAACACCAGGCAGAGCGGCCCGTCGAAGGCGCCGGCGACCTCGTTCAGCCGATGCGAGAAGGCCCCCTTGGAAGTGACGGCGCGGCCGAGGCCGACGAGCAGCATGCCGTAGCCCTTGCGCGCCTCCTTGGTGACAGCTTCGGCCGAGAGCTCCTCATGCTGGCGGCGGGTGACCGGGGCCTCGCGCACCGGCGTCTCGTCACCTTGCTTCGCCGCCTCACGGCTGTCTTCGGCGCCTTTCTCGATTTCCTCCAGATGCAACCCTTCGGTCGGTTCGGCATCGGTCTCGCCGCTCGAATGCAGCACCGTCGTCGGCTTGCCGGCGCCGATGACGCCGGCGAGATAGGCGGCGAAGCGTCCGACGACGCCCTCGTCGACCACAACCAGCAGCCGCTCCAGATTGGCGACGAATCCGCGCTGGTCGATCTCCTCGCGCTCCAGTCTTTTCTGCTCGCCCTCGCCCATCGGCAGGCGGCGCAGCGCCCAGCGCAATGTCGGCGGCATGGCCAAGGTGGTAATGACCGCCATGGTGACGATCATGGTGAAGAGGTTGTGCGACAGCACGCCCATCGACAGGCCGATCGAGGCGACGATGACCTCCGTGGAACCGCGCGCGTTCATGCCGCAGCCCACCGCGACGCCCTCGGCGCGGCTCATGCCGGCGAACTCGGCGCCGATGAAGGCGCCGCCGAACTTGCCGATGCTGGCGATGATGACCAGCGCCACCGTCAGCAGCGCAAGCTGAGGATCGAGAAGCACAGTGAGGTCTGCGGATAGTCCGGCGACGCCGAAAAACACCGGCATAAAAAGGGCGGTGATGATGCCACGCAGCTGCCCTTCGATGTGGCGCGACAGGATTGGCGACTCGCCGACCAAGATGCCTGCGACGAAGGCGCCGAGCACGGTGTGCACGCCGATCAGATCGGTGATTAAGGCCATGGCGCCCATGATGGCGAGGATGACGGTGACGACCGCATATTCGGAGCGGAAAGTGTCGTTGGTCCAGCGGATGGCGTCGAAGACGATGCGGCGCCCGAGCGTGAAGGAAAACGCCATGAAGAGGGCGACGCCGGCAACCGTGAAGGCCAGGTTGCCGATCTGGATCCGCCCCTGGGTGGCGATGCCGATGGTGATGGCGATGATCACCCAGCCGATCGTGTCCTCGATGATGGCCGACGAGACGATGATCTGGCCGAGGTCGCGGCGCATGAAGTTCATATCGCGCACCACCATGGCGACGATCTTGACCGAGGAGATGGAGAGCGCGGTGCCGAGGAACAGCCCGGCGACGATGCGTTCGCTGCCTGCGGCAAGCAGCGTGGCCGGCATGAACTGGGCGGCGACGAAGCCGAGCGCGAAAGGCACCGCCACGCCGGCGGCCGAAATGGAAAAACAGGCGCGGCCGACGCGGCGCACGAGCCGCAGATCCGTTTCCATGCCGGTGAGCAGGAGCAGCATCAACACGCCCAGCTGGGCGATGGCGTTGATCATCGACTTTTGCGAGGCGTCACCGGCAAAGACCAGCCGCTCGGCCGCCGGCCAGACCCAGCCAAGCAGCGAAGGCCCAAGCAGGATGCCGCCGATCAGCTGTCCCATCACCGCCGGCTGGCCCAGGATTTCCAGAACCTCGCCGATGCCGCGACCGACGACAAGGAGCAGGATGAGTTCGGCGACGAAAATGCCTTCCGAGGACATGCCGGTCTTCTCGGCGGCGAAGGCGACGACGGGCATCAGCAGAAGCGCAGCGGCGGCTAACACGACCGACCGGCGCCGATTGAGTATTTTGGACAAGCTGTCTCCCCTCGATTTCGCGTCATAACGGTTTGGCCGGTGGTTCGGTTGCACGGCGTCGGAGCTGCCAATCTTCCCGTCGTGGGAAAGATGTCCGGCGGGACAGAGGGAGGCGCGAAGGAACGCGGCTTCACAGCCAGAAGCGTTAACATCTGCAGGTCCGACATCGGACATGCAGCAAGAGAGACAGGCAGAAGTTGGTGCTCTACGGCGCCCCCCTCTGCCCTGCAGGGCATCTCCCCCACAAGGGGGGAGATCAGCAGTTCCGGCGCCGTTTCCTACAATTCTAATCAAATGCCGCCGCGGATTTTTGCTTCCCGGTAAAGCGACTCGGCGATGTTCGCGCCGTGGCGGGCAATAAGGAGAAGCTAATGAAAAGCGACTTTGCCGCCGCCCACCTGCACCTCGACAGGGCCTGCCATTACCTGCGCGGCGACGATGAAACGAGCCGCGCGGCGCTTGCGGCGCTCGACCTTGTGATCGAGGCAGTGGCGGCAGCCCAGCATGCCAGGCCGATGGCCGATGTGCTGCCCTTTCCGCGACGCGCGAACGGTGGTGTCTCCCGCTTGCAACCTGACTTATCCGCCTGAAAAGGCGGGAACATTCCGGCCGGCCGCACGTTGAAGCGACAGGGGTGTGGCCGGTCGATGTCAAGGCGAGGACCGGCCATGGCGGCGGGAGGCGCCCGGCAGAATGGCCCAGACGAATGCCGCAAAATCCACAGATGCAGCTGTGGCAAGGCCGACAGAGGCGGCTGCGCCGGCAAGATCCACCGAGAAGGCCGCGCCGCCGCGCGCTTCCGACACGCTGGCGCTGAAGCTCAGCTCCCCTGAATTCACCACGACGCTGTCGCATTTCCATCGCGCCGAGATCGCGCGCATGGCCGGCTGGCGCGACCGGCTCGACCGCACCAGCAACTGGGCGATCACAGTGGTGGCGGCTATGCTGTCGGTATCGCTGTCGACGCCCAGCGCGCATCATGGTGTGCTTTTGTTCGCCATGCTCCTGATCACGCTGCTGTTGTGGATCGAGGCGAGGCGCTACCGCTTCTTCGACGTCTACCGCGCCCGTGTGCGGCAATTCGAGCGCTACTACTTCGCGCAGATCTTTTCGCCGCAGCCGGACTATGCTTCCAACTGGCTCGCGATCCTCGGCGAAGGCCTGCGCTCGCCGCGTTTCCTGATCACGCAGCGCGCGGCGCTGATCCGCCGGCTGCGCCGCAACTACATCTTCATGTACACGATCCTGCTGCTTGCCTGGATCCTGAAGATCACCACGCCGAGCCTGTCGCGCGAAGGCTCTCCCATCGGCTTCGGCGCCTCGCTCGTCGACACGTTCCGGGTGGCGACGCTCGGCCCAATCCCCGGTGTCGTCGTCGTGTGCGGCGTGGCCGGCTGCTACCTCGCGCTGCTCGCCGCAGCGTTCCTGGTCCGCGCCGATGACGGCGAGCTGTCCTTCGGCGACGTGCATGTGTGAGGGAAGGGAGTAGGGAGTAAGGAGTAAGTTTGCGATGGGAGTTCGCGGCGTCTACGTGGCCTGAGACTCTTGACCTACTCCCCTACTCCCCTACTCCCTCACCTACAGCGACAGCGCCGTCCGAAACTCCTGGGTCGAATTGCGGGCGGGATAAGGCTCTTCCGGCACGGGAACGCCTAGATGGGCGCAAAGCGGGGGCCAGCCGTCGCCGAGCTTGTGGACCAGCAGACGTTCGGCCGGCACGGTATTCAGCACCGCCTCGACATTGTCCCGATAGATCGCGATCGCGTGGGCGCGATCCTGCGGGCGGCCGTCAAAAGCCTGTTTCGAAATGAGCGAGATGCCGAGCGACTCCTGGTCCGTGCTGCCGACGATCGCCGGCAGGATGGTTTTTTCGAAACTCTCCCACCAGCTTTCAGGCGAGCGCCAGGTCAGGATGACGCGCGCCTGCGGATAGATTTCGATCAGCTCGCGCCAGTAATGCGCCGAGGGCCAGTCGACGCAGGATTTATAACCAGCAAAGAGCTTGTCCCAGTCGGGCGCGGCGCCCTTGGCCAGCGCCCGCCAGAGCAGCTTCTGCTCCTCATGCGCCATCACCTCCGACATATGATGGCAAGGGCCGAAACCCAGCATGGTCAGCGCCTCGCGCATCGAATCCGTCCCGGTCCGGCCGAAGCCGGTTCCAATCACCTTGAGCGACATTTCCCCTCCTCCTTCGTTGCGATCAATCTCCCTGGACCACGAGCCGCAGGCGGTTGCCTTCCGGATCGGCGGTCGAGATAATGCGACCGTCCCCTTTCACCGGTATGTCGGCCGCTTCGAGCCTGCGCTCCACGGCGGCGAGCTCCTGCGCGGAGCCAAGCTCGATGGTGAAATGGTCGAGGCCGGCTGCACCCGGCGGCGGCTCGCGCAGCTCGTCGCGCGCCCAGATGTTGAAGGCCGCCATATGGGCGCGGCGCGCCGTGCCGCAGTCGAACATGCCGAAAGTCCGGGACTGGATATGCGGCCGGAAGCCGAGCACCCCGAGATAGAATTTCATCAGCATCTCGGGCGCGCGGGCGCGCAAATGGATGTGGCCGATAAAGGCTTCCTGCGCCATCTTCGGCTCGATATGGCCGGAATTGCCGAGGTCGCGCAGCAAGCCCGATACGTCCAGCGGCTCGAGCCCCGAATGCCCGCTGCCGTCGGTGGCAATCAGCGTCACGCGGCCATTGGGCGACACGTTGCGGCGCAGCAAGCGCTGCGGCGTGTCGAAGCAGATCTCGATGCCGTTACCGGAGGGGTCGGAGACATAGAGCGATTCCGAAACCAGGTGATCCTGGGCGCTGAACCGTAGGCCAGATGCCTTGAGGCGGGCGGCCGTATGCGCGAGATCGCGGCGGCTGGTGATATGGATGGCGACGTGGAAGAGATCGCGCGCCTTCTGCGGCAGCGGTGCCTCCGCGCCGGCATGGAGCACGATCAGCGTCCGGCCGCCGGCGCCAAGCTTCGCCATGGTGGCGTCCTCGCCAAGCAGCGCCAACCCAAGCGCGTCGCGCCAAACATTCAAGGCCGCCGGCACGTCGGTCACCTTGAGATGGACCGGCCCGAGACGGGTCACCGGAGACAGCAATCCATCATCCATCGTCGTCTGTCCGATTGCGGCCAATGACATATTAGCTGTGAATGAATTGCCTGTCGCGCTCCAAGTTCGGGTTGACCCCTTCCCGGCGGGCGGCGACTATTGCGACGGCCGGTTTTCTGGAATTGGTTCAGCAGGAGGAGATCGCATGGACGAGACCGAACAGTGGCGCAATATGGCGAGCGCGCCGCGGGACGGCAGCCGCATCCTGGTGACGGTGCGTTCCTCCGAGCAGGGGCCGGCCGAGGTCGACATGGCCTACTGGTCGCGCGCCGACCAGTTCGGCGAGGAAGGCTGGCGGGCGTCGGACTCCTCGCCCGGCCGCATCGTCGAATATGCAGAACCGGAACTCAGATGCTGGATGCCGCTGCCGACCGCAGGACGCGGGACAATGCCCAGCCCGTGGGAGGGAGATGACGTGCCGCTGGTGGACGGGGAGGGAATTTAAGGTCAAGCCCGCCGTGGCTCGGAAGGCCGGCTTTCAAAGCCGAAAGGAGGCGGGTCCTCGCCCGGCATGCCGGCGAGAGAGCGCTGCACGGGCCGACGCTGCCACGGCAAAAAGCCTGCTCACGAGCATTGGTAGACTTATCCTGGGAGCGCCGGGCAACCGTTGCGCTAACTGCTGCTCCAAGTACCGCGCCTGGGCGATGTCGTGACGAAAGATTGCGGGTGGGCCTTGGAGCCGGTAGAAACCGTCATCTTGCCGGAAGGGCCAGTCGGTCGGTCTGAATGGCAGCATTGAGGTTCTCCCATGTTTCAGGTTCGGCCAACTCTCTGGCGCGACCGTGATAAAGCTGGAGATGGCAGCGTGATCGAAACGTGAAAAAGACCGCTTGGGACAGATAGCGGTTGAATTACCAGGGGCGAAGCGAAAGAATTGCCATAATCGTGGCCGGGGCCGAAACTCAATGAAAGGGCCTCATCTTTATCTTCTGGGCGGATTTGATCTCGCCGGTACTGGCGCGGCTGCTCCAACCTTGAGCCGCAAGGCACGGGCGATGATGGCCTATCTCGCGCTGCAAGCCGGACAGGCACAATCGCGCGAGAAGCTGGCCGCCCTGCTCTGGAGCCTGAATGGCGAAACCCAGGCCCGGATGAGCCTCAGGCAAGCCGTTTCGGCCATCCGAAAGGCCATGCATAAGTGCGGCAGCGGACGGTTTCTGACAGACGGCGTCAGTGTCGGCCTGTATCTCGACGAGATCGACTTCGATGTCGCCCGGTTCGAGACGCTTGCGACAGGATCGTCGCCCGAACACCTCGAGCAGGCACTCGTCGTCTACCGCGGCGACCTGCTCGACGGTCTTGGCGTGAAAGAGGAGCCGTTCGAAGATTGGCTTCGAATTGAACGCGAGCGCCTGAGAACGATCGCGGTTGCAGCGCTGGACAGGCTGGTGGCGCATTACAGCGCGTCGAACGACCTTTCATCCTGTGCGCGGACGGCTGCGCGACTGCTCGCAATGGAGCCTCTGCGCGAAGATATCCACCGGGCATTGATGAGGGCCTATGCCGCGCAGGGCCGCATCAACCTTGCTCTTAAACAGTATGAGCTCTGCCGTGAGGCGCTGGAGAGAGATCTTGGGCTGCAGCCAGAATTGGAAACGCGCCAACTGTACGAGGCTCTGCGGACACGCCGGATGAGTTCATCGCCTCACTCGACACGTCCGGTTGCGGCCGCCGAGCCGGCGGCCGGTTCGGAGGCAAATGCCGGTGGGAGCCTTTCCGGCGGCGAGCCGATGCCACCGACCACCCACTACGTCAAATCGGCAGGAATCAACATCGCCTATCAGGTGACCGGCGAAGGGCCGATTGACCTCATATACGTGCCCGGCTGGGTCTCCAATCTCGACCTTGCCTGGGGCTCGCCGCGCTTCGCGCATGTGCTCAAGCGGCTCGGCACCTTTTCACGCCTGATCCGATTCGACAAACGCGGCACCGGTCTATCCGACCGCCATGTCGGCCTGCCGACGCTGGAAGAGCGCATGGAGGATGTGCGTGCGGTGCTGGACGCAGTCGGCTCCACCCGAGCGGTGCTGTTCGGCAGCTCGGAGGGCGGTCCGATGTGCATGCTTTTCGCCGCCACCTATCCCGAGCGTACGTCCGCGCTGGTGCTTAACGGAACCTACGCCAAGGGCACTTGGTCAAAAGAGTATCCCTGGGCCAGAACTGTGGCGCAGGTGGACGACGACGTAGCGGCCGTCGAGAGACAATGGGGCAAGCCAGCCGACATGAGCAACGCAGCGCCGAGCCTGACCGAAAACATGGTCGAACGCGAATGGTTCGCCGCCTATCTCAGGAATTCGGCCTCGCCCGCCGATGCAATCGCGCTCTGGCGCTGGGGTACCGAAGTCGACGTTCGCGACATCCTGCCGGCGATCCGCGTGCCGACGCTGATCGTGCAGAGGACGGGCGACCGCTGGGTACGCCCAGAGGAAGGGCGTTACTTGGCAACCCACATCCAAGGCGCCAAATACGTCGAGCTGGCCGGCAGAGACCACGTGATCTGGGGTGAAGATTGCGACAGTCTGGTTGACGAGATACGAAGCTTCGTCACCGGATCCACATCCCGAAAGACCGTCTCTGCGCTCACCGGATGAGCGGCGGCATGTCGTCGGCAGAACTGCTCATTTCCCCATCCGTGAAGATTGGCGGTTCCGACGCCGCGCCAAAAGGAGCGCAGCTCTCAGAACAAGAACGCCGCCGTGGCCGGATCGGGTCCCGTCCGGCCGTCGGCCGAATCCAGACCGCGAACGGTCTGCATGTCGTCCCCGTCCAGCTCGAAGCCGAAGATGTCGAAATTGCCGGCGATGCGCTCCCGGTGGATCGACTTCGGAATGACGACCAGCCCCTCCTGCAGGTGCCAGCGGATGATGACCTGCGCCACCGACTTGTCGTGCTTCTTCGCGATCTTCTCCAGCGTCGGATCGGCCAGCAGCCGGCCGCTGCCCAGCGGGCTCCAGCTCTCGATGCGGATGTTGTGCCTGGCGTGAAAATCGCGCTTGTCACGCTGCTGGAAGCGCGGATGCAATTCGATCTGGTTGACGACCGGCGTCACGCCGGTCTCGCCGATGATGCGCTCCAGATGGTCCTGGTTGAAGTTCGAGACGCCGACAGACTTGATACGGCCGGCCTTCCGCAGTTCGACCAGCGTCTTCCAGGCCTCGACATATTTGTTCTGGCTGGGCACCGGCCAGTGGATGAGAAACAGGTCGATCTGGTCAATGCCGAGCTTCTGCATCGTATCGTCGAAGGCGCGCAGCGCCGCGTCACGCTGATGCGCGCCGTTGCGCAGCTTGGAGGTAATGAATAGCTCGGCGCGCGGGACGCCGGCAGCACGGATCGCCTCGCCGACGCCTTCCTCGTTGCGATAACCCTCGGCGGTGTCGATCAGCCGGTAGCCGGCCTCGATGCCCCAGCGCACAACCTTGGCCGTGATCTCCGGATCGACCTGCCAGACGCCCAACCCGATCTGCGGGATGGTGGCGCCGTCGTTCAATTTGAGCTGTTCGGGCATGGGAGGTTCCTTTTGGAAGGGAGAGTGGTGCCGACTATGTAGGCCACGGGTCGGGGAATGCCAGTCAGGGAAAGGTTGGCGAGACAGCAATCCCTCTGTCCTGCCGGACATCTCCCCCACGAGGGGGGAGATAGCAGTTCCCGCGCCTCAGCCCCTCGCCCCGAACCGCAGCCCATCCATCAAGAGCTTCACCAGCCGCCCCGACCGCTCGCGCCAGTCTGGCGTGTTCGGCGCCGAGTAGATGCCGCCCAGCGCATGCATCACATCGGAGGCGTCGACGTCGGCGCGGATTTTTCCCGCGGCGGCGGCGGCCTCGATCAGGCTTCGCATGGCGCCCGAGACGCGGCCGGACGTGTCGGAGAACAGCGTCGAGTTGGTGGTGAGCAATAGGCGCAGGCTGGTGGCGAGGCCGCGCTTGGTGGCGATGTAGTCGACGAAGCGCTGCATCCAGAGCTCCAGCGCGACATCGGCAGGATGCTCACGAGCAAGTTCCTCGGCGGCGTGGCAAAGTCCTTCCACCTCGCGGCGATAGACGACCTCGACCAGATGCTCGCGGGTTGGGAAATGGCGATAAAGCGTGCCGATGCCGACCCCTGCCCGCTTGGCGATCTCCTCCAGCGAGGCGTCGACGCCATCGGTGGCGAAAGCCTGCGCCGCCACCTCGACCAGCCTGTCGCGGTTGCGTTGCGCATCCGCGCGCAGCGGCTTTGGCGCATGCGCGTCGCGCTTCGCTTCAGCGGTCATTTCCTGGTCAGGCACTTTTTTCTCCACCGAACGCAATATGGGGGGTTGAACCATGACCGGCCAGATCCCACGTAAATAAACGGAGGCACCTCCGTTTTAGTGGAGTGCTTTTATCATATAACCAGGGGAAGCGGTATGTCACGTAGAGAAGGACGGGAAGCGCACCCTGGTTGGTGGAGCGCGGCGATGAGGCTGCTGATCTCCCCCCTTGCGGGGTCCGGCAGGACAGAGGGGGGTGCTGTCCCGCCGTCATATCAATCGATAACAAGCGCTCCCTTCCGGCAGATTTCTCTTCGCGAACATAAATCGCAAAACGCCTCGTTCCTTCGCGCCCCCCTCTGCCCTGCCGGGCATCTCCGCCCCCCTCTGCCCTGCCGGGCATCTCCCCCACGAGGGGGGAGATTGGCAGCTTCCACGCCTTGCCCCTGTCCTCCCAAGCCCCATTTCCATCCGCTCAAGCGTCCAGCAATCGGAGCCCGACGCCCCATGAATGACCAAGTCACCATCAGTCCCACCACCCTTTCCCTCAATCTCACCATCAATGGCCGGACCCAAGCGCTGGAAATCGAACCGCGCGTGACGCTCCTCGATGCGCTGCGCGAACGGCTCCACCTCACCGGCACCAAGAAAGGCTGCGACCAGGGCCAGTGCGGCGCCTGCACCGTGCACGTCGACGGCGAGCGCGTGCTGGCCTGCCTGACGCTCGCGGCCCAAGTCGAAGGGCGCTCGATCACCACTATCGAGGGCCTTGCCGGAGAGGACGGCACGCTGCATGCCGTGCAGGCCGCGTTCCTCGAGCAGGATGCCTTCCAGTGCGGCTATTGCACGCCGGGACAGATCATGTCGGCGGTGGCCTGCATCCGCGAGGGCCATGCCGGCTCCGACGAGGAGATCCGCGAATACATGGCCGGCAATCTGTGCCGCTGCGGCGCCTATCCGCACATCGTCGCCGCCATTCGCCAAGCCGCACAGGAGCTGCGCTCGTGAGAGATTTTTCCTATCTACGTGCCGACAGCGTCGAGGCCGCGCGCAACGCCGCCGCTCTTCCCGGCGCCATGCTGCTTGCAGGCGGCACCACGCTCATCGACCTCGCCAAATGCGGCGTCGCCGAACCCTCGACCGTCATCGACATCAGCCACATCGAAGGGCTCGACGCCATCGATGTCGCCGCCGACCGCGCCGTGATCGGCGCGCTGGCCAAGATGAGCCATGTCGCCGACCACACCTCCGTGAAGAGCTGCTTCCCGGCCGTATCGGAAGCCCTGTGGCAGGCGGCCTCGGCGCAGTTGCGCAATATGGCGACCATCGGCGGCAACCTGATGCAGCGCACGCGCTGCCCCTATTTCCGCGATCCGCAAAACTTCCCGGCCTGCAACAAGCGCGCGCCCGGCAGCGGCTGCTCGGCAATTGGCGGCGCGACGCGCAGCCATGCGGTACTCGGCGTCAGCGAGGCCTGCATCGCCACCTATCCGGGCGATCTCGCCGTGGCGCTCGTCGCCTTCGACGCCGAGGTCGATCTTGGCGGGCGCAAGCTGAAGCTCGAGGACTTCTTCCTTGCGCCGGGCGCCACCGCCGAGCAGGAGCACGACATCCGCCCCGGCGAAGTGATCACCGCAATAGAGATCCCAGGCTCGGCCGCGGCCAGACGCTCGACCTACATCAAGGTGCGCGACCGCCAGTCCTATGAGTTCGCTGCGGCAAGCGCGGCGGTCGGACTGGAGCTTGAAGGCGACGGCCGCACCGTGCGCGACATCCGCGTCGCGCTCGGCGGCGTCGCCACGAAACCGTGGCGGGCGCGCGCCGTCGAAGAGGCGCTGAAAGGCAAGCCGCTCGACGAAGCCACGATCCGCAAGGCGAGCGAGCTAGCCATGGAGGGCGCCGTCGACCATGGCGCCAACCACTACAAGATTGCGCTGGCGCCGCGCGTGATCGCGCGCGCCATCCTCAAATTGGGAGAGACGGCATGACCGTTCATGACATGAAACACGCCGCGTCCGACAGCGCGCGTCTCGAAGCGGTCGGCGGGCGGCTGTCGCGCGTCGACGGCCCGGCCAAGATCACGGGCGCAGCGAAATATGCCTTCGAGCAGCAGCTCGAGGGGCTGACGCATGCGGTGCTGGTCGGCGCAACGATTGCCGCCGGCAAGGTGACGGCGATCGACGCCCGCGCGGCCGAGACCGCGCCCGGCGTGCTCGCCGTGCTGACGCCCGACACCATCATGGAATTGAGGGGCGCATCGGACTGGCTCGGCAACCCGCCGTCGCAGCCGACCTACGCGCCGCTCGTGCGCGAGGTCACCTTTTCCGGCCAGCATGTCGCGGCGGTGGTGGCCGAGACATTCGAGCAGGCGGTCGCCGCCGCGGCGCTGGTCAAGGTGTGGTATGACGAGACGCCGGCCATCGTCGACCTGAGCGACGGCAAGGCGGGCGACGGCATCCCGATCGACGCCATGACCAAGGAATGGGGCGACGCTGAAGCCGCTTTCGCCGAAGCGCCTGTGCGCATCTGCGCGGCCTACAACACGCCCCGCGAATTCCAGGCGGCGATGGAGCCGCATGGGCTGATCGCGCGCTGGGAGGGCGACGAGCTGACCATCTGGGAGCCCAGCCAATGGCTCGACGGCATGGCGCGCACCTATGCCGAGTGGTTCGGCCTGCCGTTCGAGAATGTGCGGCTGGTCTCGCCCTATATCGGCGGCGGCTTCGGCTCCAAAGCGCTGGCGCTGGCGCACAGCGCGGTGGCGGCGGCTGCCGCCAGGATGCTCGACCGGCCGGTGAAGCTGGTGCTCACCCGCCCGCAAAATTTTACGTCCTATGGCGGTCGCGCGGCGACGCGTCAGACCGTTGCGATCGGCGCCGACAGGGATGGCAAAATCCAATCGATCGTGCATCGCGGCGTCAACGAGACGGCGATCGACGGCATGTGGGTTGAGCCGCTCGGGTCGGTCACCTCGATCATGTATGCCACGCCCAACTTCTCCTCGAAGCAGAATGTGGTGCGGGTCAATACGGTGGTGCCGGGCGCAAAACGCGCGCCGGGCGAGAACCCGAGCGCCTTCGGTATCGAAAGCGCCATCGACGAGCTTGCCTATGAGCTCGGTATCGATCCGCTGGAGATGCGGCTGATCAATTATGCCGAGCAGGACCCGCATGCGAAGAAGGCGTGGTCGACACGCCAGTTGCGCGAGGCCTTTGCCGCCGGCGCGGAAGCGTTCGGCTGGGCGAAGCGCAGCAACGCGCCGCGCTCGATGCGCGACGGCCGCCAGCTCATCGGCTGGGGTGTCGCGGCCGGCACCTATCCGGTGCGGCGCGCCCATGGCGAGGCGGTGGTGAAGCTGCTTTCCGACGGTTCGGTCGAAGTTGAAAGCTCGTCCATCGACATGGGCCAGGGCACTTACACGATCCTGGCGCAGACCGCGGCCGAGACGCTTGGCGTGCCGGTGGAGCGGGTGTCGGTGAAACTCGGCGACTCGCATTTCGCCCGCGCCGGCGTCACCGGCGGCTCGCGACTTGCCGGCGTCATGACCGGCGCCGTCCACAAGGCGGCAGGCCAGGCGCTGGACGAGCTGATCGGGCTCGCGCTTTCCGACCCGCGCTCGCCGTTCCAGAAGCTGCAGGCGAACACGCTGCAAGTGAGGGATGGCCGTATCGCCTCGCCGCGCGGCGAAGGGCCGGACCTGTCGATCGCCGACTTCATGATGGCGATCGGCCGCGACCAAATCGAAGCCAAGGGCGACACGCTGCCGGCCAGCACGACGCCGGAAGAGCGCTACAAGAACTACACCACTATAGCCATGTCGATCCCGCACACCGAGGGCGACTATTCGCGCCATTCCTGGTGCGCGCATTTCGTCGAGGTGCGGGTCGACGAGGATTTCGGCACGGTGCGCGTGTCGCGCGTGGTGTCGGCGCTGGATTCGGGCCGGCTCTACAACCCGAAGCTGGCGGAGAGCCAGTGGAAGGGCGGCATCATCATGGGCATCGGCCAGGCGCTGCTCGAGGAGGGCATCGTCGATCGTCGCCACGGCCGCATCGTCAACGGCAATTTCGCCGACTACATGCTGCCGACCAATGCCGATATCCCAGACATCCAGACCATCTCGGTCGGCATCCCCGACCCGCACTCCTCCGCCCTTGGGGGCAAGGGCGTGGGCGAACTGGCAATCGTCGGCATCGCGCCGGCGATTGCCAACGCAGTGTTCCACGCGACAGGGAAAAGGGTGCGGGATCTGCCGATCACGCTGGAGAAGCTGATCTGAGGTCGACGCCAGCGACGGCCTCCGCCCTGGCCGGCGGCAGGTGTCGCGCCGACGGCCGAGCGCGCGCCGTCATCGTCTCGGCCCGCGCCGGCGGGCGTGAATGCCTTTACGGCACGAACAAACCCCGGCGCGAGGCCGGGGTTTGTTCGGCCTGCCAGATCAGAACTTGTAGCTGAGGCCGACCCGCAGATCGTGCGTCTTGAGATCGATGTTCGCAACCGTGCCAGGACCGAACAGCGGCACCGAAACATCCTTTTTGCCGAAGTCGGAGTAGCGATATTCGACGCGCGCGATCCACCTGTCGGTGAAAGCGTGCTCGACGCCGGCTCCAACCGTCCAGCCAAGATGGGTCTCGTCGTGGATCGGTATTGAACCGCTGGTGGCGATCACAGTCATTTCATACTTGGCCGCGGCCACGCCCGCGGTGATGTAAGGCAAGGTCCGATCGAAAGCGTAGCCGGCCCGCAGCCGCGCCGAACCCGACCACTTGAGTTCGGTCTTGAGCAACGCACCGGCACCGGTGAAGGTCCCCACCCCATCCACATTGCTGTAAGCAATGTCCGCCTCGGCGCCGAGCACGAAGCGGTTCGCCATTTCCTGATCGAAGCCGACATGGATGCCGCCAATGAACCCATCCGGGTCGAGGGGCGCGTTAACGTCGGCACCCCCAGGGCCAGCGTCGGCGATGAAGAGATTGGACTTTCCGGCGACGTAGCCGAAGTGAGCGCCAGCATAGAGGCCGGACCAGTCGTAGTCGGCGGCAACGGGCAAGGTTTCATTGATGTCCGCCGCCGACGCGATGCCGACAGGTGCCAGAATGAAGGCTGTGGCGAGAAGAACCGTTTTCACTGTTTGCTACCCCAATGTTGCTTCCCCAGCCGCGAAATGCTCGGCGGCGATCCAGGTGTCGTCGAGGTTTTGCATTGTTCGCCAGCGGCGTCTTGGGCTGAGCCGCACCTGAATTGTCCTGGAGAGCGCCGCAACGCTTTCCCGGTCAGTGTGGCCATACAGCCTCAGTCGATTGCCGGTCTGGACGCAGCGATTGGGTGTGAGTCTACCTGGCACCGCCCGGCGCCGACGAGGAATTCGGCGCGGCCAGCTCAGCGGCGGGCGGCAGCCTGATCAGTTACGAAAGGCATGCCTATGTCCGAAATCAGTTTGACGAGATCGGCTTGGCGCCTCGTGCCGGTCTTGGCGAATATCCGGTTGAGATGGGTCTTCAACGTGTTTTCACTGATGCCGAGCAACGAGGCGCTCCTGGACGCGGGCAATCCGCTGCCGATCCGCAGGAGGACCCGTGCCTCCGCGGGAGTAAGATCGAACAGCGTCGTGAGAACGGCCTCCGGCAGCGGAGAAGAGGACGTCGTGGTCGATACGAAGACGGCAGCGCAGGCGGGCCGGAAAGCCGCGCGCGCAGTTCCTTCGGTCAGCGGCAACACATAGGCTACGGCGGGCGGTTGACCCGGCGCTGAAACGGGCAGCCCTATGCCGCGAGAGCCAAGCGAAGCATCTGCGCCGGCAGCGCTGGCTAATGCTTCCGCCAAAGCGCGGGCGACCACCGGATTCTGCGGTTGGAGCAGGCCCTTCCTGGAAAGAATGGGACCCTGCCCGGAAAACATCCGGTCGGCAGCCCCATTCGCATGGAGGATTGCTCCGTCGGCGCCGGCAAAAACGATAGGCACGGCGAGATGGTCGAGCGCTTCGCGATAGAAATTGGCGGTAATGCGGGTCTGATCGAGCAGATCTCCAATCAGGGAAGCGCGACGCAGATGCGGCGAGAGCAATGCCAGGAACCGCTGCTCTTCAACGGTTATGATACCCCTGTTGGCACGCGTGGTGCAGCCCATGAGACCAATCCGGTCCGGCGTGTGAACGAATTTGGTGATGCAAGCCTCGCGCAATCCCTGCGGTCCGGCCCAATTCTGGAAGAACGGCGTTTGCTGGAGCTCGGCCTCGCTCATATGCGACAGCGTCGCAACAGGCGTGTCGATGTCGCCAACGACCGCGGCCTTCAATCCGGGAATTTCGTCAAAGTCATAATCCTCCTGGAGCGCGCGCATTTGCACCGGATCCCAAGCTGATTGAGCCGCGAAACGGCCCTGATTGTCAGCAGTGCTGGCCAGCGCGACAGTGGTATAGGCAGCGTCGACAGCTTCGGTGACACGGGTCATCACTCCGGTCCAGCCTTCCGGATTCAAAACGCAATCATAAATTTCACCGATAATCGAATAAAGGACTTCGCTGCCCAGCCTCTCCACCACGCCCCCTGACATGCCCTGCCCCGCATGAGGGATGAGCGAAAAAAGATGAATACAGCAACAAATTGACAGCCGCCCGGCGCAAAAACGCCGATCCGTCTGGAAGGATTTCGCGACGTCATACTTTGGGGTGACGCCACGCCTGGTTGAACTCGATTAAGGGTCTAATGCGATCGGTCGAACGCCGAGCGATCAATGTCGCTTGTTATTCCCGGATTGGAAAGCATCGCGTTCGACAAATTTTTGAAGCTGTGGCTTTTCGAGGTGTTCGATTGTCGCGAAAGACGGTGTTTTCATCGGCTCAGTTGCCCTCGCATCTCAATGAACGCGATCGGTTTTCCCTCTGGCAGGATATCCATGTCGCGGAGATATGGTCGGTTGAATACGGCATGTCCGCAGACCTGCCTTTCGAGGCGGCGATAGAAGCCACGGCTGTCGGATCACTGGTTCTCGGCCAGATGTCCGGAACGATCAGGCATGCAACGAGGAAAGCAAGCAACATTGCCGACGACGGCAATGACGGATATCTCCTGCTGATCAACAAGGCCGACACCGTTTTGACCGGGGCGCAGGTCGGCCGCGAGTACGGCGTCGGCAAGGGAGAAGCGGTCCTGGTCACGGCATCGGAAGCACTGAAAATGGTCGGTGCCGACCGGAATGTGTGGTCGAACGTGGTGGTCCCACGCGCCGTCCTCGTACAGGCCTTCCCACAGATCGATGACAGGCTGGCGTTGAAGATCGGCGCCGAAAACGAGGCTCTCGATCTTCTCAAGCGTTATTGCCAACTTCTCGAGACCGGCCCGCCCCTCGTCTCGGCCGATCTCAGCATGCACGCAACGGACGTGATCGTCGATCTGATCGGTCTGGTGACGGGCGCGAAAGGTGAGGCTGCCGAATTGGCCGGCCTGCGCGGCCTGAGAGCGGCCAGGCTGCGGGCGGTCCTGGCCAACATCGCAGACAATTTCGCCCATCCTGGCATCTCTGCGCAGGGCGTCGCAAAGGAACTCCGTCTGTCGACGCGCTATATTCACGACATCCTCCAGGAGACGGGTATCAGCTTCTCCGAGCGTGTGCTCGAGCTGCGCTTGCAAAGCGCACATAAGATGCTCGCCCAAAGACACAATGACGGTATGCGGGTCAGCGAAATTGCGATGATGAGCGGTTTCAGCGACGTGTCCTACTTCAATCGCTGCTTCCGCCGTCGCTTCGGCTATACGCCGACGAGCGCCAGATAGATGCGGACGGCTCCGGCAATGGCCAGGCGACGCGATTCAGGTTCCCTCTGCGCCGAGGCAATAGGCGACGCTGACGCGATCGATGATGCAGAACCACCACGACGCGCAGAAAGTCCATGGCACTTCTCTCCAGTCCAATTCCGGTGCTGTCCCGCCCAAGACAGTATCTGGCTCCAATGACATATCGACCTCAGGGCGAAACAACAGTCATCTCAGGGGATTGAATGCTGCGGAATACAGTTGCCGGCCGCAAGGCCACGCCAACTTCGACCGCGCTGACGAGATACCTCAATCCTTTACGCAATCCTCAGCATATGGCCAGCGTCAGTTCGCTCGCGCTGATGATCGCCACCGCGGGAGCGATGCTGCCGGCAGCGGCGGCGGACGCGGTCTGGAGCGGCGCAACGTCGAGCGATTGGTCCGATCCCGGCAACTGGACTCCGAATGGGGTGCCCGACGCAGCTACTTGGGTTACGCTCGGCACGCTCACGCCGAACCCCACCGTGATAAGCGGGCTTAGCGCCAACGGGCTCGTGGTTTTCGTGGGGAGGAATGCCGGTGACGTCGGTTTGCTGACAATCACCAACGGCGGAACTCTTAGTGATTCACAAGGGGCCGTTGCCCGATTCGCAGGCTCTACCGGTACGGTCATGGTGGACGGCGCGGGATCGGCATGGCTGCATGCCGACGATTTCTATGTCGGGGCCGAAGGCACCGGGACGGTCTCCATTCTCAATGGTGGCTTGATCAGCAATGTAGGAGGCATCCTGGGCGACAGCGACGACGCCGTTGCGGTCCTGTCCGTCGACGGCGCGGGTTCGACCTGGACCAACAGCTCAACCTTGGCGGTTGCGCGTTTCGGCACCGGCACGCTCAACATTTCCAATGGCGGAACGGTCAGCGACACCGATGGGTCCATCGGCAAGGGCATTGCTTCGAACGGCACGGTCTCGATCGACGGCGCCGGCTCCACCTGGACCAACAGCGGCTCGCTGACCGTGGGCGACAACGGCATTGGCCATCTGACAATCACCAACGCCGGTTCAGCCACCACCGCGATCGGTACGATTGGTTGGCATGAAGGCTCCACCGGCACGGCGACGGTCGATGGCGCCGGTTCGACCTGGACAAACAGCTCCAAGCTGATTGTGGGCGATTTCGGTAAAGGCGCCCTGGCGATCAGCCAAGGCGGCGCCGTCAGCAACGACACGGCCTACGTCGGCAACTCGGCGGGCTCGACCGGCACGGTGTTCGTCGATGGCTCAGGCTCGAGCTGGACAAACAATTTCGACCTGTTCGTCGGCAACCAAGGCACAGGCACCTTGGCGATCTCGCATGGCGGCACGGTCAACAATGTCTCTGGGACTATTGGCGCGGAGGCAGGCTCGACCGGTATGGTGTTTGTCGACAACGCGGGCTCTACTTGGACAAACAGCGGATCGCTGACCGTCGGCGATTTGGGCACGGGCACGCTGGGGATCTCGCACGGCGCCGTCAGCAACGGCTCTGGGGTTATTGGCGCGAATGCCGGCTCGACCGGCATGGTGTTCGTCGACGGTGCCGGCTCGACCTGGACCAACAACTTGAGCCTCACTGTCGGCTATGCCGGCGCTGGCACGCTGAATGTCTCGAACGGCGCTGGGGTGACTAGCGACTCGGGCTATGTTGGCTTTTCCTTAGGTTCTGCTGGCGCTGTGACGGTAAGCGGCCTGGGCTCGACCTGGACCGCCGGCTTGGAGCTTCTGGTCGGCGGCTCCGGCACCGGTGCGCTAACGATTTCGAACGGCGGGGCGGTAAGCAGTGGCGGTGGCTTTGTGGCGTTCGGCAACGGCGTTGGCACGGC
>NZ_JAIUHQ010000027.1:0-50382 GCF_020165215.1 Mesorhizobium sp. CA15
TGACTGGAGGTCAGAAAATGAACATCAAGAGCCTTCTTCTCGGCTCAGCTGCGGCCCTGATCGCAGTTTCGGGCGCCCGCGCCGCCGACGCGGTGACCGTCGCCGAGCCGGAACCGGCTGAATACGTCAAGATCTGCGACGTCTACGGCTCGGGCTACTTCTACATCCCCGGCACCGAAACCTGCCTGCGCATCGGCGGCTACGTCCGCTACGACATCGGCGTCGGCGACGTCGGCTCGTTCGACGGCGCGCGGTCTTTCGACCATGAGGATGGCGACGACCAAGCCACATTCTACAAGAACGCCCGCTTCACGCTGAAGACCTGGACCGGCCAGGAGACCGAGCTCGGCACTTTGAAGACCTACACCGAGACCCGCTTCAACTTCGGCAACCGTAACAACTACGGCCAGGTCAGTGTTACTGGTCCTACCACTGCCCCCGTTACGACCCTGCTCGGCAACCCCGCCGCCAACAAGGCCGTCTCGCTGAACTTCGCCTGGATCCAGCTCGGTGGCCTCCGCGTCGGTAAGGACGAATCGGCCTTCAACACGTTCATCGGCTACGCCGGCAACGTCATCCAGGATACGCTCGTCCCGTACGGCGACTTCGACACCAACGTCGTCCAGTACTACTTCGACGCCGGCAACGGCTTCTCCGCCGTCCTCTCGCTTGAAGAAGGTTCGGGCGTTGTCGGCACCATCGACAGCTATGTTCCGCATGTTGTCGGCGGTCTGAAGTGGACGCAGGGCTGGGGCGCCATCAGCGGCGTCGTCGCCTATGACAGCAACTACGAAGAAGTGGCTGGCAAGGTTCGCTTGGACGTGAATGCGACCGACGCCCTGTCGCTGTTCATCATGGCTGGCTACGGCACCGACGACAATCTCACGGACGGGACCTGGGCAATTCCGGCCGGTGGCCGCGGCTTCTACAAGCAGTGGAGCGGCAACTGGGCAGTGTGGGGCGGCGGCACCTACAAGTTCAACGAGAAGACCTCGTTCAACCTCCAGGTGTCTGCTGACGATGGCAAGAACGTCGGCGTCGCTGCGAACGTCGCCTACGACATCGTTCCCGGCTTCACGGTCACCGCCGAAGTTGACTACCTCCACCTTGGCGACGACTCCGTCTCCAACTGGACCAACGCCAACAAGGAAAACAGCGTCGGCGGCATGCTCCGCTTCCAGCGCTCCTTCTAAGGGCCGGACTGCAACAACTGAAATCCGGCCCGGGCGTCAAATGCCCGGGCCGTTTTGTTTTCGCGATTGGTCGAAGCAAACGAAAGGATGGGGGTGAAACGGTAAGCTGATCGGGTCTGTGGAGCGACTTTGTGGGATCCGCCACTGGCGGATGGGGTCGGCTGCAAGATTCGAAAACTCTTGAAAGGACATCTCCGAACGGTTAGGGCTGAAAGCTTAACCACAGGGGGTGTGGCTAAAATGTCGAACGAAGCGATTCAAGAGGGGGAACCCTCTGGTCATTTTGCGGTATTTTCTTCTCAGAATTCGAAGTTTAGGTATACCTACAACAAGATCCGGGAAGTAAAATCGCACAGGATCGGGGAACTCTTTGCAGCATACCGGGATATACTCTGGGATGATGGGCGGCATAAATACAATGTCAGCTCGTTCATCGGTGAAATAGACGAGATCCTTCTCGGAGAACGTTTCAGCACCTTCGACCAGAACACCTTGGACAATCTTATCGGTACCTTGCGCCAGCGCGGGAACAGCAACGCAACCATCAATCGCAAGATGGCTGCACTCAGCAAGCTGCTGCGCAAGGCTCATAAGATGGGAGATATCCACAGCCTGCCCGAGTTCCGCCGCCAGAAGGAGCGGGCGGGACGGATTCGTTTCCTCGAAAGGGACGAAGAGACAAGGCTGTTCGCTGCCATCAAGAGCCGCAGCGAGGATGCTTACAGACTTTCCGTTTTCCTGGTCGACACCGGCTGCCGTCTAGGCGAGGCGCTCGGCCTGATCTGGAACGACATCCAGGAGCACCGCGTCTCATTTTGGATCACGAAATCCGGCCGCAGCCGCACCATCCCGATGACCGAACGGGTCAAGGAGGTGATCAAGCTGCCGCCGACCACCGAGGGTCGCCGGCCGAAGGGTCCGTTCACCAAGCTCAGCCAGGCGCAGTACCGCGCCATCTGGAACGAAGCGAAAGCGGAAGTCGGTCTTGGCGCCGATGAACAGGTGGTACCGCATATCCTGCGCCACACCTGCGCTTCGCGCCTTGTCCAGGGCGGTATCGACATAAGGCGCGTGCAGATGTGGCTCGGCCACCAGACGCTGTCGATGACCATGCGTTACGCGCACCTCGCCACCAACGATCTCGATGGCTGCGTCGTCGTTCTCGAGAAGCCACGCGGCGACCAGGCGCCGAGCGCCGCGGAGAACTCCGTCTTTGCCTCCCCCTTGACCGCGCCATCACCTGGCAAAGCCGCTCGCAAGGAGAGCGGACTGGAGCCGGCAAAGGCGCGGCGCAAGAGCTCCAAAGGCAAGTAGGCGCGCGCCGCGTGCCGGAGAATCTATATTTTATCGACAAGCCCGAGATTGAGTTAGTCTCGGGCTTTTACTTTATTTTGATTTGCGCTCTGCCCGATCGAGGAAATCCGCAATCTCCCGCGGCAGAGTGCCGGTTTCCAGAAAGGGCGCGTGTCCCTGACCTTCGACGGTGATCGTCTCCATGCCGGGATGACGCCTTCCCATCTCCTCGACGGTCGCAGCGGATAATAGCTTTGAATTGCCGCCGCGAATGACAAGCAGCGGCACAGCGGCGAGCGTGTCGAATTGCGGCCACAGATCCGGTAGCGGCTTGCTGAAGTCGGCGCCGGCCAGGGTGTCGACCAGGGCCGGATCGAAATCCGCCACCCAGCCGGTCGCCGTCTCGCGGCAGATTGCCCGGACCATCCGCGCCCAGTCGGCGTCGGTCAGCCCCGGGAAATCGGCGCCATGCACGCTGCGCTGAGCATCCACCGCCTCGGCGAATGTCTTCGGTCTCGGCGCCGGGTCGAGATAGGAGCGGATATGGGCGAGGCCCGCTGCCTCGATTACCGGGCCGATGTCGTTGAGCACGATGGCTTTCAGCACGGCGGGCTTCAATGCGCCGAGCACATGGATGATCAGGCCGCCCCGCGACGTGCCGACGAAGGCGGCCTGCTCGATGCCGAGCGCCGACAATCCGGCAAGGACATCGCCGGCTTCGACGCCGACATTATAATGGCTGATATCGGGGTCGTGGTCGGATTGGCCGCGACCGCGATAGTCAAAGGCGAGGACTTTTCGCGGCCTTTCCGCCTTGCTTGAGAGGTGGAGTGCCAGTTCGTGGAAATCGCGGGCGTTACGGGTGAGTCCGGGCAGGCAGACGACCGGCCAGCTGCCGGCATTCGCTTCGCCATAAGTCTGGGCGTGGAGTTTCAGGCCGTCTGGCGCGGCGTAGAAGAAGTCGGAGAAACCTTCGTCGCTCGCCATCGCAATGCCGCTCCTCGCTAGGGGTGATCGACAGCTACAGGCGAGGGCAGGGATCGTCAAATGGGAGTTCTTCCTTCTCCCCTTGTGGGAGAAGGTGTCGCCGAAGGCGACGGATGAGGGGTGTTCCAGCGGAGTGAGACGCCGGCGATTGCGCCTTTAGACGAGCGCGTTGGCCAAGCTGGAGCACCCCTCATCCGTCTCGGCGCTACCGCGCCGATCCACCTTCTCCCACAAGGGGAGAAGGAAGAGACGCCCCCTCAGCTTCGTCCGTTCACGAGATCCCCCACGATGTCGTATTTCCCCGAAATACGCATCTTGTAGACCTCGTAATTCTCCATCACACGCTGCACGTAACTCCTTGTTTCCGTGAAGGGAATCCGCTCGATCCAGTCGACGACGGCGTCCACGTCCTTGCCGCGCGGGTCGCCGTATTTCGCCACCCATTGGGCGGCGCGGTTCGGGCCGGCATTGTAGCCGGCGAAGGTCAGCACATAGGAGCCGCCGAAACGGTCGAGCTGCTCGCCGAGGAAGGCCGAGCCCAGCGTCGCGTTATAGCCGGCATCCGTCGTCAGCCGCGCCTGCGAGAAATTCATGCCGGCCTTTTTTGCCAACTGCTTGGCGGTGCCCGGCATCAACTGCAGCAGGCCGCGCGCGCCGGCGCTGGAAACGGCGCCGATATTGAACTCGCTTTCCTGGCGGGCAATGGCGTAGGCAAGTGCCTTGCCGGATCCCGAAACATTGGCCGAATCGGGAATGACACCCAGCGGATGCGACAGCGCGCCGACATCGATGCCGCGCTGGGCGGCGATCTTGCCGACCTTCAGCGCCATGAAATGGTTGCCCTGCTTTTCGGCCAGCACCGCAAGCAGCGCCAGCTCGCCCGGGCTGGTCAGCTGCCCGGCAAGATCGCGGTAGAGCGTTTCGGCGTAGCGGTCATAGCCTGCCTCCTGCAGCCGCTTGATCGCGCTCACCGCCTCGCGGCCGTCAAAGCTCTGGCGGTCGGCGGCGCTCGGTTTCGGATAGGAGATGTTGAGGGTCCTGAGGCCCACACGCTCGCCCGCGAGCTGGCCGTAGAAGGTCGTGCCGTAGCTGGCCGCGCGCGTGAAATAATCCTTGGCGTTGCCCGGGCCGCCGACTTCCGCCGCGCGGCCGAGCCAGTAATAGGCGCGCGACAGGGACACCGGTCCCTGGGCGAGCTCGGTGATGCGCTTGAAGTGAGTGGCCGCGGTCGCCGGATCGTTGAGGCCGCGCAGCGCGTACCAGCCGGCGTGGAATTCGGCCTCGGCGGCATTTGCCGGGCTTTCGGCCGCATGCATGGAGACAATCTTGTAGGCGGTCTTCATGTCGCCCCGGTCGACCAGCTCGCGCGAGAGCACGCGTCGTTCGACCCACCAGGCATCGGGGTCGACCAGCGAATCGCGGTTTGTCGGCGCTTTCATCACGGCAGCAGCGGCTTCGGCGAATTTCTGCTGCTTGCGCAGATACTCCGCCTCGGCGAAGAAATAGCCGGCGGAGCGCGGCACTGCGGGCACTGCCTTCAACAGCTTGGCGGCGTTCTTGTCGCCCTTGTCGGCCGCCGCCCAGGCATCCGCCAGCGGCTGTGCGCCAGCGAGGCCGGCGACCCGCAGCGCCGACGACGGCCGGTCGGCATAAAACATGCGCTCCATGCGGTAGCGATGGTCGGCCGCCGGGATCAGCGTGCCGAACTCCTTGATGACAGCCCCCTCATCCTTCGCTTCCAGTTTTTCTGTGCGCCAAAAGGGTACCAGCACAGACCGCGCCGCGGCCTGGTTGCCAAGCGCCACTTGCGAGCGGGCGAGGATGATGACGCCCTCAGGCGTCAGCGGCTGGCTGCGGCCGAAGGCCTGCACCACCACTTGCGGCGGCGGATTCTCGCGATAGAGCGCGCGCTCGCTGTTCTTGCGCAGCGCGATCGTGCCCGGCCATCCAGGCAGCATCTTGGCCGCGTCGGCAATCTCGCCGCTCGGCACCTGGTCGCCGCCGTAAAGCGCGATCGCCCAGGCGAGGATGTGCCGGTCGAGCGAGGTGGCGGGCAGCGTGTCGCGCGCATTGCGCGCGCCGACGATGTTGTTGGCGGCAAGCGCATCGAGCCCGCTCTTCAGTTGCGCTATGTCGAGGGCGGTCGGCGTCTGGCCCGGCGCCTGTGGCGCATCTGGCGCCGGAATCGAGGCCGTCGCGCGCGCGTCGACGCTGCCACCGATCGCCATGGTAGGCGTCAGCGCGACGATCGCGCCCAACAGCGCGAAAAGATGGGGCCGCCTCGTCGGCATTTTATGATCCTAGCACATCGCCAGCAGGCGCGGGCATTGAGAACCCGATGCGAAGCCTAGACTTAGGTCGTGAAGGGCTCGTAAACAAAAGGTTATCGAGGCCGTTCGAATGGCGCTTGCTGGTATCCCGATTCTGAAATTCGCATGACCTTGATATCGGGCGCGGCGCGAATTTCAGAATCGCAGGACACCAGCCAACTGTCGAATCTAGTGTCGTTTTGGTTTTCGATGTTCGCCCCGAGCCTGATATCAACGTCTGGCAAACATCGAAAACCACGACACTGGCATTACGCCGATGCTTGCCGCTGAACCATGTCGAGACTATGGTGCGCGGCTTCGCTTTCGGGTAGAAGGCGCGCAACTGACCGATCTGATGAAACACCGATGCATGTCGCCCACAAGCGGAAACCGGTTTTGGGACGACGACATGCATAAACCGACGAAGTTCCAAGGAGTTTGGACGACATGCTGAGAGGCTCGCTGACTGCGCTCGTGACACCGTTCGAAAAGAGCGGGCGCTTCGACGAGAAAGCCTTTCGCTCGTTTGTCGAATGGCAGATCGCCGAGGGCACCAAGGGCCTCGTTCCCGTCGGCACCACCGGCGAATCGCCGACGCTGTCGCATGAGGAGCACCGCCATGTCGTCAAGGTCGCCATCGAGGTAGCCAAGGGCAGGGTGCCGGTGGTGGCCGGCGCGGGCTCCAACAACACCGAGGAAGCGGTCGGCCTGGTGAAGTATGCCGAACAGGCCGGCGCCGATGCCGCCCTTGTGGTCACGCCTTACTACAACAAGCCGACGCAGCGCGGCCTCTATGAGCATTTCGCGGCCGTCGCCAGGGCGACCAAGCTGCCGATCATCATCTACAACATCCCGCCGCGTTCGGTGATCGACATGACGCCGGAGACGATGGGCAGGCTGCGCCACGACTTCAAGAACATTGCTGGCGTCAAGGACGCGACCGGCAAGGTCGAGCGCGTCTCCGAGCAGCGCATGACCTGCGGCAAGGATTTCATCCAGCTTTCCGGCGAGGATGCCTCCGCGCTCGGCTTTAACGCTCATGGCGGCGTCGGCTGTATTTCGGTCACCTCGAATGTCGCGCCGCGCCTTTGCTCCGAGTTCCAGGAAGCGACGCTTTCCGGCGACAGCGCCAAGGCACTCGAGCTGCAGGATCGGCTTCTGCCGTTGCACAAGGCGATCTTCATCGAGCCTGGCGTATCCGGCGCCAAATACGCGCTTTCGAAGCTGGGCAAGGTCGAGAACGTGGTCCGTTCGCCGCTGGTGACGGTCGAGTCCTCGACCGCCGAGAAGCTCGACGCGGCGCTCAAGCACGCCGGCTTGATTAATTAGCGAGCCCGTTTGGAAACTCTACTCCTGCGGCCATCTGAAGGCGCCACCTGCGCTTCCGGTGCTCACGTACTATATGTACGCTCCGCTCCGGTTCCGCGCATGGCCCCGAAAGCATCCGCTTTCGGAAAGGACCATGCGCAAAGTCGGGCTGCAGAGCGTCCTTTGCGCGTTTAGAAAACGCGCGGCGCTCTGTTGACACCTTCACCTGACTCGCAGGAGCGAGTTTCGAAACGGACTCTGGACGTCATGAATCAAGTCAAGAAAGCCGATCCCAACAACAAGACCGTTGCGGAAAACCGCAAGGCGCGCTTTTCCTACGAGGTGCTCGACACGATCGAGACCGGCTTGGTGCTGACCGGCACCGAGGTCAAGTCGCTGCGCCAGGGCCAGGCCAACATCCAGGAAAGCTACGCCTCGGCCGAGGGCGGCGAGATCTGGCTGATCAATTCCTATCTGCCGGAATATCTGCAGGCCAACCGCTTCAACCACGAGCCGCGCCGGCGCCGCAAATTGCTGGTCTCCAAGCGCGAGATGGCGAAACTCTCGCAAAGCGTCGAGCGCGAAGGCATGACGCTGGTGCCGCTGAAAATCTATTTCAACGACCGCGGCCGCGCCAAGCTGCTTCTCGCCGTTGCGCGAGGCAAGAAGCTGCATGACAAGCGCGAGACCGAGAAACAGCGCGACTGGTCGCGCGAGAAGGGCCGGCTGCTGAAGGAGCGCGGCTGAGCCTCCAGGGCTGGCAGCGCCGGCCGCCTGAAAAAAGCCACCGGCCGGTTCTCCGGTCAGGCGCGCACGAGCCTTTGCGGCAGGGGATGGTCTTGGGGAAGCGGATTGTTTTCTGGGGCCTTGCCGTCGCGGTTGTCGCCAGTGCCGTCGTGGCGGGCGCCTTCTTCTGGTTCCGCGGCTTTTCCCCGGATCGCGAGGAATTCCCGATCCGGGGCATCGACGTCTCGCATCATCAGGGAAAGATCGACTGGCCCCGCGTCGCCGCCGACGATGTCGCCTTCGCCATCATCAAGGCGACCGAAGGCGGCACCCATGTCGATACCCTGTTCGCGACCAATCTGCGCGAGGCCCGCGCGGCCGGCCTGGCGGTCGGCGCCTATCACTTCTTCACCTTCTGCCGGCCAGGCGCCGACCAGGCGAAGAACTTCATCTCGGTGGTGCCGCGCAGCGAGCCGCTTTTGCCGCCGGTGGTCGACATCGAGTTTGGCGGCAATTGCCCGCAGCGCCCGTCGCCCGAGCAGTTGAACGCCGAGCTTGCCGCTTTCCTCGGCCCGGTCGAGACGGCATTCGGCAAGCAGGCGATTTTCTATCTGACCGACGAGGCGGCAGACGCCTATTCCGGCAGCATTCTTAGCCGCCGGCGCTGGTTGCGTTCTCTGGCGACGAGACCGCGCGAGAACGACTGGATCTACTGGCAGTATCACAATATGGGCCGCGTCGACGGCATCGAAGGCGATGTCGATCTCAACGTCCTGAAGGGCGGCCGCGAGACGCTGGCGAAGTTGTTTGCGCCGACGCCTTGAATTGCCGGCCCTTGAATCGCTTGCCGTACCGCTGAAGGCTTACGATCCTCCCGGCGCCGGTGCATTAAGGCGTCTATTGGCAATCCGCCCTCCGATCGCTGACAAGCCCATCCCGGCGGCCATGGTGGCAATGGCTGCGAACTGGATCGTCATCGGCGTTTCGCCGAGTACCGCCATGCCGACAGCCACGGTGGCGATGGGTATGCCGGGCAGAAACAGCGATGCCGTCTGCGGCCCCAACTGCCCGACGACATAGGTATAGAGGAACATGGCTGCCGCGCCGGCCAGAATCCCCTGGATCACGATCTGGCTGATGACTTCCGTGGCGGCCGCGGCATGGATATGGCTTGGTGCGACGAAGTAGAGAATCGGCAGCGGCAGGCAGGACAGGAGCACTACCGCGGCCGTGGCCGTAACGGGATCGGCACGCCAGCGCCTGACAAGAACGGCATAGGCCGAAAACATCAGGCCCGATCCGATGAAAAGCATATCGCCGAAGAGAACGCCGCCGGTGCCGCCGCGCGCCGGCGCGATGAACAGCGACAGGCCGGCGACAATCGCGAGGACACCGATGGTCCGTTGCCGCGAAGCGCCGTCATTGAAGACGATGCGTGACAGCAGGAACGAAAAGAAGACGATCGACGCTGGACAAAGCGCGGCCGCATGGGCGGCAGGGGCATAGGTCAGGCTCCAATTGATAATCAGCGGATAAGGCAATCCGGCCAGCGCCGCCAATGCCAGGGCCCGTCGCCAACCGAGCGCCCTCATGCTTACAAAGCCGCCGCGCCAGACGATCGGCAGAAAGACCGCCCCCGCGCCGCCAAAGCGCAAGGCGGCCAGATCCGTCGCCGTCAGATGCTCCCTGAGGCTGAAGCGGGCGGCGACGAATTGGATGGCGTAGATGCCGATCATAATGAGGCCCGCGATGATCGCCAGCCTGGGGTTTCCTGAGTCTCGCGCGTCCGCCATGTTCCGCCGCCGTCGTGACATCGCCATCGAAGATCATCTCCGCACAAAGCGATGAAAGCGCAGGCTATTGCCGAAAAGCCCGTGGCAAAATACGCTCTTTTCTCGAAATTTGAGTGAAACTCGCAGATTAGAGGCAGGTCTAGCGTGAATGCTGAAGCAAGCGACCTCGACGGCGTCGACCGCAATCTCCTGCGATTGCTGCAAGAAGATGGGCGTCGCACCACACTTGATCTGGCGTCGCGTGTCGGCCTCTCGCCGACCGGCACCAGCCTACGGGTGAAGCGGCTGTTTCGGGAAGGCTACATCACCGCGGTCAGGGCCGTGCTCAATCCGGCAAAGATCGGACGCGGTACGCTCGTCTTCATCGAGGTGCGTCTCGATCACACGGCGCCGCATATTTTCGAGCGCTTCGCCGAGGCGGTGACCAAGGCGCCCGAGGTTCTCGAGTGCCACATGGTGGTCGGCGGCTTCGACTATTTGGTAAAGGCACGCATCTCGGAAATGGCCGCCTATCAGGATTTCCTGACGCGGGTCATTCTCGCGCTGCCGGGAGTGAAGGAAACGCACACTTATACCTCCATCGGCGACGTGAAGCCGGATGCGCTGCTGCCGGTATGAGTGGGCGTCAGACCGACAGGAAGCCGCGTGAATCTAGCTCTTCAGGAACGCCGCAATCTCCTTAAACACGCTGACGAACATCTCCTGCGTCAGCACGCCCGTATTGGTGTTGTAGCGTGAGCAGTGGTAGCTGGAAAACAGCGCGATGCGGCCGGCTTGCTGCCTCCCGCCATGGCGGAACGGAAAGGCCGCGACGCGCTCGCCCAGCGCCCGCACCGTCGACTGATGCGCGATCGAACCCAGCGTCAGGATGGCGCGCAGGTTGGGAAAGCGCGCGATGGTCGGCTTGAGAAAAGTCCGGCAGGTGGCGATCTCGGCGCCCACCGGCTTGTTCTCCGGCGGCACGCAGCGCACCGCATTGGTGATGGCCGTGCCGACGAGTTGCAAGCCGTCATCCGGCCTTGCCTTGAACTCGCCACGCGCAAAACCGTGCGCGATCAATGTGCCATAGAGCAGGTCGCCGGCATAGTCGCCGGTGAAGGGGCGCCCCGTGCGGTTGGCTCCGCGCAGGCCGGGCGCCAGCCCGACGATCAGGAGGCGGACTGAATCTTCACCCTCCGGCGGCAGGAAGGTCGGCACTGGCGCGTTGAACCAGCCGGGCTCACGCTCGCGCCAGGCGGCGATGAACTCATGCAGCCGCGGGCAAAGCGGGCAGTCACGGCTGGGTTCGGGGGAGAGCACGGCGGTCAAGGCCGCCGCCGTCAATAATCTTCCTCGTCGACTTCGGCGGGTTCCGGCCGGCGCGCCGGCCGCTCGGACGGATCGCGGCCGACTTCGCTCTTCAGCGTCATCAGGTCGATGAAATGATCGGCCTGACGGCGCAGATCGTCGGAGATCATCGGCGGCTGCGAGGCCATGGTCGAGATGATCGACACCTTGCGCCCGCGCCGCTGCAGCGCTTCGACCAGCGTGCGGAAGTCGCCGTCGCCGGAGAAGATGACATAGTGGTCGACGACATCGGCGAGCTCCAGCGCATCGACGGTCAGCTCGATGTCCATGTTGCCCTTGATCTTGCGGCGGCCGGTCGAGTCGGTGAATTCCTTGGCGGGCTTCGTCACCACCTTGAAGCCGTTATAGTCGAGCCAGTCGATCAGCGGCCGGATCGATGAATATTCCTGATCCTCGACCAGGGCGGTGTAATAGTAGGCGCGCAGCAGGTAGCCGCGCTTCTGGAAGCTCGACAGGAGCTTGCGGTAGTCGATGTCGAAGCCCAGCGCGCGGGAGGTGGCATAGAGATTGGCGCCGTCGATGAAAAGAGCGATCTTTTCACGGGGATCGAACATTGAAAAACATTCCTTTCGAAAATTTTTGTCGTCTAAAAGCGTTTGACGAATAGGTCCGGCAAATGGACCTTTGTACCGTCACCTCCGAGATAACGCGCAATTTGTGGATATCCAAGGGCATGGCCCTATGTTGCAAGCAATTGTGATCGCCACTATGTGGGTAGCTTCACGGCGTGGCGATGATGAGCCGAGCAACGGCCCGTCAAGCCGACGCTGGCGCCATAAAGCTTGTATTTCGGCCGCGCCCGCGTTATGGAGCGCGCCAGCTTTCCATCAAATCCATCGCATGAAAGGGGCAGTCCATGGCCCGCGTAACCGTTGAAGATTGCATCGACAAGGTCGACAACCGTTTTGAACTCGTGCTGCTCGCCGGCCATCGCGCCCGCCAGATCAGCCAGGGCGCGCAGATCACCGTTCCGCGCGACAATGACAAGAACCCGGTCATCGCGCTGCGCGAGATCGCCGACGAGACGCTGTCTCCCGACGACCTCAAGGAAGACCTGATCCACTCGCTGCAGAAGCATGTCGAGGTCGACGAGCCGGAAGCCGAGGGCGAGGCGATCGCCGACCAGACCGGTGCGACAGCCGTTGCCGCCGACGCCGACGACGCCGAGGAGAACGTCACTTTCGACCGCATGAGCGAGGAAGACCTGCTCGCCGGCATCGAAGGTCTGGTGCCGCCGGAAAAGAGCGACGACTACTAAGTGCTTTTGTCCGGGTTGGATCAACCATCCAGGACTTCCGTATCTTAGGTTTCGTGGCTATCTATGAGATGCGTCGCACGTCGGTGCGGCGCATCAATCATTTCAGCACCGCGAGATCCCGCCCATGATGCGTCAGTATGAGCTTGTCGAGCGCGTCCAGCGCTACAAGCCTGACGTCAACGAGGCGCTGCTCAACAAGGCCTACGTCTATGCTATGCAGAAGCATGGCCACCAGAAGCGCGCCTCGGGCGATCCCTATTTCTCGCATCCGCTCGAAGTCGCGGCCATCCTCACCGACATGCATATGGACGAGGCGACCATCGCCGTTGCCCTGCTGCATGACACGATCGAGGATACGACCGCGACCCGCGCCGAGATCGACGAGCTCTTCGGCCCCGAGATGGGCAAGCTGGTCGAGGGGCTCACCAAGCTGAAGAAGCTCGATCTGGTCTCGAAAAAGGCCGAGCAGGCGGAGAACCTGCGCAAGCTCCTGCTCGCGATCTCCGAGGACGTCCGCGTTCTGCTCGTCAAGCTCGCCGACCGCCTGCACAACATGCGCACCCTCGACCATATGCCGGAAGCCAAACGCCTGCGCATCGCCGAGGAGACGATGGAGATCTATGCGCCGCTGGCGGGGCGCATGGGCATGCAGGGCATGCGCGAGGAGCTGGAGGAAATAGCCTTCCGCTACATCAATCCGGAGGCTTACCGCGCTGTTACCGCAAGGCTTGCCGAGATTTTCGAGCGCAACAGGGGCGTCCTGCAGGAGATCGAGACGGCGCTGTCGGGCCTGTTCGAAAAACACGACATCAAGGCGAGCGTGAAGAGCCGGCAGAAGAAGCCGTGGTCGGTGTTCCGCAAGATGGAGGCCAAGGCGCTCTCCTTCGAGCAGCTCTCCGACATCTTCGGTTTTCGCGTCGTGGTCGATTCGGTCGACGACTGCTACCGCGCGCTTGGCGCCATCCACACCACCTGGTCGATGGTGCCAGGCCGTTTCAAGGATTACATCTCGACGCCCAAGCAGAACGACTACCGTTCGATCCACACCACCATCGTCGGCCCGTCGCGCCAGCGCGTCGAATTGCAGATCCGCACCAGGGAGATGAACAAGATCGCCGAATATGGCGTCGCCGCGCATTCGATCTACAAGGATACCGGCGGCAAGATGAACGGCGCGGGCCATGCGATCTCCAGGGAGACCAACGCCTATGCCTGGCTGCGGCGCACCATCGAGCAACTGGCCGAAGGCGACAATCCGGAGGATTTCCTCGAGAACACCAAGCTGGAGCTGTTCCAGGACCAGGTGTTCTGCTTCACGCCCAAGGGCATGCTGATCGCGCTGCCGCGCGGGGCTACTCCCATCGACTTCGCCTATGCCGTCCACACCGATGTCGGCGACACCTGCGTCGGCGCCAAGGTCAACGGCCGCATCATGCCGTTGATGACCGAGCTCAAGAACGGCGACGAGGTCGAGATCATCCGCTCCAAGGCGCAGGTGCCGCCCGCCGCCTGGGAATCGGTCGTGGTCACCGGCAAGGCGCGCGCCGCCATCCGCCGCGCCACCAAGAATGCGATCCGCAAGCAATATTCCGGCCTCGGAGCCCGCATCCTGGAACGAGCCTTCGAGCGCGCCGGCAAGACATTCACCAAGGAGAGCCTGAAGCCGGTGCTGCACCGGCTGGCGCGCAAGGACATCGAGGACGTGCTGGCCTCGGTCGGCCGCGGCGAGCTGAGCTCCACCGATGTCATGAAAGCGGTCTTCCCCGACTATAAGGACGAGCGTGTCACCGTCGCGGCGCCCAAGCAGCGCGAGGAGGGCTGGTCGAAGATCCGCAACGCCGCCGGCATGCTCTTCCAGATGCCCGGCACCCGCGCCGCCAAGAAGGACAAGGACCAGCAGCGCGACGGCGCGGTGCCGATCCGCGGTGTGCGCGGCGACCTGCCGGTGCGTTTCGCGCCGGAGGGCGCTGTACCCGGCGATCGCATCGTCGGCATCATCCAGCCCGGCACCGGCATCACCATCTATCCGATCCAGTCGCCGGCTTTGCAGGCCTTCGACGACCAGCCCGAGCGTTGGATCGACGTGCGCTGGGACATCGACGAGCGCACCAAGGAACGTTTTCCGGCGCGCATCTCGGTCACCGCCATCAATGCGCCCGGTTCGTTGGCCGACATCGCCCAGGTCGTCGCATCCAACGATGCCAACATCCACACGCTGTCGATGATACGCACCGCACCCGATTTCACCGAGATGCTGATCGATCTCGAAGTCTGGGATCTCAAGCACCTCAACCGGCTGCTGTCGCAGCTCAAGGACAATTCGAGCGTCAGCGATGCGCGGCGTGTGAATGGGTGAATAGTGAATAGTGAATAGTGAACTAGAAGGTGCTCTTACTGCCATTCACCATTCACCATTCGCCAAGGGGACCGAACAATGAACACCGACGAAGTGCTGGGCATTTTCCGCGAGGCCGGCGCCGTCCTCGAAGGGCATTTCATCCTGACGTCCGGTCTGCGCAGTCCGGTCTTCCTGCAGAAGGCCCGCGTGTTCATGCATGCCGACAAGACCGAGCGCCTGTGCAAGGCGCTGGCCGAGAAGATCCGCAAGGCGGTGCCGGGCGGGATAGACTACGTCGTTGGCCCGGCCATCGGCGGCCTGATCCCGGCCTATGAGACCTCGCGCCATCTCGGCGTCCCGGCGATCTGGGTCGAGCGGGAAGGGGGCGAATTCAGGTTGCGCCGCTTCGAGATTGCCAAGGGCTCGCGCGTCGTCATCGTCGAAGACATCGTCACCACCGGCCTGTCGATCCGCGAGACCATCGACTGCCTGCGCGAGCTCGGCGCCGACGTCGCGGCGGCTGCCTGCATCATCGACCGTTCGGCCGGCAAGACCGATGTCGGCGTGCCGCTGATCGCGCTTGCCGAATATGAAGTGCCGGCCTATCCCGCCGACCGCCTGCCGCCGGAACTTGCCGCGATTCCAGCCGTTAAGCCGGGAAGCCGCAACATCTGACATCGCAATGTATGAAAACAGGCACTTGAGCGCGTCGCTTGAATCTCTTTGCCGGAGACGCGCGCCGAGGCGACAATGATCGCCGGGATCGACCATTTCGTGCTGACGGTCCGCTCGCTGGAAGCGACCTGCGATTTCTACCGGCGGGTGCTCGGCATGCGGCGGCTCGACGAACCGAACCGGCCGACCGCGCTTCTGTTCGGCTCGCAGAAGATCAACCTGCACGAAGTCGGTCGCACCTTCGAGCCGAAGGCGAAGGCGCCGACGCCGGGTTCCGGCGATTTCTGCCTCGTGGCGGCAGTGCCGCTTGCCGAGGTCCAGGCCAGCCTCGAGGCCAATGGCGTGGCGATCGAAGTCGGTCCGGTCGAACGCACCGGCGCGCGCGGCAAGATGATGTCGGTCTATTTCCGCGATCCGGACGGCAATCTGGTCGAGGTCAGCGAGTATCAACCCGGCTGAGATCGAGCCGCATGGCGCAGCGCTGGCCCGTAGGCATGCCGTGCCTGGCCTCGTCGTCGAGCAGGCTTGCCAGCCGTTCGTCAATCTCGGCGTCTTCCCGGATGCGAAATCCGGCCTTGCGATAGAAGGGCGCGTTCCAGGCGACGGCGCGAAACGTGGTCAGCGTCACCGCGGCCAGTCCGCGCCGCCCGGCGTCCGCGACCACCTGTTCGAGCAGCGCGCGGCCGATGCCTTGGCCCTGCCGGTCGAGGCGCACGTCCAACTCCCATATATGTAGCGCATCGCCTTCGATCCCGGCGCTCAGGAAGCCGACCGGCCGGTCCTTCTCGTCTGCGGCAATCCAGCATGCGCCGGCGGCGATCAGCGCGCGATGCCGCTCGACGCTGATATTGTCGCCGTCGGCGAGCCACGCCAGTTCCGCAATGGCGCGGAACGCCAGCCCGGCGGACTGTTCGATCCGCGGCAGCGCCCCGGCGTCCTCGGCCCGCGCCGGTCTAATGGTGATCATCGGCTCCGCATCCGGGTTGTTTTCCTCAGTTTCGCCAGAATGACGCTGTTGTTACAGCCTGCGGCAGACCATCGCGGCGGCGTTCGTTGTTGCGCGGCCTGGTCGTCGCTATATCAAAGCTTGTTGCCTTTCTGCGCCCTCGAAGCGCAAGATGTGTTTGCGCGACCCGGCGGGTAGGGGCAGCGCGTATTGGACCGGGAACTGGAACAGAGTGCTTTTTCGACGCCGAGAGCCTGATGGCTTCCTGGAACAGGTGCGTACTTATCTTTGGCCGCGCCGCTCGTTCTCGCGTTCCGTGCAGTATTTCTCCAAACGCATCCTGCGGCTGAAGGCGACGCCGCATTCCGTCGCCGCCGGTGTCGCCGCGGGCGTTTTCGCCTCCTTCTTCCCGCTTGGCTTCCACTTCATCGTCGCCGCCGTGCTGTGCTGGATCATCGCCGGCAATCTGGTCGCGGCAGCGCTCGGCGCGGTGTTCTTCGGCAATCCGCTGACCTTCCCGCTTTTGTGGGGCGCGTCCTGGGAGATCGGCAAGCTGCTCCTGCATGAGCATCTGCCGAAGCACGGCCCGCCCGAGCATCTGGGCGAAATGATGCACAAGCTTTCCTTCGCCAAGCTCTGGCACCCCATTCTGGAGCCGATGCTGATCGGCGCGGTGCCGCTCGGCCTGGTCTTCGGGCTCCTGTTCTACGCCATCACCCGCTGGGGCATGACGGTGTTTCGCGAGCAGCGCCGGAAGCGCATGGTCGAGCGTGCCGAGAAGAAAGCGCGGCAGGGCCGACCGGAAGTGCCAGCGGAATGATCATCGGCATCGGCAGCGACCTGATCGACATCAGACGTATCGAGAAATCGCTGGAGCGGCACGGCCAGCGCTTCGTCCAGCGCATCTATACCGAGGTCGAGCAGGCCAAGTCGGAGGCGCGTGCCGCCCGCGCAGCTTCCTATGCCAAGCGCTTCGCCGCCAAGGAGGCCTGCGCCAAGGCGTTGGGTACCGGCATGGCCGAGGGCGTGTTCTGGCGCGACATGGGCGTGGTCAACCTGCCGAGCGGCGCGCCGACCATGGCGCTGACCGGCGGCGCCGCGGCCAGGCTGGAGAAAATCCTCCCGAAAGGCCACCGCGCCCTCATCCATCTCACCATCACCGACGATTTCCCGCTTGCTCAAGCCTTTGTGATCATCGAGGCAGTGCCCGCCGAACAAGCGCCACATTGATTCCATCTGACCACGAGCGGCATGACGTTGCCCAGCGCCCGCCGAGACTCTATACCAACATCGCACAATCGAGGACGACATGAGCGTGGCTGAAAAATCGCAGAAGAAATCCGGCGGGCTTGGTGAGACCTTTTCCGTCATCATCCAGGCTCTGCTGCTCGCGCTCGTCATCCGCACGCTGCTCTTCCAGCCTTTCTCCATTCCGTCCGGCTCGATGCGGCCGACGCTGCTCGAAGGCGACTATCTCTTCGTCACCAAATGGGCCTATGGCTATTCGCGTTACTCGTTGCCCTTCGGTCCCGATCTCTTCTCGGGCCGCATCTGGGGTTCCGAGCCCAAGCGCGGCGACGTGGTGGTGTTCAAGTTCCCGCCGGATCCGTCGGTCGATTACATCAAGCGCGTCGTCGGCCTGCCCGGCGACAAGATTCAGGTGAAGGACGGCCAGCTTTTCATCAATGACGTCGGCGTGCCGCGCGTGAAGACCGGCCAGATCGACAATCCCGATGTCACCGAAGAAAACCGGCCGATCGATGTCTACCGCGAAACGCTGCCGAACGGCGTCAGTTACGACACGCTCGACATCAATTCCGATTCGATCGGCGACAACACGCGCGAATTCGTCGTGCCGCCCGGGCACTATTTCATGATGGGCGACAATCGCGACAATTCCTCCGACAGCCGCTTCGCCGTCGGCTTTGTGCCGGCCGAGAACCTTGTCGGTCGCGCCAACCTCATCTTCTTCTCGATCGCCGGCAAGGCGAGCCCGCTCGAGATATGGAAGTGGCCGTCGTTGATGCGCGCCGGGCGCCTGTTCCATTTCGTCCACTAGAGCGATGGCGGCCAGAAAGCGTTTGACCGCCGATGCCCTTGCCGAAGCGCTTGTCGAGCGCACCGGCCATGTCTTCGCCGACCGCCAGCGCCTGCAGCGGGCGCTGACGCATGCCAGCGCCCGTTCGACCCATGCCGGCGTCGACTATGAGCGGTTCGAATTCCTGGGTGACCGTGTTCTCGGCCTCGTCGTGGCCGACATGCTGCTCGCCTCCTTTCCCGATGCCGCCGAAGGCGAGCTTTCGCTGCGCCTCAACGCGCTGGTCAATGCCGAGGCGCTGTCGGAAATCTCCGAACAGATCGGGCTGCCGGAACTGGTGCGCGCCGGTTCCGATGTGCGCAATCTCGAGGGCCGCAAGCGCACCAATCTGCGCGCCGATGCGCTGGAATCGCTGATCGCCGTGCTCTATCTCGACGGCGGGATGGACGCGGCGCGCGCGTTCATCCACCGCTACTGGCAGCCGCGCTCGCAGGCGATGGGCGCTGCCCGCCGCGATGCCAAGACCGAATTGCAGGAATGGGCGCATCAGGCCGCCGCCGGCGCCGTGCCCGCCTACCATATCGACGGCCGTGACGGACCGGACCACGACCCGGTGTTCACGGTCAGCGTAAAAGTCGGCTCTTTCGCGCCCGCCGTCGGCAGCGGCCGCTCCAAGCGCGAGGCCGAGCAGGCCGCGGCGGCTACTCTTTTGCTGCGCGAAGGCGTATGGAGCGCGGCATGACAGAAACGGAAACCACTCAAGTCCCCGCGACGCGCTCCGGTTTCGTAGCGCTGATCGGCGCGCCAAATGCCGGCAAGTCGACGCTGGTCAACCAGCTCGTCGGCGCCAAGGTGTCGATCGTCACCCACAAGGTGCAGACCACCCGCGCCATCGTGCGCGGCATTGCCACGCATGACAACGCGCAGATCGTCTTCGTCGACACGCCGGGCATCTTCAAGCCGAAGCGGCGGCTGGACACGGCGATGGTGACCACCGCCTGGGGCGGCGCCAAGGATGCCGATGTCGTCGTGCTGCTGATTGACGCCGAGCGCGGCATCAAGGGCGATGCCGATGCCATCCTCGACCGGCTGAAGGACGTCAGGCAGCCGATGCTTCTGGTTCTCAACAAGGTCGACCGCGTCAAGCCGGAAACGCTTCTCGCCCTGGCCGCGACCGCGAACGAACGCGTGCCGTTCAAGCGCACTTTCATGATCTCCGCGCTGACCGGCTCCGGCTGCAAGGACCTGCTCGATTATCTCGCCGAGACGCTTCCGGCCGGTCCCTGGTACTATCCGGAGGACCAGATCTCCGACCTGCCGATGCGCCAGCTCGCGGCCGAGATCACGCGCGAAAAACTTTATCTGAGACTGCATCAGGAACTTCCCTATTCCTCGCATATCGAGACCGAGAAATGGGAAGAGAAGAAGGACGGCTCGGTGCGCATCGAGCAGGTCATCTATGTCGAGCGCGACAGCCAGAAGAAGATCGTGCTTGGCCACAAGGGCGAGACGATCCGCGCCATCGGGCAAGCCGCGCGGATGGAGATCGCTGGCATTCTGGAGCAGAAGGTGCACCTCTTCCTGTTCGTGAAGGTGCGCGAGAATTGGGGCGACGACCCCGAGCGCTACCGCGAGATGGGGCTGGAGTTTCCCCATTGATGCTTGCCGCGTAGAAGGACCCGGCAACGGGCCAGCGACATTGCATAATCCAAAGATAACCATCGATACCGATCTCGTCCGCCGGCTGGTCGATGCACAGTTTCCGCAATGGCGGCATCTCCTAGTCAGCCCGGTCGCGTTCGGCGGCTGGGACAATCGCACCTTCCACCTCGGCGACGAGATGACGGTCAGGCTGCCGAGCGCGGCCGCCTATTCGCTGCAGGTCGAGAAGGAGCATCGCTGGCTGCCGAAACTCGCCCCACATCTGCCGCTACCCATTCCAATGCCTCTCGCCATGGGCGAGCCGGCCCAAGGCTACCCCTGGCATTGGTCGGTCTATCGCTGGATCGACGGCGAGACGGCACGGAGCGCACGCATTGCCGATCTCCCCGCGTTTGCCGTGGCGCTCGCCGATTTCCTTGTCGCTTTGAGGAGCATCGACCCGACGGACGGGCCCGCGCCCGGCCAGCACAATTTCCACCGTGGCGGGCCGCTCACGGTCTATGACGGCGAGGCAAGGCAGGCCATTGCCGCGCTTGAAGGCCGGATCGACACCCAACCCGCAACCGCCGTGTGGGAGGCAGCGCTCGCCGCCACCTGGCATGGCTCGCCGGTCTGGTTCCACGGCGATGTCGCCTCGGGCAATCTTCTGGTCGAGGACGGCAGCTTGAGCGCCGTCATCGATTTCGGCACCTCCGGCGTCGGCGACCCGTCCTGCGATCTTGCTATAAGCTGGACATTCTTCGAAGGCGAAAGCCGCGAGGCGTTTCGCACCCGCATCGACGTCGACGACGCCACCTGGGCGCGCGCCCGCGGCTGGGCGCTATGGAAGGCGCTGATCACCGTCGCCGGGCACGACGCCAACCAGGCCGAGGCCGAAAGGCAGCGCAACGTGATCGACGAGGTGCTTGCCGATTACGAACGCTGCTGAAGTGTCCACAACTCTTCGGGTCATGCTCAAGGATTCTCGCCACCCAGGGCGGCCTTGCCGCGGCGCTCCATTTCGGCCGGCGATAGGTCTTCCTTCCATGTCAGCAGCACCCAGACATGGCCGAACGGGTCGCGCACGCTGGCTGAGTTCGCGCCGTAAAACATGTCCGTTGGAGGCTGGACTTGCTCGCAACCTGCAGCCATCGCGCGAGCCAGAACCGCTGCATTGTCATCCACCATCAGATGCAGGCCCGCCGTGCATGCTCCGAGATGCCGTGGCTCATCATAGATCCGGCTGGTGGGATCGCCGAGCATCACCGTTGCATTGCAGATGGTGAGCTCGCTATGGACGATCCGCCCATCCGGTGCCGTGATGCGCAACACTTCTTCGGCACCGAACGCCTTGGCATAGAAGGCCACGGCCTTGGCCGCGCCTTGGACATAGATGTGCGGAACGACTGCGTTCAAGTAACGAAGAGGCCTTATCGTCATCGCTGGGCTCGTTGGTGCTCTCTGCCGCAACTGTTCGTACGGTTGGCGTTTTGCGCGACAGCGGCGCCATCATCATAAACACAGGCCGTCCTCTCCGGTTCCGGACATAGCGGTAGGACAAGAATGCTCGGTGGTCCGAAACGGCGGCCTGCCCTGTTGCGGGCGCCGCAATCCGTTGGCGCCTATGCTGTTGTGGCAACCACAAGCCGTGCCGCCGGCCGGCGCACGAAGCTCTCCGTGCCGTAATACGCAACAATCGCGACCGTGATCATCGCCCAGATCGCTACAGCGATCCATTGCTGCTGCACATAGTCGCCTTCGACGAACACCTTGCCGAGGAAGCGCACGCTGTTCTGGTGCGTGACATGCATCAGGATGGCAAGCAGCACACTGCCGGTGTTCTGATAGAGCCAGGTGAATACGATAGCGGCCAGCACGACATTGATCGTGCCGTAGAGGCTGAGGTCGCCGACTAGGCCGAGCGGGAAATGCCAGACGGCCCATATCACGCCAAGGATCAGGCTGCTGGCGAGCGCCGAGCGGCAGGCAAGCAGGCGCGGTGCCGCAAAGCCGCGCCAGCCGGGTTCCTCGCCCAGTGGACCGCTGAAAACGGCGTAGAGCGCGATCATCGGCAGCATTTCGGAGACGGCGGGGATATTGCCCCAGGCGGGCTGCACCGAGCCGAACAGCGGATTGATCAGGATCGAGGCAAGCTGCGCCCCGAACGGCAGGCCGAACGCCGCCAGATACCAGATCGGGCGGACGCGCCATTTCACCATCGAGGTCAGGATCGCCTTGACCGCGCTCCAGCCACCGACAAGTGCCGCCACGATGAAGCCGGAAACGGCCGGTCCGAAAGTAAACCAGGGAATGCTCTCGCCATGCGACAGATAGAAGGGGATGAACGCCAGCCACGTCAAGCCTAGCGCCAGCGCAAAGAAGAAGGTCAACCGGTGTCTCCACACCAGGTTCAGGAAGGAGCTCATGTCGGATCTCGCATCGGGCAATGGTTGCGAAAGTCGCCTGCCCGCGAGGTCGACATTTCGGGAAAAGGCCGGCCGTTACGTTCGGCGGTCTGCGCTGGCCACCCGGTCAACGCGTCTGCATTTGACATTCGCGCGGCCCGAGAATCCCGAATGCTTTCTGAGAAAATTCCGATATTTGGAGCTGGCAGCATCCTCGCCGCTTTAGCCGTGTCAACCTTGATTTCGCCACCCAACAGGTGAAAAGCTCCCGCCATGGAATGGCGCGACGAGGGAATCGTTCTCGGTACTCGCAAGCATGGCGAAACCAGCGCCATCCTCGAGGTGATGACGCGTGCCCATGGCCGCCATCTCGGCCTAGTGCGGGGAGGGCGCTCGCGCAAGCAGCAGCCGGTGCTGCAGCCCGGCAACCGCGTCGATCTTCTGTGGCGGGCGCGGCTCGACGAGCATCTCGGCATCTTCCAGGCCGAAGCGATCGAGATGAACGCCGCGCGGCTGATGGACAGCGCCGTCGCCGTCTACGGCCTGCAGACCATGGCCGCGCATCTGAGGCTCCTGCCCGAGCGCGACGCCCATGGCGGCCTTTATGAGGCGCTCGCCGTGATGATTTCGCACCTGGACGATGCCGACGCGGCGGGAGAGCTGGTGGCGCGGTTCGAGCTGCTTATCCTCGATGAACTGGGCTTCGGCCTCGATCTCAGCCAATGCGCGGCGACCGGCACCAGGCAGGATCTCGCCTATGTCTCGCCGAAATCCGGACGCGCCGTGTCGCGCGAAGCCGGCGCGCCTTGGCACGACAAGATGCTGGCGCTGCCCGCCTTCCTGCAGCGCGGCTCCGGCCTGCGCGCCGATGCGGCAGCCCTGGAGGACGCGTTCCGGCTGAGCGGCTTCTTCTTCACCCGTCACGTCTACGAGCCGCGCGGCCTCGAGCCGCCCGACGCCCGCGCCGGCTTCCTCGCGGCGCTGCGCCGGCATCATGCCGCGGTGAGGGCGATTGCGGGCGAGGCAGGATAGCGAGGCAGCCGCCTATTCGGCGCTGCGTCGTTCCAGGAAATCGTCGAGCATGGGGCGCTGGCCCTTGAGAATCTTGACGCCGGCTTCGGGCAGCGAAAACCAGCCGGCCTTGTCGACTTCAGGAAACGCTTTCATGGTCCCCGATTTTGGCGGCCACTCCATCGTGAACATATTGCTCCTGACGGCATCCGCATCGATGTCCGCCTCGACGCTCCATGCGATGATGATCTTCCCGCCCGGCTGCTTGTAGCTGCCGAGCGGCCGGAAATCGCCGTCGACGGTGACGCCGAGCTCTTCTTCGGCTTCCCGCTTGGCGGCCTCGAGCTCATCCTCGTTATCGCCGATCAGTCCTTTCGGGATGGTCCACGCGCCTTCATCTTTTCTTGCCCAGAACGGCCCGCCCGGGTGGACGAGCAGGAATTCGAACACACCGGCGGTGCGCCTGTGGATCAGCAGGCCAGCGCTTTTTTGCGGCATCCATCACCTCGCGGCATTTTCTTCGCCCGCGCGAGAATAGCATGAGTATTCCGCGGCAGAGGTCACGTAATCTCGCCGGCAATGCCGACGCCTCGGCAGCCCGACATTGGATAAACCGGCAAGTTGCTGGCAATCGGCGACGAAACATGCTCGATCTTGCCAGTGCATGCCGCGCAAAAATGCGCAGTGGTTTTGGGAGAACGACATGCACCAAAACAGCGCATATGGCCTGAAGGTGCGCAGCGGTTTTGGGAGAACGACATGCACCAAAACAATGACTAAAGGCGCGTCGCCTGACTCCGTTTCGGCGCGAGGCGCCTTTAGCCGGCAAGACGCTGATTTGCACCAGCCGTCTCATTGCCGCATTCTTTGGCCACGACCGGTCTGGTTTTGAGGGAAACCGCCATGTTTTTCAGCCTGATCGCCATTGCCGCTGTCATAGCTCTTTTCGTCATCGTGTCACGACAGCAGAACCGCATTGCGCTGGTCGAGCGCGAGCTCGGTATCCTGCGCGGCCTTGTGCAGCCTGGAGCTTCGCTGTCGGCGCCTAACGCGGCGGACGCCGCGCAGGACGGTCTTGCCGAGAAGGCCAAGGCAGCCGCGGCGCCTGCCGCGCCGTTGGCGGAGGGCGCGACCGTGGCCGAGGAGGTCGTCGCGACGCCCGAGACCGCCGAAGGCGAGGCCGTGGCCGGACCCTGGACGAAGGGCAAGGCGGCCCTGGTGCAATCCGCCGCACCGGCGCAACCCGCCACCGTAGCCGAGACGCCCGCGGCCGGATCTCCCGAGGCCCCCAAGGCGGCGCGCCAAACCGATGTCGAAACAGCGCTGGGCACTCGCTGGGCAGTCTGGGTCGGCGGCATCGCGCTGGCGCTGGGCGGCCTGTTCCTGATCCGCTACACCATCGAGGCCGGCATTTTCGGCCCTGGCGTGCGCCTCGCCGCGGCCGGCATCCTCGGCCTGGTGCTGATTGCCGGCGCCGAATTCATCCGTCGCACCGGCTTCAGGGTGCCGGTGCAGGGCGCCGCCGGCGCCTACATCCCCGCGATTCTGACCGGGGCGGGCGCCTTCATCCTGTTCGGCACGGTCTACGCGGCGCACGCCATCTATGGCTTCATCGGTCCGGCGACGGCTTTCGCGCTGCTTGGTGTCATCGGCGTCGCGACCATTGGCGCTTCGCTCCTGCATGGCCTGGCGTTGGCCGGCATCGGCCTCGTCGGCGCCATGGTCACGCCGGCGCTGGTCGCCTCGGAAGCACCCAATCCCTGGGCCTTGTTCGTCTATCTCGCGATCGTGCTTGCCGCCACGGCGGCAATCGCCCGCATCCGCGACTGGAGGGCGCTGGTGGCCGCGGCCTTTGCCGGCGCCGGCGTCTGGACCATTCTCTATATGGTCGACGCGCCGGAGGTGAACCTCGCCGCCGTCCTGTTCATCAGCCTGGCGACGCTCGCCGTGCTGGCTTTCGTCTGGCTCGGCCTTTTTTTGGTTACTGGCCGCGACGATACGGCGCGCGGCTTCGACTGGCCTTCGATCGTGCCCGGCTTCTTCATCGCCTTGAGCGCGCTCGGCCTGTCCGTCGATCCGGCCTTTGCCAGCGCCGGCGATGCCTTGCACGGGGCGATCCTGCTGGCCGCACTGGTCGCGGTGGCGCTCTACCGGCCGCGCGCGCTTCCGCTCGTCTTTGCCGCCGGCATCGCGACCGTGATGATCTATCTGGGTATCATCCCGCCCGCCACGATCGGCGCGAATGCGCTCGACGTCGGGCTCGACGCTCAGCTTTTGGCGTCGTCCGACGTGCTGACTTTCCGCATCGGCGTCGCGCTCGGCATGATCTTCCTCGCCGCCGGTTTCTGGGCGGCACGCCGCTTCGCCGCCGCCGCTCCATTGCGCGCAGCCTGCTGGGCGGCCTGGGGCGTCATTGCGCCGCTGGTGGTGCTTCTGGCGCTGTGGCTGACCTTCGGCGATATCGACCGCGATCTCGGCTATGCTCTGCCGGCCCTGTTGCTGGCGCTCGCCTTCGCCGCCGGCGGCGAATGGATCGCGCGCGCCGAGGAGCCGCCGCTGGCCGGCGGCCCGGCCGTGTCATTCGCGCTCGGCGGCGCCGGCGTCGCAGGCCTGCTGATGCTGCACATGGCCTTCGGCTCCGGCTGGACGACCCTGCTGCTCGGCGCCGCCGCTGTCGTCCCGGCGCTGGCAACGCGCTGGCGCACCTACCCCGTGCTGGGCTGGATCGCAGTGGGCGCGGCGGTCGCCGTGCTCGGCCGCGTCGCCTTCGATCCGACCATCGTCGGCGCGGCGTCTCTCGCCAGGACGCCGGTCTTGAACTGGCTGCTGCCGGGCTATGGCGTGCCGGCGCTCGCCTTCGGTTTCGCCGCCTGGCAGCTCGCCCGCACTACCAATGGCCGGCCGCGCCTTGCCATGGAGGCGGCGTCGGCCCTGTTCGCGCTGCTTACCATTGCCATGCTGGTGCGCCATGCCATGCATGGCGGCGTCATCGACACCGGCACCGTCACTCTTGCCGAACAGGCGATCTACACGCTGATCGCGCTCGGCGCCGGCGCCATACTGGTCGCCATCGACATGCGTTCGCCGAGCTCGGTCCTGCGTTATGGCTCGATGGCCGCCGGCGTGGTTTCGGCCGGCCTGATCGCCGTCCAGCATTTCGTCGTGCTGAACCCGCTGCTGACGGACGAGTCGACCGGCACGGTTCCCGTCTTCAACCTTTTGTTTCTCGCCTATCTGCTGCCGGCGGTCGCCGCCGGGGCGCTGGCACTCTATGTCCGCGACAAGCGCCCGCGATGGTATGCGGCAATGCTCGCGCTGATCGCCGCGCTGCTTGCCTTCGCCTATGCCACGCTCTCGGTGCGCCGCCTGTTCAAGGGCGAGTTCATCGCCCTGTGGAGCGGGCTCGGCCAGCTCGAGACCTATACCTACTCCGCGCTCTGGCTGGTCATCGGCGTGGCGCTGCTTGCCGCCGGCGTCCGGCTGAAATCGCAGGTATTGCGCATCGCGTCGGCGGCGCTGATCGCGGTCGCGGTGCTGAAAGTCTTCCTCTTCGACATGTCGGAACTCGAAGGCGTGCTGCGCGCGCTGTCCTTCATCGGTCTGGGTGCCGTGCTGATCGGGATAGGGCTGTTCTATCAGCGGTTGCTGACAAGGGCGGCGAGGGAAGCGTAGTGATTGGACTTGTTTGGATATTCAAAATGGAATATATAAATATCCAATAGGAGATATTCATGCCGCTCTACATTCGCGACGACGAGGTCGATGCGCTGGCCGCAAAGTTGCAGCGCGAGACCAATGCGACCAGCAAGACCGAGGCCGTGCGGACCGCGCTTTTGCACGAACTGGAACGCCATCGCGCCAAGGTGCCGCTGCGCGACCGGATCGTCAGGCTTCAGGCGGAGGCGAAGAAGATCGGTCTGCCCAATCCCGATTTCGACATGAAGAAATTCACCGATGAGATGTGGGAAGATTGATGTTTGTCGACGCTTCGGTGCTTGTCGCCATTCTCAACCAGGAACCAGGCTGGGAAGAATTGTTCAAACAACTCTCCGGAACTGTCGACTTCTACGTCTCCGCGATGGTCCGCTTTGAGGCGACACAGGCACTGGCGCGAGCCGGCGCGGGTTCCCGCAAGCCGACCGCTGAAGCGCTCCTGAAGGCTCGCGATCTGGTAGACCAGCTGATTTTGGAAATTGGTGGAGAAAATGTGCCGATCGGCGACGAAATCGGCTCGCGCGCTATCGATGCAAGCGCGCGCTATGGCAAGGCCGTTGGTCATCAAGCCGATCTGAACCTGGGTGATTGTTTTGCCTATGCCTGCGCCAAGGTGCTCGATATTCCGCTGCTCTACAAAGGCAATGATTTCCTGCTGACGGATTTGAAATAACTGGCTTTCTCTCCAATTGGCGGGAATAAACCGCCCTCTGCCGGCGTTATTCATGTGCTTGGGTAACCGCAGCGGTTGGGCCGCTTCGCGCTGACTGCTTGCACCGCGCCGCAAAGGCGCGTTCTATCCGGATGGAAAGCGACCTCGAAACAAGCGGTCATGGACGACAAGAAGGCAGCGATCCTGAGCGAGATACCGCGGCTGCGGCGCTATGCGCGCTCGCTGCTGCGCGAGCGCGATTCCGCCGACGACCTGGTCCAGGATTGCCTGGAGCGGGCGCTCGTGCGGCTCGACAACTGGCAGACTGGAGAGAGCCCCCGGAGGTGGCTGTTTACGATCATGCATCACTTGTTCATCGACCAGATGCGCAAGGTCAACCGGCGCGGCGAGGCGGCGATGCTGCCTCTCGAAGCCGGTGAGGCCCAAGCCGCGCCCGCCGATCAGGTCGAGACCATCGCCTCGCGCGAGATCATGGATGCCTTGCAGGCGATCAGCCCCGATCGCCGCGCGGCATTGGTGATGGTCGCCATCGAGGGCTTTTCCTATGCCGAGGCCGCCAACATCCTTGGCGTGCCGGCCGGCACGCTGATGTCGCGCATCGCGCGCGGCCGCGAGGAATTGCGAGGATTGCTCGACGACACATCGCGCCGCCGCTCGATAAGGATCGTCGAGAAATGACCCGCAGCGATTTTTCCGAACGCGATATCCATATGGCCCTCGATGGCGAGCTGCCGGGCGAGGAGCGCATGGCCTACGACTCCTGGCTCGAGGCCAATCCCGAGATGAAGGCAAAGTCCGCGCGCTACATCGCCGACCGCGCCGCCATGCGCGCCGCCCTGGCCGGCGTGATGGACGAGCCGGTGCCAGCGAGGCTGCGGCAGGTCGTGCTTGGCGAGGCGCCTGCAAAAGCATCGCCCTGGCGCTCGCGCTGGTGGCTCTCGGCCGCAGCCGCCGTTGTGCTCGCTGTGGGCGGCCTCGGCGGCTATGTCGCCGGCATTGACAGCGTCAGCCGCGGCGACGACGGCGACGACCAGCTCGCCGAGCAGGCGATCGCCGCTCATGTCCTGTACGCCGCCGAGAAGCGCCATGCCGTCGAGGTCCCGGCAAGCGACAAGGACCATCTCCAGACCTGGCTGTCGAACCGAGTCGGGCTGAAGCTGGTTGCGCCCGACCTGGCGGCCGAGGGCTTCCAACTGGTCGGTGGGCGGCTGCTGCCGGCTGGCGGCCAGGGCAAGGCGGCGATGCTGCTCTACGAGGACGCCAAGGGCGAACGAATCTCGCTCTTTGTCACCGCCGAATCGTCGGCGACGTCCAAGGGCACCTATACTGCCGAGGGGGGTGGACCGGAGGCGGTCTACTGGCTGGATAAAGGCTATGCTTGCGCCGTCGTCGGCTCGTTGCCGCCGGAGCGCCTGTCGGACGTTGCAAAGAGCGCCTACGGCCAGCTGCTGGCCGGCATATCGAGCTGAATCGGCTGCGTTTTTTCGTCGGCCGGCAGTTCCTTTGAACGGCAATTCTGTTCAAACGCTTGGCCCTTTGCCGCCGCCGCGGAAACTGTCACAATTCAGCCCTAATCAAGGAGCGATAGCGCTTGATGAATACTGGCGCTTCGGCCAGTATTCGCGACGCATCCACCGGGGCCGTTTCTTAAACAATCGAGGTTTTCCTTAGCCCGCATGCCTGCCGAGATCCGCAAGGCCCGCGCGTCAGACGTCGATGACCTCGCCGCCATCGAGAAGGCTGTTTTTCCGGGCGACAGGCTCTCGCGCCGCTCCTTCCGCCAGTTCATCGAACGCGACACCGCCGAGATGCTGGTGGCCGAGAACGAGGGCCGCGTCGCCGGCTATGCGGTGGTGCTGTTTCGCAAGGGCAGCGGCGTCGCGCGGCTTTATTCCATCGCCGTCGGACCCTTCTTTGGCCGCCTCGGCATCGGCCGACTTCTGCTGGCGGCCGCCGAGGAAGCGGCCTTCGAGCATGACCGGCTGTTGCTGCGCCTCGAAGTGCGCGAGGACAATCAGCGCGCCATCCGTATCTACGAAGAGGCCGGCTATCGGAAATTGGGCCGCGAGCCCGACTATTACGAGGATGGCGCGACCGCGCTGCGCTATGAAAAGACGCTGCGCGGCGACACGCCGACCGCGACTAAGGTGCCGTTCTACCAGCAGACCTGCGAGTTCACCTGCGGCCCTTGCTGCCTGATGATGGCGATGGCCAATTTCGATCCTGGCTTCGTGCCAGACCCGGTCATGGAGATTCGCCTGTGGCGCGAGGCCACCACAGTCTTCATGATGTCCGGCCCTGGCGGCTGCGAGCCTTTCGGCCTGGCGGTCGCCGGCTATGAGAGCGGACTTGCGGCCGAGATATTCGTCTCCTTTTATGGCGCGTTGTTCCTCCAGTCGGTGAGGAGCGAGGACAAGCGCCGGGTGATGGAGCTTGCCCAGGTCGATTTCCGCCGTCGCGCCGAACTCTACGGCATCCCTGTCAATTACCGTCCGTTCGGCATCGGCGACATCCGTGACGCCCTTGCCGAGGGCAAGCTGGTTGTGGTCCTGATCAGCGGCTTCCTGATGTTCGGCAAGAAGGTGCCGCATTGGGTGCTGGCCATCGGCGACGATGGCGACCATATCCTGATCCACGATCCTTGGGTCGAGGATGAAAGGCAGGAAACGATCCTCGATGCCGCGAACATTCCGGTGCCCTACGACATCTTCATGAATATGGCGCAGTTTGGCCGCGACGGTTTGCGCGCCGCCATCACTCTGGGAAAACGCTGAGACAATGACCTGGGTTATCCTGACAGGCAGGCAGAACGATCTCGATCAGGTGGCCACACCCCACAAGATCATCACCAACCGCGACTATCTCGCGCATCCGGCGCTGTTCCGCGGCCAGCGGCCGAAGGTGATCAACCTGTCGAACAATTACGGCTACCAGAGCCGCGGCTACTACGCCTCGCTTCTCGCGGGCTCGCGCGGCCACAGGGTGATCCCGACCGTCGAGACCATGATCGACCTTTCGGAGCGCAAGCTCTACGAGCACGCGCTGCCGGAGCTCGAGCTCGCCCTGAACAAATGCCGCAAGGATCTCGGCGGGATTTTTCCGGCCAAGGTAGCGATCTTCTTCGGCATCGGTCCGTCGAAAGTATGGGATCGTTTCGCCAAGCTGTTGTTCGACTGGTTCCGCGCGCCGGCGCTCGAGGTCCACATCAAGGACAGCGCCGAATGGGCCTCGATCCGCAAGATCGGCTTCCTGCCGCTTGCCCGCATGTCCGAGGATGAGGAAGAGTTCTTCCTGCAGTGCCTGGACACCTACACCAACCGCGAATGGCGCGACACCAAGGGCCGCACGCCGGCGCGCTACACGTTCGCGACGCTGGTCGATCCGCATGAGGAACTGCCGCCGTCGGAGATTTCCTCGCTGCGCTATTGGGCGAGAATCGCCGAGAAGATGGGCGTCGAGGTCGAGCCGATCACCAGGAAGGACCTCGCCAAACTCGCCAATTACGACGCGCTGTTTATCCGCGAGACCACGGCGATCTCCAACCACACCTACCGCTTCGCGCGCCGCGCCCAGCAGGAAGGCATGCCGGTGATCGACGATCCGCTGTCGATGATCCGCTGCACCAACAAGGTCTATCTCAACGAGCTGATGACCTACAACAAGGTGCCGGTGCCGCCGACGGTGATGATTGCCGGCACGTCCGACTTCGAGGTGGCGGCGCAGACGCTCGGCTTCCCCCTGGTGCTGAAGATCCCGGATTCGTCTTTCTCGCGCGGCGTCAAAAAATGCGAGAACATGGCCGAGCTGACCAAGCTCGCGACCGAATGGCTGGACGATTCCGATCTCTTGATCGCGCAGAAATTCATCCCGACCGAATATGACTGGCGCGTCGGCGTGCTCGGCGGCCAGCCGCTGTTTGCCGTGCATTATCTGATGGCGAAAAAGCACTGGCAGATCGTCAACCACAAAGCCAGCGGCAAGCCCGACCAGGGCGGCATCAAGACGTTCACGCTGAAGCAGACGCCGCCGCATGTCGTCGAGACGGCGGTGCGGGCGGCAAAATGCATCGGCGACGGGCTCTACGGCGTCGACCTCAAGGAGACCAAGGACGGCGTCTTCGTCATCGAGGTCAACGACAATCCCAACCTCGACCATGGCTGGGAGGATTCGGGCGAGAAGGACGAGCTCTGGGTGCGGCTGACGCAGTGGTTCCTGGAGCGCCTGGAAAGGCCGGAGAAGTAGCGGCGGGAGAAGAGGAACTGAAGAACTGAAGAACTGAAGAACTGAAGAATGGAGTGTCTGGCGGAACCATCTGTCCTTGCGTCATCAGCCCATCATTTCTTAATCTCCTCAGTTCCTCAGTTCAATCAAACCGAGGGAAACAAATGCTATTCCTAGTGATCGAGGACTTTCATGGCGCGGACCGCAAGGAGATCTATCGCCGCTTTCGCGACAAGGGCCGGCTGAAGCCTGACGAGCTCGTTGTCCACCACTCCTGGATCGCGGCCGATATGAGCCGCTGCTTCCTGCTGGTGGAGGCCGACGACGTCACGATCCTGCAGCGCTGGGCCATCGAGTGGAACGACCTCGTCGAGTTCGAGATCATTCCAGTGGCGACGAGCAAGGACATGGTTGCGGCGCTGGCCGGGCATCTCTAAGCGAATATCCTGGCCCGCCGTTTCTTCAATTTGCACAGAACTGCCTAACTGCGTCTTAAGCCCGGCTTGCTATTCCGCCTATATTGTGGATTGCCCAGAGGCTCTAAAAAGATGATCAGGCTGTTTCAATCGGGCAATTGCGGCCAAATTCTTTACCTCGTTCTTTTGGTCTTCTTGATCGGGTTTGATTTTGCCAAGGACCCTATCCAGCATTTTCTGGTCGGGACCAAAGAGAACATTCAAAGGCAGATCTATGCGGCTGACGGCAACAGTATGGCCCTGAGCCAAAAGTCCTTTGTCGAGGAACTGAGGACGCCGGACTATGGGATGCACGATAAGCCGAAATCCGCCGAGCAACTTGCTTCCGGCATGGTCGCCAGAGGGCTCGCTATGGAGGCAAAGAGCTCCGCCATCGGCACGGTCTATATCTCCATCCTTGTGGCGATGGGCTTTGCCACCATCGTCGCGATCATTTGGATGGTATTCGCCCGCGTGCGCGACATTGGTTGGCCGGCCGCGGTAGGGTTCGGCGTTCTTGCGCCGAAGCTTGCAATTTCAGTTCTTCCCGGCAGTCTTCCGCCGCCGGCCTTTGACATCCTACAATACAGCTTCATTGCCGCGATAATAGTGCTTGGGTTCGTGCCGGGTGGATTTGCCCACGGACCGCGTGCCGAACCGGCTCGGCAGGCAATCATACCCGAGCCGGCGCGTCGTGCCCCTGGCCAATTCGGTCAAAGACGGCGCTGAGCTGTGGCGCCAAGCGCCGGCGATCCGACCGCGCGCACGCATTCCCCAATCAGCCATTCGCGGAACGCCGCCACGATATCGCGTCTGGCGCCGCGTTCCGGGATCGTCGGGCAGTAGGGCTGGCGCAACTCCAGCGATCTGGCAACGGGCCGGACCAGCCGGCCGGCTTCCAGCGCCTGGGCGCAGTAGACGCCTTGCGCCAGCGCCATGCCCAGCCCTGAAATGGCGAGATCGAGCACTGCCCGCGACGAATTCGCGGAGAGACCGCTCTGCATTGCGTGGTCCGCTTCGCTTCCCGTCGCCTCGAACCAGTTGCGCCAGGATGGGAAAGATGCGCCGGTCGGTTCCCCAGTCGGTCCGCGCAAGGAGGGAAGGGCGGCCATAACAATCCGAAAGATAAGATTACCTTACCTATTTCGCAGAAATCCTCGTTTTTCGAGAGGTTTGTTTCTGGGTATCGTGATCTCATGAACGCAATCGACCACGACGCAGCCATCGACCATCGCTCCGTGATAGCCTCGCTGACGAATGAGGAGCGCAGCCGGCTGACCGGCAAATCGGATGGGCCGGCCCTTGTTCAGTTCGCGCTCCATCTCGGCGCGATCATCCTCCTTGGCGCGCTGATCGCGGCCAAGGTGCGTTTCTGGCCGGTCCTGATGCTGCCGCAGGGCATCCTGATCGTCTTCCTGTTCACGCTGTTGCATGAAACGGTGCACAGGACGGCGTTCGAAACGCAGTGGTTGAACGATACCGTCGCGCGCTTTTGCAGTCTGGCGCTCGCGCTGCCGGCCGACTGGTTCCGCTACTTCCATTTCGCCCATCACCGCTTCACCCAGGATCCCGAAAACGATCCGGAGCTCGCTTTCCCGAAGCCCGAGACGATGCGGCAATACATCGTCCACGTCTCCGGCCTGCCGGTGTGGTGGGGGCATTTCAAGACGCTCTACACCAATGCGATGGGGCGCTGCCGCGACACCTACGTGCCGCCAAAGGGCTTGCCAAAAGTGAAGGCCGAGGCGCGGACGATGACCGCCTTCTATGTCGTCCTGCTGGCGCTTGCGGTCTGGTTCAGTGCCTCGGTGCTGCTCTATGTCTGGATCGTGCCGGCGCTGCTCGGCCAGCCGTTCCTCAGGCTCTATCTGCTGGCCGAGCACGGCCGCTGTCCCTTTGTCGCCAACATGCTGGAAAACACCCGCACGACGCTGACCAACTGGTTCGTGCGCAAGCTCGCCTGGAACATGCCTTATCATGCCGAGCACCACGCCTATCCCGGCGTGCCGTTCCACCAGCTGCCGGAATTTCACCGTCTGATCGAGCGGCACCTCAAGGTGGTCGAGCCAGGCTATGTCTCTTTCCACGAGAAATACATAGAGGCACTGCGCTAGCGCGTGTCGATATTCAGGTGGTGCCGGCCTGCAAATGCCAGCTTCCTGCGCTTCCGGTGCTCACGTCCTTCAGTGCGCTCCGCTCCGGTTCTCGGAATCCGTCATTCTCGGCACGGCCTGACCTGAATCTCAACACGTGCAAGTAGGAGAAGTCAGCCTGATTGGCGCAGCTGCGCCTGCGAGCGCAGCAGCCTGCCAATGTCGGACGCCTTGGCCGGCACGCCGATCAGAAAGCCTTGCGCCTCGCCGCAACCGGCTTTGCGAAGCATATCGAGCTGCGCTTCGGTCTCGACCCCTTCGGCGGTGACGGTGATGCCGAGCTCGGCGCCGAGCCTGATCACCGTGCGCACGATCGCCGCCGTGTCGCGCTTGTCGAGATCGCGGATGAAGGAGCGGTCGATCTTGATCTTGTCGACGGGGAAGCGCCGAAGGTAGCCAAGCGAGGAATAGCCGGTGCCGAAATCGTCGAGCGCGATGCGCACGCCGAGACCGCGCAACTGGCTCAGCGTCTTCAGCACCGCGTCGCTTTCGTCCATCATCACCGTCTCGGTGATTTCGAGCTCCAGGCGGTTGGCCGGCAGGCCGGAAAAGGCAAGCGCCGAGATCACGCTGCGAGCGAACCCGCCGCTCTTGATCTGCGCGGCCGAGACATTGACGGCCATGCGCATGTCCGGCGGCCAGTTCGCCGCCACGTTGCAAGCCTTGCGCAACGCCCAATCGCCGAGCTGCACGATCAGTCCGGTTTCCTCGGCGGCGGCGATGAAGTTTTCCGGCGATACCAGGCCGCGCGACCGCGAGCGCCAGCGCATCAGGGCTTCCGCGCCGACAATTTTGCCGGAGCCGATGTCGAGGATTGGCTGGAAGTCGAGTTCGAATTCGCGCCTGGACAGCGCTGCCTCGAGATCGGCCTCGAGCGCCCGGCGCTCCCGCATCAGCGCATCCATGCCCTGCTCGAAGAAGCGGTAGACGTTGCGCCCTTCGCTCTTGCCCCGGTAGAGTGCCATGTCGGCGTTGGTGAGCAGCGTGTCGGCGTCGTGTCCGTCGCCGGGATAGAGCGCGATGCCGAGGCTCACGCCAACATGCATCTCTCGCCCCTTGTCGCGATAAGGCTTGCCGACGATCTCGACAATGCGCTTGGCGAGCTTTTCGGCGTCGGCGACGCTCTTGATGCCCGACTGGATGATGGCGAATTCGTCGCCGCCGAAGCGCGCCACCACGTCCTTGCTGCTGCGCACGGCCTGCTGTAGCCGCTTGGCGACGCATTTCAGCAGCCAGTCGCCGGCCGGGTGGCCGAACGTGTCGTTAACGGCCTTGAAGCGGTCGAGGTCGAGCGACAGGATTGCCAGCGGCTTTGCCTCGCCAAGCGCCTGGTCCAGCTTTTCGCGAAACATCGACCGGTTGGGCAGGTTGGTCAGCGTGTCGTGATGCGCAAGATGCGTCATACGCTCTTCGGTGCGCCGGCGCTCGGTGACGTCGTCGAAGGTCACCACCCAGCCGCCGCCGCTCATCGGCTGACGGACAACCAGAAATGTCCTGCCGTCGGCAAGATACCGGTAAGTCGAATGCATCTGCCCCGCCCGCAGGCAAGCTTCGGTCTTGGCGACTTCGCTGTCGACATCGATCTTTGTGTAGATGCCGAGCTCCAGCAGTCGTTTGAGCGCGTCCCGGTGCGTCGTGCCGAACGGGAAATCTGCCGCGGCTACGTTGTAGAGCTCCAGAAAACGCTGATTGCGCACGATCATCTTGCCGCCGGCGTCATACATCAGCAGGCCTTGCGACATGTTGGCTAAGGCAGCGTCGAAGCGGCGGTGCTGCTCCTTCAGCTCCTTTTCGGCGCGCCGTTGCACGGTCACGTCCTCGTAGATCGAGACCCAGCCGCCGGAAGCCAGCGGCCGGTGCGAGATGACGATGATGCGCCCATCCGCCAGAGCCTCCTCATAGGTCGAGGGCTTCGCGCCGTCGATATAGGGCTTGCGGACGGCATAGAGCTCCTCGGCGCTTTGCGAGGCGATGCCGATGTCGACGCTGTGCTGGAGGATGTCGAAGAAGCGGATGCCGGGCTTCATCACCTTGGCGTCGAGGCGGAAAAGGTCGATGTAGTTGCGGTTGCAGATAATCATCCGCTCATCGGCGTCGAACATGCACAGGCCATGCGACATATTCTCGACAGCCGCCGCGAAGCGCTCGTTCTGCGCGCGAAGTTCTTCGGCTATTCGTCGCACCGGGCCAACACCGGCCGCTCTTCGCTTGCCGGCGAACGAACCAGTCTTGACATGTGCGCCGGGCATGAGCACGCCTTCGGATCGTGACCGAACGCAAATACTGTCCTGCTCGCCGGTTAATTTAGCGTTCTATTAAGGGGTGGAATTGACCGCGCGCGAAGACTGGCGCCTGGTTTCCAGCGTCTTGAAACGCCTGAGAAAAGCTGTTTGCGCCCAGGTCACGGATTTTGGTGTGAAGTCGAAGCTATCGGCGGAGAAGCCGCGCGGCCGGCCGAAATACTCGGTCGCCTCAGCGGTCGAAAAGCCGGCCAGTAGCGTCGCCTCGTAATAGGCGGCGATCTGGTCGGCGCGCTTGATGTCGTTGCGCAAGGAGGCGGCGAGTTCCGCCGGCAGCGAGAAACGCAGATGGATCGCGCGCTGCAGGCGCAGCTCGCAATCCTTGTAGGAACCGCCCATCACCGATTTGAACGGCGAGATCATGTCGCCGATGACATATTCCGGCGCATCATGCAGCAGCGCTGCGAGCCGCGCCTCGGCCGGGGCTGCAGGCGCCAGTTCACCGTAGAGAGCTTCGACCAGCAGCGAATGCTGCGCCACCGAGAAGGCGTGGTCGCCTCTGGTCTGGCCGTTCCAGCGCGCGACGCGGGCGAGCCCGTGCGCGATATCGGCGATCTCGATGTCCAGCGGCGAGGGATCGAGCAGGTCGAGCCGCCGGCCGGACAGCATGCGTTGCCAGGCGCGCGGCGGCGCGCCGGCCCGGTCGGCCGCCATCAGGCCCCCTCCGCGCTGACCGCACCTTCAGGGAAGGTGTACTTCACCCAGGCGGGAATGGCGAGCCTTACCGGAATCTCGCCCGCCGTGATCGCCTCGCCGGCATCCAGCGCCGCCTTGACGCGGTCGATGCGGGCAATGGCGAGACCAGTCCGGTGGCCGACAGACCCGAGCGTGCCCACCAGTCGGCCGGCCACGGTGAGCTCGGTCCCGGCGGCGGGCAGGGGGCTATCGGCCGAAGCGATCAGCACACGGCGCCGCGCGGTGCCGCGATGCTGCATGCGCGAGACCACTTCCTGGCCGATATAGCAGCCCTTCTTGAAACCGACGCCGCCCGTCTCGTCGAGCAGCACGTCATGCGGGAAGGCATCGCCAAGCTGGTAGTCGCTGCCGCTTTCGGCAATGCCGTTGCCGATGCGCATGTTCAGCCAGCCATTCGGGTCGCCGCCGTCCCGTGCCTCGCCGCCATAAGTGCGGGTAACCGTGATATCTTGAAACCGCGTGTCGGAGAGCGCTGTTGAATCAGAACGTGAGGCGGTTGAATCATCACCCCATGCGACTGTGACAAGCACCTGATCCTGCTTGGCGATCTCGGCCTTTGCCCTTAGCCGGTAAAGCATCAGCCTGCGCACGAAGTCGTCGGCGATGTCGGCCCGGCATTCCAGTTGGAAGCCATCGTCGCCGGCGCGCGAGACCAGGAAATCGAACAGAATCTTGCCCTGCGGCGAAAGCAGCGCGCCAGGTTTTGCCTGGCCCCGGCCGAGGGCGTCGAGATCGGTGGTGAGGATGTTCTGCAAAAAATGCTCGGCATCGGGGCCTGACACGGAAATGAGCGCGCGGTCTTTGATTTGGGCAAAGGGCATGAGCGTGAAATCGGCCTGATCTTGCAAAACGTCCGGTCATTACGTAAGCCGGCCACACTCCCCCCGCAAGAGATTGGACCTGCCCATGGCAACCACCTTCGACCTCATCCTGACAGGCGGCACGGTGGTCAACCATGACGGCGAGGGACGGCGCGACATCGGCGTGAAGGCCGGACGCATCGCGCGGATCGCCGATCTCGGCCAGGCTTCGGCCGGCGAAACCATTGACTGCACGGGCCTGCACATCCTGCCGGGCGTCGTTGACAGCCAGGTGCATTTTCGCGAACCGGGGCTGGAGCACAAGGAGGATCTGGAAACCGGCTCCCGCGCCGCGGTGCTGGGCGGCGTCACCGCCGTCTTCGAAATGCCCAACACCAATCCGCTGACCACCAGCGAGGCAGCACTTGCCGACAAGGTGCGCCGCGCTACCGACCGCATGCATTGCGACTTCGCCTTCTGGGTCGGCGGGACGCGCGACAATGCTCGTGATGTCGGCGAACTGGAACGGCTGCCGGGCGCGGCCGGCATAAAAGTGTTCATGGGCTCGTCCACCGGCGACCTTCTGGTCGAGGACGACGAAGGCGTCGCCTCGATCCTGCGCAACACCCGCCGCCGCTCCGCCTTCCACTCGGAGGACGAGTTCCGCCTGCGCGAACGGCTCGGCGAGCGCGTCGAGGGCGATCCGTCTTCACATCCAGTCTGGCGCGACGAGATCGCGGCGCTGCGTTGCACGGAGCGGCTGGTGCGCATCGCCAGGCAGACACGCGCGCGCATCCATGTGCTGCACATATCGACGGCGGAGGAGATCGTCTTCCTCGAGCAGCACAAGGATGTCGCGACCTGCGAGGCCACGCCGCATCATCTGACGCTGAGCGCCGACGACTATGCGGGGCTTGGCACGCTCATCCAGATGAACCCGCCGGTGCGGGCGCCACGCCATCGTGAAGGCGTCTGGCACGGCATTTCGCAGGGCATCGTCGATGTCCTTGGCTCCGACCACGCGCCGCACACGCTGGCCGAGAAGGCGAAGCCCTATCCGGCCTCGCCGTCCGGCATGACCGGCGTGCAGACGCTGGTGCCGATCATGCTCGACCACGTCAATGCCGGCCGGCTCAGCCTGCAGCGCTTCGTCGACCTTTCCAGCCATGGTCCGCAGCGCATTTTCGGCATGGCCAGGAAAGGCCGCATCGCCGCCGGCTACGATGCCGATTTCACGATCGTCGACATGAAGCGGCGCGAGACCATCACCAACGCGCAGGCCGGCTCCAGGGCCGGATGGACGCCCTATGACGGCAAAGAGGTCACCGGCTGGCCGGTCGGCACCATCGTGCGCGGCACGCGCGTCATGTGGGAAGGCGAGATCGCGACACCCGGCCAGGGCAGGGCGGTGGAGTTCTCCGAGGCGCTGCCGGCCTGATCCCGCCGACATTCGATTTGTTAAGCGCTCTGCATTATCTTGAGTGGGCTATGACCGCGAATATTGCGCCGATCATTCCTGCGGAGTTTCCTGAGCTCCAGGCGCTCGCCTGGAACCGCGATGTCGCGCGTCCTATTCCCGCGAAAGAGGCCTTTGCGCTTTACGAACGCAACTGGCGCTTTGTCGACCAAAAGCGCCTTACGGCGCGTGAGAAGCTGCTTATCATGAAATTGGCCGACGAATTCGGTCACGGCATCCTTCTGACCACTGCCTGAGCCATCGCAACAATCCTCGGCAATAGGACGATCCGCTATGGTCGTGTTTCTTCGCGCCCCCCTCTGTCCTGCCGGACATCCCCCCACGAGGGGGGAGATTGGCAGCTTCGGCGCCTCGCTCGCCCCACAGCGTTGGTGATTGGCGAAAGCCGGCGTGACATCTGATCTCCCCCCAAGTGGGGGAGATGTCCGGCAGGACAGAGGGGGGCGCTGTCCCGCCAGCCTTACCGAGTAAGGGCGAAATTCAATCCCCGGCGACGAAGAACAGCCACTGTCCCGTCGGCGTGATGCCGACGCGGTAGAAGATGTAGGCGCCGAACTGCTTCATGTCGTCATAGTCGCTGGCCGTGACCAGCTTGAACAATTCGACGCGCTGCCTGGCATCGAGCTTGTCGAGCGGCAGCGCGAAGAAATACGGCCAGACATAGAGTTCCTGCGGCGTGCCGGTGTCGACATGCACATAGCCGGCCGAAAGCACCTCTTCCAGGATGGCGAGGATTTCCTGGCCGTCGCCGTCGCCCGAAAGGCTCTTGAGGAAGGTGACCGGGTCCCCATCGATATCGCCCAGCGACAGTTGCGTCATGGAATCGCCTTTGCCGATCAGCGGCCTCAGCTTCTCGATGTCGCCGGTCCGGCAGGCCTCGATGAGCAGCCCGTGCATGCGCTTGACTGGTTCGGGAAGCGTGTTGAGGTCGTAGACGACCGCGGGCGGCGGCGCGTCAGGGTCTGCGCGTGGGCTGGTGATGCCGCCATTGGCGGGCGGCGTCTCCGGCTCCGACTTGTCGGTGTCGTCGGCCGGCTGGCCGTCCGCGGGCTTGGTGCCGGGCGGCTCCGGCATCGGCACGGCAGCGCCGGGCGCGACGCTGTCGCTATTGGCGGGCGGGGTGACCGGCGAAGGCACGTCCTCGCGCTGAATCTCGCTCAGCGCGTAGGAAGGCGTGCTGGTAAGGCACAGAGGCAGCGCCAGGCAGGAGGCGGCGATCAGGATGCTGAGGGCCAGCCCGCGCGGCCGACCTGACATCGAAAATCTCACCGCTTGCCTCTCCATGGTTCCCGGGCTCGGCCCGGCCGGCACATTGAATGTCCGAGCGCATGGACATGATGCCCAAACGGCGCGTCAAAAGTCACTATCAAAAAGTCGCTGTCAAAACGGGTGGCTAGTGCTTCAGCCGTTCCGGCTCGAACGCGCCGGCGATCACTTTTTCCCGCATGCGGTCGAGCAGGGCAAGCGCCGAGGTCTCGCCATTGGCGCGCAACATCTCGCCGAAAGCGGTCTCCAGCGCCGCTTCGGCGATGATTTCCGGTTCGATGCCGGCCGACAGGCCCTCGGCCCACGCTTCGCTGTGGCTCTCCACGGCAGTCAGCCGCTTTTCTTCCCTGACCAAAGCGTCGATGTCGCTGACACCATGTTCCATTGCGATATCCACTTTCTACAAGCGTCGATCCGACGAGGGATCCGGCTTGGTCTGTCAGTTCGTCCGCAGTCGCAATTAAGTCTTTGTAAATACGACATTTTTACGGTCGAAATCCACATTCCGGGCGAGACTGCCCTCAATTGATGCCAAGCTTAGCCGATTAGACCGGCTTGGGGCATCGAAACCTTCAGTTTGAGTTAATTCCACAACTGCGCGCTAACGTTTCATTAATCCTGTTGCGCAAGTGCAACACATGATTGCACCAGAGCGGGACAGGACACAATAAGGCACGTCACATTGGTGCCGATTGCCCGCAACAAATCTGCGCAAAACGTGCAGCGGCCGAGCCGGGCTCAATTGCCGTAGCGGGAGGCGATATCGCGCGACAGTGTCTCGCCTTCCTTCATGTAGCGCGCGATGGCCTCGGTCGCCGAAGGCGTGCATCGCGTGTAGGTGCCGCTGAAGGAGCGGTAGCCGCGGTTGAACGAGGCGATGAAACGGGCGCGCCGGTCAGGATCGGGATTTTCCGATTCGAGCAGCTTTTCCATCTCGCCCCGCCACTTGTCGCCCTTCTCGCCACACAGGTTGCGCAGGAAGTGCAGCGATCCCAGCACTTCCGCCAGCCGCATCAGCCCGGGCTCGAAAGGCGCCTCGGCGGCGGGCGCCGAGGACGCTGCGACGGTCATGCTGACGGCGAGGCAGGCGGCGAGAAAAGCGGAAGCGCGGGTCATCAAAGCCTTGCGATGAAAGAGTAGGGTTTTGTGGCGAAACATTTCGTCGCCTGCAAGGCCATTCTGGACGCTCACCGCCCGGCGCCTTGCGCTGACCCAAGCAATTCCTCGGCGACCGAGAACACGTCGCCGGCAAGCGGCATTCCTGCCATTTCCGCCAGCGTGTAGAACGCAGCGGTCTCGGCATCGTCGCTGGCGACGGGTTCGCCGCCGGCATAGGCAGCGCCGAACACGGTCAGCAGGTAGTCGACCGCGTGGTTTTCAGCATGGCCGTTGATAAGGATGTCGCGTAGCGGCCGGTAGCCTGTTGCCTCGAGCCCGGTCTCTTCCTGCAACTCGCGCGCCGCGGCTTGCGCAAGCGTTTCGCCCGGCTCGACCTTGCCGCCGGGATAGGCATAGAGCCCTTGCGACGGCGCCCGCCCGCGCTTGACCAGAAGCACGGTGCCGCCGCGCACGACGGCGACGGAAACGGCCGGTATGATCTTGCGCTGTTCCATGCGTGCCGATCTTTCTGCAGCCTTTTGTGGATCGATTGGGCGAATCCAGCTTTAGCCGTTGCAGCCTGGCGGTTCCATCGCCACTTTCGTGGCACGTCAATCGAAGAACCCAGATCCATGTGCGGACGCTTTGCCCTGACCGCTACGCCGGACCAGACCGCCGCCTTCCTTGGCCTGACCGAGCTGGAGGAATTTCCGGCGCGCTACAACATCGCGCCGACGCAGCCGGTGCTTATGGCGCTTGCCGGGCCGCAACGGGAGCCGGGCTCGAACCTGCCGGACCGCCAGGCGATTCTGGTGCGCTGGGGCCTGATTCCTACCTGGGTCGAGGACACAAAGGCGTTTCCGCTGCTCATCAACGCCCGCTCCGAAGGCGTGCTGCAAAAGGCTTCGTTCAAGACTGCCATGCGCCACCGCCGCGCTCTGGTGCCGGCCTCCGGCTTTTACGAATGGCAGCAGTCGGGCGGCAAGAAGGGCCAGCCTTACTGGATCCGGCCGAAGCGAGGTGGGGTGATTGCCTTCGCGGGCCTGATCGAGACTTACTCCGAACCTGGCGGTTCCGAGATGGATACCGGTGCGATCATCACGACCGAAGCCAATGCCGGCATCGGCCATATCCACGACCGCATGCCCGTGGTGATCGAGGAGTGCGACTTCGCCCGCTGGCTCGATTGTCGCACGCAGGAGCCGCGCGACGTGCTCGATCTGCTGAAGCCCGCCGAGCCCGATTTCTTCGAGGCGATTCCGGTTTCAGACCTGGTCAACAAGGTCGCCAACACCGGGCCGGAGATCCAGGAGCGCGGCATCATTTCGCCACAGGCCGAAAAGCCCAGGCGCCAGAAGCCCGGCGCGGACGAAAACCAGATGACGCTCTTTTAGCAAAGGCTGCTCGCCTTGATAGGCTGCTTTGGGGCCTTCATCTCCAGGGCGCTTGTTTGCGCCCTCATCGCCGGCGTCCCCATGGTTGGGAACCGTGCCGGTCGTTCTTGTCAGGCGGCGCGCGGCGAGACGATCTTCTGCGTCGGCTTCTTCTTCTTCGCGGTGTGAAGAAGCGCTGCGACGATGGCCGCCGGGCCGATCGCGCGGTAGTGGCTGGCGAGAGCCGACTGCGTTTGTCGGTCCTGTTCCTGCTTGGTGCGAGCCATGATTCTCTCCCTGGTAACGGTTTCGTGTTCAGCGTTTGTCGGCTGATTCCGACCAAATCGTGACTTCTGGCGGTCTAGTCGGCGAATGTTTCATCACTGTGCCGACATGTTTAATAAAATGTTTCGGCCTGTCTTTACCTGTGACCCAACGACATGTTTCCTGAGCGGAGCGACTTGACGGCAACACCCGCCGGCGCGATAAAGCCGCCCATGAAAACGTCTTTCGCCATTTGTGGCATTTGCATTATTGGCTAGCCTCGCGCTGGTCCGGACGTTTTCGCCTCATCTTTCCCCAGATCGGAAAAAACGCCCCGGCCAGCAGGCTGGAGCCTGATTTGCGCCAACGGCGCAGAGCTGGTTCCAGGGAACCCAAATTAAGGACCGGGACCGCATGTCGGACGCATCGAAGGGCCTCAGCCTCTACAACACGCTGACGCGGGCGAAGGAACTTTTCGTTCCGATCGATCCGCACAACGTGCGCATGTATGTCTGCGGCCCGACCGTCTACGACTTTGCCCATATCGGCAATGCGCGTCCGGCGATCGTCTTCGACGTGCTCTTCCGTCTGTTGCGCCATCTCTACGGCGAAAGCCATGTCACGTATGTGCGCAACATCACGGATGTCGACGACAAGATAAATGCCAGGGCGCTGCGCGACTTCGGCGGCGACATCGCGGCCGGAAAGCTGTCGCTCAACCACGCGATCCGCAAGGTCACCGAAAAGACCGCCGATCAGTACCACAAGGATGTCGCCGCACTCGGTTGCCTTGAGCCCACCTACGAGCCGCGTGCGACCGAGTTCGTCGCGCCGCGCGCCGACGGCAAGGCCGACATGCTGTCGCTGATCCGGCAGCTGATCGAGCGCGGCCACGCCTATGTCGCCGGCGGCGAGGTGCTGTTCGACACCGCCTCGATGCCGGACTATGGCGAGCTCTCGAAGCGCAATCTCGACGAGCAGCAGGCCGGCGCGCGCATCGCTGTCGACGCGCACAAGAAGAACCCCGGCGATTTCGTGCTGTGGAAACTGTCGAGCCCGGAAGAGCCCGGCTGGGAGAGCCCGTGGGGCAGGGGACGGCCCGGCTGGCACATCGAATGCTCGGCCATGTCGGCCGCCTATCTTGGCGAGGTCTTCGACATCCATGGCGGCGGGCTGGACCTGATCTTCCCGCACCACGAGAACGAGATTGCCCAGTCGCGCTGCGCCCACGGCACCAAGGTCATGGCCAATGTCTGGATGCACAATGGCTTCCTGCAGGTCGAAGGCCAGAAGATGTCGAAGAGCCTCGGCAATTTCTTCTCGATCCATGAGCTGCTGGAGACCGACACTTTCGGCAGCCGCGCCTGGCCGGGCGAGGTGCTCAGGCTGGCGATGCTGATGACGCATTACCGCGAGCCGATCGACTTCTCCGTGCGCAAGCTGGAGGAAGCCGAAAACACGCTGCGCAAATGGAAGCGCGCCGCCGACCTCGCGCCTGTGGCGGCAAAAGAATTGCCGGCCGAGGTGGTGGAAGCGCTGTCGGACGACCTCGCCACCTACACCGCCTTCCAGCGGCTGACGCAGCTCGCCGGCGAGGCAGTCGATGCCGGCGGCGACGTCGGGGGTGGCGCAGCCGCTTCGCTAAAGGCAGCGCTGGCCTTCCTCGGTTTCGATACGGGCGCGGCCAAGGTGGACGAGGCGGCGGTGGCAAAAGCGATCGCGGATCGTCTGGAGTTTATCGCTGCCAAGAACTGGGCCGAGGGCGATCGAATCCGCGAAGAGCTGTTGGCACAGGGGGTGCAGCTGAAAGACGGCAAGGATCCTGCCACCGGCGAGCGCGTGACGACGTGGGAGATCAAGCGGTGAGGACGGATGTTCCTTTAGTGGAGAGGTTGGCGCGAGGCGCCCCCCTCTGCCCTGCCGGGCATCTCCCCCTCAAGGGGGGAGATCAGCAGCTTCGGCGACAGCGTCCCATCTCCAACGTTGGCGATTGGCGAAAGGCTAGGCGACATCCAATCTCCCCCCTTGAGGGGGAGATGTCCGGCAGGACAGAGAGGGGGGCCTCGCGATGACCCATCATCGGGTATCTCCCGCCAATCGCGGCAATGCGCGCAAGATGCGCAAGCAAATGACAGATGCGGAACTGAAGCTCTGGAACGAGATCAGGGCACATAGGCTCATGGGCCTGTCATTCCGACGCCAAATGCCTATCGCAGGATACATCGTCGACTTTGCTTGCCCCGACAAAAAGCTGATCGTCGAGATCGATGGCTCTCAGCACACTCTTGCTGAAGTGTCGGCGTCCGATACTGCACGAACCGCGAAGCTCGAAGCTTTAGGCTGGACCATCCCGCGCTTCTGGAACGACGACGTGATCCGCGATATCGACAATGCCTGCAAGCACATCGTCATCGTGGCCGGCCTAGCCGATGCGCCCGCGCCACAAACGGAGGAGCTCGTCCCGTGATCGATCATCTCGGCGTCAATGTATCCGACTTCGAAAAGTCCAAGTCCTTCTACGACAAGGCGATGGCGCCACTGGGGGCTTCGCTGCTTTACATGGTGCCGGAAGAATATACCGGCGGCGCCAAGGTTGGCGGCTACGGCCGCGACCGGCCGGTGTTCTGGCTGAGCGATAGCACGGACAAGCCCAAATCCACCCAGCATGTCGCCTTCACCGCCCGCAGCCGCGCCGAGGTCGACGCTTTCCATGCGGCAGCGCTTGCCGCAGGCGGCAAGGACAATGGTGGGCCGGGCCTGAGGCCGCACTACCACCTCAACTATTACGGCGCCTTCGTCTTCGATCCCGACGGCAACAATGTCGAGGCGGTCTGCCATGATGCGGAGTAAGCCGATGATCAGGAGTGAGCGATGAGCCTCGACAACCGGCCGGTCTATACAGGCGGCTGCCAGTGCGGCGCCGTGCGCTTCCGCGTCGAGGGCGCGCTGGGTGACGCTTCGGTCTGCCATTGCCGCATGTGCCAGAAGGCGAGCGGCAATTTCTACCTGCCGCTGGTCTCGGTGCGCGGCGCCACGCTCGACTGGACGCGCGGCGAGCCGAAGCGCTTCCGCTCGTCCAACGCCGTCTGGCGCGGCTTCTGCGCCGAATGCGGAACGCCGCTGACTTTCGAGGCACCGGACGGCACAGCACTGGCGATCGCCGCCTTCGATGATCCGACCGGCATCGCGCCCACCATCCAGTGGGGCATCGAAGCAAAGCTTCCCTATGTCGACGCCATCCCCAAACTGCCGTCCGAGGACACGATGGCCGATATCGCGTCTGCGCCTTACCTAGCCGAGCTCGTCTCCTATCAGCATCCCGATCACGACACCGACCAATGGCCGCCGGAGGAAAGACCATGACCGATCAAGTTCGAACAGGCGGCTGCCAGTGCGGCGCCGTACGTTTCCGCGTCCACGGCAAGCTCGGGCGCCCGTCCATCTGCCATTGCCGCATGTGCCAGAAACAGTTCGGCAATTTCTTCGGCGCGCTGGTGACGGTGCCGAAGGACGGCGTCGAGTGGACCCATGAGGAGCCGAGCTACTTTCAGTCCTCGGTCAACATCGACCGCGGCTTCTGCGCCCGCTGCGGCACGCCGCTGACCTATCGCCAGCCCGGCTCGCTGGAGATCGCCATCGGCGCTTTCGACGACCGCTCCGACCTCGCGCCGCAGATCCAGGTGAATTACGCGGTTCGCCTGCCCTGGGTGGAAAAGATCTTCGAGGCGCCGATCCTTGACGACCCCGACTTCTATCGGCGGCAGGAGCAGATCATCTCCTTCCAGCATCCCGACCACGAGACGGCCAACTGGCCGCAGCAGGGCTTGAAACTATGACGATCCACAGCGGTTCCTTGCGTACGCTCTACCCCGAGATCGAGCCGTTCGATTCCGGCATGCTCGACGTCGGCGACGGCCACACCGTCTATTGGGAGCGCTGCGGCACCAAGGGCGCCAAACCCGCCGTGTTCCTGCATGGCGGCCCGGGCGGCACCATCTCGCCGAAACACCGGCGCCTGTTCGACCCGAAACTCTATGACGTCATCCTGTTCGACCAGCGCGGTTGCGGCAGGTCGACACCCAACGCCTCGCTGGAGGCGAACACCACCTGGCACCTCGTCGCCGATATCGAGCGCCTGCGCGAGATGGCCGGCTTCGACAAATGGTTGGTGTTCGGCGGCTCCTGGGGTTCGACGCTGGCGCTCGGCTATGCCGAGACGCATCCCGAGCGTGTCAGCGAGCTCGTCGTGCGCGGCATCTACACGCTGACCCGCGCCGAGCTCGAATGGTATTATCAGTTCGGCGTTTCCGAGATGTTCCCTGACAAATGGGAGCGCTTCCTGGCGCCGATCCCCGAGGCCGAGCGCGGCGACATGATGGCCGCCTATCGCAGGCGGCTGGTCGGCTCCGACCGCAAGGCTCAAGTTGAGGCCGCCCGTGCCTGGAGCATCTGGGAAGGCGAGACGATCACGCTGCTTCCCGAGCCCGAGACCAGCGACCCGTTCGCCCGGGACGACTACGCGATCGCCTTCGCCCGTATCGAGAACCATTATTTCGTCCATGCCGGCTGGTTGGAGGAGGGGCAGCTGCTGCGCGACGCCTGGAAGCTGAAGGACATCCCCGGCACCATCGTCCACGGCCGCTACGACATGCCGTGCCCGGCGAAATATGCCTGGGCGCTGCACAAGGCCTGGCCGAAGGCGGATTTCCACCTCATCGAGGGGGCAGGCCACGCCTATTCGGAGCCCGGGATACTGGACCGGCTGATCCGGGCGACCGATCGGTTCGCGGGGAAATAGTGATGCACGTCGCTCTCCACGGCGAAGGATCGCAGCCTTTCGAGCTACAGCCATGACCAAGCAACGCCTTTACCTCTTCGACACGACTCTTCGCGACGGCCAGCAGACGCCAGGCATCGACTTTTCCGTCGAGGACAAGATCGCGATCGCCAAGCTGCTCGACGACTTCGGCATCGACTATGTCGAGGGCGGCTATCCGGGCGCCAACCCGACCGACACGACGTTTTTCCAGAAGAAACGCACTGAGAGCGCGAAATTCGTCGCCTTCGGCATGACGAAGCGGCCGGGGGTCTCGGCTTCCAACGACCCGGGGCTGGCCGCGCTGGTGCAGTCGAAGTCGGATGCCATCTGCTTCGTTGCCAAGAGCTGGGACTATCATGTGCGCGTCGCGCTCGGCTGCACCAATGAAGAGAATCTGGAATCGATCAAGACCTCGGTCGAGGCGGCGGTCGCTTCGGCCAAGGAGGCCATGGTCGACTGCGAGCATTTCTTCGACGGCTTCAAGGCCAATCCGGGTTACGCGCTGGCCTGCGCCAAAACCGCCTATGATGCCGGCGCGCGGTGGGTGGTGCTGTGCGACACCAATGGCGGCACGCAGCCTTCGGAAGTGCGCGAAATCGTCGGCAAGGTGATCGCGCACGGCATCTCGGGCGATTATCTCGGCATCCATGCCCATGACGATACCGGCCAGGCGGTGGCGAATTCACTCGCCGCCGTCGAAGCCGGCGTGCGCCAGATCCAGGGCACGCTGAACGGCATCGGCGAGCGCTGCGGCAACGCCAATCTCATCTCCATCATCCCGACGCTTTCGCTGAAGCCCGCCTTCGCCGATCGTTTCGAAACCGGCATTTCGGCCGAGGCGTTGACCGGAATCTCCAGGCTCTCCCGCGCCTTCGACGAATTGCTCAACCGCGCGCCGGAAGCCCAGGCGCCCTATGTCGGCTCCTCCGCCTTCGCCACCAAGGCCGGCATCCACGCCTCGGCCCTGGCCAAGGAGCCGGCGACCTATGAGCATGTGCCGCCGGAAGCCGTCGGCAACCGCCGTCGCGTCATGGTCTCGGACCAGGGCGGCAAGGCCAATTTCCTCGCCGAGCTGAAGCGGCGCGGCATCGACGTGCCGAAGGACGATCACCGGCTCGACGCGCTGATTGCAGTGGTCAAGGAGCGCGAGGCTGAGGGCTATGCCTATGAGGGCGCCGACGCCTCGTTCGAGCTGCTTGCCCGCAAGATGCTGCACGGCCTGCCGGAGTTCTTCAACGTCACCTCCTTCCGCTGCATGGTCGAGCGCCGCTTCGACGCCAACGGCAATCTGAAGACCGTCTCCGAGGCGATCGTGAAGGTCGAGGTCGACGGCGAGGAGAAGATGTCGGTGGCCGAAGGCCACGGCCCGGTCAACGCGCTCGACATCGCGCTGCGCAAGGATCTCGGCAAATACCAGAACGAGATCGCCGATCTCGAGCTCGCCGACTTCAAGGTGCGCATCCTTAACGGCGGCACCGAGGCCATCACCCGCGTTCTCGTCGAATCGCACGATTCCACTGGAGCCCGCTGGTGGACGGTCGGCGTGTCGGAAAACATCATCGACGCCTCCTTCCAGGCGCTGATGGATTCGATCGTCTACAAGCTGATGAAGAACCGCGAGATGGCGGGACTGGTGGCGGCGGAGTAGGGCTCTTTTTCCTCGCCCCCGCGAAGGCGGGCTACGCTATGCACAAATCTTGTGTGACTGGCATGACTGATCGACCTGAAGCTTGATTGCCACGTGGTTCCCCCAATCCGTCGCTGCTTCGCAGCGCCACCTTTCCCCCCTCCGGAGGGAAAGGAAG
>NZ_JAIUHQ010000028.1:0-42566 GCF_020165215.1 Mesorhizobium sp. CA15
ACGCGGAGACGGAGAGGGGAGCGCCCTACGAAGGCCCCCTCTCCGTCCGCTTCGCGGACACCTCTCCCCCGCCTTCGGCGGGGGAGAGGAACCTAACCTTGGTTACCTGCGGAACAGCGCACAAGAACTGCGGAAACCAAACCATTTCGTGGCGGAAAGCGGACCTATCATTCCCTCGCAGGCAACGGCGCTCAGCGGACGCATCCGCCCCCGCATGGCGGCCCGGAGCGCCCAACAACAGAGGGAACGACGATGAAATTCATGCTGACCGACAGAAAACTGCACCCGCGTGCCAAGCCGATCGCCGACGATTTCAAGAAGGGCGCGATCAGCCGGCGCGAATATCTGGCCTTGATGGCCGGCTTCGGCGTCAGCACCGCAGGGGCCTTCGCCCTGGGCGGGATCGCTGCCTCGCCTGCCCGCGCCGCCGAGCCGAAAAAGGGCGGCGTGCTGCGCGTCGCGATGAACGTCAAGGGCTTTAAGGATCCGCGCACCTTCGACGGCGTCGAGATGTCAAATGTCGCGCGTCAGTGCAACGAATATCTGGTGCGCTGGAAAACCGACTTCTCCTTCGAGCCCTGGCTGCTGGAAAGCTGGGAGACCAGCGACGACGCCAAGACGATCACCCTCAATGTGCGCAAGGGCATCACCTGGTCGAACGGCGACATTTTCAACGCCGAGGACGTGATCCACAACCTCAACCGCTGGTGCGATGCCTCGGTCGCCGGCAATTCGGTCGCCGCGCGCATGGGCGCGCTGGTCAATGCCGACACCAAGAAGCTGGTCGATGGAGGCATCCAGAAGGTCGACGACTACACCGTGAAGATCAACCTGCCCAAGCCCGACATCTCGCTGATCGCCGGCATGGCCGACTATCCGGCGCTGATCATGCACCGCTCCTATGAGGGCGACGCCGATCCGAAGAAGGCTTTGGCCATCACCACCGGCCCTTGCGAGCTGGTGAGTTGGGACGCCGAAACGGGTGCGGAGGTGAAGCGCAAGGACAAGCCGTGGTGGAAGGGCGAGTTCTATCTCGACGGCATAAAATGGGTCGACTACGGCTCCGATCCCAACGCCACGCTGTCCGCCTTCGAGTCTGGAGAGATCGACACCGACCACGAGACCACGGCGGATGCCGTGTCGCAGACCGATCAGATGGGCCTGCAGAATTCCGAGATCGCCACCGGCTCGACCATCGTCGCGCGCTTCAATGTCTCCAACGCGCCCTATGACGACCTCAAGGTGCGCCGCGCCGCCCAGCTTGCCGTCGACAATGCGGCCGTCCTGAAGCTCGGGCTCGACGGCCGCGGCAAGCCCGCCGACAACCACCATGTCGGCCCGATGCATCCGGAATTCGCCGATATCGGCCCGGCCAAACGCGATGTCGAACAGGCCAAGAAGCTTATTTCGGAATCCGGCAAGGCCGACCACGAATATGAGCTGATCTCGGTCGACGTCGAATGGCAAAAGAGCACCGCCGACGCGATTGCCGCGCAAATCCGCGAGGCCGGCCTGAAGATCAAGCGCACCGTGCTGCCGGCCGCGACCTTCTGGAACGACTGGGCCAAGTTCCCCTATTCCTGCACCGAATGGCTCGGCCGCCCGCTTGGCGTGCAGGTGCTGGCTTTGGCCTACAAATCGGGCGGCGCCTGGAACGAAAGCGCCTATTCGAACAAGGAGTTCGACGAGCTTCTCGACAAGGCGCTTGCAACGCCGGATGCCGCCCAGCGCAAGGAGATCATGGCCAAGATCGAGACCAACCTGCGCGACTCCGGCATCATCGTCCAGCCCTACTGGCGCTCGGTCTACCGCACCTATCGCAAGGGCGTGCAGGGCTGCGAACAGCACCAGGCGCTCGAGCAGCATTTCGAGACGGTGTGGCTGGAGTCCTGATCCTCCCAGGAGCGAGCGGCCGGCGCGACCTTCCCGTCGCGTCGGCCGTCTGCCATTTGCCAGCGATTGCCTTCAGCTCAGATTGCGTCGGCGGCGCCGATTGCTAGGAAAAGACGGCCAACAGTTTGTCGACGCCACCGCCCTCCTTCGCCCGCCGCAAGGCTGTGTATGTGGTCGTCGCGACGGCAGGGCGAAAAAGCACACGGCGACCGCCAGCGAGAGAACTGGATTCCGTCCGATGAACGAGAGCGCATTGCCGACTACCCCGCCCAGCCGGAATTTACCGGCTGCACCTGGGCTTTCTAAAGCCATCGGGTGATCTCTGCTGCCTAGGAGAATATCTCCGCCAGTTCGTCGATGCTTGCGCCTTCTTTCGCCTGGCGCAGCTCGACATAGCTCACCGCGGTTGCGATCGAGAGCACCATCGAGACCACCGTCTGCACCAGCGCGGCGCCGATCCCGGCGATGATGCCTCCGAACAGCACCAGAACGAGCAGCATCCCCCACTGGATGATCATCGCGATGATGACGAGAATGAGGAACAGACCGAAAAGTCCCCAGCGGCTGCCCTTGGTGAGGACCCGGCTGCGCGACATCGAGCCGAACACGCCCCGCCGCTCCTGGATCAGGACCGGCACCGACATCGACCAGCCGAGCCAGAGGATGATGCCCGGCACGATCAACAGCATCAGGCCGATACCCGCACCGAGACCGACGAGCAGGCCGATGCCAAGCGTCGGCAGCAGAAAGCGGATCGCAATCTGGATGCAGTCGCCAAAGGACGGACGCTTGCCATTGAGGTCCTCGATGGTCGCCCGCACCAGCGCCGACTGCAGCAGCAGCGCGCACACGAACGAAATCAATCCGGCGATGATGGTGATGTAGGAATTGCCAAACATGGCGCCTGGGTCGGCCATGGTGCCGGGGTCGCGCTGCATCATGGCGTCGATCTGCGGCTGGGTCCACAGCCTGATGAGCAATGCCGGCAGACCCGAAAACAAAGCCGCCAACCCAACGCAAAGTCCGAGGTTTCGGCCAATCACTCCGAAGGTGTTGCTGAATACCCTGCCGATCTCGAATCGGCCGGGTCGTCCCAATGTTGCAGTCGTCATGATAATTTTCCCCCGAGTCACCGCTGCGTTCATCGGCGACTTCAAAGTAAATTTGCCAAGATTGAAAGGCTACGTCCAGTGCGCTTGCAATTGTCATGGCGTATTGCCAGTGTCGGCCCCAAACCGCAGGTTGCAGGGGGAACGAGCGGGTGACAGCCGCAGGGACGGAAGAGGCCGGACGGCTGGCGCAGCTGCACAAGCAACTGCTCAGGCACGATTCGATCCAGTTCGCCTTGCCGACCTATGCGCGGCCCGAGCCGCCGGAGTGGCTGAAGCCGCTTCTGGACGGCTTGGCGAAGCTCGGTCCCTATATGATCTATCTCTTCTGGGGCGCGGTCATCATCGGCGTCGCGATCATTGCTTTTCTGCTTTTCCTCGAGGCGAAAGGCATTGCCTGGCGCCTGCCATGGCGGCGGAAACGCGGAGAGACCGAAGCGAAGGAAGAGTGGCGCCCTGACGTGGGGGCTGCCCAGGTCCTGCTCTCCGAGGCCGATGCGCTCGCCGCGCGCGGCGAGTATGACGAGGCGGTGCATCTTCTGTTGCGCCGCAGCGTCTCCGACATCGCCACCCGGCTGCCCGATTTCCTGCGCCCATCGCTCACCGCACGCGACATCGCCGCCGCCGGCTCCATCCCCACCCGGCCCCGCGCCGCCTTCAGCGAGATCGCCCGCATCGTCGAGACCGCCTTGTTTGCCCGCCGACCCGTCGGGGTCGAAGGCTGGCAGCAGGCGCGCGGCGCCTATGAGCGGTTCGCCTTCCGGGATGCTTGGGCATGACCGCGCAGATGACAGGCGCAGTGCAAGAACCGTTCAGCCGCAAGACCCTGTTCTGGGGCATTTTCGCCAGCCTGCTGGCGGCGGCCGGATTTTTCCTTCTGTCCACCTATGCGCCGGATTTCCGCCAGCCCCAGGGCGGTGCCACGCCGTTCTCGAAGGGCGGCACCGGCTATGCCGGGCTTGTCGAATGGCTGAAGCTCACCAACGGACAGGCGCCGCCGATGGAGCGCGGCGAGAAGGACCTCGCGTCCCCCCTGGCGTCGACCTTCCTGCTCGTCGTCACCATCGCGCCGGGCAGCGACCCGGCCGCGCTCGATCGCCTTATCAAGCTGCGCTCTGGCAAAGACACGCTGTTCGTGCTGCCCAAATGGCAGACCTTTCCCTTGTTCAGCCATGAAGGCTGGGAGGAAAAGGTCGAGCGGCTGCCCAACAACGTCGTCAACGACTGGCTCGGCCGCATCGCCAAGACCAAGCTCGGCGAGGCCAAGAACACGCTCTCGCAGATCAACATCGCCGGCCGCATGGTGGCCGCGCCGGAGGAACTGCAATGGGTGGCGGACGACCATCCGCTGATCGCGGCGGGCGACGGCAGGGCTATCCTGACCGAGTTCGACAACGAACCCTTCTACATCCTCACCGATCCCGATTTCCTCAACAATGCCGCGCTGAAGGACGAGCAGAAGGCGGTCGCCGCGCTCGACATCATCGCCATGCTGGAGCCCGCCAAGGGCGCCGTCATGTTCGACCTGACGCTGCACGGCATCGGCGGCAACCACGATCTCGCCAAGCTGCTGATCGAACCGCCTTTCCTGGCGCTGACGCTGTCGGTGCTTGTGGCGGCCGCGCTCGCCTTCCTGCACGGGCTCGGCCGCTTCGGTCCGCCGCGCGCCGAAGGGCGCGCCATCGCCTTCGGCAAGCGGGCGCTGGTCGACACCACGGCGATGCTTTTGAAGCGCGCCGGACGGCTGCAGGAGCTTGGCGACCGTTACGCAACGCTGATGCGCCAGCGCGCGGCCGTCCTGCTCGGCGCGCCGCACGGGCTGCAGGGCGAGGCGCTCGACCGCTGGCTCGATTCCCGCGACAAGGAAGAACAGCACGGCTTCACCGCCCGCTTCAGGGCAGTACACGATTCCAACAATCTGGCCGCAATGCACGAAGCAGCCGAAAAGCTGCATGACTGGACGGCAAGGAGGCTCATTGAACGTCGATGAAGTGAAGACCCTGGCGAACGCGATCAGGGAAGAAGTGGCAAAAGCGATCACCGGCCAGCGCGACACGGTCGACCTGATGCTGACGGCGCTGTTTGCCGGCGGGCATATCCTGCTCGAAGGCCCGCCCGGCACCGCCAAGACGATGACGGCGCGCTGCTTCGCGCAGGCGCTTGGCGTCGCCTATGGCCGCATCCAGTTCACGCCCGACTTGATGCCCGGCGATATCGTCGGCGCCAACATCTATAACTTCCAGACCGGGCAGTTCACGCTGACGCGCGGCCCGATCTTCTGCGACCTTTTGCTCGCCGACGAAATCAACCGCACGCCGCCGAAGACTCAAGCCGCGCTGCTCGAGGCCATGCAGGAGCATGCCGTCACCTTCGACGGCACCACGCATTCGCTCGGCCGGAATTTCATGGTGGTGGCGACGCAGAACCCCATCGAGCACCAGGGCGTCTATCCGCTGCCCGAAGCGCAGCTCGACCGCTTCCTGTTCAAGCATCGGGTGAGCTATCCGGATCTCACCGAAGAGCGCGCCATCATCGTCCATCACGGCGGCGGCTCGGCCTCGCACGATATCGAGCAATACGGCATCAAGGCGCGGACCGACCGCGAGACGCTGGAAGCGGCGCTGGCCACGGTCGGCGACGTCACGCTGGTCGACGACGTCGTCGGCTATATCGCGGCACTTGTGCGCGGCACGCGCGAAAGCCCTGACCTGGAAGTGGGAGCGAGTCCACGCGCGGGCGCCATGCTGGCGAGAGCCGCGCGCGCCCGGGCGACGCTCGACGGCCGCAACTATGTCATCCCCGACGACGTCAAGGCGCTGGCAGTACCGGCGCTGCGTCACCGTGTCGTTCTCTCGCCGGCCGCGCAGATCGACGGGCGGCTGGTCGAGCAGATCGTCTCAGACCTCGTCGACAATACGGAAGCGCCGCGTTGATCTATCCGAGCGGCCGAGCGGTCTGGGCAGCTGCGGCGGGGGCGATCCCCGCCTTCCTGATCGCGCTTGCATTGCCGCATGTCTGGTATCTCGGCCTGTTGTGGATCTGCCTGCTGCTTGCCTTCCTGGCGGTGGACGCAGCCGCAGGCAGGGGTCGCGCCTCGCTCAACGCCGCACTGACGGCGCCGCCGCAGGTGGGTATCGGCGGGCGCTTCACCTTGCACATCGCGGCCGGTGCCGGCGCAAGGCTGCGCCGCCTGCAGGCGCGTGTCGGGCACGACCAGCGGGTCCAGCCATTAGCCGGCACCGGCGGCGCGCTGCCGGCCAATGGCGGCACGCTCGATCTCGAATTCGAGGCCATCCGCCGCGGCATCGCCGGCTTCGACCGTCTCTGGCTGCGCTGGCAGGGTCCATTCGGGCTGATCTGGAATCAGGTCGTGTTGCCGGTCGACCGCAAGGTCGCGGTGCTGCCCAATGTCAACAGCGCGCGCGACGAGGCGATCACGCTCTTGCAGCGTTCCGCCCTTGCCGACGGCCATACGCAGAAGCGTGCCGGCCAGGGCCGCGAGTTCGAAGCGCTGAAGGATTACCAGCCCGGCATGGGGCGGCGCATGATCGACTGGAAGCGCAGCGCCCGGCACGGCAAGCTTCTGGCGCGCGAGTTCCGGATCGAGGAGAACAACAACATCGTTCTGGCCATCGATAGCGGCCGGCTGATGTGCGAGCCGGTCGACGGGGTACCGAAGGTCGACCGCGCGGTGACGGCGGCGCTTCTGTCGGCCTTCATCGCGCTCAAGGGCGGCGACCTCGTCAGCCTGTTTTCCTTCGATGCTAGGCCGCGCGTATCGAGCGGCGCGGTGCGCGGCTCGCCGAGCTTCACCATGATCCAGAAGCGCGCCGCCGAGATCGACTATTCGACGGAGGAGACCAACTTCACCCTGGCGCTCACCACGCTTTCGGCGAAGCTCGACCGGCGCTCGCTGGTCATCGTCTTCACCGATTTCGTCGATCCGATCAGCGCCGAATTGATGCTGCGCACCGTCGGCCGGCTGACCGAGCGGCATCTGGTGCTGTTCATGCTGATGAAGGATGTGGAACTCGAAACGCTGGCCGACATGGCGCCGGCGGCGCCCGAGGATGTCGCCCGTTCCGTCACCGCCGGCGATCTGTTGCGGCAGCGGCAGGTGGTGATCGGCAGGCTCAGGCTGCTCGGCGCGCATGTCATCGAGGCCGACCACCAGCGGCTCGGCCCGGCGCTGGTCGAGCGCTATATCCAGCTCAAGGAGGAGAACCTTTTATGACGCTGTCGGCCGGCACCGATTCCGTGCGCCAGTCGCTGGCAAGCTTCCGCCAGGAGCGCGAGGCCGACTGGATAGCCTTCGAGGCGCTGCTTGCGCGCGTCGAGAAGCGCGCGCCGCGCGCGCTATCGGAAGACGAATTACTGTCGTTGCCGCTCCTCTACCGTTCGGCGCTGTCGTCGCTCTCGGTGGCGCGCGCGACCTCGCTCGACAGCGCGCTGATCGCCTATCTCGAGGCACTCTGCCTGCGCGGCTATTTCTATCTCTATGGCGCGCGGCGGAGCTTGAGAACGCGCATCGGCGACTTCTTCCTGCACGACTGGCCGGCGGCGATCCGCGACCTTTGGCGCGAAGTATGGACATCGGTCGGGCTCACCGTCATCGGTGCCATTGCCGGCTATTGGCTGGTCGCTTCGGACAAGCGCTGGTACGACGCCATCATCGCGCCGAGCCTGGCGGGCGGGCGCAACCCGGATTCGTCGGCCGAGACGCTGCGCAGCGTGCTTTACGGCGGCGGCGATCATTTCCTGTCGGGCTTTGCCGCCTATCTCTTCACGCACAACACGCAGGTCTCGATCCTGGCGTTCGCGCTGGGCTTCGCCTTCGCCGTGCCGAGCGTGCTGATCATCCTGATGAATGGCTGCATGCTCGGCGCCATTTTCCAGATCTATGCCGCCAAGGGCCTGGGCTTCGAGCTCGGCGGCTGGCTTTCGATCCACGGCACGACGGAGCTGTTCGCCATCGCCATTGCGGGCGCGGCCGGCATGCGCATCGGCACCAGCATCGCCTTTCCCGGCGAACTCACCCGCATGGCCGCCGCCGCCCAAGCCGGGCGCGTGGCGGCGACCGCCATGATCGGCGTCACGGTGATGCTGCTTTTCGCCGGACTGTTGGAAGGCATCGGCCGGCAGACGATCACCAGCGACCTCGCCCGCTATTCGATCGGCGGCGGCATGCTGGCGCTCTGGATCTCATATTTCTACCTGTTGCGGATGGTGCGGCATGGCGACCGCTAGGACAGCCAAGGTAAAGAACCCTGCCGCGCTGACACGTCCGCTGGTGACGCCGGAAGGCGTGGACCTGCGGGTCAAGCTGGCGGATGCCGGCACCCGCGCTTCCGGGTTCCTGCTCGACGTGGTGATCATCGTCATCACGGGCGTGGTCGTCTCGCTGGTGATGATCTTCGGCCTTGCCGGGCTTGGTATCCAGGATGCGCAGCCGCTGTTCATCGTCTGGATCATCTTCATCTTCTTCCTCCGCAACGTCTATTTCATCGCCTTCGAGGCGGGCCGGCGGGCAGCCACGCCGGGCAAGCGCATGGTTGGCGTGAGGGTCGCGTCGCGCAGCGGCGCCGGCCTCACCATCGACCAAGTCATCGCGCGCAATCTGATGCGCGAGATCGAAGTTTTTCTGCCGCTGTCGATCCTCGCCGCGCGCGCCAGCGCCGATGTCGCCGACACGCTGACGACCATCTTCGGTCTTGTCTGGGCGTTGCTGTTCTCGCTGTTTCCGCTGTTCAACCGCGACCGGCTGAGGATCGGCGACCTGCTCGCCGGCACCTGGGTGGTCGAGGCGCCGAAAATGGCGTTGGTCGAAGACCTTTCGCAGCGCAAGGATCCGGTCGCGGCCCGCTTTCAGTTCAGCCCCGCGCAGCTCGACGCCTATGGCATCGCCGAGTTGCAGAAGCTGGAGGAAGTGCTGCGCCGCGACGATTATTCGGCGCTGAAGGCGGTGGCGGAAACCATTGCCCGCAAGATCGGCGCCAGGGTGGAGCCGGTCGATTCAAAAGCCTTTCTCACCGCCTATTACGGCGAGCTGCGGGCGCATCTGGAGCGCAAGCTGCTGCTGGGGAACCGCAAGGCGGATAAGTACGCGCGGTAGCGGAGCGTCCCTCGCCTACCCCACCCATTTCTCGTAATCCGACACCAGCAGGTGCAGCGGGGCGACGTCCTCGTCGATGTTGGAGAAGCGGCCGATCGGATCGCGGAAGACATTGTCGGTGAGGTCGTCATTGACCGTCGAGACCTCGCCGATCAGCACATCCTTGCCCTCGGCCCAGAAGGCGTGCCAGACGCCGGGCAGCAGCGTCACGCTCTGGCCCGGATCGAGCTTCAGCAGCCCGCCTGCCGGCAGTCTGGTCATGGTGCCGTCGACCGGCACCGAGACTTCGGCCTTGGGGTCAATGCCGCCGTCGCGGTCGTGCATGAATAATTCCAGCACCAGCTTGCCGCCGCCTCGGTTGATGATGTCCTCGGCCTTGATGTTGTGGCGGTGCATGGGCGAGAGCTGGTCCTTGCGCGAGATCATGATCTTCTCGGCATAAAGCATGCCCATGCCGAGCTTCATGTCCTCGTAACGACCGTTGCGCACTGTGAACAGGAACAGGCCGAGCTCGTCGAACTTCTCCTGGCCGTAGTCGGTGATGTCCCAGCCGAGACGGGAGGTGAAGATGGCCGGGGAGTCGCCCTTATGCGCCTTCATCTCTTCCGGCGACCAATAGGCGAAGGGTGGCATGATATAGCCGAAGGAGCGGATGAAGGCGTCGGCTTCGCGGATGATGTCGTTGATCTTGGAGCGCTTCATGGGTTCTCTTCCTTCCGGCCGCCGCCTGCTGAAATCCGTCCTTCCGAATAGCCCAATGCCGGTCCTCTGTCGACGCAAACCGGCGGATCTGGCTCCGTGACATGGGCTTCGTTCGGGGCCATAACCCAACTGATTTGTTTTAACGCAATGTCTTTGTCCCACAGCGGATCGCCGCGCGGAAGACATGCTCGGACGGGTGATCTCATGGCAAGCATAGCCGATCTCGACACACCGGCGATCCTCATCGATGCTGCCCGCGCCGAGGCGAACATCAAGAAAGCGCAGGCCCATGCGGATGCTCACGGGCTGAAGCTCCGCCCGCATATCAAGACGCACAAGCTGCCTTACTGGGCGAAGAAGCAGGTGGCGGCGGGCGCCGTCGGCATCACCTGCCAGAAGATCGGCGAGGCCGAGGTGATGGCCGATGCCGGGCTTGAGGATATTTTCCTGCCCTACAACATCCTTGGCCGCGCCAAGCTGGGGCGGCTGAAGGCGTTGCATGGCCGCGTCGCGCTTTCGGTGACGGCGGACAGCCACGAGACGCTGGAAGGGCTTGCCGCCACTTTCACCGATGCCGGCCATCCGTTGTCCGTTCTGGTCGAGTGCGACACCGGCATGGGCCGCTGCGGCGTGCAGAGCGCCGACGAAGCGCTGGCGCTGGCGAAGATCATCGACCAAGCCAAGGGTCTCGCCTTCGGCGGGCTGATGACCTATCCGGCGGCGGGGCGCGCCGCCGAAGCGGAGGCATGGCTGAAGGCAGCGCGCGGCGCGCTTGCCACGGCCGGGCTCGAATGCGAACGCATCTCCAGCGGCGGCACGCCGGACATGTGGCGCTCCGGCGAGGACAGCGTCGTCACCGAATACCGGCCCGGCACCTACATCTATCTCGACCGCTACCAGGTCGCCAAAGGCGTCGGCACGCTGGACGACTGCGCGTTGACCGTGCTGGCAACCGTAGTCAGCCATCCCACGGCGACGCGCGCCATCCTCGACAGCGGCAGCAAGGCGCTGTCGTCCGATACGCTCGGCCTGCTGGAGTTCGGCGAGCTGCTCGGTGTGCCGGGCGCCCGCGTCACGGTCTTGAGCGAAGAGCACGGCACCGTCACGCTTTCGGACGGCGCCAAGCTGCGCATCGGCGAACGCGTGCGCGTCGTTCCCGATCATTGCTGCGTGGTGACGAATTTGTTCGACCAGGTGCATCTGATCGACGGCGACAAGGTGCTGGAAACGCTGCCGGTAGCGGCAAGGGGACGGATGGGGTGAAACGCGCCCTTCCCTTCCCCCCCTTGGGGAGAAGGTGGATCGGCGCGTTAGCGCCGAGACGGATGAGGGGTGCTCCAGCGGAGTGAGACGCTGGCTTTCCCTGGAACACCCCTCATCCGTCGCCTTCGGCGACACCGCCCGGCCCTTCGCAGGCTCAGGGCGTTCGAAGCTCGAAAAGCCAAGCAATTGGCTTTTCGTCCGCAAATGCGGACCGCTTCTCACCCCACAGGGGGAGAAGGGGGAGCCCGCTCCGCCTGCCGCGCGGCAACTCTGCGCATCGCGGTCACGCGGCGGCGGAATATCTCCGTGCGCATCGCCATCAGGTGCAGCGCGAAGAACAGCACGGTGAAGCCGAGCGCCATCACGGCCAACGGCCACAGCATCGAGGGATCGATGGTCGGGCCGCCGAGCCGGAACACGGAGGCCGGTTGGTGCAGCGTGTTCCACCAGTCGACCGAGAATTTGATGATTGGGATGTTGATGAAGCCGACCAGCGTGATGATGGCGGCGGCCCAGGCCGCGCGGCCGGCATCATCCAGCGCGCGGGTCAGCGCTATGATGCCGAGATACATCAGGAAAAGCACGAAGACCGAGGTCAGCCGCGCGTCCCATACCCACCAGGTGCCCCACATCGGCTTGCCCCAGATGGAGCCGGTGATCAGCGCCAGCGCGGTGAAGGTGGCGCCGATCGGGGCCGCCGCTTTCAGGGCCACATCGGCCAGCGGATGGCGCCAGACCAGCGTGCCCAGCGCCGAGATCGCCATGATCGTGTAGCACATCATGGCGAGCCAGGCGAAAGGCACGTGAATATACATGATGCGCACGGTGATGCCCTGCTGGAAATCCTCCGGCGCGGTGAAGCTCATGTAGAGGCCGACGGCGAGCAGGATCGCCGCGACCGCCGCCAGCCATGGAACGACTTTGTCCGCCAAGCCGACGAAGCGCGTCGGATTGGCGAGATCGGCCCAGGCGCTCAAGCGTGAGGTGGTGTCGCTCATGCCGACCTAAATAGACCGGAGATTGGCCTGGGGCAATCGGGGGAGTGTCGCGCTTTCCCTTCTCCCCTTGTGGGAGAAGGTGTCGCCGAAGGCGACGGATGAGGGGTGTTCCAGGAAAAGCCAGCGTCTCACTCCGCTGGAACACCCCTCATCCGTCTCGGCGCTATCGGGCCGATCCACCTTCTCCCACAAGGGGAGAAGGGAGAAGCGTTCTGCCTTACGCCGCTTCCGTCACCGGACGGCTGAGGCGGCGGACTTCCTCGTCGTTGAGCAGGCCGCCGGCGCGCAGCAGGGCGGCGAAGCGGCCGTTGCGCAGCGACAGCTCGGTGAAGCCGCCCATCTCGACCACCCTGCCCTTGTCCATGAAGACGACGAGGTCGGCGTCGCGGACCGTGGTCAGGCGGTGGGCGATGATGAAGGTCGTGCGGTTGCGGCGCAGCTCGTCGATGGCCTCCTTGACGCGATCCTCGGTTTCGACGTCGAGCGCGCTGGTCGCCTCGTCGAGCACCAGGATCGGCGCATCCTTGAGCACGGCGCGGGCGATGGCGATACGCTGGCGCTCGCCGCCCGAGAGCTGGCCGCCGCGCTCGCCGACGACGGTGTCGTAGCCGCCGCTCTTGGCCAGGATGAAGTCCTGGGCGGCGGCGGCATTGGCGGCGGCGTGAACCTCGTCATTGCTGGCATCGGCGCGGCCGACACGGATGTTGTCCTCGATCGAGCGGTTGAGCAGGCCGGCGTCCTGGAAGACGGTAGCGATCGAATGGCGCAGCGACTTGCGGGTCACCGTGCGGGTGTCGATGCCGTCGATCAGGATGCGGCCGCTGGCGGGCGTGAAGACGCGCTGCAAGAGGTTGATGAGCGTCGTCTTGCCGGCGCCGGTCGGGCCGACGATGGCGACCGTCTGGCCGGCCTGGACCTCGAAGGAGACGTCCTCGATGCCGTGGCCCGAATTGGCGAACTCGAAGCTGACATCCTCGAAGCGGACGTGGCCGGTGACGTTGGTCAACTCGCGCAATCCGTCGGGCTCGGCGGTCTCGGCAGCCGAATCCTCGAGGCGATAGAACTCCTCGAGCTTGGCACGAGCCTCGGAAATCTGGGTGGTGAAGGCCGACATCTGGTCGAGTCGGGCGATCAGCATTCCGGCAAAGCCGGTGAAGGCAACGACATCGCCGACGCGGAGCTGGCCACGGGTGACGAGATAAGCGCCGATCGAGAGCACGATCATCATCGAGATGGTCGACGACAGACGGTTCAGCGCATTGGCGATCGCCCACCAGTCGAGCACCGGGTTCTGGGCGTCGAGCAGATCCTTCACATAGCGCTTCAGCGTCGCAGTCTCGTGGCCGATGCGATTGTAGCTCTGCAGCACGGCAACGTTGCTGACGCTGTCGGTCACGTGGGCAAACACGGTGTGGTAGTGGCGTTCGACGGCAGTCTGCCCCGACTTGGTGCGGCGCATGACGAGGCGGCCGATACCGACATAGAGCACGCCCAGGCCAAGCAGCACGACGGACATGCGGATGTCCATGGACAGCGCGGTCGGAACCAGCAGCACCAGCGCGATGGCCGTCGAGAGATGCACGCGCATGAATTCGAGCCACAGGCTGAACAGGGTCTCGACCGCGCGCAGCAGCGTGTGCAGCGAATTGGATGTGCCGCGCTGATGGTGCCAGGCAAGCGGCATGGTGATGACGCGCTCAAAGGACTGGCACAGCACTTCGGAGCGGCGGGCATGGGCGAAGCGGTCGGCGCCGCGCGCCACCAGCACGAAGGCGACGACGTTGAAGGCACCAAGAGCGGCCCAGACGGCGAGCGTCGAAAACACCGCGCCTTTTTCGGAGATGGCACCGATCACCCGGCCCAGCAGGATGGGCTCAAGGATCGCGATCGCCGCGAGCGCGACGTTGGCGCCGCAAATCAGCGCAACGCGCTTCTTGTCGGACGCCAGATAACCCAGCGCTCTAAAGTAGATCTGCAGAAGTGACACTTCAGCTACTCCGCCAAACTCTTGTCTGTGCTCAATGCCCGAATTGTGCACCGCACCATTTTCTGACACGTATCGGTTAACGTGTCGCGAAACAATGCGTCGTCTATCGCTTCCGTTCCCATTTAGCGAACAAAAGATGACGACGGTACGAAATCTGACGTGATCACCTAACGGTTTGAGATAAAAGGTGAAATGTCAGGCTTGCGGCAAAATAATGGCACCTGCCTGGCGCTGCCACATTTTTAATCACAAGCTGCTTGCTTAGGCTGCTCTAAAGGAAGGCGCGCGATCGGGCGCGAGAGGCCGCGCCAAGTAAAAAGGGCGTCGGCCGCGCACCCCGAAAGATGCGCGGCCAACGAACCAAACCTTTGATTTTACGCAGGTATCCTGACGACGACCTCGGTCTTGTCGCCGGCTTTCGGCTCGAAAGAGGCCGATTTTTTCTTCGAACCATCGACTTCTAGCGAGATCGACTTGGTCTTTTTGTCGCGGATAACACGAAGCTTGATCTCGCCGTCGAACATCTTGAGCGTCGCGGCGTAGCCGTCCCAGTGCCCGGGCAGCTTCGGCCTAAACGTGATCTCCTTGCCGCGCCGCTCGATACCGAGAATGCCCTCCACCGCGGCGCGGTAAAGCCAGCCGGCCGAGCCCGTGTACCAGGTCCAGCCGCCGCGGCCGCCCTTGCCTTCGCCGGCATAAATGTCGGCGGCCACGACATAGGGTTCCACGCGATAGTGCTCGGCCGCCGCCTCGTCCGAAGCGTGGTTGACCGGGTTCAGCATCGAGAAGCAGCGATAAGCCTCGTCGGTGCGGCCCATTTCGGCCAGCGCGATCACGAACCAGGTCGCGGCATGGGTGTATTGGCCGCCATTCTCGCGCACCCCCGGCGGATAGCTCTTGATATAGCCGGGATCCTTCTCGCTTTTCGAGAAGGGCGGCGTGAACAGCTTGACGATCTTGAGCTCGTCATCGACCAGCATCTTGGTCGCCTGTTCCATGGCCGTCGTCGAACGGGCAGGATCGCCCTCGCCCGACAGCACGCTCCAGGACTGGGCGATCGAATCGATCCTGCACTCGTCCGAATTGTGCGAGCCGAGCGGCGTACCGTCGTCGAAGCTGCCGCGCCGGTACCACTGGCCGTCCCAGGCGGTGCTTTCCAGGGCCCGTTTCAGCGCGTCCGCGTGCTTGGTCCAGGCCTGCGCCCGCTTGGTGTCGCCCTGCCCTTTGGCGACAGGCGCGAAGTCGGTGAGCGTCTTCAGCAGGAACCAGCCCAGCCACACGCTCTCGCCCTTGCCGCCCTCGCCGACACGGTTCATGCCGTCGTTCCAGTCGCCGCCAAGGATGAGCGGCAGGCCGGCGGGGCTGCTGCGCTTGATCGCGAGATCGAGCGCCCGCGCGCAATGTTCATAGAGCGGCGCGGTGTTCTTGGTGATCTCAGGCGTGAAGAACGCGTCGTGCTCGCCCTCGCCGAGCTGCTGCCCGTCGATGAAGGGCAACTGCTCCTTGAGGATACCGGCGTCGCCCGTCACCTCGATGTAGCGGGCCGTCGCATGCGCCAGCCAGACTACGTCGTCCGAGATCATCGTGCGCACCCCGGCATCGGTGCGCGGCAGCCACCAATGCTGCACGTCGCCTTCCGGGAATTGCCGGCGCGCCGCATTAAGGATCTGGTCGCGCGCCAGCTTCGAGTCATGCGCCAGAAGCGAGAGCGTGTCCTGCAACTGGTCGCGGAAGCCGAACGCGCCGCTCGCCTGGTAGAAGGCCGAGCGCGCGCGGATGCGGCAGGCCAGGCTCTGGTAAGGCAGCCAATGGTTGACCATGGCGTTCATCGCTTCGTCGGGCGTCTCGACCTGAATGGTGTCGAGGAAGCCGCGCCAGACGCGCTCGTTATCGGCCAGGCGCTGATCGAAATCCTTGCTGCGATGGGTCTGCACCAGTGCGCTCGCCTCGGCGGGCGTGGCAGCATCGCCAAGCAGCCAGGACAGTGTCACGTCGCCGCCGGCGGGAATGTCGATGTCGCTGGCGACGACAGCGCAGGGATCGTCGCCCGCCTCGATGCGGCCGGAAAGCGCTAGCCCGCCAAGCACGGCCTGCGGATATTCGGTCGTGCCGTGCCTGCCGATGAACTCGCTGCGGTCGGCGGTTACCGAATGGACAGGATGGCTGGCTGCCAGGAAGGCGACACGCTCGCCGAAGTCGAGGCCATAGGGATTCTGCGCCAGCATAGCGCCGGTGGCAGCGTCGCGCGACGGCACGATGGTCGCCGCCGTGCGCGAGCGATGGCCGCCCAGCACCCATTCGGCATAGGCGTAAATGCGCAGCCGCGCCGGCGCCGGGCCGGCATTCTGGATGCGCAACCGGGTGATCTTCACAGGATCGGTGGGATCGACCACCTGCGTCAGGTCCATCGACAGCGAACCGCGCTTGGAGCGGAAGGTCGAGAAGCCCTGGCCGTGCCAGGTCTCATAGGTCATCGATGGATCGCGAACCGTCGCGGCCATCGGCGAGAAGGCCTTGCCGCTCAATTGGTCGAAAATATAGAAGCCTTCGCCCGGCCGGTTCGACACCGGGTCGTTCGACCACGGCGTCAGCTGGTAGTCGCGGCTGTTGCGGCTCCAGGTGAAGCCGGCGCCTTCGGCCGAGACATGGAAGCCGAACGAGGCGTTGGATATCACGTTGATCCAAGGCTGCGGCGTCGAACGCCGCCCGGTCAGCCGGGTGACATAGTGGCGGCCGTCGCCGTCGAAGCCGCCAAAGCCGTTCCAGAGGCTGAGACCGCTGCCGTCGGCGGCGATGTCGGCTCCGCTTCGGCTTGCCGGCACCGGCACGGGGAGCGGCGGAACGGGCTCGCGCGGCGTGCCGCCCTCGGCCTGCATCAAGGCGTCGCGGGCCTGGAGCGCCGCCGTCTCGGCACGTTCGAGCTGATCGAAGATCGTGCCGTTGCGGGTGTGCAGCACGACGCGCGCCACCGATAGCAACGTCTTATAGGTCGGCTCGTCCATCAGGTCGCGGCGCACCGCGAAGATATGCTGGCGGGGCCCGAGCTCACGGCCGCGCAGGCGGCTGTTCTCGCACAGCGTCTCCACCGCGCGCTGCAGGTCCTGCACATAGGACGAGGCCTGCTCGTTGACGACGACGAAGTCGATCATCATGCCCCGCGCCCGCATATATTCCTGGAAGCGGAGCGCCTGGGCGACGATCTCGAGATCGGCGACGTCGCCGATGCGCACGAGGAAGATCGGGAAATCGCCGGAGATGCTGGTCGGCCACAGGCTCGACTGGCGGCCGAGGCCCGACGCTATGGATTCCGCCGGCAGGCGCAGGAACGGATCGGGATAGATCAAATAGCGCGCCAGCTTCTGCACATTGGCGGCGTCGGTGAGGCTGAGCCCCAGATGGCGCGTCTGCACCTGGCTGCGCGTCCAGGCAAGCATGGCCTGGCGAGCGAAGCTCTCCTGGTGGTCGAGACGGGCGATCGCCTCGTCGAGCTCGCCGCGATTGGCGCCGACGGCGGTCCAGAAGGTCAGCGATATCTTCTTGTTGGCCGGAACGCGCACCTGGCGGCGCAGCGCCGCTACCGGGTCGAGCGTGAAGCCCTGGCTGCCCGAAAGCCTGACGCCGGGGTCGAAGGCGACGGCATCGGCGATGGTGCGGCCACGGCCGATGAAGGCGCGCCGGTCGGTCTCGGCCTCGGCATCGCGCGACGGGCCGGACGGGTCGGTGACGAAATGCACCATGGTGAGATCGGGATCGTTGTTGTCGCGCTTGCGCCTTGTGGCGAAGATCGCGCTGTTGTTCGGCGCGATCTCGGTCTCAACGAACATCTTGGAGAACGCCGGATGCGCGTTGTCCGACGTCTCGTTGCCGAGCACCAGCTCGGCGAAGGAGGTCACTTCGATGTGCCGGTCGGTGGCGCCGTCATTGTAGAGCGTGATGCGGCGGCCTTCGCCATTGCCTTCTGAAATGACGATGCATTCGACTTCCGAACGCAGCGAACCCACCGTCTTGGTGAAGCTCGCCTTGTCGTCGCCAAACAGCGTCTGGACGCGCTCGCCCTCGGCGCGCTTCGGCTCCGCGGTGGCGGACCACCAGTCGCCGGTCGCCGCGTCGCGCAGGAAGATATAGGAGCCGAGGCGATCCTCGCTCGGATCCGGCTGCCAGCGGGTGACGGCAAGCTCGCCGAAGCGGCTGTAGCCGGACCCGGTGGCGGTGACCATGACTGAATAGCGGCCGTTGGACATGACGTTGGTCGCCCGCAGCGCCTTGATCGGGTCGAGCACGACACGGCTATCCGGGCTCTCGGCCTCGGTCTCGTCCTTGGAGCGCTCGTCGGCTTCCGTCCTGACGGTCGCCGTCGGAATGTCGCGCGGCGCCTTCTCCTGCAGCAGAAGCTCGGCCGATTCGATCACCGGGTCGCTGTGGAAACGCTCGCGCAGCCGGCCCTCGAAAATAGCGTCGGCTACCGCCGCGATCGTCATGCCGGAATGGTGCGCCATGTAGTTCTGCACCACAGCGTGGTCGGTGCCTTCGGGCACGCGTTGCGGCGTGAAATCGACCGCGTCGTAGAAGCCGTGACGGCCAAGCGCGCCGATCGAACGCAGCCGCTGCAGGTTCTGCACCGCCTCGCGCGGATTGAACTGTGCGGCCAGGATCGTCGCATAGGGCGCGATCACGGTGTTCTGGCCAAGGCCGCGCTTCAGGCCGAGCCCGGGCACGCCGAAATTGGTGTACTGATAGGTGAGCTCGCGGTCGCGGGCGTTGTAGGCCGCTTCCGAAATGCCCCAGGGCACGTTCTTGGAACGCGCATACTGGATCTGGCGCTTGATGATGAGCTTGCTGGTCTGGTTGAGGATCGAGCCCTGCGGCTCCTTCATCACCAGCGGCGGCATCAGATACTCGAACATCGAGCCCGACCAGGACATCAGCGCGCCTTGGAAGCCGATCTCGACGATTGGCCGTCCCAGACGGAACCAGTGCTCGGTCGGCAGGTCGCCCTTGGCGATGGCGAACAGGCTGGTGAGCCGTGCTTCGGAAGCAAGCAGGTCATAGCAGCTCTCGTCGAGCTGGCGCTCCTCGACGCGGTAACCGATCGAGAGCAGCTTGCGCTCCTGCCGCATCAGGAAGGAGAAATCCATTTCGAAGGCGTAGCGGCGACAGCGCTCGCGCAAGGCGAGCAGCTTGGCGCGCAGAGCGGCGACCGCGCTATCGTCATTGTGCGAGTCGTGCACATGCGCCTCGCAGGTCGCTTCCAGCCTGGCCGCCCAATCGGCGATGACATCGCTCTTCGGCGATGCCGCCTCGGTGTGGATGGCGGTGGCGAGCTTGCGGATCTCGCCGGCCAGCACCGCAAGATTGATGGTGCGGATCGACGCCATCTCAGGCTGCGCCTTGATGGTCGCCACCGCGCGGCGCATGCCGTCGAGACGGTCGGCAAGGCGCTGGCGCAGCGGCCGCAGTTGCCGGCGGTCGTCCGGCAGCTCGTCCAGGCTCTCGTCGAGGATGGTGACGGTGTCGATGATGCCTTCGAAATCGCCTTGCAGATGCACGGAAGGCGCCTCGGCCCATTCGGCGCAGGACGCCGCCACCGCGACGAGATGTCCAGCGAGATTGCCGCTGTCGACCGCTGAGATGTAGAGCGGATAGAGCGGCTTCAGCGTCGTGGTGTCATACCAGTTATAGAGATGGCCGCGATCGCGCGGCATGTTCTCGATGGTCGTCATCGTGGCGTCGATGCGGGTGATGGCATCCGACAGGCTGATCCAGCCGAAATCGCGCGCCGACACCACCGAGAGCAGATAGACGCCGATATTGGTCGGCGAGGTGCGCGGCGCCACAACCGGCGCCGGGCTTTCCTGGAAATTATCCGGCGGCAGGTGATGCTGCTCGGCTGTCACGAAGGTCTCGAAATAGTGCCAGGTGCGGCGCGCGAAGGTGCGCAGCGCGTGGATGTCGGCGGTCGAGATACGCAGCCTGTCCTCGGTCTCGGCCGAGCGGCTGATCCAGCAGGCGACGGCGGGCGAAGCGATCCAGAAGATGGCGAAGAAGAAGGCGACGAAGGCACCGGTGGAATCGGCCAGCACCGGAATCGCCAGGCCGACGACGCCGATGATCACCGCGCCGTACATCATGCCGTAATAGGCGCCGAGATCGTTGCCGCCCTTGGCGGCTTGCGAGGCGGTACGCCATTCCAAAAGATTTTGCCGGCTGACGAAGAGCCGATAGATGGTGCGGATGATGGCATCCCCCATCATCCAGGCGAGATGCGCCATCAAAAGCACCTTTAACGCCACGAGCGCGGTGCCGAACACGGTATCGCGGGCCAAAGCGGAGAAATGGCCGCGCGGCGTCTGATCGCCGCTCTTCGGCAGGATGCCGTTCACGATGTCGAAGGTCGGCGCCATGAACAGGCTGAGGATCATAAGAGCCTGCCACTGCGCGGCCTGGGTGAAGGGCAGCAGCGTCCAGCCGGCGACGCAGGCCATGACCCAGAAGATCGGGGTGACCGAGCGGCGCAGATTGTCGACCATCTTCCAGCGCGACAGCGCAGGCACACCGGAACGCGGATCGAAGATGTAGCCGAGCAGCTGCCAGTCGCCGCGCGCCCAGCGGTGGTGGCGCGAGGCGTCGACCGAGTAGCGGGTCGGATAGTCTTCGACCAGCTCGACGTCGGTGACCAGCGCGGCGCGTGCCAGCGCGCCTTCGAGCAGATCGTGGCTGAGGATGGTGTTTTCGTCGATGCGGTTCTTCAGGGCCGCTTCGAAGGCGTCGACATGGTAGAGACCCTTGCCGGTGAAGGAGCCGTCGCCGAAGACGTCCTGGTAGAGGTCGGAGACGGCGAAGACATAGGGGTCGAGGCCGCGATTGGCAGAGAAGACGCGCTGGAAGAAGGAGGCATCGTCGCCGCTGGTGAGCGAAGCGGTGATGCGCGGCTGCAGGATAGTGTAGCCGGCGGTGACGATGCGCTTGACTGGATCGAAATGCGGGCGGTTCAGCGGATGGGCGAGCTTGCCGACAAGGTCCGAAACCGCGTCGCGCGTGGTGCGCGTGTCGGCGTCGAGCGTCATCACATAGACGACGTTTTCCGGCAGCGGCACGTCGAGCGGCAGGAAGGTGGTATCGCTGTCGCCGCGCAAAAGAAGGTTCAGCTCATGCAGCTTGCCGCGCTTGCGCTCCCAGCCCATCCAGCAGCCCTGCGCCTGGTTGTAGAGCCGGCGGCGATGCAAGAGGTAGAAGCGCGGCGAACCTTCGGACGGATAGCGGGCATTGAGCCTGGCGATCTCGTCGCGGGCATATTGCAGGATCTCGATGTCGGCGACGTCGATCTCGGTCTTGGAATCCGGCCAGTCGGACAACAGCGCGAAACGGATCTCGTCCGCCGTGTTGGCGAGGTGATGCACCTCGATGTTGCGGATGTTTTCCTCGACGTCGTCGCGCGAGCCGATCAGCGAAGGCACCACGACCAAGGTGCGCGATTCGGCCGGGATGCCGTGCTTGTTGTAATCGTAGCCGACAAGCCTTGTCGGTTTCAGGAACAGCGCCACCACGGTGTTGAAGAAGGCCAGCGCGCCTTCGCTGGCCGGAACGGCGAACAGCGCCAGCATCAGCGTGATCGATTCCACCGACAGGCCGAGATTGGCGAGCGCTTTGCCCGACAGCACCAGCAGCAGCGCCGTCAAAAGGAAAACCGGCACGACGATGCCAAGCCAGCCGGAGCTGGCAAAACCTCGCTTGAAGGTCACGTAGAAAGGCGGCCGGTAGCCGATCGCCCTTTCCAGCTCCTGCCGGCGCGGGCCGACCAGGAAGAAGCCGACATCGGTGTGCACGGCGGGGTCCGCTGTTTCCGGCACGCCGGACGCATCGGTGAGGCCGGGCGTGTGGCCGGCAAGCTCGATCGCCTTTTCCGCGACACGGTACTCGGAGAGATGCGAGCGGCGCGCCAGCTGTTCGATCGCGGTGCGGTACTGGTCGCGCGAGAAGAAATCGAGGTTGGCGAAATCGGTCTTGTCGCGCAGCAGCGTGTCGATGCGGCTGACGCCCTCGAACCAGACCGTCCAGTCGACGTCATTGATGAGGCGCAGACCGCGAATGATGTTGCCGGTGGTGACATTGCCCGAGGACAGCGTCTGATGCTCGGAGATGATGATCTCCTCGGCGTCGGAGCCGGTCTTTTCGAGCTCGCCTTCCAGCCATTCCAGCGCGCGGCCGGCGTTCTGCGATCCGTCGCGCAGGCGGTAGAGCAGCTGGGTGGCGAAGGTGGTGTCCTGCGCATGCGCGCTGTAGTTGGACAGAATCCTGGTGCGGTCGGCATTGTCGTCGGTCGCCAGAACCCGGTCGGCGACCTCGTTGGCGGTCTGGCGCATCTGCCTGGTGCGCTCGACGCGCACGGCGATGCGGCGCAGGTTCTCGATCAGCACGAAGCGCAGCAGCGACGGAAGCGCCCAGAGCTCGCCGATCTTCATCGGCTCGACCGACTGGAAGCCTTCGACGATAGCCTTGAACATGCTGGCCGACACGGAGCTGTCGGAATGCTCGACATAGCTCCAGGCGACGACGAAGGCGCGTGGCAGCACCGTGCCGTCGCCGAGCGTGAGCGTCGGCAACTGCCGGTAGAAGCGGCGCGGCAGGTCGCGCTTGACCTGGAAGATGGTCTCCTCGACCAGGTAATTGTTGTCCAGCAGCCATTGTGCGGCCGGCGTGATGGTCTCGCCCTTGGCCTGCGCCGCATTGGTCGAGCGGTAGACTTCGAGAATCTTCTTGGCGCTGTCGCGGATGCGGGCCTGAAACTCGAACGGAGCGAGGCCGAACAATTCCTTGACCTCGCCCTTGGCGAGCGCGACGCCCAAGGCACGCAGCCGGTCCTCAGGCAGAAAATTGGAGCGTATCGGCGCGTCCGTCGCCGTCGGGAAGCCGGCGCTTGTCAGTTCGATCTTGTTGGGATTGGTCTGAATGTTCATTGAAAATTCCGTAAGCGGGGGCGCAATGCGGCGTCACCGCCACGGCAATGGCCCTAAAACCGGTTCAATTGCAATTGGTTGCATCACTGATCGGCCGAAAGTTTGTTTTGCGCACCACAACCGGGGCGTGCCCTTTCGACAGCTCGTGGGCGAACGCCCCTCGCTCTCCGCCCCCGGTTGGATCAGGGCAAGGATTCGGGCTTTTTCGTGATACATGCAAGGGGCCGAGCGATAATTCGCCCGAGCCGCGATCATGTTTGGCAACAGCCGTTAATGGTTGGCGGCGAGGCGGTGGAGCCCGATCACGAAAAGCAGGCCCTGCCCCTTGGGCTGAAGCCGCATTTCCGGGCTGTCGCGGTCGAGGATCAGCGTGTCGAGCGATCCGAGGCTCGGCGCATCGTCCGTGAAGAGCGCGGCGCCGGCGCCGACGGCAAGAACGAGGGTGGTGTCGGCGCGCGGCGCGATCCGAATCTCGGCGGTGAAAGACCGGCGCTCGACCTCATGGGCCATGCGGCCACGGCGGGTCATGATGTTGAGATCGGTTATCGGTCCGCCGATCAGCGCCGCGCCAGTCGGCACGTCGCCCGGAAAGGCGAGCGGCGCCGAGGCCATGGTCAACCGCGCCGGCGCCTGGCCGGCAATGTCGAGAATGATCCCTTCGCCTTCCAGCACCGACAGTGTTCGATCTATGCCTGCGAAGCTTGAGAACGGCCCGCTCGTCTCGACCCGGGCCATCGAGATGCGCCAGTCGAAATCGTCGAGCCCGGCGCCGTCGGGCGAAACGGCGATTTCGGTCGTCGTGCCGCCGCCATTCTTCCACGGCATGACGCGGTAATCGGCGGCACGAAAGATGCGCATTCGGCTCAGACCCGGACCATTTCAAGTCGATTCGACCTGAAATCATCCGGCTCTGTCTTTTTGGTGAGGAGCATGATGTTGCCCGAAAACCGCTTCACACTTTTCGGCATCATGCTCTAGCCCAGAATGCCCGGCAGGTTCAGTTGGTGCTCCTTGGCGCACTGGATAGCGATGTCGTAGCCGGCATCGGCATGGCGCATGACGCCGGTCGCCGGGTCATTCCACAGCACGCGCTCCAGGCGCTTTGCCGCGTCAGCCGTGCCGTCGGCGACGATGACCATGCCGGCATGCTGCGAGAAGCCCATGCCGACGCCACCGCCATGGTGCAGCGACACCCAGGTCGCGCCCGACGCGGTGTTGAGCAGCGCGTTGAGCAGCGGCCAGTCGGAAACGGCGTCGGAGCCGTCCTTCATTGCTTCCGTCTCGCGGTTCGGCGAGGCGACCGAGCCGGAATCGAGGTGGTCGCGGCCGATGACGACAGGCGCCTTGAGCTCGCCCTTGGCGACCATTTCGTTGAAGGCGAGGCCGAGGCGATGGCGATCACCGAGACCGACCCAGCAGATGCGCGCCGGCAATCCCTGGAACGAGATGCGCTCGCGCGCCATGTCCAACCAGTTGTGGAGATGCGTATTACCGGGAGTGAGCTCGCGCACCTTGGCGTCGGTCTTGTAGATATCTTCCGGATCACCCGAGAGAGCGGCCCAGCGGAACGGGCCGATACCGCGGCAGAACAGCGGCCGGATATAGGCCGGCACGAAGCCCGGGAATGCAAAGGCGTTCTCGAAACCCTCATCCTTGGCGACCTGGCGGATGTTGTTGCCGTAGTCGAGTGTCGGCACGCCGGCGTTCCAGAACGCCACCATCGCCTCGACATGCTCGCGCATCGAAGCGCGGGCGGCCTTTTCGACGGCCCTCGGATCCGAGATGCGCTTCTCGCGCCACTCGGCCATCGTCCAGCCCTTGGGCAGATAGCCGTTGATCGGGTCATGCGCCGAGGTCTGGTCGGTAAGAATGTCGGGGCGGATGCCGCGTTTGAACATCTCAGGCACGATCTCGGCGGCGTTGCCGAGAAGCCCGACCGATTTTGCTTCGCCGGCCTTGGTCCAGCGATCAATCATCTCCATCGCTTCGTCGAGCGTCTCGGCCTTCTCGTCGACATAGCGGGTGCGCAAGCGGAAGTCGATCGAGTCCGGGTTGCACTCGATCGCGAGGCAGGAAGCGCCGGCCATGACTGCCGCCAAGGGCTGGGCGCCACCCATGCCGCCGAGGCCGCCGGTCAGGATCCACTTGCCCTTGAGGTCGCCATTGTAGTGCTGGCGGCCGGCTTCCACGAAAGTCTCGTAGGTGCCCTGAACGATGCCCTGCGTGCCGATATAGATCCAGGAGCCGGCCGTCATCTGGCCGTACATCATCAGGCCTTTTCTATCGAGCTCGTTGAACTTCTCCCAGGTCGCCCAATGCGGCACGATGTTGGAGTTGGCGATGAGCACGCGCGGGGCATTGGAATGGGTCTTGAAGACACCGACCGGCTTGCCCGACTGCACCAGCAGCGTCTCGTCCTCGCCCAGCGTCTTCAGCGAAGCGACGATGCGGTCGAAATCGTTCCAGGTGCGCGCCGCCCTGCCGATGCCGCCATAGACGACGAGCTCGTTCGGGTTCTCGGCGACCTCGGGATCGAGGTTGTTCATCAGCATGCGCAGCGGCGCTTCCGTCGTCCAGTAGCGGGCGTTGAGCTTGTCGCCGCGGGGGGCGCGCACTTCACGGATGTTGTGACGAGGATCGGTCATCATTGTCCCTTTCAAGCAAGGCGGGCGGCGCGGGTCAGCGCCCGGCCCAGTCAATGGCGGTTTCGAGGATTGTTTTCAGCGCGGCGCGGATCGGCGCGGCATAGCTTGGGTCGTAAGGCACCGGCCAATTTTCCGGCGAACCTTTTTCCGCAGGCTCGCGCATGTAGCCACGGTTGGAGAGCTCCATCTGCAGCGCATGCACGCCGTTCCCGGGCTGGCCGAAGCTTCTGGTGATCCAGCCGCCCTTGAAGCGGCCGTTGACCACCCAGGTCTCGCCGGTCGCGGCCAGGATGGCGGCCACTTTTTCCTGCAGCACGGGATCGGTGCTCTTGCCGTCATTGGTGCCAAGGTTGAAGATCGGCAGCGTGCCGTCGAACAGGCGCGGCAGCACCGAGCGGATCGAATGGCAGTCATAGAGCACGATCTTGTCATGTATGCCGCGCAGCCGGTCGATCTCGGCCTGCAGGGCGGCATGGTAAGGCTCGAAATAGGTCTCGCGGCGCTGGTCGATCTCGGATGGGCTCGGCTCCTCACCCATGCGGTAGAGCGGATCGCCGTCAAACGTGTCTGTCGGGCAAAGGGTGGTCGTCGCCTGCCCGGGATAGAGCGAAACGCCCGACGGATCGCGGTTGACGTCGATAACGGTACGCGAGATGGCGGTGTGCACGACGGTTGCGCCGAGGTCGGCGGCGAAATCATAGAGCTTGTCGATCCACCAGTCGCAGTCGCGCCGCCCGAGCCAAGTCGAGACGAGGCGCGAGTCGAGGCCGGCGAGGTCGATGCCGGTGTGCGGGATCGAAACCAGCAGCGGCGCGGTGCCCTGGGTGACGGTGAGCCAATTGGGCGAGGTCATGAGAGACCTCCACACGTTGGCGCCCTACGGCGCCCCCCTCTGCCCTGCCGGGCATCTCCCCCTCTTGGGGGGAAATCAGATGTCACGACGGCTTTCGCCAATCGCCTGCGTTGAAGGAAGAGCGGCGCCAAAGCCGCTGCTGATCTCCCCCCTAGAGGGGGAGATGGCCGGCAGGACAGAGGGGGGCGCGAAGGAACTCGACCTCTCATAGCGTGAAGCCTCACGACGCGATCCCCGGCAGCTTCACGGCACCCGCCGCATTCACTGCGGCGCCGCTGCGGACCATGGCGATCGCCTTCTCCATGTCGGGATGGAAATGGCGGTCATTGTCGAGATGCGGGACTTCGGCCCGGACCAATTTGCGCACCGCCTCCAGCGCCTCGCTGGATGCAAGCGGCGCGTGAAAATCGCAGCCTTGCGCGGCGGCCAATAATTCGATGCCGATGACGGCGGTCGCATTCTCGATCATGCCGAGCAGCCGGCGCGCGCCGTGGGCGGCCATCGAGACATGATCTTCCTGGTTGGCCGACGTCGGAATGGAATCGACGCTCGCCGGGTAGGCCTTCTGCTTGTTTTCGGAAACGAGGGCCGCCGCCGTCACCTGCGGGATCATGAAACCGGAGTTCAGACCGGGCTTCGGCGTGAGGAAGGCCGGCATGCCGGACAATGCCGGGTCGACCAGCATGGCAATGCGACGCTCCGACAGCGAGCCGATCTCGCAGACGGCAAGCGCAATCATGTCGGCGGCGAAGGCCACCGGCTCGGCGTGGAAATTGCCGCCCGAGAGCGCGGTGTCGTCCTCGGCGAAGATCAGCGGGTTGTCGGTGACGCCGTTGGCTTCCGTCTCGAGCGTGTCGGCGGCCTTGCGCAGTACGTCGAGCGCAGCGCCCATCACCTGCGGCTGGCAGCGCAGGCAGTACGGATCCTGCACGCGCTCGTCGCCGACACGGTGCGATTCACGAATGGCGCTGCCGGCCATGAGGTTGCGCAGCGCGTCCGCCGTCTCGATCTGGCCGCGATGCTTGCGCAACAGATGGATGCGCGGGTCGAAGGGTGCGTCCGAACCTTTGGCCGCATCGGTCGACAGCGCGCCGGCGACCAGCGCCGACTGGTAGAGAACCTCGGCCTCGAACAGGCCGGCGAGCGCGAAGGCGGTGGAGAACTGCGTGCCGTTGAGCAGTGCGAGACCCTCCTTGGCGCCTAATGTCACCGCCTCCAGTCCATGCGAGACGAAGGCCACCTTGGCCGGGAACCGGCCATGCGGGGTAAAGCATTCGCCGACGCCGATCATGACGGCGGTCATATGCGAAAGCGGCGCGAGGTCGCCGGAAGCGCCGACCGAGCCTTGCGCGGGCACCACCGGAATGACGTCGTTGGCGAGCATTGCTTCCAGCAATTCTATGGTCTGAGGCCGCACGCCGGATGCGCCCTGGGCCAGGCTGGCGAGCTTCAGCGCCATCATCAGCCGCACCACGGCGACAGGCATCGGCTCGCCGACGCCGGCGGCATGCGAGAGCACGATGTTGCGCTGGAGCGTTTCGAGGTCGTCAGCCGGGATGCGGACGCTGGCCAGCTTGCCGAAGCCGGTGTTGATGCCATAGACCGGCTCGCCCTTGGCGACGATGCGGGCGACGGCCTCGGCGCTGTCCCGGATCTTCAGCCGGCAGGCGGCGTCAAGCCGCGGCACGGCGCCGCGATAGATGGCGCGCCAGTCGGCAAGCGTCGCGTTGCCGGGCTTCAGGGTAAGTTCCGTCATTGTCCTCTCCAGATACGGGCATGGAGCGGGTTGAAGCCCATGCGGTAGACGAGTTCGGCCGGACGCTCGATATCCCAGATGGCGAGATCGGCCGATTTGCCGGCTTCCAGCGTGCCGGTCTGTTCAAGCAAGCCCAACGCCCGCGCGGCCTCGCGGGTGACGCCGGCGAGACACTCGTCGACGGTCATGCCGAACAGCGTCGCGGCCATGTTCATGGTGAGCAGCAGCGAAGTAAGCGGCGAGGTACCGGGATTGGAGTCGGTGGCGACAGCCATCTTCACGCCGTGGCGGCGGAAGAGATCGACGGGCGGCTTCTTGGTCTCGCGGATGAAGTAGTAAGCGCCGGGCAGGATGGTCGCCACGGTGCCGGCCTTGGCCATCGCGTCGGCTCCTTCCTCGTCCGTATATTCGAGGTGGTCGGCGGACAACGCGCCATAGCGGGCGGCAAGCGCTGCGCCATGCAGGTTGGAGAGTTGGTCGGCGTGGAGTTTTACCGGCAGGCCGAGCGCCTTGGCCTTATCGAACACGCGCGCCATTTGCTCCGGCGAGAAGGCGATGCCCTCGCAGAACCCATCGACCGCGTCGGCGAGCTTTTCGGCGGCGACTTGCGGCAGGATCGTGCCGGAGACGAGATCGATGAAGGCATCCTTGTCGCCCTTGGCTTCCGGCGGTAACGCGTGCGCGGCGAGACATGTCGTGCGGATCGTCACCGGACGCTCATTGGCCAGACGGCGGGCTGCGCGCAGCGATTTCTTCTCATTATCGGCATCAAGGCCGTAGCCGGACTTGACCTCGACAGTGGTGACGCCCTCGGCGATCAGCGCGTCAAGCCGCGGCAGCGTCTCAGCGACTAGATCATCCTCGCTCGCTGCGCGCAGCGACTTGACCGAGGAGACAATGCCGCCGCCGGCGCGGGCCACTTCTTCATAAGTGGCGCCGGCCAGACGCATCTCGAATTCGTTGGCGCGGTTTCCCGCATAGACGAGGTGCGTGTGGCAATCGATCAGGCCGGGCGTGATCCAGCGTCCAGCGCAATCGACATTCTCGGCGCCCTGCCCGGCCGCGCCCGGTATATCGGCCTCGGGGCCGGCATAAACGATCAGCCCGTCGCGCGCGGCGACCGCGCCTTTCTCGACGATGCCGAGACCGGCCGCACCCTCGGCCATGGTCGCCAGGCGCGCATTGCGCCAGACCCGATGGCCGCTCCTGTTGTTTGCTCCACCCATCATCTTTTCCATTTGAAAGGACGGCGATTATGTATATACATATTGAAACGCGACGCAAGCAATATCGTCGCTCACGCATCGAGATTTGGAGACGCAGGTGACGGCGATCTTTGCGGAACAGGGGCTTCTGCCCGAGAGCTGGCAAAGCAATGTCAGGATAGTCTTCGAGGATGGCCGCATCTCGAAGGTCGAGGCCAGCGCTGCCGCGCAAGCCGGCGACGAGCGCCACGCCATCGTCATGCCCGGCATGCCCAATTTGCACAGCCACGCCTTCCAGCGAGGCATGGCGGGTCTGGCCGAATTGCGCGGACCTTCGGCCGACAGTTTCTGGAGCTGGCGCGAAGTGATGTACCGCTTCGCGCTGTCGATGACGCCGGACCAGGTCGAGGCTGTGGCGGCGCAGCTCTATGTCGAAATGCTGGAGGCCGGCTTTTCGCGCGTCGGCGAGTTCCACTACCTCCACCATGATCGCGACGGAAAGCCTTACGCCAACATCGCCGAAATGGCGGAGCGGATCGCGGCTGCCGCCGCAGATACCGGCATTGGCCTGACACTGTTGCCGGTCTTCTATGCCCATTCCGCCTTCGGCGGCGCCGCGCCCAACGAAGGCCAGCGGCGATTCATCAATGATGTCGAGCGCTTCGCGCGCCTGCTTGAGAAAAGCCGCGAGGGCGTTCGCTCGTTGGAGCAGGTCGTCGTCGGCGTCGCGCCGCACAGCCTGCGCGCCGCGACGCCGGACGAGCTCGATGCGGTCGCCGCGATGGCACCGGATGGACCGATCCACATCCATGTCGCCGAGCAGATGAAGGAAGTCGAGGACTGCGTCGCCTGGTCGGGCAAGCGGCCGGTGGAGTTCCTGCTTAGCCAAGCGTCGGTGGACAAACGCTGGTGCCTGATTCACGCCACCCATATGACCGAGGCCGAGACGGTCGCGATGGCCCGGACGGGCGCTGTCGCAGGGCTCTGTCCGATCACCGAAGCCAATCTCGGTGACGGCACTTTTGCGGCACCTTTGTTTATCGAGCATGGCGGCCGCTTTGGCGTTGGCTCCGATTCCAACGTGCTGATCGGCCTGCCGGACGAGCTTCGGCAGCTCGAATATTCGCAGCGCCTTGCCCATCGCGCCCGCAACGTGCTGGCCCGCGCCGGCGGCTCGACGGGACGCGCCCTGTTCGACGCCTCGCTCGACGGCGGCAGCCAGGCGCTCGGCGCCGGCCAGTCGCGGATTGCCGCCGGCGGCCCCGCCGATCTCGTCTCGCTCGACGCTGGCCACCCCTCGCTGGCCGGCAAGACGGGCGATGCGATCCTCGACGCCTGGATCTTTGCCAATGGCAGCAAGGTCGATTGCGTCTGGGTGCATGGCAAGAAGCAGGTCAGCGGCGGCAGGCATGCGAAGCGCGAGGCGGTCGCCAAGCGGTTCCGCGAAGTCATGACAGCATTGTCGCAGGCCTGAACAGGAACATCCGATGAGCCTTGTCGAGACAGACGATGTCGAGGGCGGCGAGATCCTCTCGTTGCATCAGCGCATCCTGTCGGATATCCGCGAAAAGATCCTGTCGGGCGCCTGGGCGCCCGGACATCGCATCCCCTTCGAGCATGAGCTGACGGCTCACTACAATTGCTCGCGCATGACGGTGAACAAGGCGCTGTCGCAGTTGGCCAAGGCCGGGCTGATCGAGCGCCGCCGCCGCTCCGGTAGTTTCGTGCGCCAGCCGCAGTCGCAGGCGGCGGTGCTGGAGCTGCACGACATCAGGATCGAGGTCGAGGCGCTCGGCCTGCCCTATCGCTATGAGCGACTGGAACGCTTCAAGCGGCGCAGTGGCGCCGAGGACCGTGCGCGTCTCGGGCTTTCCGCGCCGGGTCCGGTGCTGGCGCTGGAGGGCCTGCATTTTGCCGGCGAACGTCCGTTCGCGCTAGAGCAGCGGCTGATCAATCTTTCTGCGGTGGCCGAGGCAGCCGAGGAGGAATTTCTCGACATCGCGCCAGGCCCGTGGCTGATCGGCCGCGTGCCGTGGAGCGAGGCCGAGCACCGCATCCGCGCCATGGCCGCGGACGAAGCAATCGCCGACGCGCTGGATATCGACGCGAGCGCGCCCTGCCTGGTGGTCGAACGCCGCACCTGGAGCGCCGAGCATCCGGTGACCCATGTACGGTTCATCTATCCGGCGGAGAGCCACACGCTGGTGGCGCGGTTTACCCCATCGCAGGGGTAGCGCGGTTCTGGCTTCTCCCCTGCGGGAGAAGGTGGATCGGCGCGCAGCGCCGAGACGGATGAAGGGTGTTCCAGCGAGTGAGACGCGGGCATTCCCTGGAGCACCCCTCATCCGGCCGCTTCGCGGCCACCTTCTCCCACAAGGGGAGAAGGGAAAGTCGGCGCCTCAGATCGCCGCAGTCACAATAATCTCGACCAGATATTCCGGGGCGGCGAGCTTGGCCTCGCCGGTGGCGCGCGCCGGGGTATGGCCTTGCGGCACCCACTTGTCCCATTCCGAATTCATTTCCGCGAAGGTGCCCATGTCGGCAAGCCAGATGATCGCCTGGACGATCTTGGTCTTGTCGGTGCCGGCCTTGGCGAGCAATTCGTCGATGGTCTTGAGGATGTCGCGGGTCTGCGAGGCGACGTTGCCGCCGGGCTCGCCGACCTGGCCGGCCAGATAGACGGTGTTGCCATGGATGACGATCTGGCTCATGCGCGGGCCGACATCGATGCGACGAATGCTCATTGGAGGTTCCTTCGTTATGGGGGTCGCTGCTCTTTAGAGTCCGGGCGGACGCGGGGCAAGGCCGGCGGACGCGAAACCAATTGAGCCAAGTGTCCGATCTCTGCCGCCCACCTACACGGCGAGTTGACCGGTCGTGACACAATTGCGCCAGCCTGGCGTGTTGACTAATGTAATAACATCACATATCGACAGCTCACTCGATTTCGCGGACCGCCGCCCGATGACCAATGCCTGCCTGACTTTCCGCGACCTGACGCTGGGCTACAGCAGCCACGCGGCCATCCATCATTTGAACGGCACCGTCCGCAAAGGTTCGCTGACCGCGGTGGTCGGCGCCAACGGCTCGGGCAAATCGACGCTGATGAAGGGCATCGTCGGCGTGCTGAAGCCGATGGAAGGCGCGGTGGTCCGCATGCCGGGTGTCCGCATCGCCTATCTTCCGCAGCAGTCGGAGCTCGACCGCTCCTTTCCGGCGCGCGTCGTCGATCTGGTCTCGCTCGGCCTATGGCCAAAGCGCGGCATGCTCGGGCGCTACACCAAAGAGGACCGAGAATCCGTCAGCAAGGCGCTGATGGCGGTCGGGCTCGGCGGCTTCGAGAAGCGGCCGATCGACACGCTGTCCGGCGGACAGCTGCAGCGCACGCTGTTTGCCCGCGTGCTGTTGCAGGACGCCGACCTCATCCTGCTCGACGAGCCGTTCAACGCGGTCGACTCCAAGACCGTGGGCGATCTCATCCAGTTGATAAAGCGCTGGCATGGCGAGGAGCGCACGATCATGGTCGTGATTCACGACCTCGACCTGGTGCGGCAGAATTTCCCGGAGACGCTGCTGCTTGCCCGCCAGCCTGTCGCCTGGGGCGACACCAAGGACACGCTGCGGCCGGAAAATCTGCTCAAGGCAAGGCGCTTCCACGAGGCGTGGGAAGAAAACGCGCCGTGGTGCGAGCCGAGTGAGCATGAACACAGCCATGATCGCGCGCACGATCATGATCATGGGCGTGACCACCGACACGACCATCATCACGGCTCCGGACCGAGGGCGGCATGATGGATTTCCTCTACGGCCTGTTCATCGCGCCCTTCGCCGACTTCGCCTTCATGCAGCGGGCGCTGTTCGGCTCGCTGATGCTGTCGCTCGGAGCCTGCCCGGTCGGCGTCTTCCTGATGCTCAGGCGCATGAGCCTGTCGGGCGACGCGATGGCGCATGCCATCCTGCCCGGCGCTGCCGCCGGCTTCCTGCTTTATGGCCTCGAAATCCTGCCGATGACCATCGGCGGGCTGATCGCCGGCATCATCGTGGCGCTCGGCGCGGGTGCCGTCTCTCGCTTCACCATCCAGCGCGAGGACGCCTCGATGGCGGCCTTCTACCTCATCTCGCTGGCCGTCGGCGTGCTGATGGTGTCGATCCGCGGTTCCAGCGTCGACCTGATGCATGTGCTGTTCGGCACGGTGCTGGCGCTCAACGATGAGGCGCTCATCCTGATCGGCGGAATCGTGGCGGTGACGCTCGCCTGTCTCGCCATCTTCTGGCGCGCGCTTGTCGCCGAGTGCCTCGACCCGCTGTTCCTGCGCTCGGTGAGCCGCATGGGCAGCCCGGTGCATTTCATTTTCTTGGGCCTTGTCGTGCTCAACCTCGTCGGCGGCTTCCAGGCGTTGGGCACGCTGCTGTCGGTGGGACTGATGATGCTGCCTGCCGCCGCGGCCCGCTTCTGGACGGCGCGCGTGGAGCCGATGTGCGCGCTCGCCGTGCTGATCGGCTTCGCCTCCTGCATCGCCGGGCTGCTCTTGTCCTATCACGCCTCGTTGCCTTCCGGTCCGGCGATCATCCTTTCGTCCGGCGTCGTCTATTTCTGCTCGATCCTGTTCGGCACGCGCGGCGTGCTGCGCGCCCGCATCGTGCATCACCGGCACCGCACCGCCTGACCCTCATTCCCACCCCTTAAAAGGAGACGTTGCCAATGCTGAAATCCTTCCGAGCCGCCCTGGCGTTGAGCGTTATAACATTAAGCGCCTTCGCAACCTCGTCAGCCTTCGCGGTGCCGCTCAAGGTCGTGGCGAGCTTCACTGTGATTGCCGACTTCGCGAAAAATGTCGGCGGCGACCGGGTTAACATCACCACCATTGTCGGGCCGGACGGCGACGCGCATGTCTATGAGCCGAGCCCGGCGGACGCGGTGGCGATGGCCAAAGCCGATGTCGTGCTGGTCAACGGCCTGCATTTCGAGGGTTTCCTGCAGCGCCTGGTCGACGCCAGCGCCACCAAGGCCGCGATCGTGACGCTGACCAAGGGCGTGACGCCGATCGACTTCAAGCCGGAATTCGCCGATGCGGACGCCGCCGAAGGTGCTGGCACCGGCGGCGGCAAGACCGTCACCGATCCGCATGCCTTCCAGTCGATCGCCAACGCCAAGATCTATGTGAAGAACATCGCCGACGCGTTCTGCACGGCCGATAGCGCAGGCTGCGACAGCTACACGGCCAATGCCGCCGCCTATATTGCCAAGCTCGATGGGCTGGAGGGCGAAGTGAAGGCGGCGATCCAGTCGATCCCGGAAGCCAAGCGCGTGGTCATCACCTCGCATGATGCCTTCGGCTATTTCGAACATGAATACGGGCTGACCTTCCTCGCGCCGGAAGGCATCTCGACCGAATCCGAGCCCTCGGCGGCCGATGTCGCCAAGCTGGTTAGCCAAGTGAAGCAGGACAAGGCGGCGGCGATCTTCGTGGAAAACATCACCAATCCGCGGCTCATCGAGCAGATCGCCGGCGAGACCGGCATCAAGGTCGGCGGCACGCTCTATTCGGACGCGCTGTCGGGGTCCGATGGACCGGCCTCGACCTATGTCGACATGATGCGCAACAACATTACGCAGATCAAAGGCGCGATCCTGGGAAGCTGAGCGGCGAGGCATCAACCGGGCCGGCATCTTGGGTTGCCGCAGCGTCCATTGCGTATCCAAGAGGGACGCGGCGCTGCGGGAGCCGGTTGGATTTTCCGGCGCACATTCTCTATTTGGCAGAGAAATCCGCTCGTACGGATTGCCGCTTATGCCCCGGGGTGGCATGACTGCGCCAAAGAGATTGCGAGGACCACATCATGGAATACCGCCAGATCAGCGACGACTATTCGGTCTCCGGCCAGATCCAGCCGCAGGATATCGCCGCCATCAAGGACGCAGGCTTCAAAAGCGTGATCTGCAACCGGCCGGACGACGAGCAGCCGGGCCAGCCTTCGGCCGATAGCGTCAAGGCAGCGGCCGAGGCGGCCGGCCTCGGCTTCCGCTACATCCCGGTCATCAGCGGCCAGATCACCATGGACAATGTCGAGGACCAGGCCGCTGCGCTCGACGAGCTGGAAGGCCCGGTCTTCGCCTATTGCCGCTCAGGCGCGCGCTGCACCAACCTCTATGGGCTGATCCAGCAGCAGCGGGGGTGACGGATTAGAAAGCCAGTCAGTCTGACAGGCCGGCGATTCTCCGCGCGCTCCGTCCCTTCAGTCAGCGTAATTAGATCGGCAGCGCGCCGGTTTCCTTCAGCGTCTCAAGTACGATCGCCGTCTTCACGTGCTGCACGGATTCGTGCGGCAGGAGCACGCCGTTGACGAATTCGGACAATGATTTGAGGTCGGGCGTCACCACCTTCAGGATGTAGTCCATCTCGCCAGTCAGCGCGTGCGCCTCCTGCACTTCGGGCAGGCGGGCGACCAGCTCGCCGAAGCGGCGGGCATTGTCGCGGTTGTGGGTGGCTAAAGTCACCGAGATGACGTTGACCAGCGAAAAGCCCAGACGATCGCGGTCGAGCACGGCGCGGTATCCTTTGATGTAGCCATCATCCTCCAGCCGCTGGCGGCGGCGCGAGCATTGCGAGGGCGAGAGGTTCACGCGCTCCGAAAGGTCATTGTTGGTATAGCGTGCATCCTCCTGCAGAAGCGCCATTATCTTGCGGTCAAATTGATCGAGACGCGTATCATCCACGAGCAATCCTCCATTCATGCATAATTTGCGCACATGATGACCATTTCAGGCGGTTGAATGCAAGCACCGTGCGGCTGCTCCGCGCTATTATGGCGAAAGATGGCCAAGCTTGGCCGCAACAGCTTTCGGAGGACTGCCATGGGCCCGTTCCCGCACGACGCCCCGCCCGCCAGGATCAGCAAGCAAAACCCCGCCGGCACCGACGGCTTCGAATTCGTCGAGTTCGCGCATTCAGAGCCGGCAAAACTCGCCGAGCTCTTTGCCCGCATGGGCTATGTCGCGGTGGCCAAGCATCGCAGCAAGGACATCACCGTCTGGCGCCAGGGCGACATCAATTATGTCGTCAATGCCGAGCCCGGCTCGCATGCGATGAAGTTCGTCGAAAAGCACGGCCCCTGCGCCGCCTCGATGGCGTGGCGCGTGGTCGATGCCAAACATGCCTTCGACCACGCCGTCTCAAAGGGCGCCACGCCCTATGAAGGCACCGACAAGGCACTGGACGTGCCGGCCATCGTCGGCATCGGCGGCTCGCTGCTTTATTTCATCGAAGCCTATGGCGAGAAAGGCTCGGCCTATGACGCCGAGTTCGAATGGCTGGGCGAGCGCGACCCCAAGCCCGAAGGCGTCGGCTTCTATTATCTCGACCACCTCACCCACAATGTCTATCGCGGCAACATGGACAAGTGGTGGGATTTCTATCGCGACCTGTTCGGTTTCAAGCAGATCCATTTCTTCGACATCGACGGCAAGATCACCGGCCTGGTCAGCCGCGCCATCACCTCGCCCTGCGGCAAGATCCGCATTCCGCTGAACGAGTCCAAGGACGAGACCAGCCAGATCGCCGAGTATCTGAAGAAGTACAATGGCGAGGGCATCCAGCACATCGCGGTCGGCACCGATGCGATCTACGAGGCCACCGACAAGCTCGCCGCCAACGGGCTGAAATTCATGCCCGGCCCGCCCGACACTTATTATGAGATGTCGCATGAGCGCGTGCACGGCCACGACGAGCCGATCGAGCGCATGAAAAAGCACGGCATCCTGATCGACGGCGAAGGCGTGGTCGACGGCGGTACGACCAAGATCCTGCTGCAGATCTTCTCCAAAACCGTGATCGGCCCGATCTTCTTCGAGTTCATCCAGCGCAAGGGCGATGAAGGTTTTGGCGAAGGCAATTTCCGCGCGCTCTTCGAATCGATCGAGCAGGACCAGATCAAGCGCGGCGTGATCAAGCTGGACGGCAAGGCGGCGTAACGCCTGAGCTTACTTGCGGCCGGACCAATTATGACCTAAATTCTGGTCATAAGAGGTTGGCAATGAACGTTCCGATGGCAAAAGCAAAGGCCCAACTCGCCGAGTTGGTGAAGCGGGCCCAGGCCGGCGAAAAGATCAATCTGACCCGGCACGGGGAGATTGTGGCAACCTTGAGCGCCCCTGCCCGGCCTGCGGGGAGCAAGGGTCTGTTTGGAGCCCTGAAAGGCCAAATTTGGATATCGGATGATTTTGATGAACTCGGCCCCGAATGGGACGAGTACATCAAATGAGCCGCAAATATCTGGTCGATACCCATATTCTACTCTGGGTACTCAACGCGGATTCACGCCTTTCGGACCATCATCGGGACATCTTTCTTGCGAGTGAGGATGTGGTCGTCAGCGCCATCTCGGTGGCGGAGATCGCCATCAAGAAATCGCTCGGCAAAGTCACGCTCACAGGCAATATCGTGGAGATCTTGAAGTCGAACGGCATTCCGATCCTCGGCGTCAATGAATTGCACGCAGCGAGGCTTGAGCATCTGCCGCTTCATCATCGTGATCCATTCGACCGTCTACTCATCGCGCAGGCTCAAATTGAAGATCTGACGATGGTCACTGCGGATCGGCACTTCGCAGCCCACGACGTTGCCTTGGTCTGATCATCCAGTCCCAACCGTTCGACCTCTTCTTTCCTCAGCTTCAGGTCGTACTCGAGCAGGAACTCGTCCAATTGCGGTGGCGGAACGGAAGTGCCGGAAAGCATGGCATGCACCTGCCCGCGGTGGTGGATGTCGTGCAGGAAGACATGCGCGAGGATGTCGCCGATCTTTTCGGGGATCATGCCATCCTCGCGCCGGTCGGTTATGACGCTGCGATCGAGATCGGTCTCTGAAAGTGCATCGCAGAAAGCAACGAGCCTGCGGTCGAAATCGGCCTGTGCCTCGGCCAGACCTACTGCATCGTCGAACGGCACGTAGTCGTCGTAGACTGCGGCACCCCGGCCTCCATCCGTCAGGAAGTCGAGATAGAGAAGGTCGACCGCGAGGATGTGGTTGAGCGTCTCCCTGATCGACGGAAAGAAGCCGGTGCGCCCGGCCTCGAGCTCGCCGGGCTGAAGCGCCAGCACTGCACGATAGAGCCGGTCGTTCGACCAGAGATTGTTGCGCGCCATGCGGCGCAGGTGCTCCAGCATGGTCACCGGCTCAATGCTCCCCTCACCCCTCGTATTTCTCGACCTTCTGCTCGATGGCGCCGAAGATCGAATGGCCGGTTCTGTCCTTCATCTCGATGCGCACCGTGTCGCCGAAACGCAGGAAGGGCGTCTTCGGCTCGCCGCTCTCGATAGTCTCGATCATGCGCAGTTCCGCAACGCAGGAATAGCCGGCGCCGCCCGCCGAAACCGGCTTGCCAGGGCCGCCGTCGAGCTTGTTGGAGACGGTCCCCGAGCCGATGATACTGCCGGCGGCGAGCGGTCGGGTTTTCGCGGCATGCGCGATCAGCGTCGGGAAATCGAAGGTCATGTCGACGCCCGCATTGGCGCGGCCGAACGGCTTGCCGTTGACGTCGACCAGCAGCGAGAGATTGACCTTGCCGCCGTCCCAGGCATCGCCCAACTCCTCGGGGGTGACGGCAACCGGAGAGAAGGCCGACGATGGTTTCGACTGGAAGAAGCCGAAGCCTTTGGCCAGTTCCGGCCCGGTGATGGCGCGCAGCGTGACGTCGTTGACCAGCATAATGAGGCGGATTGCCTCCTTCGCTTGTTCCAGACTGGCGCCCATCGGCACATCGTCGACGACGACCGCGACCTCGGCCTCCATGTCGATGCCGAAGGCCTCGTCGGCCATGCGGATCGGGTCGCGCGGCGCAATGAAGGAGTCCGAGCCGCCCTGATAGATCAGCGGGTCGGTCCAGAAGCTTGCCGGCATCTCCGCGCCGCGTGCCTTCCGCACCAGCTCGACATGGTTCACATAGGCGGAGCCGTCCGCCCATTGATAGGCGCGCGGCAGCGGGGAATGCGCGTCGTGCTCATGGAAACGCGCCGAGGGAACCGCGTTGGTCTCAAGCGATTCGGCCATGGCCGCCAGATGCGGCGCAATGCGGCGCCAATCGTCGAGCGCAGCCTGCAGCGTCGGCACCAGGAAGGAAGCGTCGGTGAACCGCGTCAGATCGCGCGAGACCACGACCAGTTTTCCGTCGCGCGTCCCGTTCTTCAATGTGGCAAGCTTCATGCGGTTTCCTCTCCTGAAGCGGCCTTCTGACCGCCTAGCCCCACAACAAGGCCGTCGCGGGCAATCGTCAAGTCGCCGAACCAAGTTTTCCTGACGGCGTCGATCCAGTCGTCCTCGCCGATCGCCGGATCGTCGGCTGGAATGAGATGGTTGAGCACCAGCCGCTTCACCCCGGCATCGCTGGCGATGCGGCCTGCTTCGTCGGCAAAACTGTGGCTCGCTAGGAGATGCTCGCGCAGCCGCGCGCCGTTGCCGGTCCGAGCGACCAGTCGCTCCACGCCTTCCTCCAGCATGGCCTCATGGACGAGGATGTCGGCAGCTTTGGCAAACTCAGCCAGTGGCGGAAAGAAGGCAGTGTCGGCGGAAAACACCACGCTCTTGCCGCCCTGCTCGAAACGCAGCGCAAAACAGTCGGTGACCGGCGGATGGTCGACACGCAACGAAGTCACCGTCAGACCTCGCTCGTCCAAAATCGAGCCTTCGCCGAACTCCTCGACCGTGATCAGGTCGCGGATGTCCGGCCTGCCTTCGTCGATGATGCGGATCTCGATGTCGAACTCCATCGCCTGGCAGAAGCATTGCCAGTAATGCCCCGTGCCGGGTGGGCCAAAAACGGTCACCGGCGTCGCCAGACCCGCCGTCCAGGCGGTGTGGATCAGCGGCCCGAGTTCCAGAACGTGGTCCGAATGAAGGTGCGTGACGAAGATCAGGTCGAGCGCCTTCAGGCTGACGCCGGCATCAGTCAGCGCACGCGTGACGCCCAGCCCGCAATCGACGACGATGGTGCGCCCGCCGATTTCAAGCAGCGACGAACTCGGCCAGGGTCCGCCCGGCCGGACTGCCGGGCCACCCTTGGAGCCGAGCAGGACGAGCCGATCCACGTTTTCGGTATTCAAGACCAATCGCCTTCCGGAGTGCCGTTGAAACGCTTCTTCAGGTCGGCCCAGCAGTCGATGTAGTTCTCCTGCAAGGTGCCGAGCTCAGCGGCGTAGCGCGTCAGCATCTGAGGAAAGCGCGTCTCGAACATGAAGGCCATGGTGTTGTCGAGCTTGACCGGCTTCAGGTCGGCGCGCGTCGCCTTCTCGAAGCCGGAAGCGTCCGGGCCATGCGCCAGCATCTGGTTGTGCAGGCTGATGCCGCCGGGCACGAAACCTTCCTCCTTGGCGTCGTACTGGCCATGGATCAGGCCCATGAACTCGCTCATGATGTTGCGATGGTACCAGGGCGGCCGGAACGTATTTTCGGCCACCAGCCAGCGCGGCGGGAAGATGACAAAGTCGACGTTGGCCGTGCCCTCCTCGCCGCTCGGCGCTGTCAGCACGGTGAAGATCGATGGATCGGGGTGATCGAACAGGATGGCGCCGACGGGCGAAAACGTCGCCAGATCATATTTGTAGGGCGCGTAGTTGCCATGCCAGGCGACGACGTCGAGCGGCGAATGGCCGAGTTCGGTAACGTGGAAGGCGCCGCACCATTTGACGATCAGCCGGCAGGGCGTCTCCTTCTCCTCGAACCAGGCGCAGGGCGTCTTGAAGTCGCGCGGATTGGCCAGGCAATTGGCGCCGATCGGGCCGCGGTCGGGCATGGTGAACTTGGCGCCGTAATTCTCGCAGACATAGCCGCGCACCTCCTTGTCGGCGAGCTCGACCTTGAAGACGAGGCCGCGCGGCAGCACCGCGATCTCGCCGGGGCGAAGCTCGATCACGCCCATCTCGGTGACGAAGCGCAGCGCGCCCTCCTGCGGCACGACCAGCAATTCGCCGTCGGCGTTGAAGAAATGGTCGTCCACCATCGACCGGTTGGCGACATAGACATGCGCCGCCATGCCCGACTGGCCGACCGCATCGCCGGCCGTGGTGAAGGTCCGCATGCCGGAAATGAAGTCGGTCGGCTCGGTCGGCATGGGCGTCGGGTTCCAGCGGTATTGGCCGAGCGCCAGCTCGTGGTCGCCGATATTAGGCCCGGTCTTCCACAAGGGGTAGCTGGCGCCCTTGAATCGGCCGGTGTGCTTTACGCTCGGGCGAATTCGATAAAGCCAGGAGCGCTCGTTGGTGCCGCGCGGCGCGGTGAAGGGCGAGCCCGAAAGCTGCTCGGCATAGAGGCCGTAGGCCGGCCGCTGCGGCGAGTTGCGGCCCTGCGGCAGCGATCCGGGCAGCGTCTCAGTTTCGAAATCATTGCCGAAACCCGGCATATAGGAAAAGCCCATCCGATCCTCCCTGATCCGACTTGCAAGCTTCAAGAATTTGGCCTGCAGGCGAGGTTGACCAAACTGGTTTCATTTGTAACCATTGAAAATGTAACTATCAACGGCCACGATGCATCCCGGAGCGCTTCATGGAACCGGATATCCTTGAACTGGAAAGCTTCCTGCCCTACCGGCTCTACCGGCTTGCCGACACCGTCAGCCGCGAATTTTCGCGCATCTACAAAGAGCGCCACGGTCTGACGCGACCGGAATGGCGCACGCTGTCGGGGCTTGGCGAGCGGGGCACGATGACGGCGACCGAGCTCGGCGAGCAGTCGGCCATGCACAAGACCAAGGTGTCGCGCGCGGTGGCGGAGTTGGAACGGCGGCGGTGGTTGACGCGCACGCCGGATGAGAATGATCGCCGCGTCGAACACCTCGCCCTGACCAAGACGGGTTTAGCCGCCTATCGCGAGATGGTGCCGCTGGCGAAGGCGTTTGAAAGGGAGCTGCTGGGGAGGCTGAGTGTGGAGGAGCGGGTGGCGATTGCGAGGGGGGTGGCTGCGCTGGAAGGGGCGTTATCCGCAACGTAGCGATCCTTCACACCCCCCTCTGTCCTGCCGGACATCTCCCCCGCAAGGGGGGAGATTAGCTGTTTCAACGCCTCGCTCATTTATGCAACGTCAGAAATTGGCGAGGCCT
>NZ_JAIUHQ010000029.1:0-39949 GCF_020165215.1 Mesorhizobium sp. CA15
CCGCTGCCCCCGCCGCCCTCGTGGCCCCCACTGTCGCCGCCACCGTCGTGGCCGCCGCTGTCTGCGCCGCCGTCATGGCTGGCACCGTCCCCGCCTTCGTGATCGCCATCATGATCGTCGTCGTCATGATCGTCGCCCTGATGATCGCCGTCCTGGTCGCCTTCATGCGAGCCGGTAGCGGCGCCGTCGCCCTTGTGCCCGGCCTCATCATTGTCGGCGGCTTCATTGTCGTCGCTGACGCTGGATGTATTGACCTGATCGTCGTCAGGGTCGGCTGCGGACGCCGCCGTCAACCCGCCGCCATTGTCGGAGCCTGCATAGGACGACTGCGTGGCGAAGATGCCGAGCAGGCCGATTGCAGTTGCCGCAAACAAGGGAAGGGTTTTCATCCACGCGCTCCGGTCCGTTTTGTGAGATCGGATCATCGTCGCGCCGGATTACGACGCCCTTAAATGAGTGATTGCAATTTTAGGAACGTCTTATTTTTGTGCCGACCTAGCATGCAGCCGCGACGGTGACGCAGTGCCGCTTGCGGCTCTCGCCACGATCGCCTCCAGCGGCTCGGGCCGGTGCAGGAAATAGCCCTGGCCATAGGCAACGCCCATGTCCATGAGAATATCCAGCGCGTTCCTGTCCTCGACCTTCTCTGCAACCACGGCAGCGCCCATCGAGCGGGCGATACCGGTGATCGCCGAAACGATCTCGCGGTCGAACCGGCTTTCGGCGATGTGCTCGACGAAGGAGCCGTCGATCTTGATAGCATCGACGGGGAAGCGCCTGAGATATTCGAACGAACTCATCCCGGCGCCGAAATCGTCGAGGCTGACGCGGCAGCGGCGTTGCCTGGCCTTGCGCACGAACTCGGCCGCGGCATCGAAATTGGTGACGGCGGCGGTTTCGGTGATCTCGAAGCCGATGGCCGGGGCCGGCGCGCCGCCGTCGGCGATGGCCTCGTCGACGAAATCCCAGAGCTGCGGATCGGAAAGCGTCTGCGCCGACAGGTTGAAGTCGAGCGAGATGGCGCCCGCGCGCATCGCCTCGCCGTGGCGCGTCAGCGCGGTGCGGATGATCCAGCGGTCGAGCCGGGCGGCAAGGCCGAAGCGTTCTGCGACCGGCATGAAATCGCCGGGCGGGATCATCTTGCCGTTGCGGGCCTCGAGCCTGGCCAGCACCTCGACGTGGCGGCTATCTTCCCATGGCTGGCCGAGCCGATGGATTTGCTGACCGAACAGCTTCAACCGGCCGTCCTCCATCGCATCGACAAGGTCCGCGGCCAACCGTGCGGCATTGAGGCCGGCGCCCGACGTCGTTTCCGGCGAGAACACCGCGAAGCGGTCCCGGCCGCCGGCCTTGGCGGCGTAGCAGGCATCGTCGGCGCAGGCGAGCGCGTCGGCCACGCTCATGTTGGGGTCGCGCACGAAGGCGATGCCGATGCTGGCGGCAAGCCTGCGCGAGGTGACGGCAGTGCCGATATCGGCGTCGCGCACCGCGGCAAGCACCGCGCGGGCAAGGTGCTCGGCACAGGCGTCATTGCAGTTCGGCACCAAAAGCGCGAATTCGTCGCCGCCGAGGCGCGCCGCCTGCGCCGACGCGGGCAGGCTGGCGAGGATGCCCGCCGCGACGCTCTTCAGCGCGAGGTCTCCGGCGGCATGGCCGGCATAGTCGTTGAGCGCCTTGAAGTAGTCGAGATCGACATAGAACACGGCAAGCGGCAGCCGCCCGGCCATGGCGATGTTCTCGGCAAGCAGCCGGTCGAAGGCCGAACGGTTGAACAACCCGGTCAGCGCGTCGTGACGCGCGGCGAAGGCAAGCTCCTCGGCGCGCGTCTTCTCCTCGGTGATGTCGCGTACCGTGCCCAAAATCTGGCCGGCCGAGCCGACGCCGGCAATGAAACGCACCAGCGACTCGAGATGGCGGACCTGGCCGTCACGCAGGACGATCCGGTATTGCGAGGCGACGACGCTGTTCGAGCCGGGGGCGATCAGATGCGCTCGCTCGGTAGCTTCCTTGTCGTCGGGATGAAGGTAGGTGTGCCAGAGGTCGGCCGTCACCTCATCGGTATCGGCAATCAGGCCGAAGATCTCGCGCGTGCGCGCGTCCCAATAGCTCTTCTTCGTACCGATATCGTGGTGCCAGATGCCCGTGCCGCTGGCGGCAATCGCGAGGCGGAAGCGGATGTTGACCTGCTCGAGCGCCGCCTCGGCCTCTTTCTGCCGGGTGATGTCGGTCTGCACGCCCATCATCCGAAGCGGCTTGCCGTCGGCGTCGCGCTCGACAATGCCGCCGCGGTCGAGCACCCAGACCCAGTGGCCGTCCTTGTGGCGCAGGCGCAGCTCCGTCTCGATGGAATCGACGAGGCCCGCAATATGCCGGTCGCCGCTTTCCTGCGCGCGCCGGCGATCGTCGGGATGGGTCAGCTTCAGCCAGAGATCGGACGTGTTGGCGAGCTCGTTCGCCTCATAGCCCAACATCTTCGACCAGGTCGGCGAATAGTAGCAATCGCCGGTCGACAAATTCCAGTCCCATAGGCCGAGATGAGCGCGATCAAGCGCCAGCGCCCAGAACTTACCGTTGCGTTTATCGTCGTCCGCCATTCTTTGTTCTTGCCATCCCGTCCCGGCAATATTGCATGAAAGCAGAGAAAAAAGGGTTACCGGGAGTGGTTCAGTTAGTCTCCCCCCAAGAGGGGGAGATGGCCGGCAGGCCAGAGGGGGGCGTGAAGGATCGCGGCGCTGATTTTGTTGGGGTGGAGCTGGTCGCTACCGGCTTGGCTGTGACTGCAAAAAAACTGAAACGCCGGTGGGACAGCGCCCCCTCTGGCCTGCCGGGCATCTCCCCTCTTGGAGGGAATTTAGCGCTCGACCGCCGTCGCCGATCGCCTAGCCACTGCGAACCTTCTTCGCACCACCGTCGCAACTTTTCCTGGAATTGCTCTCAGGCAGTCTGCAGGAACACCTCTGCCGGCGCCATCCCGACCAGCTCGGCAAACCGGCCATGGTCGGTGGCGCCCTCCGAGTTGACGACGAGCACGCGGGAGCCGGCATCGAGACCTAACGCCGCGCGCATCTGCCCGTCGCCCACAGCGCGGACCAGTCCGGCGAGCCCGACGCCGCCGCTCTCGCCGGAGACGATGGCCGGATCGTTGCCCAAGGGCTGCGCCAGCCGCTTCATCACGGCGACCGCGTCCTCTTCTTCGACCGTCATGAAGGCATCGCCGACGCGCGCCAGCACGCGCCAGGCGACCAAGGACGGCTCGGCGCATTCGAGCATCGTCATCACGGTCGGCTGCTGCTGGGCGATCGTCACCGGACGTCCGGCCTCAGCCGAGGCGTAGACGCAAGCCGAGCGCCGCGGCTCGACCACCACGGCTTTCGGCCGCCTGGAGCCAAGCATGACCGCCACATGGCCGGCGATCGCCGCCGCGAAGCCACCGACGCCAGCCTGCAGGAAGACATGCGTCGGTGGCTCGGCTAAGCGCCGCAGCGTCTCGCGCACGATCACCGTGTAGCCCTGCATGACCAGTCCGGGGACGCGCTCATAGCCGAGCCAGGACGTGTTGGAGACGATCTTCCAGCCGCGCTCGGCACCGACGCGGGCGACTTCGCGCACCGCATGGTCATAGCCGCCCTCGACCTCGACAATCTCGGCTCCGAAGCGGGCGATGGCCGCGACACGCTCGCGGCTTACGCCAGCATGGACGTAAATCACCGAACGCGCGCCGACGAGGCCGGCCCCCTGCGCCACCGAACGGCCATGGTTGCCATCCGTTGCGCAGCAGAATGTCATCTGAGCAGCGATGGCGCGCAGCTTGGGATCGTTGATCTCGCCGATATCGACATCGCGCCCGAAGCGTTTGTCCGCCTCCTCCAGCACCAGTCGCATGACGGCATAGGCGCCGCCCAGCGCCTTGAAGCTGCCAAGGCCGAGACGCTGGCCTTCATCCTTGACATGAAGTGCCGCGACGCCGAGGTGATCGGCCAGCGCCGGCAAGGCGTGCAGCGGCGTTTCGGCATGATCGTCGCGCGCCTTGAGGTAACGCTCGGCCCGCTCGCCCCCCGCGATGCCGAGCGACTCGGCATCGGCGGCAACCAACGGCTGGTTGTGTTCGGGACGTTGGTTGAGAAGCAACATGCTAGTCTTCCTGCGAGGCACTGAACTCTGTCGGCGGGCGCGATTCGGGCGCGATTTTGGATGCTTTAATTGGCTAAGTGATTGAAGTTTGTTTCGATTGGATGTCGCCGGATATTCGCTTCGGGACGACCAGATACAGCCAGCATGACTATTTTTGGTGGTATTTCACCCCCAGCGGCACGCCTATCTGATTCCTCCCGCGATCAGTCGGCCGCCAGCCGGGCGGCGACGCCAAGCAGGATGTTGGCGCCGGCGACCAGCTCGTCGGGAGCGGTGAACTCGGTGGGGTTATGGCTGATGCCGCCCCGGCTCGGCACGAAGATCATCGCGGACGGCGCGATACGGGCGATCATCTGCGCGTCGTGGCCGGCGCCCGAGGTCATGCGCCGGCACGAAAGGCCGGCGGCCCTGGCGCCGTCCTCGATCAGCGAGACGATGCGGGCATCGAAGGTCACCGGCTCGAAACGCGCCAGGCTTTCGGCATGGACGGTGACGCCGGCGCTTGCGGCCAATTTGTCGAGGAAGGCGGCAAGCGCCGCTTCCTCTTCGCGAAGATGCGTTTCGTCGGGATCGCGCAGGTCGATGGTGAAGGTCGCGCGCGACGGGATGACGTTGATGGCGTTCGGCTCGAACGCGATGGTGCCGACGGTGGCAACGGTGCGCGTCGATGAGGCGCTGGCCCGGTCCGCCAAGAAGCCGATCACGCGAGCGGCGGCGACGCCTGCGTCCTTTCGCATCGACATCGGCGTGGTGCCGGCATGGTTGGCCTCGCCGTCGACGGTAACGCGCTGCCAGGAAATGCCCTGCAGGTTCTCGACCGCGCCGATGGCGATGCCCTCGCGCTCGAGCACCGGCCCCTGCTCGACATGCAGCTCGACATAGGCATGCGGCTTGAGGAAGCCGGGCTGATGCCGACCGGCATAGCCGATGCGCTCCAGCTCCTTGCCCAGCACCGTGCCGTCGGTGCCGACCGAGGCCAGCGCTTCCTCGAGGTTCCGACCGCCGGCAAAGACCAGCGAGCCCATCATGTCGGGCGAGAAGCGCACGCCCTCCTCATTGGTGAAGGCGGCAACCACGATCGGGCGCGCCGGCGCGAAGCCGGCCTCCCTCAGGCTCTCGATCGCTTCGAGGCCGGCAAGCACGCCATAGCAGCCGTCATAGATGCCGGCGTCGATCACCGTGTCGATATGCGAGCCGAGCATGACCGGCGGCTGGCCCGCATTGGCGTCGTCCCGCCAGATGCCAAAAATGTTGCCGATGCGGTCGACGGCGACCTCGAGCCCTGCCTCTTCCAGCCAGCCGACGAAGCGGTCGCGGCCGAGCCGGTCCATCTCAGAGGCGGCGACGCGGACCAGCCGCCCCTGCGCATCGCGGCCGATACTGCCGAGTTCCTGGATACGGCCTAGAAGCCGGTCGGCGTTGATCATCAGATTGCTCATGCCGGCTGCCTCACTTGCGCAATCTCTTCCGGCACCATGCCGACGAGCTCGGCATAGCGGCCGGGATCCGTCGCGCCCTCGGAATTGATAATCAGCACGCGGGAGTTCCCGTCGAGGCCGAGCGCCGCCCGCATTTTCTTGTCGCGAGCGGCGCGGATCAGCCCGGCGAGCCCTGCCCCGCCGCTCTCGCCGGAGACGATCGCCGGGTCATTGCCCGAAGGCCGCGCCAGGCGGTTCATCACGGCGACAGCATCTTCCTCGTCCACGGTCATGAAGGCATCGCCGATCCGCGACAGCACGCGCCAGGCGACCAGAGACGGCTCGTAGCATTCGAGCATCGCCATGACAGTGGGCTCGCTGTGCGCGATCGTGACCGGGCGTCCGGCCTTGGCCGTCTCATAGACGCAGGCCGCCCGCGCCGGCTCGACCACGATTGCCTTCGGGCGATCCTCGCCAAGCATGATGGCGAGATGGCCGGCGACCGCCGCGGCGAAGCCGCCGACGCCGGCCTGGAGGAAGACGTGGGTGGGCGGCTGCGGCAAGCGCCTCAGCGCCTCGCGCACGATCGCTGTGTAGCCCTGCATCACAAGCCCGGGTATGCTCTCATAGCCCGGCCAGGACGTGTCGGAGACGACGGTCCAGCCGCGCTCGGCGGCGACGCGGGCAGCTTCCCTGACCGACTGGTCGTAATCACCGGCGACGCGCACCATCTCGGCGCCGAAGCGGGCAATGGCCGCCACGCGTTCGTTGCTGACGCCGGAGTGGACGAAGATGACGGAGCGCGCGCCGACAAGGCTGGCGCCCTGGGCCACCGAGCGTCCATGATTGCCGTCGGTGGCGCAGGCGAAGGTCATCTGCGCGGCGATCGCCTTCACCTCAGGCTTGTGCAGGTCCTCGACCGCGACGGCGCGGCCGAGCTGCCTGCCTGCCTGCTCCAGCACCAGATGCATGACGGCATAGGCGCCGCCCAACGCTTTGAAGCTGCCGAGGCCGAGGCGCTTGCCCTCGTCCTTGACGTGCAGCGCGCCGATGCCGAGTTCGCCCGCCAGCGCCGGCAGGGTGTGCAGCGGCGTCTCGGCATGGTTGTCGCGCGCGGCAAGGAAGCGCTCGGCCTCGTCGGCCCCGGCGAGCCCAAGCGTCGCGGCGTCCTCCTCGGTCAGCGGATGGCGATGGTCCGGGTGGCGGTTGAGCAGGAACATGGTCGGCTTTCTCCTTGATGACTGAAATTTATTGCAGGCCAAGCGAGAAAGGCGCTCTGTTTTGGCGCTTGAATTGCAAGTTTGTTTCGTTGGGAAACGCTGCCATGTCCATTTCGCCCGAACTCGACGCCTTCGACCGCGCCATCCTCGCCATCCTGCAGAAGGACAACGCCACGCCGCAGCGCACGATCGGCGAGAGGGTCAACCTGTCGGCGCCCGCCGTTCAGCGGCGCATCAAGCGCATGGAGGAGACCGGCGTCATTCGCGCCAATGTAGCGCTGGTCGATCCGGCCAAGGTCGGCCACCCGATCACGATCTTCGTCGAGGTCGAGGTGGAGAGCGAACGCGCCGAGCTGATCGACGCCGCCAAGCGCGGCTTTGCCCAAGTGCCCGAAGTGCAGCAATGCTACTACGTCACCGGCGAGGCCGATTTCATCCTCGTCGTCACGGTGGCGACGATGGCCGATTACGAGGCGCTGACCAGGCGGCTGTTCTTTGAGAACAACAACGTCAAAAGGTTTCGCACGTTCGTGGCGATGGACCGGGTGAAGGTGGGGATGGAGGTGCCGGTGGGGTGAGGCGTCGAAGCTGCCGACCTCCCCAACAAGTGGGGAGATCGGCTGCCGTCCCGGTTTTCGCCAATCTCCAACCTCTACTGGGTCGGCGACGCCGCGTGTTCGCACGACACTTTCGGGTTCATGTCGGCGAAGGTGCAAGCGCCGTGGCTGTTTGTGCTTGATGATCCCGGGTTCGATGCGGCGGCCGCCGATCATCCCTTCGGCAGGTATGAAATCGTTCCGGCTAGGTCGGTGTTGTCGATCAGCTGAAAGCGGCTGTCGCTGCCGCCCTGGCGGGCCGACACGAAGGGGGCGTAGGCCGGATCATTGGTGAAGGCGTGCGCCGCCGCTTCCGATGGGAAGGCCATCAGCGCGATCAGCGTCGTGTCGAGCGGCTTGCCCTCGAGCGTCTTCACATTGCCGCTGCGCGCAAGATATCTGCCGCCGTGCTTGTGAACGAGGTCGTGCACGGTAGCGGCGTAGTCCGGTATCCATTTCGGATCTTTCACCTTGATGTCCGCGATAAGGTAAGCAGTCATGGTCATTCTCCTGGTTGCTGCGCACAGGGATATCCGTGCGTCGGCCAAACGGCTCGCACGGCAGGGCTCGCGCCAACCAGTCCTGGATCTGTACCGGCCCGGTACAGTTTCTGTACTCGCCGCTTCATTCATGAAGGTCTAATGTCCGGCCAACTCTGGAGGAGGCGCCGATCATGACCCAGCACGGTTACAAGCAGTTCTGCCCGCTATCGATGGCCGCCGAGGTGCTGTGCACCCGCTGGACGATGGTGTTGATGCGCGAGCTGGTGGCGGGCTCGACCCGCTTCAACGACGTGCGCCGCGGTGTGCCGAAAATGTCGCCGACCCTTCTGTCGCAACGGCTGAAGGAGCTGGAGTTGGCAGGGATCGTGGAGCGCCGGGAAGTCCCGGGCGAGAAGGGTATCTTCGACTACCGGCTGACCGAGGCGGGACGCGACTTGCGCCCTGTTGTCGAGGCGATGGGTTTTTGGGGACAGAAATGGGTCGAGTCCCGGCTGTCGTTGAAGAACCTCGATCCATCGCTGCTGATGTGGGATATGCGGCGTAATCTGAACCCCTCGCCGCTGCCCGATGGAAGAACCGTGATACAATTTCTGTATCAGGACCTCCCAGCCTCGAAACGCTCGTGGTGGCTGATCGTCGAGAAGCATGGTGAGGTCGATTTGTGCTGGTACGATCCGGGCTTCGAGGTCGACCTCTACGTCTCGACCGATCTCCACACGATGACCGCAATCTGGATGGGCGTGCTGACTGTCGAGAAGGCCGGCGTGAAGGTCGTCCTGACCGGCGACAAGGCCATTGGCAGGAAGATGCAAAGCTGGCTCGGGCTCAGCCCGTTCGCGGTCGAACCGAAGCGCGCGGCCTAGCTCCAGGTGTTCGCCAGTTGATCGCTCAGGGCATCAAGGCTTTTCGCTGCCGGCATCGACGCGCCCCAGCCATCTTGCATAGATCTCTCCGACAATCCCACGCCGGAATACCAGCACGCAGACCATGAAAATCAGCCCCGTGGCGATGGTCACCGGAAAGCCGGATGTCGCGAGCGTATTTTCCAGTCCGACGACGAGACCGGCTCCGACCGCCGGGCCGGCCATGGTGCCGATGCCGCCGAGCAGCGTCATCAGGATCACTTCGCCAGACATCTGCCAGGTGACGTCGGTGAGCGTGGCGAACTGGAAGACGATCGCCTTGGTCGCGCCGGCAAAGCCGGCAAGCGCGGCCGACATGACGAAGGCGGCGAGCTTGTAGCGGCCGACGGAATAGCCGAGCGAAATGGCGCGGTTCTCGTTCTCGCGGATGGAGCGCAGGATCATGCCGAAAGGCGAGTTGACGATGCGCCAGACGGCGAAGACGCCGATCAGGAAGACGGCGAGCACGAAGAAATACATGTTCATCGTGACGTTGAGGTCTACGACGCCGAACAGGTGGCCGCGAGGCACGCCCTGGATGCCGTCCTCGCCCTCGGTGAAGGGCGCCTGGACGCAGAAGAAATAGAACATCTGCGCCAGCGCCAGTGTGATCATAGAGAAATAGATGCCCTGCCGGCGGATGGCGAGGAAGCCCATGACGAGGCCCATGCCCGCGGCACCTGCGGTGCCGAGCAGGATGCCGGCCTCTGGCGGCCAGCCCCAGGCCTTCACCGCATAGGCACAAAAATAGGCCGCGCCGCCGAAGAAGGCGGCATGGCCGAAGGAAAGCAGGCCGGTGTAGCCCAAGAGCAGGTTGAAGGCGCAGGCGAACAGCGCGAAGCACAGCATCTTCATGACGAAGATCGGGTAGATGACGAAGGGCGCGGCGATCAGCGCCACGATGCCCAGCACCACCAGCGCCCGTTCGAGCCTCAAGGAGGCGGCGGCGCGTTCTGCGTGAAGGGTCGCTTGGCTCATCTCAGGCGTCCCTTCCGAACAGGCCGGCAGGCCTGAGCAAAAGCACGATCGCCATGATGACGAAGACGACGAGGTTCGAGGCCTCGGGATAGAAGACCTTGGTCAGGCCCTCGGCGAGGCCGAGCAAGTAGCCGGTGACGATGGCGCCGAGGATCGAGCCCATGCCGCCGACCACGACGACGGCGAAGACGACGATGATGAGATCCGAGCCCATCAGCGGGCTGACCTGATAGATGGGAGCGGCAAGGATGCCGGCTAAGCCCGCAAGGGCCGCGCCCAGCCCGTAGGTGAGCGTGAGCAGAAGCGGCACGTTGACGCCGAAGGCCTGAACCAGTTCCGGGTTCTCGGTGGCGGCGCGCAGGTAGGAGCCTAGCCTGGTCTTCTCGATCAGCAGCCAGGTGCCGATGCAGACGATGAGCGAAGCCGCCACCACCCAGCCGCGATAGTTGGGCAGGAACATGAAGCCGAGATTGGTGCCGCCGGCAAGCAGCGCGGGCACGGTGTATGGATTGCCGGAGACGCCGTAATAATAGCGGAACACGCCTTCGATGACCAAGGCGAGGCCGAAGGTGAAGAGCAGGCCATAGAGTGGGTCGAGGCGGTAGAGATGCGACAAAGCAAGGCGCTCGACCGCCATGCCGAACAGGCCGACGACAAGCGGCACCAGGACCAGCGCCGGCCAGTAGCCGATGCCCAAATGCACCAGCAGCAGATAGCCGATGAAGGCGCCCAGCATATAGAGCGCGCCATGGGCGAAATTGATTATGCGCAGCAGGCCGAAGATGACGGCGAGCCCGAGGCTGAGCATGGCGTAGAAAGAGCCGTTGATCAGGCCAACGAAGAGTTGGCCGAGGAGCGCTTGGATGGGGATGCCGAAGATCATGGTCATGGCACCATCATACCCCCAGCACCTCGTGCAGCTTGTCGGTATGCGCGGTCAGCTGGCCGACGGCAAAACCCTCCACCACCTTGCCGTGGTCCATCAGGTAGAAGCGGTCGGCGATGCGGGCGGCGAAGCGGAAGTTCTGCTCGACCAGCAGGATGGTCATGCCGCGCTTCTTCAATGTCGCCAGCAACTCGCCGATTCGCTGGACGATGACGGGCGCCAGGCCCTCCGTCGGCTCGTCGAGCAAAAGCATCTCGACGCCGGTCCGCAGGATGCGGGCGATGGCCAACATCTGCTGCTCGCCGCCGGACAGCTTCGTGCCCTGGCTGTTGCGGCGTTCCTTGAGGTTCGGGAAAAGTTCGAATATCTCCTCAACGCTCATGCCGCCCTTGGCCACGACCGGCGGCAGGATCAGGTTCTCGTCGACGGTAAGCGTGGCGAAGATGCCGCGCTCCTCCGGCACGAAGCCGATGCCCTGATGCGCGACGCGGTGCAGCGGCAGGCGGATCAGGTCCTTGCCGTTGAAGGTGACGGAGCCGGTGCGCTTGCGGATCAGGCCCATGATGGCGCGCAGCGTCGTCGTCTTGCCGACGCCGTTGCGGCCAAGCAGCGTCACGGTCTCGCCGCGCATGACGTCGAGGTTGACGCCATGCAGCGCATGGCCCTCGCCGTACCAGGCGTGGAGATCGCGCACGGCAAGCAGCGGCTCACTCATGCTCGGTTCCCATGTAGGCGACGCGGACGCGCTCGTCCTGGCTGACGGCGGCGTAGTCGCCGGCCGCCAGCACCTGGCCGCGCTGCATGACGGTGACCCAGTCGCAGAGATCGGCAACGACGGTGAGATTGTGCTCGACCATCAGCACGGCGCGGTCTTTTGCTAGCGCGCGGATGATGCCGGAGATGGTGCCGACATCCTCATGCCCCATGCCGGCCATCGGCTCGTCAAGCAGTAGCACCTTCGGTTCGAGAGCCAGCGTGGTGGCGATCTCCAGCACGCGCTTGCGGCCATAGGAGAGATCGCCGGCGAGACGATGCGCGGCGTCATCGAGGCCGACGATGGCGAGCAGCTCGCGCGCCCTCGGCGTAAGCCGATCCAACGCCGAGACCGGGCGCCAGAACTGGTAGCCCAGCCCGCTTGGACGCTGCAGCGCCACACGAACATTGTCGAGCACGGAGAGGTGCGGAAAGATCGCCGATATCTGGAAGGAGCGGACGAGCCCCATGCGCGCCACTTTCGCCGGCGGCGTGCGGGTGATGTCGGTGCCGAGCAATTCGATCCTGCCGCTGGTCGGCTGCAGGAATTTGGTCAACAGGTTGAAGATGGTCGTCTTGCCGGCGCCGTTCGGGCCGATGAGCGCATGGATCTTGGCGTGATGGACATCGAGGTCGACATCCTTCACCGCGACGAAGCCGGCGAAGTCGCGCCGCAGGCCGCGGGCGGAAAGCACCACCCGCGGCATCTGGTCCGTGCTGTCCGGGCGGACAGCGGTGGCGGTGTCGAGCGTCACTTGGCGACGAGCGGACAGCCGCTGTCCTCGGCCTTCATGAAGGCCTTGTCGCCCGGAATGGTCGCCAGATAGGTGTAATAGTCCCAGTCCTTCTTCGACTCTTCCGGCTTCTTGACCTGGTAGAGATACATGTCGTGCACCATCGAGCCGTCGGCCTGCACCTTGCCGTTGGCGGTGAAGACGTCGTTGACCGGCATCTCATGCAGCTCCTTGGCAACCGCCTCGGTCCCGTCGGTGCCGGCCTTGTCGATGGCCTTCAGATACTGCGTCACGGCCGAATAGGTGCCGGCCTGGATCATGTTCGGCATGCGGTTTGTGCGCTTGAAGAAGCGCTGGGCGAATTCACGGCTCTTGTCGTCGCGATCCCAGTAGAAGCCTTCGGTCAGCACCACGCCCTGAGCTGCCTGCAGGCCCAGCCCATGCACTTCGGCGAGCGTGAAGAGGAGCGCGGCCAACCGCTGGCCGCCGGCGACGATGCCGAATTCGGCTGCCTGCTTGATCGAGTTCGAGGTGTCGAGGCCGGCATTGGCGAGCCCGACGATCTTGGCGCCGGAGGACTGCGCCTGCAGCAGGAAGGAGGAATAGTCGGTGGAGCCGAGCGGATAGCGCACCTCGCCCAGCACTTTGCCGCCGCTCGCCTCGACGAGCTTGGCGGTCTGGTCCTTCAGCGAATAGCCGAAGGCATAGTCGACGGTGATGAAATACCAGCTGTCGCCGCCCTGCTTAACCAGTTGGCCGCCGGTGCCGACCGCTTGGGAGTGCGTGTCGTAGGCCCAATGGAAACCATAGGGCGAGCACTGCTTGCCGGTGAGGTCGGTGGAAGCCGCCCCGGTGACGATATCGATCTTCTTTTTTTCCTTGGAAAGCCCCTGCACGGCCAGCGCCACGGACGAGGTGGTGAGCTCCATGATCGCGTCGACCTGCTCGGTGTCGTACCACTGGCGCGCGATGTTGGAGGCAATGTCAGGCTTGTTCTGATGGTCGGCGCTGACGATCTCGATCGGAGCGCCCTGCACCTTGCCGCCGAAATCATCGACCGCCATCTTGGCGGCCTCGACCGACCACTTGCCGCCGAAATCGGCATAGACGCCCGACTGGTCGTTGAGGATGCCGATCTTGACCTTGCCATCGGAGATTTCGCCAGCCGCGGCCGGCATTGCGGATGCCGCAAGGAGCGCGGCCGAGACGAGATAGGATGCTTTCACTGGTGGTTCCTCCCATGTGGCAACCACGGGAAACGCGGCTGCCTCGCGATGGTTCAACAGTTCCTTCGGATTTTGGATTGGAGCCTCGATCCCGCTCTGCCGCTCCTCCTCTCGCGGGCCCTCCTGTTTGCGGGCTGGGCCGCAGCGTGCCTTGGGTGCACGGGCGCGAGCCTAGCACCACATGTCGCGGGCCGAGAATGCTATTTTCGTAGCATGGCAGATGGATGGGATGACCGGTTGCCGGATGATCGAGAGACGCTCACGCGGTGATGAAACGCCTGGGACGGTCAAGCGCGAGCGGTGGCTTTTTTATCGTCTTTGTTGCCTTGATCGGCCAAGTGGTAAGGGACGATCAGAACCTCCGCAGGGATATGCCATTCACGGTTGAGCTTAAAAGCCATGTCCATCGTCAGCGCTCGCTTGCGGGCTAGAATCTCAGATGCGCGCGATGCTGACCCGAGCAGCTTTACCAGCGCGTGCCTGCTGAGATTGGCCATCTCCATATGAGCAGTGATGGCGTCCACCGGGTCGGTTTCCGCGATAGGGTAGTGTTTTGCCTCATATGCTTCGATGAGCTCAGCAAGAACATCGAAACGGTCAGCATCAGGCGTGCCGGGAATGGGCTCCTTGTCAAAATAGCGAGTGATCTCCGCAATCGCCCAATCGTAATCGGCTTCGGTCTTAATCGGTCGGATATTGTCCATCACACCTTCTCCGCGTCTATCTTGTCGTACTCGGCGTGAGTGCCTACGAATTTGATGAGCACCCGCTTGAACGTGTAGCTGACATGCACAATCAGCCGGTATCTATTGCCCGCAATGTCGAACACCAGACGGTTATCAGCTAAGAAATCGACGTTTGCGCCGAACTGTTCCTTGATATCAGCCGGCCCCTTCCATTCGACCTTGCTCGACGCATTGAACCAGGCCGTCAGCGGCACTTTGGACTGCGGGTGCTTGGTCCAGAAGGTGACGAGCGTTTTCCTGCTGACGATCTGCATGCACCCATATAGCCATTTCCCAAACTGGGAACAAGAGGAACTGCCCAAATTGGGAAGTATCCATCTCATCGACGCCTGCTCACCACGATAGCGGCTTGCCGTCGCGAAAAAAGCCGCCGGTCCGTCGTCGGGGCAAGGTCGCCGGCCCAGACGATGCCGGCCTCGCCAGACACAATCCGGAAACAAGATTCAACAGTCGGGAAAAACTCCCGAAAAGAGCCGGTGTCATAACGGTACCCGCAGCAGCCGACCCACTACGGCGCGCAACAACAGACATTGATCCGAACCTAAGGAATGGCGATTATGAAAAAGACCCTTCTTTCCGCACTCGGCCTCGCCGTCGCTCTCGCTTTCGCGGTGCCGGCGCTCGGCACCACCGAAGCCAACGCCGCAGCAACCACACCCGCTACGACCACGACGACTGCCACGACCACTGCTCCGGCCTCGGCCACCGAGACGGCGAAGCCTGCCGCCAATGGCCCGCACAAGAAGCTCAGGAAGCACCACCGTCATCATGCTCGCAAGCATCATCACGTGAAGAAGCACCACGTGCGCAAGCACCATGTGATGAAGAAGCATGTTGCGAAGAAGGCCGCATAAGGCCTGACTCGTCGCGGCCTTCATGACCGGATGATCCGAGACCGCTTGCTAAGGGTTCAGGATCATCGCTTCCCGAAAACGCCGCCCTCCCTCCCGGGCGGCGTTTTTGTTGGCGGACTTAGTGGCAACCCTGCAACCGTTTCGGGATCATGCCTTACTTCTTCTGCGGGTGGATCGTCTCGCCGCGTTTCAACATCGCCACCAGATCAGCAATCTTCTTCTTGCGGCCGGCCTCGGTCTTCATGTTGTGGACGCGGAAGGCGAGCGCGAAGCGGTTCTGTGCCGAAAGCTTCTCCAGCATCGCTTTCGCCTTCGGTTCGGCATCGATCGCGGCCTGCAGGTCGGGCGGGATGGTCATCTCCTTCGATCCGCCATAGGCGCGGTCCCAGCGACCGTCGGCCTTGGCGGCCTCGACCTGCTTGAGGCCATGCTCGGTCATGCGGCCCGCCTCGATCAGGCGCGCGACATTGTCGATGTTGATCTTGCTCCAGATGCTCTTCCTGCCGCGCGGCGTGTAGCGCTGCAGGAAACTCTTCTCGTCGAGCGACTTGCGCACCGCGTCGATCCAGCCGAAGCAAAGCACGACATCGATCGCCTCCTTCGGCGTGATCGAGGCGAGACCAGAACCGACCTTGTGGATCTTGATCCAGACTTCGCTTTCGCTGGCGTGGTTGTCGGCAAGCCAGGCATAGAAGCTTTCGGCATCCGCGAATTCGCGCACCTTGCCCGGATCGACCTTGATGGGGGCCATCGTTGTTTCTCCTTGCGCGGCGCCGAAGCTGCTAATCTCCCCTCTCGTGGGGGAGATGGCCGGCAGGCCAGAGGGGGGCGCTGTCCCGCCGACCGACAATGACGTTCGTTCTATCCGATCGAGATGAAACTGAAAGGTCGCATTCCTTCGCCCCTTTGCCCTGCCGGGCATCTCCCCCACAACAAGCGGAGAGATCGGCTGAACCGCCATCGGAGGCGCCGATATCACCATCGGTTTCTTCCGTTTCCGCTTCGCGCGGCGACCTGCCAAGCCATGTCCATGCAAAGGAAAGGCATGGACATGGAGAAGCAAAAAATCCTGATCGCCGGCGGCAGCTCGGGCATGGGGCTGTCGCTCGCCAGGCGATGCCTTGAGGAAGGCGCGCGCGTCATCATCGCTGGGCGCGGCGAAGCGAAGCTGGACGCGGCGCGGGAAGGACTGGGCCAGCCGGGCACGCTCGAAACAGCCGTGGTCGATATCAGCCGCGAGGATGAGGTCGCCGCACTGTTTCAGCGCATCGGCAGGCTTGACCACATCGTCAGCACGGCGGCCGATATCGAGGGCGCCTACCGGCTGTTGCCCGAGATCGAGCTTTCAGCCGCGCAAAAGGTGGTGGAGAGCAAGTTCTACGGGCCGCTTTTGCTCGCCAAGCACGGCGCGCCGAAGCTGCCGTCAGCCGGCTCGCTCACCTTCGTCTCGGGCATTGCCGCCCACCGGCCGGCGGCGCGCGGCGCGGTCGTCGCCGCCGTCAACGCCGCATTGGACGGGCTGGTGCGGGCTTTGGCCGTCGAACTGGCGCCGATCCGGGTCAACGCCGTCTCGCCCGGCTGGGTCGACACGCCGATCTGGGAGTTCGTCGCCGGCGACAGAAAGGACGACACGCTTGCGGCGATGGCGAAACGACTGCCGGTGGGTCGGGTCGGAAAGCCGGAGGACATCGCCGACGCAATCCGCTTCCTGATCGGCAATGGCTTTACGACGGGAGAGACGCTGCATATCGAGGGCGGGCATCGCCTGGTGTGACCAAGGTGAAGCCCTCCCCTATGGCGGTGAGCAGTGCCTTCAGCGCCGGCGGCTGGACGCGCCGGCGCCGCCAGATCATCACCACGTCCGCCGAGCGGACCGGCCCAGGCCAGGCAAGCTCGGACACCTCGCCGCGATCGATCGCGGCGGCGACCGCGATCCGCGGAACGAGACCGAAGCCGGCGCCGGCCGCCACCAGCCCGGCAATGGCGTCGATGCTGCCGGCTTCGGCGGCGAGGTTGGGATTGCCGAGGCCTGCCTCGGCGAATGCCTTGTCGACCATGGCGCGGTAGACGCAGCCTGTCTCGGTGGCGACGAAATGCTTCTCGGCCAGCGTCGCCAGATCGACATCCGCCCGGTTGTCGCCGGGCGGCGCTATCAGCGCCAGCGGCTCGACCGCCACGACGCGCCTGGCAAGGCGGCGGTCCCTGTCACCAACATCGATCTCTGGGGGCCGCTCGAAGCAGAAAGCGACGTCGATCTCGCCGTCGCCCAGCCTGCGCAGCAACTCGCAGCTTCCGGCTATCTTCAGCTTGATGTCGATGTCCGGATGACCGGCGCGGAAACCGGCAAGCCAGCCGGCCAGCCTTGCCGAGGCGATCGTCTCCAGCGTGCCGATCGACACTGTGCCGGCCGTCCCGGCCCTCGTGGCATCGATGGCCGCCCGCGCGTCGCCGGCGAGCGCCAGCAGCTCCTCGGCATAGGGTTTCAGCGCCTCGCCGGCCGGCGTCAGGGAGAGCCCCTGCCGCGAGCGGGTGAAGAGGCTGGCGCCAAGCTCGGTCTCCAGCGCCTGGATCTGGTCGCTGACGCTCGACTGGGCGAGATTGACCTCCCGCGCCGCGCGCGTGACGTTGCGGGTACGCGCGACCGCCAGAAAGGTCTTCAGCAGCCTGGGATGCACCGGTGCTCCGTGCCTACTGCAGCTGCGGCTTCTTCAGGAAGGAATTGCGATCGGCGGATTTGACGCGCAGCCAGGTCTCGCGGCCGTCGCGCACGACGCGCAGCGGAATTTCCGCACCGGCCGGGTTCTGCCAGAGTTTTCTGTAGAAATCGGCCAGACCATCGACTTCGCCGTCGCGCACATCGGAGATGATGTCGCCCTGGCGCAGGCCCGCCTGTGCGGCCGGACCGCCTTCGGCAACGCTCATCACCACCACCATGCCGTTCGACTCGGCCGAGAAGGCGCCGAGCCACGGACGCGGCGCCTTCGCCGCCTGGCCGCGCTTGATCAGATCGTCGAGGATCGGCGTCAGAAGATCGATAGGCACGACCATGTTGATGTCGGCTACCTCGCCGGCGCGGCTCATCTGCAGGCGCAGCGAGCCGACGCCGAGCAGCTTGCCGGCGCGGTCGAACAGCGCGGCGCCGCCCCAGGACGGATGCGCGGGCGCCGTGAAGATCGCCTCGTCGATCAGATACTCCCAATAGCCGGCGAATTCCTGCTTGGTCACGATGTGGGCATCGACCTGCTGGCCGATTCCGTCGGCGAGCGTCACGGCATCGCCGATCTTGGCTTTCCTGGCATTGCCGAGCTGGACAGCCGGCAGGCCGAGCGGCGACAGCGCCTGCACGAGGCCGAAGCCGGTCTCCTGGTCGTAAGCCAGCGCATGCGCGGCCACCACACGGCCATCCTGGTCGGTCAGCCACACTTCCTCGGCCTCGGTGATGAGGTAGCCGATGGTGAGCACCAGCCCATTGTCGCGGATCACCACGCCGCTGCCCTCGCGGCGCGTGCCCAGCGCATTGGCGGTGAAGGCGTCGTCCGGAACCGTGGCGCGCACGGCGATTACGGAGCGCGAAATTTTCTCGATGGTCATCGATCCATCCTGCATTGCGGGTCTCTGCCTATAAGTATGGCCGAAGGAGCGCCGTGCAAGGGCGGATTTCCCCTCGCCCAAGCTGGCATAAGCGCTAGTTCAATGAAGATTGAACTTTTTTCTTTGACGCGCGCGGAACCGCACCTAAGTCTATCGGCATCCGTGGCAGATGCCGCCCTTCACGAAACACAAGGCCTTCAACATGAACCAATACGTCCCGCCGAAAGTCTGGACCTGGAACAAGCCAAATGGCGGTGAGTTCGCCTCGATAAACCGGCCGATCGCGGGCCCCACGCATGACAAGAAACTGCCGGTCGGCAAGCACCCGCTGCAGCTCTACTCGCTGGCCACGCCCAATGGCCAGAAAGTGACGATCATGCTGGAGGAGCTTCTGGCGCTCGGCCACAAGGGTGCGGAATACGATGCCTGGCTGATCAAGATCAGCGACGGCGACCAGTTCGGCTCGGGCTTTGTCGAGGTCAATCCTAATTCGAAGATCCCGGCGCTGATGGACCATAGCGAGCCGAAGCCGGTGCGCGTGTTCGAATCCGGCTCGATCCTCACCTACCTCGCCGAGAAGTTCGGCGCATTCCTGCCGACCGAACGCGCGGCGCGCGCGGAAACCTTCTCATGGCTGTTCTGGCAGATGGGCTCGGCGCCTTATCTCGGCGGCGGCTTCGGCCATTTCTATGCCTATGCGCCCGAAAAGATCGAATACGCCATCGACCGCTTCGCCATGGAGACCAAGCGGCAGATGGATGTGCTCGACCGCCGGCTGGCGGAGAGCGAATATCTCGCGGGCCCCGACTACACGATCGCCGACATTGCGGTCTGGCCCTGGTATGGTGGGCTCGCCAAGGGCCGCAGCTACACCAACTCCGCCGAGTTCCTCTCGGTGCACGAATACAAGAATGTGCAGCGCTGGGCCGACGCGATCGACGCGCGGCCTGCGGTGAAGCGCGGCCGCATGGTCAACCGCATGTCCGGCGATCCGGCCTTCCAGCTGCGCGAGCGCCACGACGCCGGCGACTTCGAGACGAAGACGCAGGATAAGCTGCAAGCGGCGGAGTAATGTAATCTCGCCCTCGTGCGGGAGATTGGCCGCCCGTTACCTCCCATATGTGTATGTCACAGTCGCCTGGCCGAGCGCAGAGCTCTTGGCGGCGACCGAGATCATCTCCGGCAAGGGGTTGGCCGGTATGCGCAATGTCTTTTCACTCAGCGCATAGAGCGTGAAGACATAGTGATGGTCGCCGCTGCCGGGCGGCGGGCACGGACCGAAATAGCCGGCGCGACCGACGCCGCCTTTGCCCTGCACGGAGCCCTTGGGCATGCGCTTGCCGCCCTGCGCGCCGGCGCCTTCGCGCAGACCCTTGGCGCTCGCCGGAATGTTCCAGGCCAACCAGTGCCAGAAGCCCTTGCCGCCATTGGCATCGGTGTCGAACATGGTGAGCGCGTAGCTTTTCGTTCCGGCCGGCGGATCCTTCCAGGCAAGCGCTATCGAGACGTTCTGTCCGCCGCAGCCGGGCTTGTCGCCGAGATATTTCGCATCCCATTTGCCGTTCGACACGGAGGGGCTGGAGATCTCGAAGGCGGACGCCTGGGTGGCGAAGGCGACAAGGGCAAGCATGGTGAAGCCGAGGCGCAAGGTCATCTGATCCTCCCTGAATGACGCAGCGTAGCCGAAAAGCGGCCCGAAAAAGGGCAAGCTAGCGCAGCCGGCTGCCTGAGCAACAAAAAAGCCCCGCCGGTGAAGGCCGTCGGGGCTCTTTCGTTCGGACCATGGAGGTGGGACCCCACGATCGGGTCGATCCAGGGGGTGTTGGATCGGCCGCGACACTAGCCGAGGAATCGGCCGTGCGGACAATCACGCCTTCGCACGACCAATCACGCCTGCGCGAGTGGACGGTGATAGCGGCTGCTGATCTCCCCTCTTGAGGGGGAGATTAACCCCGCAGCAGCTTTGCCAGTCTCGGCACGCCTTCGTTCACCGCGCGATCGTCGGCAAGCGTGAACGACATGCGCAGCGTGTTGCGGCCGGTGCCGTCGGCGTAGAAGGCGTTGCCCGGCACGAAGGCGACGCGCGCCTCCTTGACCGAACGCGCGAGGAGCTCGGTGGCGTCCGTGCCTTCCGGCAGCGTCAGCCAGACGAACATGCCGCCGTCCGGGCGGCTCCAGGAAATGCCGTCGGGCATATTGGCTTCGAGCGCGGAAAGCAGCGCATCGCGGCGCTTGCGGTAGGCACCGATCAGCTTGTCCACCTGGGCGTCGAAGATGGTTTCGGCGACGCGGTGCATGACCATCTGGTTGATCGACGGGCTGTGCAGGTCGGAGGCCTGCTTCATCAGGACCAGCTTTTCCACCACATGGCGCGGCGCGCAGACCCAGCCGACGCGCATGCCGGGCGACAGTATCTTCGAGAAGGAGCCGCAATAGAGCGTGCGCGCATGATCGATGCCGCCGGTGCGGGCGCAGTCGAGCGCCAGGATCGGCGGCTCGCCCTCCCCGTCGTAACGCAGCGCGCGATAGGCGGCATCCTCGATGACGGCGATGTCGAGCTCGCCGGCGAGGTCGAGCACCGTCTCGCGCTGCTTGGTATCCAGCGTATTGCCGGTCGGATTGGCGAAATCCGGCACCAGATAGGCGAACTTCACCTTGCCGCCATTTGCCGCCGCTGCCGCGCGATAGGCTTCCGGCGTCATGTTGCCGCCGGCGGGGTTCAGCCGGTCGTAGCGCGGCTCATAGGCGTTGAAGGCCTGCAGCGCACCGAGATAGGTCGGCCATGTCACCAGCGCAGTGTCGCCGGGGGACAAAAAGAGCTTGCCGAGATAGTCGAGCGCCTGCTGCGAGCCGGAGGTGATGAAGATGTTGCCGTCGTCGCACTGAACGCCAAGCTTGCCCATATAGGCGGCCAGCCATTTGCGCAGCGGCAGGAAACCCTCGCTGACCTGGTACTGCAGCGCGGCGCCCGCCTCCTTGCCGCCCAGCACGGCCTGGTAGGCATCGCCGATCGCTTCGGCCGGAAACAGCGACGGGTCGGGAATGCCGCCGGCGAAGGAGATGATGTCGGGCTGGTCGAGCAGCTTCAACAGCTCGCGGATTTCCGAAGCCTTCATGCGCGAGGAACGCGAGGCCAGAAGGTTCAACAGGGTCAAGACGCACCTCCCGCGGCGTGCTTCTATTTAGGTCAGCTTAGTTGACCTATTATCAGGCCTGGCCTTTCGCGTGAATACACAAAACGGTCATGGCTCATCGTCCAGGCAACATTTGGCCCACAGATTTTCGCAAATGCTAATGAAAAGCTCATTGCACGCTCGGCAAGGCCAGCGCACGATTATGACCAGAAACTGGAAGTTGATAGAAAATCAATCCGGAACAAATGGGGGAACGCGTATGACGCTCGAGGTCATCGGGGCCGGCTTTGGCCGCACCGGCACGTGGTCGACTTTCGCCGCGCTGAACAGGCTCGGCTTTCCGAGCTACCACATGCAGGAAGTCATCATCAACAAGGCCAACAAGGGCCATCTCGACTTCTGGCGCAAGGTGGCGAACAGCCCGCCCGGCGCGCAGCATGACTGGAACCGGGTCTTCGCCAATTATCGGGCGACCGTCGACAATCCGGGCTGCTGCGTATGGCGCGAGCTGATGGCCGCCTATCCGGAAGCCAAGGTGCTTCTGACGCTGCATCCGCGCGGCGCCGAAGCCTGGTACGACAGCACCATCGACACGATCTACTTCACCGAGAATGTCTGGCAGTTCGGGGTGCTGGAATGGCTGACGCCGTTCGGCCGCAAGTTCGGCGACATGTCGCGCAAGCTGGTCTGGGGCCGGACGCTGAAGGGCGTGATGAACGACCGCGACAAAGCAGTGGCGCGTTATAACGCCTATGTCGACGAGGTGAAGGCGGCGGTGCCGCCTGAGAAGCTGCTTGTCTTCAAGGTCAGCGACGGCTGGGCGCCGCTCTGCAATTTCCTTGGCGTCGCGATGCCCAACGAACCGTTCCCCAACCTCAACGACCGCGCCAGCATCAAGAAGATCATCAACGGGATGATCATGGGATCTTATCTGATGCTTGCCGGCGTGGCGGTCCTGATCGCGCTGGCCATCGGCGCCCTGTGGTGGTGGCTGGCGTAGCGGCCACCCGGATCGGCCTGCCAGGGCCGCGGCGCTCCGGCTCCGGCCGCGTGATTAGCTAGAACGGCAAACGGATCTCGTCAGGCTCGGTCCTGTCAGGCCAGCCGATGTCCTTCTGAATCTCCGTCGGCAGCTCGTTAAGCTCGCGCGCCGTGCGGCGGCGCTTGCTGGCCTGCGCGAAGGCGGCGCGGATTCGGTTGAGACTTTTGAACATGAAAAACCTCCTAAATCAGCGGCGGAAAACCGGTGCCGCCTCTTCCCGGCGTCGCTTTTGCGATGCGTCTGTAACCGGTGGATTGCGCGCGAACGGTGAAATGCTTCACGAAGCCGGAACGGCTTGAAACATATGCATGCAAATTAGTTTGCAGGATCAGCCACGCGGTCTGCATGAAAACCAGGAGCTTGCATGACCTGCATGTCAGACGCTTGGGCTGGTCGCCTTGATGGGTTGATTCACGTCTCCGAGAGGGAGGCGATAGCGCGAGTTGTAGCTCGGCAACAAATTAACGGCTTCTAATTCACCTGGTTTTCGGCCCCACTTTCCCGCCTCGCGCCACTTCCCTGCCCGCGCGATAGACGGTGCGATCCTTTGGCACCGCCACCACCGCTTCCGGGACATGCTCGGCCTTCAGCGCAACGAAATCCGCCTTGGCGCCGACAGCGATGCCGTAGCCTTCGAGTGCCAGCGCCTTGGCGCCGGCGTGGCTGACCACGTCGTAGGCGGCCTCCAGCTCGCAATCTTCGTAGAAGCCGGAGCGGTAGCCGATCATGTTGGCGCGGTTCAGCATGTCGCCATCGCCATAGGGCCACCATGAATCGCGGATGTTGTCGGAACCGGCGAAGACGGTGACGCCCGCCTTGCGCAGCGCCGCCACCGGCGGGAATGGATGATCGCCGGGCGCGTTGGTCATGATGGCGACGCCGGCGCCGGCGATCCGCTCGCCAGCCTTGGCCAATGCATCGGCGGAGATGTCGCCCAGCCCGTAGGCGTGGCTGACGACAACCTTTCCCTGCATGCCCATTGTCGCGGTCCGGGCGGCGATCTCCTCGATCTCGAACAGGCCGAGTGTGCCGCGGTCATGCAGGTGGATGTCGATACCGGCGCCGCGTTTTTCGGCAAGGCCGAACACCACATCGAGATGGCCCTTCACGTCGCGATCGAAGCTTGCCGGGTCGAGCCCGCCGATCAGGTCACAGCCGAGCTTGAGCGCCTCGTCGAGCAACTCCGCAGTGCCTGGCGAGGACAGGATGCCGCTTTGCGGGAAGGCGACGAGCTGGATGTCGATCAGGTCGCGGTATTTCTCGCGCACCCCAAGGATCGTCTCCACATGCTTTAGTCCGACCACGGCATCGACCATGACATGGCTGCGCATGGCGAGGCTGCCATTGCCAACGCAGAGCTCGAGCTGGTCTCTCGCCCGCTCCTCCATGGCTGCGGCCTGCTCGAGGTTGCGCATCTGAAAGGCGACCCGCTCGCGCACGTCGAAGCCGTTGGTGCAGGGAATGTGAGGGCGCCAGGCGTCGCCGTAGAAGGACGTGTCGAGGTGGATGTGGCCCTCGACGAAGGCCGGCAGCACAAGCTGCCCGGCGAGGTCGATAGCGCCGGACGGCGGCATCATCGCATTGGCTGCAGGCGCGATGGCGCTGAAGCGGCCACCGGCAACGGTGAGGTCACGGAGCGAGCCATCGGCAAGCCTGGCGTTGAGAAAATGAGTCTGATCCACGATGCAATCCGTTGACAAGGAAGGCGTCAGTCGTCGCCGGTCGAACGGACGAGGTCAATGCGGCAAGGGATAGAAAGTGTTTCGCCTTGCCTTCTCGTTGTGGGAGGCGGCAAGCTCAACCCTCGGCATATACCGTTTTCGCGGAAGTTTCAGCGGGCGGCAGATATGCAATGGTGGAGTCTGCGGTATGAGGCCGCCGTGGTCGACGCGGACGCCCAAGCACATCCCCAACAATGCGCCCCCAACGGCCGCGTCGACCATTGACGGAAATGCCAACGGCGACCTTACCCAGGTCGCCGAATTTTTTCGATCTGCCCTCTTTTGATCAGGCTTGCGCGCCGGCGTATTCGGCGACCAGCGGCTCATATTCCTCGAAGGCAGGCAACGTCGCGTAGCTGTGCACGGCCGCCGTCGCCACCCAGGGCAATTTCTCAGACGTCCAGGTCTCGATGAAGGGCGCAAACCAAGTATGGTCGTCGAGCATGGTCGGGCGCAGATTGACGAACCAGTCGATCCCTTCCGGCCGCGTGAACATCCAGGTCATGCAGTAGCCGCAGAAATAATGTTTCGAGGCGCCATGCAGGCCGCCGACCGCCGGTTCGCCCTTCGTCACCTCGAAACCTTCCGAGGGGATCGCCGCGCTCAGCGAATAGGCGCTGGACGACATCGACTGGCAACCCGTGCAATGGCAGGCCATGGTGAGCAGCGGCTTTGCCGAGATTTTCAGGCGCACGCGGCCGCAGCGGCAGCCTCCTTCGGCGAGAAGAGAAAGACTTGGCAAGCTGGGCTCCTGAGGTTGGGGGTCTCCCTTCTCCCACAACGGGAGAAGGTGAAGGCGCGCTCAGCCTTCGATCAACTCCGCCGTCGTCGCCATCCGCACGCCCTGCCCCGCGAAAGCCTCGTTGTGGCGGGCAATGATGTCGGGCGCGTTTTCCTCCAAAGAATCCAGCGTCGAATGCGCGTCCGAAACCACGGTGACGCCAAATCCCTCGGCAAAGGCGCCCTTCACGGTGGCGGCGACGCAGAAATCAGTCTGGGCGCCGAGGAGCACGACGTCCTTCGCGCCGTGTCCCGCCACCCATTCAACGAGTTCGGGATTCGAGAAGGCGTTGCCGACGGTCTTGCCGAAGGTCGGTTCGTCGGCGGCCTGACCGAGCAGCGGCCATACCGGCCAACCGGAAGCGCCCGGCGCCAGCGGATCGCCTTCCGGTCCGTCATGGCGGATAAACGCCACCTTGCGGCCGGAACGCCGTGCCCAGTCGATCAGCCGACGGGCACGCTCGGCGATCGTGTCGGCGTCATGGATCGGCGGATCGAACCGACCGTCGAACATGCCGGTCTGCAGGTCGATGACGATCAGCGGCGCGGCGGCGGAGGGGGCTGTGTCTGGCATGGCGCGAAGATAGCGTGGGTGGGGGGCGGGTCAAGGACGAGGCAGGAGCCAACAAGCATGAACTCGCGCAAACCATCTACAATTTTGAGTTGCATTTAGGATTAATCACAACTAAGATGATCGAGAGATCGGGGGATGACAATGGATGAACAATACACCGTATTCCTGATCGGAGGAGGCACGGGAGGTGACGAGCAGGCGGTGTTCACGCCGCACGATGCGGGGACCCGATGCAGGCTCACCTGCAGCTATCGCAATAAAGTCATCGCTGCTGAAGAAGACGACTATTTCGAAGCCCTATGCCAAATCCGCAATCGGCTCGAAGTGGAAGGACTACTACCCTTTTGTTATGGCGCGAGCGCCAATGTTTTCCCTGAAGGCACCGTGACAGAGATGAGTCGAGGATTGGTGGTCTGCAAAGTGAAAACGGGCGAGCGTCCCAAGAGGAGCGACTTAGTCAATATATTTGACGATGGCTATGACGTGATGCCCGTGTTCGTCTCGATGCAGCAGAAGTTTTGGGATTCGTGGCTCGCTTCCCTGCCCCGATCACAAGACCCGGAGATAGCGAACTCGACGGACGGTGCAACCCACTCCCTCTGGCAGTCTCTAACACTTCGCTTTGCCAAGATGTTGAAATCGCTTTTTCCACTGTCAGGGGGAAGATAAGGCACCTGGCTTCTACGACATCAGCGGCATCGGCCCCTTCAGCGCCTCCGCCAGCGCGTCGCGGAACACCGCGATCGGACGCGCCAGCCTGCCGGCCGGCGGGCGGTGGAGCAGCCAACAGCGCACCTGCGGCTTGAAGCCTGGGCAGTCGACCACCTCGACCGCGTCGCGCCATTGGCTGCCGGACAGCGCGCCCGGCGTGACGACGCCGATGCCGTGGCCGCGCGCCACCAGCGACATCCTCAGATCCGCGCCCTGCGCCTCCACGCCGACATGGAACGGCAGCCGCGCCGCCTCGAAGCGATGGCGGATGAAGGCGCGGAAGCCGCAGCCGGTTTCGTTGAGCACCCAGGGGTAGCGCGCAAGATCGTTGAGCTCGGCCGGCTTCGGCACGCCGAGGTTTGGCGCGGCCACCAGCAGCACCGCCTGCACGCCAAGATCGTCGCCGACGAGCTCCGGCGGCGGCGCGACGCCCTCGGCCAGACAGACGGCGACCGCGTCGATCTCGCTGTGCAGCACCTGCTCCACCAGGCGCGGCGACAGGCTGGAGGTGATCTTCAGTGTCAGTTGCGGGAACGCCGCGCGAAGACCGTCGAGCGGCTCCGACAGCGCGCTGGTCGAGAGGTAAGGCATGATGCCGAGACGGAACTCGCCCCCCACCTCGCCGGCGGGCGAGACGCCCGCCTTCAGATCCTCCAGCGAGCGCAGCAGCCGACGGCCATGCTCATAGGCCTCGCGACCCGATGCGGTGGGTTTGAGCGGCTTCGACTGGCGGTCGAGCAAAGGCGTCGCCAGCCGCTCCTCGAGATTCTGCACCCGGCGCGTCACGCCGGGCTGGGTGAGATTGAGCCTGGCAGAGGCGCCGACGATGGAGCCGGTTTCGACGACGGCGACGAAGGCTTCAAGGTCATGGATGTTCATGCGTATCTCGCATAATCATTATCAAATCATTTCAGTTGTAGCATTATGATCAGCGCGAATAAAGTCCTCGCGAAATATGCAGACAGCGAGGCTACCCATGAACGGAACAGATAACGCCCGGATCGCGACGGCCGAGTTCGCCGTTCCGTCGCCGCATGCCGGCGGCGGCACGATCACCCGATCCCAGACGCTGCTGTTCGCCGCTTCGGTCGGCATCATCGTCACCAATCTGTTCGCGCCCCAGACGCTGGTCGGGCTGATCGGCCCGTCGCTGGGCGCGGCGGCATCGGAAAGCGGCCTGGTGTCGATGGCAACCCTGCTTGGCTATGCCGCCGGGCTGTTCTTCCTGGTGCCGTTGTCCGATCTCGTCGAGAACCGCGTGCTGGCGCTGCGCATGCTGTGCGCGGCCGCGCTGGCGGCGGCGGTCGCGTCATTCGCGCCGTCGGCCGCCTCGCTGCTTGCCGTGCTGTTCGTGCTTGGGGCGGCCTGTTCCTGCATCCAGGTGCTGGTGCCGGTCGCGGCCTCGATGGCGCCTCCGGGACAGGACGGGCGCGTTATCGGTGACGTGATGAGCGGGCTGATGATCGGCATCCTGCTCTCGCGTCCGATCGCCAGCCTCGTCGCCGACGCCTTCGGCTGGCGCGCCTTCTACGGCATCAGCGCCGCGGCACTGGCGCTGCTCGCCATCCTGCTCGGCCTCGCTTTGCCAAGGCGCAAGCCACTGGCGCATACGAGCTATGCGGGGCTCATCGCCTCGCTGGTCGGGCTTCTAGCCCAAGAGCCGGTGCTGCGGCGTCGTGCCTTCACCGCGAGCCTGGTGATGGCGGCTTTCAGCGTGTTCTGGACGGCGGTGGCGCTACGCCTGTCCGCCCCCCCTTTCGACCTTGGCCAGAAAGGCATTGCGCTGTTCGCACTTGTCGGCGCCGGCGGCGCGGCTGTGACGCCGATCTTCGGCCGCGCCGGCGACCGCGGCTTTACGCGCACCGCCACGATCCTCTGCCATCTCGTGCTGATTGCGGCGCTCGGCCTCGCCGCATGGGCCGGGGCGGCCAAAGCCGGGGCATGGCTGCCGCTCATCCTGATGGGTGTCAGCGCCGTGCTGCTCGATTTCGGCCTCACCGGCGACCAGACGCTGGGCCGCCGTGCGGTTAATCTCCTGCAGCCCAAGGCGCGGGGCCGCATCAACGGGCTGTTCGTCGGCATCTTCTTCATCGGCGGCGCGATCGGCTCGCTGCTTGCCGGCATCGCCTGGACCTGGGGCGGCTGGAACGCGGTGTGCGCGGTTGGAGCGCTGTTCGGGGTGGTGGCGCTGGTGGTGGATTGGACCGAGTAGCTCGATCTTCTCCTCTCCGCTTGTGGGGGAGGAAGCTATCCAATCCCACCCGTCAGCCTATACGCCCCGCTGACGCGCCCATCCGGCGACCTCACAATGGCCGTGACGATGGAACCATAGGCGCCGCGCCAGACGCTGTGGAAGCCTTGATGGGTCGTGGCCGGTACGATCACGCGACCGGTGAATCGGTTAGCGCTGCCTTGCATGGAAACCGGCTCGCCGTTGACGTGGACTTTCACCACCGCCGCGTCGCTGGCCTCCAGCGCGATCGCGATCTCATCGGTGTCGCCGGCGCGGGTCGTCTCAGCCGTGAGCGCCAGCGTGAGCGGGGCATCGCCAACACGACTTGCCGCGCCCCTGGCCTCGAACACATCATCGGCCAGCGGCGGGGTGCGCGGCGGTGCGGTGCGGCGCCTTGTGGAGCGCTCGTAATCACCGGCGATCATCAGCAATGCCACGTCGTCATAAGCCTTGCCAGCGAAGGTGAGGCCGACGGGCATGCCGATATCGGCCATGGTGCCCATCGGCACCGTCACCGTCGGGATGCCGAGATGCCGCCAGACCAGATTGCCGTTGGCGACCCAGGTGCCGTTTCGCCAGGCAAGCCGGGCGGAAGCTTCGTCGATGTCGGCATCGGCCGGACCGACATCGGCGACCGCCGGCAGCACCACGGCGTCGAGGCGGTTGGCATCGAGCCAGTCTTCGAAGTCGGCGCGGCGCGTTGCTTCTAGGCCTTTCAGGCCCGCCTCGATGGTGGGAATGTCCGCGAGCGGCGCCACGCCCCGCTTCGCCCGCTCGACATACTGCGCCAGATCGAAATCGGCCTCGCCGTAGCGGTCGCGCAACGTGCCCGGTGGCTGCGGGAAGATCTTTGCGCCGTCGACCGAGGCGAGATCGGGGATCGCCGGATCGGCATTGGCGCGCAGGAAATCGTCCCAGGACCAGATGGACAGGTCCCAGATCTCGCGTTCGGCGAATTCCGGCGGCACCAAGCCGCGGTCGACCATCGACAGCGCGCCCGGACGGTCGCGTTCGTAGTTGGAGACGACAGGGAAATCGACCTCGACCACCTCGGCGCCGAGCGCTTCCAAATCGCGTGCCGCCTGCCGCCAGAGCTCCAGCACCGAGGCACGCGTTTCGATCGGGCGGTCCGCGCCATCATCCTTGCCGATATACATTTTGGGCACGCCGAGACGCTTGCCCTTGAGGGCGCCTTTCAGGGCAAGCGCGGTGTAGCTCGCCGGCCGCAGCGCCGAGGCTTTCGGGATCTCCACCCAAGGCTGCACGCGCCAGAAATCGCCGCGCGTCTCGTTGTCGTCGGCGACGATCACATCGAGCAGCTCCAGCATGTCGGGGATGCTGCGCGTATGCGGCACGACCACATCCATGGTCGGCACCAAAGGCCAATTGCCGCGCACCGAGATCACGCCGCGCGAGGGCGTGTAGGCGACGAGCGCGTTGTTGGAAGCAGGCGCCCGGCCGGACGACCACGTTTCTTCGCCCAGCCCGAAAGCCGCGAAGCTGGCGGCCGTCGCCGTGCCCGAGCCGTTCGACGAGCCGGAGGCGAAGGCGGCGGTGAGGAAATCCTTGTTATACGGGCTTTCGGCGCGGCCATAGACGCCGCGCTGCATGCCGCCATTGGCCATCGGCGGCATGTTAGTGAGGCCGATCAGCACCGCGCCCGCGGCGCGCAGCTGGGCGATGGTGAAGGCGTCTTCCGTAGCGACGAGATGCTCGAAGGCCGGCGAGCCGGCTGCAACTGTCAAGCCCTTCGCCTTGTAGCTGTCCTTGGCGGTGTAGGGGATGCCATCGAGCGATCCGAGCGTCTTGCCCTCGCGGCGGCGCCGGTCGGACGCTTCCGCCTCTTCGAACATCTTCGGGTTGAGGACCGGCACGGCATTGAGCGCGATGCCGTGGCGATCGTAATGGGCGATGCGCCGCAGATACGCAGCGACCAGCTCGACGCTGGTGACGGTGCCGTCTTCCAGTACGCGGCGCAGGTCGGCGATCGAGGCTTCGACGAGGTGGAGCATGATGGCGAGCGAATTCCCTTACAGAAGCTGCGTTCCGTCACACCCCCTCTGCCCTGCCGGGCATCTGCCCCGCAAGGGGGAGATTGGATGTCGCTTTCGCGAATCTTCCGCGATGTACTTACAGCGTCTTGCTGGCGAACTGGCCGTTTTGCTTCATGAGCTGGAGAAAAGCCTTGGCTTCGTCGCTACCATGCTCCGCCGCCTTAACGAACCACTTGCCGGCTTCCGGGTAGTTGGGCTTGCCGTCTATCCCGCTGTAGTAGAGTTTGCCGAGGTTGAGTTCGGCACTGACATTTCCAGTGCTGGCCGCCTGCAGCAACCAGAATTCGCCGGACTTCTCGTCCTTCGCTATGCCTCTGCCGGTGGCATAGGCCGCGCCCAGATTCAATTCGGCCGAAGCTTCTCCCTGCTTCGCCGCCTTGAGCCACCATGAAACGGCATTCTCGTCACTCTGGGGGAGGCCCGCGCCTGTCAAATACGCAATGCCCAGGCTAGACTGCGCATAGGCATCTCCCTGGTTCGCTGCTCTTGGCCACCAAGATGCGGCTTCCGCGTCGTTCCTGACCACACCCTTGCCCGTCGAATAGGCATAGGCCAGCGCTGACTGCGCCGGGATATTACCTTGCTCGGCTGCTTTACGGTACCAGACAACAGCTTGGGCATCATCCTTTCCGACCCCGCTGCCCAGCGCGAAAGCATTGCCGACGGCGGTTTGTGCATCGACTTGGCCGCGCGCAGCGGCCTTCATCCACCATTCGAATGCTCTGTTAAAATTCTGATCGACACCGTGGCCGCGTGCATAAAGGGTGCCGAGCAAACTCTGGCCGTTTGGCTCTTCCTTGTCGGCGGCTTTTCTTACCCAGGTCGCGGCAATCTTATCGTCTCTCTCCACGCCTTCGCCGACATAGTAGGCGCGACCTATGCTGTACGCCGCCTGGGCGCTTCCTCCATCTGCAGCCTTCCGCCACCAGTAAAGTGCCTGCTCGCGATTTTGCGCTACGCCTTGGCCTTCCAAGCACAGAACCCCGAGACCATACTGGGCGCCGGGATTACCCATATTTGCCAGTAAAGAAAGCTGGCGATACTCTTCGGCGTAGTCCTTTGCCAGTTTGGCGACTTCTGCCTTCCTTATCGCGGACCACTGTTGGTAGTAGTTTAAGGCAGGTCCAAACAGCACGAAGCCCCCCAGCACGACCAAGGAGAGGCACAGCATCAGGCCGGTACGAGGCGCCCGCGCACTAAAGACTGCCGCCTGTGACCTAGGTGGCCATTCGTAATTGCTCAAGATTACCCCCCATTTGCAATCAACAGTAATTGATAGCGCAAGCTGGGCTGTACTGAAATATACCCTGTGCCTAAAGCTATTCCGGCGCCCCGGCAAACAGCACCGTGCCCTCCCCGCCCGCCGCCGGCCAGTCGCGGATGGTGCGGTCGATGCCGCCGGTCAATAGCGTGCCGTCGGCGGCGAAGGCGACCGAGTACATGGGACCAGTGCCGGGATCGAATTCGGCGATCTCGGCGCCGGTGTCCATGTTCCATATCCTGGCGGTGCCATCCAGCGAGACGGAGCCGAGGCGCTTGCCGTCGGCCGACAAGGCCAGCGCATAGACCGTGCCGGAATGCCCCTCGAAGCGGCGGACCTCCTTGAAGGTGTCGAGGTCCCAAAGCTTTATCGTGTAATCGCCGCTGCCGGTCACCGCGTGGTGGCCATCGGCCAGGAAGACCGCGCCATAGGCGCCTCGCTCGTGGCCAAGCCAGCTGCGCAACTGCTTGCCCGAAACGATGTCCCAGAGTTTCAGCTCACCGTCGATGCTGCCGGTGAGCGCCCTGGTGCCGTCGGGCGAGATGGCGACGGAACTCACCGACCAGTCGTGGCCCGGCAGCACATGCAAGACCGCTCCCTTCCCCAGGTCCCAAACGACGACGGAACCGGTGTCGTGACCGCTAACGGCGAGCTTGCCGTCCAGGCTTATCTTCAGTTGCCTGACGCCGCCGTTCGCCCCCGAGGAGAAGACGTGCAGCACCGTGCCGTCGGATAGCTGGCGCAGCACGATTTCGCCGTCGTCGCCAGCAGTGAGCACGGTCTTGCCATTGGGCATGAAAAGCGCGCTGCGCGCCATGTCCTTGTGCTCACCAAGGTCGCGGATCAGCCGCTTGCCCTCGATATCCCAGAGCTTGATCATGCGGTCGGTGCTGGCGCTCATGATCTGGTGGCCGTCGGCCGACACCGCCAGCCAGACGACGGCGTCGCGGTGGCCTTCCAGCGCGGTCGGCTGGGCCGGAGGCGCCGGTGGAGGCGGCGCCACCGTCTGCGGCGGCGTTGCGGGAGCGAGCGCCGTCTGCTGGGTTGGCTGGACCGGCTCTGCCGGCTGGGCAGGCCGCGGCGGCGCGGACTCGGCCGGTGGAGCGGCTGTCGGCGCCGGCTGAACGGGAGCCGCAACCGGCTCGGGCAACGGGGGCTTTGCAGCCTCTTGCTGTGCGGGTGCGGGCAAGGCTGGCTCGATGCTCGCCCCAGGCGTGTTTGGCTTTGTGCTCGCCTCCGGCTCGAGCGGTCGAGGCGCCGGATCTGCCGGCGCGGTGGCGACTTCCTCAGCCTCTTCGCCGCCCGGTTCCTGAGTCCGCCACGGATCGAACTGGTCGGCGACGATGACGATCAGGGCCAACAGCGGCAAAGCGAGCGCTGCGCGGCGCAGCCGCGGATAGCCGGCCGGCGCGATCCCGGCGTCGCGGCCGAACAAAGGAGCGGCCGGATCATGCCTGGCGGCGGCCGGCAGCAGCCCGGCGAGGAAAAGCAGCCCGGCAAGGACCGACAGCACGCCGGCCGCGCCGAAGACTTCCAGGCGCGCCGTCGCCGGCGGCCTGCCGCCCAGCGCCGCATAGAGCTTGACGAAACAGGCAATGCCGACGATCAGCATTGCCAGCGCCAGCAGCCTTTCGGTCGATCTCTTCATCGGTCTCCCCCCATCGCCCCGCCGCGCTGCAACCGGCGGCAGCGGGCCGGCCCCGGCATCTTAGCCGAGCTTGCGGCCAAGGCTAAGTGCAAGACGTCACACAGCTTCGCCGGGCGATATCCTTCGCATCCGGTTCCGGCCGGCGCGGTCGCCCACTATTGGGCGGCGGCTCTATCAGTAGAACCCTATCCCCAGGAGCAGAACAGCCCGCTGGAGCCGGTGATTGACAGAAATTGCCTATGTGAGATTATCCGCCGGGGATTTCTAGGAGAGCAATCTTATGAAGAAGACTTACGAGAAGCCGGTTTTGATCCGCAAGGGCAAGCTTTCAGCGGTTGTGGCGGGTTCGCTGCCTTCGCCGGTTTGATGAAATCATCGGTGCTTTTGCCGGCACTGACTAACGGGGGGAATTTGGGATGAAGGAGATTTACGAGAAGCCGATTCTTGTCCGCAAGGGCAAGCTTTCGGCGGTGGTGGCGGGTTCGCCGGTGGTCAACGGCGGCAGCGCTGGTGTTTGAACCTGACGATTTAATTTCCGCACAGTAGCAGGAATGCGCAACGGGGAAGGACTTGCCCGGGAGTTTACTTGACGGCGAACGTGTGTTTGAGATCGAGCGGCGCAATCTTTGGGAGAGCGTGGATGAAGAAGACCTATGTGAGGCCGACACTGGTCAAGAAGGACAGGCTTTCGGCAATCACCGCTAACGGCGCAGCTTCCGTCGTATTCTGAGCCAAAGACGCGTTGCAGGCCTTGGGGCGGCGCGCGTTAGCCTTGCTTGAGATATCGCAAGAATTTCGGCACTTTTGGTCAGCATAAGTCAAAGAGCCAGAACCAGATCGTCCAGTACCATCTGCCAGTAATGCTTTGTCGACAGGCGCACACGCGTCACCGCCTGCAACATGGGCGCGTATTGAACCGGTGCCAGCGCCGACAGCGCGATCTCATCGCTGGCGATCAGCTCCTCCCCTAACCAGCTTTCGACAAGCGCGGTCTCGCCTTCCGAGGCCAGCCAGGCCGCGGTCAGCATCACCGAGTGGAAGCCGAAGGGTGTGGCGCGACCGAACTCGGCCGGATGGCCGCTGCTGGTATAGGCGATGTAGGCGCCCGAGACATTGCCGTTGACATAGCCCTCGCTGTTGGCGGTGTGGTCGCGCGCCATGGCGTTGAGATTGCGCCAGTCGAGCCCGGCATGGCCGGACGGCACCTTGCACAGGCCGCGCGGGGTTATGTCGTCGAAGCCGATGGCGTTGAGTGCAGCGTCGGGCGCGAGCGCGCCGCGCGCCAACAGGCCGAGATCGACCGGGTAAGCCGACAGCTTGAGCCTTCGGTCGAGCCCCGAACCGGCAATGACGATTTCATCGGCCTCGACGCCGAGCGGGAAGCGGAAGGCCGCGTCCGCGGGCAGCGCCCGGCTCTCAAGCAACTGACCCTTGGCCATGACCGACAGCGTGACGCCCGTCGCGGCCGGCGTCCTGCCGTTCAACGTCCGCCCCGGCGCGAGCCCGACCGGCTTCGGCAAGGCCTCGCCGGCGAGGCCGACCATGGATCCGGGCGCATCCGCGATACGCACCGCCTGGTCCTGGTTGGCGCTGCTGGCGCGCCAGCCGGGCGGCACCGAGACGGAAAAGCGGTAGCTGCCGGGCCGTTGGATCGCCGCGCTGCGGCGCTTCGACGACATCGGGAAATTGGCGAAACCGGCGGCGTTGCTGCGCGCCGAGGCAAGGAAATCGCCGCGCTCGTCATAGAGCCGCACCACGATGCCCGCCATCGGCCGGTCGGCTTGACCATAGGCGCCGTCGCCGTCGACATCCATGTAGACGAAGGACGAGAAGTTGAGCTTGCCGGATGTCGGCGCCCAGTGGGCGCGCGGCGCGTAGTCGCCCGCCGGATCGGGATTGCCGCGCGCCCTGCGGCGCTTGCGGCGCCGGCGCAGCGCGATCGCAATGAGAGCGATGGCGCCGGCAAGGACGAGGGCCGAGATAAGCGCGACGAGGGCGGTGTCAGTCATGGCAGAGAGGCGATGGCTGGAGATCGCCGTTCAAGACCGCGTGCATGAAATTGTCCCCCATCTAAGTTTGCAGAGAAGGTCAGGTTGCCAACTCCACCCAGACCGGCGCGTGGTCGCTTGGATTGTCCCCTCCCCGTACTTCGCGGTCGACGCCCGCCCCTTTCAGTTTTCGAGCGAGCTTCTTCGACAACAGAATGTGGTCGAGCCTCAGGCCGGCGTCGCGCGGCCAGCGGTTCCGGCGATAGTCCCAGAAAGTGTAGAGCCTCTCCTCCTTGGGAAAAACCTTTCGCAACGCGTCTGTCCAGCCCTGCGCGATCAGCGCGGCGAAGGCGGCGCGGCTTTCGGGCTGCACCAGCGCGTTCTCGTCATAGGAGCGGGTCTCATAGATGTCGCGCGGCTCGGGCACGATGTTGAAGTCGCCGGCGAGCGCCACCGGCAGGCCGGTGTCGAGGAGCTCACCCGCATGCGCGGCGAAGCGCTCGTGCCAGGCGAGCTTGTAGTCGAATTTCGGCCCCGGTCGAGGATTGCCGTTCGGCGCATAGAGGCAGGCGATGACGACGCCGTCGACCGCCGCCTCGATGTAGCGGGCCTGGCGGTCGGCATCGGCGCCGGGCAGTGCATCGCGCGTCAGCACCGGCTCGGCACCGCGCGCGAGGATCGCGACGCCATTCCAGGTCGGCTCGCCCTTCCACACAGCGCCATAGCCGGCGTTGGCGAGCCGGGTCAGCGGGAATTGGGTGTCGCGAGATTTCAGCTCCTGCAGGCACACGACGTCGGGCTTTGCCTTGGCGAGCCAAGCCAGCAGGTTGTCCAGCCGGGTGTTGATGTTGTTGATGTTGAAGGTGGCGAGTTTCATCTAGTCTGTCGATATTCAGGTGATACCGGCCTGCAAACGCCGCTTCCTGCGCTTCCGGTGCTCACGTACGAAAAGTACGCTCCGCTCCGGTTCTCGGAAACCACCATTTTCGACTCGGCCTGACCTGAATCTCGCCAGACTTGGCGGCGTAGTCAGTCCGTCATCCGGATTTTGATCGTCTCCGCCACGGTCTTCAGATGGTCGCCCGCCGTAAAACCCGAGATCGCCTTGCGCGGTTTCAAATCATGGTCGCCGTCCTCCAGCCAGATCACCTCGATGGCAGGAGAAAGGCCGTAGGTCGCGACTTCCTCCTTGGTGCCGAACTCGTCGCGCATGCCCTGGAAGATCAGCGTCGGCGTCTTCAGTTTGATCAGATGTTTCGTCCGCAATTGCTCCGGCTTGCCCGGCGGATGGAAAGGATAGCCGAGGCACACGAGCCCGGCGATCTCGCCCTTGGCGAACATCTCGTCGGCGACCATGGAGGCGACGCGGCCGCCCATCGACTTGCCACCTATGATCAGCTTTCCGGTCACGCCCTTGGCGCGCAGATCGGCGATCGCCTTCACATATTCCGGGTTCACCGTTTCGGCGCGCGGCGGCGGCTTGCGATGGCCGTAGCGGCGGGCGGCCATATAGTGGAACTCGAAGCGTGCGACCTGAAAGCCGGCGGCCGCGAGCGCCTTGGCGGTGGCGGCCATCGAGGCGGAATCCATAGGTGCGCCAGCGCCGTGCGCGAGCAGGATGGTGACAGGGGCGGTGTCGAAGCCGTCGAAGAGAAAATGGGTCATGGGAGCGCCAATCTCTCCTTCTCCCCTTGTGGGAGAAGGTGGCCGAGCGAAGCTCGGACGGATGAGGGGTGCTCCAGCTTGGCGGATACGCCCTTCAATACTCCTACTTGCGACAAGGTCACCAACGTCTCATTCCTTCCAGCACCCCTCATCCGTCTCGGCGCTGGCGCGCCGATCCACCTTCTCCCACAAGGGGAGAAGGAAAAGGCGCTCACCCCGCCGTGCGCGCCATGTGCAGGTCCACGAACTGGATTCCCTTCTGCGCAGTCCGCGCCCATTCGGACTCGGCATCCAATTCCAGATAGCGGACCCACAACCGGCGGGCCTCCATCAGATTACCCGCATCGAATTCCAGCCGAGCCAGGTTGAACACCGGGTCGGCATAGGCCCTGTCGAGCGCGATCGCCTTTTGCAGATGGCGCCTTGCCGATGCCACCCTGCCCTCGTCGCTCATCAGGCCGGCGAGGTTGAACCAGGCCTCGACGAAACCGGGGTCGAGCTTTATCGCGCGGGCATAATCATGCGCGGCTTCGGTAACCCGGCCGGCGCCGCGCAGGCAATTGGCGCGGTTGAAGGCGGCAATCGCATCCTTGGGATCGATCGCCAGGCAACGCTGGTAGAGCGCGGCCGCATCGTCGTGGCGCCCCTCCTCTTCTGCCATCTCGGCCTCGGCGAATAATTCCTCCAGCCTGTCATCCTCGGGTGAACCGAGGTCGAACAAAAGCTGGCCGTCGAGCTCGCTCCTGCCTTCGTCGAGATAGATCGCATCCGGGCGGCCATGCTGCGAGCCGAGATTGAGCGACTTGGCGGTGAGCGAGGCGACCGGGCCCGAGCGATGCACCGAGCGCGCGATCGCGCCCCAAGTGGCGCCGCTGGCGATCAGCCCGGCATATTTGCGCGCGAGGATCAGGTCTCGGAAGGAATAGGGTTCGCCGTCATGCTCGAAGGCATCGAACAGCGACAGAAGGTCGAGTTCGTCGCCGGCGAGTCGCGACTGGTCGATCAGCGACTGCCTGGAGAGCGACGAGGCGTCGGGCGCCTTCATCAGCCCAAGCAGGCGCAGGAAACCGCTCTCGCTGATCAGCGCGCGGCCTGCTTCGCGCTCGATCTTCACACGGCGCTCTATCTCGGCATCGCCGGATTTCGCCGCCTTGGCGAGAAGCGTGCGGCCGAACAGGACATGCGTAGTCCGGCGGGTGACGCCACGCCGCAACTCCGCATGGCGGCGCTCGACCTCGCGGGCGGCGAGGCGCAGCGGAAAGGCGGCCAGCGCGCCGACGACGCCGAAGACAGCGCCGGGAACGATCACTGGCCCTGCATTTCCCGTCACTTCTTGCTCTTGCCGACGGCCTTCAACAGGTTCGCCTTCAGCGGGTTCTCAGGCGCACCCCCCGCGGCCGCTTTCTTGGACGGCTTCGCCGGCGCTTCCTCGGCCTTGCTCTTCGACTTGGCCGGGGGTTTCGCCTGCTGCGACAGGCTCGCCTTCAGCGCATCCATCAGGTTGATGACGTTGCCGCGCTCGGGCGCAGCCGCGATGATCGGCTTGTGGCCCTTCAGCTTCTCGCGGATCATCGCCATCAGCGCCACCTCGTAGCGATCCTCGTAGTTCTTCGGATCGAAGTGGGTTTCCTTCTGCTTTATCAACGCCTGGGCCAGCTCGAGCATTTCCGGATCCGGCTTGCCGGCCGGAATGTTGCCGAAATATTCAGCCGTGCCGCGCACTTCGTTGGGGTTTCTCAAGGTGCAGACGAACATGCCGTTCTCGCGCGGGCCGATCGTCACCACGCGCTCGCGGCTGGAGAGCACCAGGCGGGCGATCGCCAGCTTGCCGGACTTGCGCATCGCCTCGCGCAGCACCGCGAAGGTTTCCTCCGCCATGGCGCCGTCGGGCGCGAGATAATAGGGCGCGTCCTGGTAGATGACGTCGACCTCGTCCTCGTCGACGAAGGCCTCGATGTTCATCGTGTGGTTGGATTCGATCCGGACCGCATCGAGGTCGGCATCATCGATGATGATGTACTGCTTGTCCTCATATTCGTAGCCGCGCACCAGGTCCGAGCGCTCGACAAGGCCGAGCTCGGGATCGACCGGCTTCATATTGATGCGGTTGTGCGTCTTCTTATGCAGCTGGTTGAACGAGATGCGCTCGCTCGCGCTGGTGGCCGGGTAAAGCCGGACCGGACAGCTGACGAGGCTGAGCTTGAGGTAACCTTTCCAACTTGCCCTGGGCGCCATGATGAACTCCTACGCGGCCATGCACTGACACTATGTTGGAGCATGGTCTTGTCCAAAACCGGTTCCGGCCATTTTAGGACCATGCTCTTTGCAGCGCTTCGTCCGTAGGACGATCAGCGCCGTGGAAATCCTACACCGACCCCTGATTGTACTGCCGAATTCCTGACGAAGTGTTTTCTGGGGCGGTTGGCGCGGAGAATAGTTCAAATCGTAGCAAGCGTCGATGCCCTGACGCCGTTCCTCGCCCCCGCGGAGGCGGGGGAGAGGTGGCTCGGCGAAGCCGAGACGGAGAGGGGGAATGGCGCGGAGCTGAATATCTTTTGGCGCCTCGATCACATACGTTGGCGCTGCCCCCTTTCCGTCTC